>JBIKLL010000003.1:0-129719 GCA_044359815.1 Pseudobdellovibrionaceae bacterium
CGTAAAACTGATTAATCTAAATGACTCAATACGAGAGATGAGCCCGCGGCCGTTAGCGAGTGTCTAAAAATAGTGAAAAAAATTACCTTTGTATTTACGCAACACCAGATATGCCATGCGCGCTCGCTGGATGTATTCAAAAGATGTAAAATCATAGAAGTGTTTTTTAAATTTAAAACTTCTATTTTCGTAAATTAAATAAGACTGAGTTTGTCGGCTGATTTTCAAAAATAAATGGTTTAAGTGCTGAGGCGGACGGAGGTTTTTGTTCCGGACGGGAAGTCGATTTTTCTCAACAAAATAGTTTTGTTCCAGTAAATAAAAAAGCGATCCGAGGACCGCTTTTCTCTCCTCAAAAGGAGACTCTATGTACAACCATAGAATTTATCGGAATAAACCTAGGGATCTTTATCGGATTGGACTATCCTGGACCGGACCGGGGTCCAGAAAAATAAATTCTGTCTCAAGATAAAACAGATTGAACCGATCAATTACTTATCGAAAACCCCATTGCACAGGAGGTGCTAAGTGGAAAAACTAAGCAGTATATTGCCTGCAAGTCCCAGAGTGAAATCAGTTGATACATCAGAATCGGCACCAGCCAGACCTGGAGCGCCGGCGATCGGTAGACCTGCTGGCAGAAACACTGTCAAAGACAGACTATCTATCAGCGCTGATGCCAAAGAAATGGCCTACAAACAAACGATGAGTGGTCGTGATCCTGAAGACGTCAGTCGTGCAAAATTAGTTTCTGAAATCAATCGCAAGTTTTTTGATACTCGATTGAACAAACCAGTAGCCATTGATCAAACTGTTTCAGGACAAGTGGTGCAATCATCATTTGATACGCCGGACTCAGAACTGTCAGTTGATGCTGGTCAAAATCTGGACACTCAAGCTTAAAGCTGAAGTTGTTCCAGAATTATCCCCATACTTTCATGCGAAGAAAGCTGATGCAAACCCATCAGCTTTCTTTTGCCGTTTTCATCCCTGCCCACTGTTACAATTAATTTAAGCGACATAAAAATCAGTTTCCTAATTGTTTCTAGACTCCATTGGGGAGCACCCATTTGAACTAACATTTCTAATCTGATCATAGCCTGCTGGGCATTACTGGCGTGCAGGGTGCACAGACTTCCTGCATGCCCAGTGCTGAGTGCTAACAGTAAATCTTTGGCCTCTGCTGATCGGACCTCGCCCACAATGATTCGATCGGGTCGAAGCCTCAGGCTTTGCCTGATTAAATCAGTTAAAGTGATCTCTTTAAAAATTCCTTGGGGATCAAAGCGTGTCAGCATTTTCACAGACAAATCATTGGGCTTGGTGATTTCGTCAGTGTCTTCCAGAATCAGCACGCGTTGGTTTTCATCAGTCAATTGAATCAAACTGTCAATCACCGTGGTTTTGCCGACACCAGTAGATCCAATGACCAAAATATTGTCTTTGCGCAAATAGCTGTTTTTTAAAAAATCAATTTCAGCGGGGCTGGCCCAATCCAAATCCAAAAGCCTCTGCAAACTGAAATTATGATTGGGCTTTCGCCTGAATGAAATCACTAGCTGATCGCGATCAGTTAAAAACGAACAAACCTGAAATCGAAATCCCATGTACGAGCCGCTACAAAATGGATGTTCCAGATTAAACTGCACCTGTGAAGCCTCGGTGAACAAATTAACAAATCGATCAAAGCTCCATTTGCTAAAAAAAGCGTCATTCAGTTTTTGCAGCTTTCCCTGCTTTTCAATCCAGATCTGATCATAGCGATTAATTAAAATCTCGGTAATGCCACAGTCTTGAAACAATTCAGTCAACGGGCCTTGAGCAAAATATTCGTTTTGTAACCGGCTAAATGCAGGGTCAGATAAATGGTGTTTATATTTGTCCAAGGATTTTTGGATTTTATCATCAATGCTTTGACTGTCTGATCTGAAGCTCAAATTGTGATCCAAGTTTGCTTTGACCTGTTCCTCGATCTGCATTGCTATTTCTGGCAATGCCATATTACAAAACCTTGGCCTTAGCTGAATCTGCTGGATGAATGACCTCGGGATACACCAAAACCACAAGTTCTGTACGGCTTTCTAAAAAATCTGTGCTTGAAAACAAACTCCCTAAAATCGGGATTTTTTGCAGAGCTGGCAAGCCTTGAACTGCTTTGGCATTTTGCAGATTGATCAGACCTGACAATGCGACCATTTGGTTTTTTAACACATCAAAATGACTTTGCACCCGGTTGGTGAACATCCCAGGGATTCCATCAACAGTTCTAGAGGGATCGATCTGACTGATTTCTGTTTCAATACTCAGATTCAGTTTGCCAGCATAGTCAGCCATGGGTTTTAGCTTTAGCAATAGGCCGTATTTTTTCCAAACCACGTCCTGCATTTTGTAGTTCATGATTTTTATCGGAAATTCGCCACCGGCCAAAAATTCTGCTTGCTCGCCACTTCGGATAAGTAACTTTGGATTGGCCAAGACCCTGGCGTTGCCATTGGTTTCCAGAAATCTCAGACTAAAACCATCAGCTGTCAGGTTGTCACCGAATTTGGGTAAAACAGATCCGCTGATGCTGCCAGGTAACTGCAATCCCAGGTTTTGCATAGTGCTTTTTTTGATTTCAGCCAGGGTAACAGTGACTCTGATTAATGGTTTAACCTTTACATAGTTTTTGGATTTTTGAACCTGCACTCCGTATTGTCGCAGGATTTCGGTGACGGAATCGGATTCTTCTTCATCAGCATTGATATATGTTTTTACCGGGCGATTGAACTGCAGCACTTGGGCAGGCAGTTGATGTTGTTGTAAATCTTGATTGATCAGTTGCTGCATTTTTTGTGACAACTGAGGGCTCATTTTAGCTGCAAACAGATAATCACAGGTTTTATCCCAACACAGATTCTGAATTTTCAGCCAATCAGAAATTCTGAAAAGCCTTCCACCGACAACGACCTGTGCGTTTTTAATTTCCACCTCCAGTCCCAGGGTGGAATCTATGATTTCTTTGATCCATTTATAGGTCTGAGCCTGTGTCCAGCTAAGTACCTGCAGATTCTTAATACCGTCATTGGTTTTGTATCTGATGGTGCCAGGCTTCGTGCCTTGGATTTGAATCAGCTTGTTGTTGAGCTCTTTGACCGAGGCATTTTTGCCGCCTTCAATCGATATTGATTTGGGAGCATTGATAATGGCGCTGTCGCCTTGGATAAGAGTGTTTTTTTCGGCGGCCAGTATCTGTGATCCCCAAAATATCATCAATAGAATCTGAGTCATAAATTTCCTTTTTTTTTTATAGTAAGCCTCTGCCAGAGCAGGAATCATGCTGATCAGAATCTACACCTTAAGGTTTTACGTTGATCTGACGTCCGCAGCTTCACCCACGCCCTAAGCAACCAAACTTCCTCGGACAAAATCTCGGACAGCTAAGTGCTTAACAAAGATCATTATGAACAACTGCTTTTCTCAGTCGCCAATAAAGCAATCTAAATAAAACAAATTAGTGGTTTTAGAATTTTAAAAAATATGTCTGTGTTTTTACACCTTTTGAATACCCGCTAACGGCCGCAAGCTCATCTCTCGTATTGCGTAAAAGCAAAGATAATTTGTTTTTACTGTTTTTAGACACATGCAGCGAGCGTGCGGGGCATATCTGGTGTTGAGTCATTTAGACTAATCAGTTTTAAGATAATTTATTAATCATAAAAGTGATTAGTCTAAATGACTCAATACGAGAGATGAGCCCGCGGCCGTTAGCGAGTGTCTAAAAATAGTGAAAAAAATTATCTTTGCATTTACGCATCACGAGATATGCGGCGGTAAATTAACCGTCGCGCTCGCTGGATGTATTCAAAAGGTGTAAAAACACAGACATATTTTTTAAAATTCTAAAACCACTGATTTGTTTTCAGAATTATTAGCAATCTCAAATATGTAAAGCGAATTGATCTTTGCTAAGCCCTTGGCTGTTCGAAATTAAAGGCAAGGAAGTTCAAAATTGACTTCGACTTGTCCCCCAGAGCTCTTGATTTCCAGGTTTGAGCTGTGAGCCTTTAGGATGGACTGACAGATTGTTAAACCCAATCCCACACCTGATGAATGGTTCATGGCGTCCTCATCGATAAAAAACGGACTCAAGATTTTATCAATCACTGATTTTGGGATTTCAGGGCCAGGGTTTGTGATAGTGAATTTCACCCGATGTGCTGATGACAGCGCCGATTTAACAGAAATCTCGGCACCCGTCGGTCCAAATTTGACGGCATTGTGGATCAGTCTGTTGAAAACCTGTTGAATCATTGATTTATCAGCAACGATGCGTTTTTCAACAAACTGAGTGTTCACTGATTGTTTTTTCTTGCGCAGTTGTTCGCTGATTTCGCCAGTTTTTGCAAAATCAAGCTCACCGAGTGCAAAGGGATGCTGATGGACCTTCAAAGTTTTTGTTTCACCAGCAACCACCAATAAAACATCATCAATCAAATTTTTTAATCTGTCCGTGCTTTTAAAAATCCGTTCCACACAGAGTTCTTGTTCGTCGTTTAAATGAGATTCTTTCAGTAATTCGGTAAAATTTAAAATCGAAGTCACAGGGGTTTTCAGTTCGTGATTGATCAACATCATAAATTGATTTTTTGCAGTGTCCAGGGTCTTGAGTTCAGCATTGGCGGCGGTCAGTGCCTGATTTTTTTCCCTCAGCTCAGCGCCCAGCCGAAATCTTTCCATGGCAGCATCAACTGTTGCCATCAAATCCACTGGATCCCAAGGTTTAGCCAGGTAGCGATAGATTTGGCCCGAGTTCACAGCGGCAATCACTGATTGAATATCAGTGTAGCCCGTCAGCAGTATGCGAATCACGTTGGGGTAGCTTTTCAGAGTGCGTTCTAAAAACTCGACCCCAGTCATATTGGGCATGCGTTGATCGGTGATGATCACGCCCACGTCGTCTGGATGTTGGTCCAGAATTTTTAGAGCTTCTTTGCCAGAAGTGGCTTTCAGCACGGGATATTTGGTTCTGAATAATCTTTCCAGGGCATCAACATTGTCGACCTCATCGTCGACGCAAAGAATAGTAGGTTTCATCATGGGATTAGTGTAAAATTTAATTTGCAAACAGTACAGACAGAAAAACACATGCGAACAGGATGTTCTTAGGATGTTTGGCCAGTTTTTTGAAACTCAATCTCGAAAAAACCAAATTGTTTCAAGCTTAAACAGATTTTCGTCGATGAAGAAGGCGATGGTATCTGACTCAGGGAGATTTTGTATGAAAATCGTACCGAAATTATTTGTTCTATTGATGTATATTGCTTTGGCGATTGCGTTTAGCACAGAAGCCTTTGCCCAGTGGGGGACAGGAATGTACGGTGGAATGCAACAGTGCGCTTACCGTGCCGAAGTCGGCGATGAAGCCATGGATATCCAAGACGATATCAATGAAATGATGGAACTAAAAAAAGAACTTAAAGACCGAATCAAAGAAAAAAAATCAGACATCAGACGATTAGACCGCGACATCGAAAGATCTAAAACCGCTTTTCAACGACGTGGTGTTCGTGACGAATACGCCTTGGATATTTATGCCCACATCGAGGGAAATAATTCTTGTTCGTGTTATTCTGAAGCCAGTCAGGGCAGCGGAGTTTCCAGTTTGGAGAATCAAGATTTTCGATCTATCGCAAGCAACGATGAATTTCAAACGCGCATGCCTGCTGATTCTTCCACTCCAGATGGTACAGGTGGTAAATCCTCAACATGTGACGGAGAATGGGTAAAAAGAGCTGACGGAAGTTCTATTTGTCAAGGGACCCAAGATACATCAAAAAACGATACTCAAGGCCGACCGGTTATTACTTGCGGTCCTGGAAGAGTAAAAAACCCTGACGGACTTTGCGAAAATTCAAGGCCTCAAGTCGCTGGAAGTGGTCAACAACAACAGCAGCCACCAGGTAACCGTCCACCAGCAGCAGGTGGCCCAACTGCACAAAGACCGCCAGGTGGCAGACCTAGCGGACCTCCGCCACCTCCTCCAAGTCAAAATGGCATACCGGGAGCTTCGGCACCAGGTAACTGCCCACTCAGCGCATTTAAATATGATCGATGGAAATATATTTGTGATTGGGACCGAACGGGCAAAGTCTATTCAGCCTATGTTTGTGCCCCAGGATATGAATGGTCAGTGGACAAAAAAGATTTCGACAGTAAAGCCTGCGGTGCTTCGCTAAAAGATCTAACTGATTATTTAGGTAAAAAACGCCAGTACGATCGCGAAATGGAAGCCATGACTCGTGATTTACAGGCTCTGGAAGACAGCATCGACAGAATGAAAACTGACAAACGTAAGGCAACCAGAGAATACAAACGCGAACTGCGCGAAGCCATGACCGAAGGCGGTTGTGTTGAATGTATTATCGGGGGCAGTGGCGGATATTCTGGCCAATCACAATCCAACACTTGGGATGTGATTGCCAATTTAGGATTAGGTTTAGGCGGAATGTTGATCGGTGCTGATATGCAAAGATCAATGTCTAAAACCAATGCGAAATTGGGATTTCAAACTCAGCCAATCCCATCACTGGGTTTTGGTTATCCTTATTTTATGAATGCGATTTACGGTGCAGTTGGTTCAAGCCTTGGCGGCGGAGCTTTCGGTTGCGGCAGCGGAGCCGGTGGCGCTGGAAATATGAATGGACCCATGGGGATGATGAATCCTTTTGGATTGGGCAGCTACGGCGGTGGCGGAATGCCTTGGGGATATCCAGGTGGAATGTACAATCCAATGTACGGCGGAGCTATGATGCCAGGTTTTGGACCTAATGGTTATATGGGGCCTGGATTGGGCGGAATGTTTGGCGGCGGAATGCCTTTTGGTGGCGGCTTTGGATTTATGAATGGTGGCATGATGGGCGGTGGCGGTCCTATGTTTGGTGGCGGCGGCGGTCCAATGTTTGGCGGCGGCGGTGGTCCAATGTTTGGTGGCGGCGGCGGTCCAATGTTTGGTGGCGGCGGCGGTCCAATGTTTGGTGGCGGCGGCGGTCCAATGTTTGGTGGAATGGCTGGCGGTATGATGGGACTTGGTGGGCCAATGGGCAACATGATGAGCGGTCCCATGGGCGGCGGTATGATGGGCGCTGGAATGATGGGTGGCATGGATCAAATGACCATGTACATGCAATTGCAACAACAACAGATGCAATTTCAGATGCAACAAATGCAGGCTTACATGCAGTCGCAACAGCGAGCGCAAGAAAACTATATGGCCAGACAACGTGTCGTCATGGGTCTTCAGAGTGAACTGCAGTCAATTATGTACAGACTGCAACAGGCTCAATACGGTGCTGTGGGCAGTTTTGATACAGGCCCTGGGTTAGGTGGATCATTTAATTTTAGTGGCGGTGTTGGAATCAACAACGGGCCAGGTATTATACCTGCTTCCGGTTCAAGCCCTGGATCACCTCAGCCAGGCGGCAGATAAAAAACTATTAATGTTGCCACTGGGGTCAGGCTTTAATAATTTCGATCCATGATTATTAAACAGTGCTTTGACAGTCATTTGCATTTGCTGGCTACCGGCTTGGTTCAATCCCAACTGAATCTAAAAAATATCAAAAGTTTTGCTGAACTAAAAAATACAGTGATTCCTGAATCTGCTTACCGGGGTGGCTGGCTGTTTGGCTTTGGCTGGGATCAACATAAAATGACCCAACAAACAGTTTTCGATAAATCGGCATTGGATCCTCTGTTCCCTGACATTCCAGTTTATTTGAGCCGGGCTGATGGCCATGTTTGTTTAGTGAACTTAAAGGCCTTGCAAATTTTAAATATTAAAAATTCTGACGGAATCTTTATTGATAATGACAAAGTCACTATTGATAAGCAGCTTCCCGAAATTCAAACTCAGGATAAAATTCAGTTTTTAAAATCAGCAATTAAATATTTAAATCAGCAGGGTTTCACCCATGTTAGGGACATGACTTGTGATCAGCAACAGTGGATTTTGCTTCGGGATCTGGATGCGCAACAGCTGCTGACCCTGTATGTGGTTTGCAATTTTACCTGTGATAATTTGGCGGATTTTGATCGCTGTGTGTCCGAAATCAATTTTGCAAAAGCTCACCCCAGCAAACATTTAATGGTGGGCGGGGTTAAGATTTTTCTGGACGGAGCCTTGGGATCACAGGGGGCCTTGATCAGCCAAACCTATGATGATCAAAGCTCTGGGTTATTATTGATTTCGCCCGCGGATTTGCAACAAATAATTTCTAAAACCTGGAAGCTCGGTCTGGATGTGTGCATTCATACCATTGGTGATCAGGCAATTCATCTGGCTGCCGAAACGGCCTACAGAATTGCATCCTCAGGTCAGACCGGCAGAATCCATTTTGAACACGGACAAATCATCAGGCCACAGACCGTTGAAATTTTAAAAAATCTTGATTGTGTTGTGCACATGCAGCCCTGCCATTATCTGTCTGACAAAACTTGGCTCAAACAAAAGCTGGGCCGACTGTATGAAAATTGTTTTCCTTGGGCTGCTTTGAGTAAAGCAAATATAAAAATTAACTTTGGCAGTGATGTGCCGATCGAAGAAGCCAGTGTCATCAATAACATCAAAGCCATCCAAGAATCGGCCTTAGCTGGCATTTTGCCCATCGAAATTTCTGAAAGTATTTTTAGCTTTAAGCATCAGTCTTTGTTTGATGGCGAATGGGGCAGCCATTGCCAAACTGAGTTTCGGGATCACCAAGTCCATTCGGTGATTTTTGACGGGAAAAAGCTTTTGTAGTGAGCCCCTTCTTCCGATTCATTTAAATTGCAAGGTCGGAAACCCGCTACCAGCATCATGTTAAATATAAACCAGTACAACTAGCACAGATAAATTAAAATTTTCCTGGCAAAGTCACCGTCACTGTTTTGTCCTTCAGATAAATTCCGGCAGCCAGAGCTCCGACGACAGCCAACCATTTCCAATTCAAAAACTCATCGCGAGTGGGTTTAAAAGCAGTGGTAAAATTGTTCTGCTGGCCCAGCGGGTAACTCATTAGGCAAAAATTCGGAAACAGCACCTCAAATTCTACAATCGGAAACTCGACATCTTTGTTATGACAGGTTTTAAAAGGATCCTCCGGAAGACTTAAATCTGAAATTAATTTTTCAAACTCTCCGGCTGTGGCTAATTTTATAATTGGCGTTGTTGTGTCCGCGACGACAACAAATTGATACTGCGCTTTTGGATTCAGAGACTTTACCAGTTCTAAATCCACACCATTGATCAGTATTTCTGCTCTTTCAAAACCAAACTGTTTCCTAAGTTTTCGTTTAAAATATTGGATTTGGTCTGCCCTGAAATTATTTTCTGAGTTCCAGCTGATCAGCCCCAGGTAAAAGGCATTATATTTTTCTAAGTCAGTTTCATGTGATTGCATTTTCTCAAACAAATACTCCAGCATTTCTTGGCTGTTTTGATTCAATGGGGATTGCAGGGTCGTATCGATTCCGTCAATGCAGGTTTTTGACAAACGTTTTTTTGATTTTGAATGGGATAAACAGAATTCTATGTCAGTTGTTTGATTCAGGTCATTTTGTATCTGTGCTTTTTGCCAGATCACAAAATCTTCCGCGGTTGGATTTTGTTGCAGATATTTTTGAAACTCATCCACTGTGGCTTTTGGATGCCTGATTACAGGTTTTGCAGACGCAGCTATGACAAAGGCCAGAGCTATTAAAAAAATAAAAGTTTTCATGTCTAGTCCACCATTCTGATTCTGGATTTTCGAACATTTGAGCTAAATTCTGTACTGACAGGTTCACCATTGGGGTTTTGGATAGCTACATAAAAAGGTCCTTCATACTGCATCAGGTTTTTGAGTTTTTCATCTGGCAAAACTGCGCCAAATTTTGTTGGATTCACTGTGGATCTGACCAGCCGGATTTGTTTACCAATCACGATTCCGCCTTTTTGATTGGCAGTTTTAACCGTGAACAATGTAGCCAATGTGTATTCGCCAACCATTCCATCAATGGCTTCGATGTTTATAATATCAATTGGGACCAGCGTTAAGCCCTTGGGGATTTGGGTGTCGATGGTCGACAGCAATGGCGCTTGTTCTGGGGACTGAGCTCCGCTGACCGCGCCCAATATGATCACCGCAGCCACTGACAGAATCAGCAAAGATTTTTCGGGATATTTTTTGGCCCAGGCCAGTAGTTTTTCAGCATGGATTTTAATTTCTGATTTCATAGGTTTCTCCTGGCAGTGTGTGTTGTTTTAATACTTCACGGGAACCATCAGCCAGAAACTGAGCCGACCAGATAAATGCAAACAGAATCGTAAAAAACAGTATTGATTCCATCAGTACTTGGCCTCGTTCGCTGACACTTGCAAATTGTTTGAACGTTTTTTTAATGTGGTCACTGTGCATGTTTCCTCCTGTGATTTAAGTTTTAGGTCTTTGAAACTAAAAAAGCTCTTGAAGTTGTATTTGAAATAAATTGTTTGTTCCTGCATTGAGCTGATCGCTTTATTGATTTTGTAGTTGGGAGCCACTGGCTTTTTACCAGTTCGGGTTACAGCTGTTTTTGGATTAGATTTAATAATTACAAAATGGTTGTTACTTATTTTTTTAGCCAATGCATTTGTATTGAAAAAATTCTTGATCTTTTTCTGTGTGTTTTGCAGTTCAGTTGTCAGAATCTGATCAGATCTTTTGATCAAACTGGTTTGTTCAGCATCCAGTTTTTGCAACTGCCTGTTGGCATCTAACAGTTTCTTTCTGGCATAGGCTATCATCAGTGGATTTCCTGACAGTTTGGCTTCCAGGTATTCCAGCTCAGCAATGTCTTTGTTTAAATGATAAAGATCTGATTCACTATTTTTTAGCAGCAGTTGCTGAATCAGGTTCTGTGACTGGCTCTGTGATCCAATCAGTGTTGATCTGCAGTGAAACATCGCTGCGTTTTTCAACAAGGCAGCTCCCAAGTATTCAGTGATCAGAACAAAAAGGGTTGAAGCAATGATCAAAAACAAAACTGTGATTGTAGTAAAACCTTTTTGATCGTTAGCAGAGTGAGCTTTTGATTTTTGATGGGTGAGCTGGCTTACTGCCAAAAAGTTTTGTTTTTCCATTGGCTAATCAGGTTTGATTGATTTGTTGATTTGGTATTGACCCTTAAAGGGCAGTTCGATCGAAAGGCTGGCGTAATTAACTGAACCTCTGTATGCATACTTTAGTTTCAATACCTTGGAGCCTGGGATGTGATTTTCAATTTTGCGCAGGTAATCCTGATAGCAATGAGTTGTTTTTGTCTTCTGATTGCAGAAAATGTATTCCTGCAGCAACAAATCTGAAACATTGGTTATCCAAACTTTTGATATCAACAATCCCGCAAATGCAGTTGCGACAACCAGTCCACAGGAAGAAACCAGTATAAATTCAAGCAAAGACTGACCCTTGCAATTTTTTAACTGATTCAGCAAAGGCATTGTCTGGGATTTTGTAGTAGCTTCTATGGGATTTGTAATTGTCAGGTTCATTATTATTTTCTGTTCTGTGCGTTGGGTTTGCTGAGTGTTCCTGACAGAAAATCGCGGAAATCACGTTTTTTGTAAGTGTCTGTTTGCACAGGCGCGGCTTCACGGTCGCCTTCGACGGTTGCGCCCATTGAATAAGCCACATCGGCAAATTTAGCCTGAATGTTTTGACTGACCCCACGTATGATGGCGATGCTGGCCACTGCGATCAGTGCTACCAATATCAAGTACTCAACCAAGCCCTGACCTTTTTGATTTTTCAATGACTTCATAATGCCTCCTGTTGTTGTTGATGCAATTGCTTGCGATCTTTAACAGGTGTGCATTTCAATAAACTGGCCAGATAGGCCGCAGATTATTTATGAGATGGTGTCCGAAATCCGAAATCTATTTCTTTTTACCCTTAGATTTTCCGGATTTTGCGGACGGCTTTGCCTTTGCGGATTTGGCTGGTTTTGCAGCCTTTGCTTTTGGCTTAGCGGCCTTTGATTTTTGTTTTTTCAACTGGTCAGCTTGTTTTTTGGCTTCTTTTTTAGCCTTTTCTTTTTCTTTTTGCTGAGCTTTCTTGGCTAATTCTTTTTCCTTCATCAGACGAGCTTTTTCCTTGGCCTTTTCTTTTTCAAGGCGAGCTCTTTCCTGCGCTTCGGCTTTAGCTTTTTGAACAGCCATTTTTTCAGCCAATTTAGCTTGGCGTTTTTCTTCGGCTATTTTTGCACGGGCTTCTTCTGCAGCTTTTTTAGCTACGGCTTTAATCTGAGCCTTTTCAGCCTGTTTGCGGGCTTTTCGCTCTGCGATGATACGGTCCAGAATTTCAAAAGCTTCTTTTTGCAGGTCATTTTCGTAAATAAACCGGTAAAAACCCTCAACCTCAGGACTTTGACGAAATTTTTTTAGCGAAGTCGGCAAATTTTCAGATGTGACAAAGTCAATCGAACTACCGTCTTTGGACAGTTTTACTTTTTCAGACATGAAGCCTCCGAGTATTGGTCCTCTTGATCTAATGCACTAAAAACTTCTGGTCAAGAACAGGATTGAACATACCAGGCAATTTTGAGAAGTTTATGACATGTTGATTTTAGATGGCAAAAAAGTATCAGAATCTAGGCGCAATGACCTTAAAAACAAGGTCCAAGAGTTCGTAAACAAATACAAGCGTAAGCCCTGTTTGGCCGTCATGCTGATAGGGGACGATCCTGCTAGCCACGTTTATGTCAGAAATAAAATCAAGGCCTGCGAATTTGTCGGTATCGATTCGGTCAAAGTGCAGCTGGGAGTGGAAACCACTCAAGCGCAACTGGAAACCCAGCTCAATAAACTGAACATGGACACTGCGGTTGATGGGATATTGGTTCAAATGCCCCTGCCAAAACATCTGAATGAAGCCAGAGTCCTTGAGCTGACATCGCCGTTAAAGGACGTGGATGGCTTTGGATATTTGAATCAGGGTTTGTTGGTGGCAGGGTTGGCCAAGGTCGCCGCCTGCACTCCGCAGGGAGTGATAAATATTTTAGATTTTTATCAGATTCCTATAGCGGGCAAAAACTGCGTTGTTGTTGGTCGCAGTCAGATCGTCGGAAAGCCCATGGCGTTGTTGCTGCTTCAGCGAAATGCCACGGTCACAGTTTGCCATTCAAAAACCAATGATCTGAGAAGCTTCACTAAGAATGCTGATATTGTTGTGGCAGCAGCTGGGCAAAAGCACCTGCTGGGTAAAGATGATTTTAAAAAAGGCGCCGTCGTTATCGATGTGGGGATTCATGGATCGGGTAAGCCAAACGAAAAACTGTGTGGCGACGTTAGATTTGACGAATTACATGATTGGGCATTTGCGGCCACACCAGTGCCTGGCGGTGTAGGGCCGATGACAATCACAACCTTACTGGAAAACACTTTGACCCTAGCCAATTTGAGGATGACTAAATGAGATTTTTGTTTGTGTTTTTGTTTTCGGTAAATGCTTTTGCTTTTGAATTTATCAATAAGGGCGTGGTTTCATTTGAGCGTAAGGGCACGGGTGGAATATCGGGGATTCATTTCAATAAAAATGATGGATTTCTGTACGCCATTTCTGATGACAGAGGTCACCCTAGGATTTTTAAATTTAAAATTGAACTAGAACCCACGCCCACAGTGATTTTCATTGATGAAATCAAAATCAAACTTAAAAAAAGCAATGACTCAATTGATGCCGAAGGGATTTCATTTTTACCTTGGGGAAATTTTTTAATCAGCACCGAGGGTGATGCCAATAAAAAACCCAGGATTGCGCCAAAACTTTTGGACATTAAAGCCGATGGCGCCTATCTGCGGGATTATGATTTCCCCAAAGAATATAATCCGGACAGAACTGGCAAACAAGTCAGCGGCGTCAGAAATAATTATGGTTTTGAAGGTCTCAGTAAACATCCCACTCAGGATTTGTGGTTGGCGGGCTTGGAGTCACAGTTAATGCAAGATCCCCCTGGGATTGTTCGCTTGGTACAGTATTCAATGCCCGAAGCCTGGGTGATAAAACCCTTAAGCGCTTTTGCCTATCCCTTGGCTGCAGATTCCAAGGACATCCGTCATGGTTTGTCGGACCTGTTGTGGCTGACGGATAAAAAACTGCTTGTTCTAGAGCGTGGAGCTTTGGTTTCAGTAAAAGGGCTAGAGTTTAAAAATGAACTTTATTTTTATGACCTGACTAATGCCGAAAATATTTTGGATAAACAGAAACTGGAGCCCACTGTAAAAATGGGTGTTAAAAATAAAGCCACTGACATCACTGGCACTAAACAAAATTTAGAGGGCATAACTTTAGGTCCGCGGTTTAAAGATGGTTCAGAGAGTTTGATTTTAGTCAGTGATGATAATTTTAATAAAATGCTGAAAACCGAATTTATTTTTTATTCTTACCGAGCGGACAAATAAGTGATCACATGGATGATCAAGCCCAAGCGGGACATCAGGGCCAAGGCTCGTCACCCTTGGGTTTTTAACAGCGAAATCCAATCGCAAATAAAAAACGTTCAACCAGGATCATTGGTGAAACTCACCGACAACAAGGGGCAGTTTATCTGCAGTGGGTATGGCAATCCCAAATCACAAATTTGCTTCAGGGGACTGAGCTGGGGCAAGGACGAAATCACAGCTGATTGGATACAAAACAAAATCGTACAGGCATTTTTACACAGAAAGCGATTGGGAATATCTGCAAGCTTTAGGGCTGTGTATTCGGAAGCCGATAGCCTGTCAGGATTAATTGTTGATTGCTATCAACTAAGACAGAATGGCCGCGAATCCTATTGTTTGTCAGTGCAGGTGCTGACAGCTGGAATGAAAAACCTGGGCCTAGAATCCGCCCAGTTTTGGAAGGCAGTGATTGAAAAACTGTCCCTGCAATTTGAAGTTAAAACCTGGGATGTTGTTATCAGAAAGGACTCACCATTCAGAAAGCAAGAAGGCTTAGCCGTTGAGTCCACTGTGGTGATAATTAAAAATTCTGAGTTTGATTTGCAAAATGCTTCAGCTGTTCATCCGATTTTGACCCAAATCACTGTTCAAACAGATTTGGTCACAGGGCAGAAAACAGGATTTTTTTTGGATCAGGCTGCCAATATAAAAAATCTGTTGGGCATATTGAAAGCCAAGACTTGGCCACAAAAAAGCTTACGGCTGCTGGATGTTTGCAGTCATACGGGCCAATGGAGCCTGTGTGTGTCTGTGTTTATGAAATCTTTGGGGATTGAAGTTCAGCCTACCTTGATTGATATTTCCGAACAGGCTTTACAAATGGCAGGGGCCAGTTTGCAAGAACATGGTATCAAATCAACATTGATCACCATGGATGCATTGGACACTTGGGATCAGATTGAAAATCAGAAATTTGATATTGTGATTGTGGACCCACCTGCATTTGCAAAAGGTAAAACAGACACGCCCCAGGCAATCCATGCTTATATGAAAATCAATGCGGCGGCTTTGGACCGAACGCAGTTTCAGGGAATTTTAGTCAGTTGCAGTTGTTCTGGTGTGATTTCTGAACAGGATTTGATCGGGGCTTTGGGTAAGGCCAGTCGGCGATCGAATCGATCACTCAAAATTATTTCGGTCACTGGCCACGGTCTGGATCATCCACTGATTCCTGAATTTCCCGAAGGCAAGTACCTAAAATGCATCACATCGGAAGTTCAGTAAGAGGTTGGGTGTGCCCATTCCTGTCAGATTGATTGCGCTTTTCAATCAAAGTATTCATTTTGGAAACGTACTCACGCAGGTTTAAATTTTCTTGTTTGTACAAATTAACCTGAGTCAGAGCTTTTTGCAGATGCGAATAATAATCCTGACATTCAATCGATTTGCGATCCAAATCGACTTTCAGCTCGATGATTTTCTTTTCGGCAACTTCAGAAAGTCTTTGGATGGTTTCAGTTTGCTGACATTGAAATTTGTCGAATTCTTGAAATTCGCTGTTAACTTCGTTGAGTTTGTCTTCTTTGACTTTCAGTTCGGCACGAAGCTTGTCGATCATTTGATCTTGTTCCTGCATCAATTGAGTCGCGCGATCCAGCTCAGATTTAAGAATTTGTTCACGGTTTGTGGCCTCGGCATTTGTGCTTTGAACAGAATCTTTTGCCTTATCCAGTTCTGATCTGATTTCATCATTCAACGCTTGCGATAATTCCAGTTCATTCTGCAATCCTTTGACCTTGTCATTCATAAACTGAGAATACTTTTTTTCCTCGTTAATCATGGCATTGGATTTTGATCTGCTTTCTTCCAATTCAAACTGTAGCTTCAGGTTTAGCTCTAAAGCCTTGGCTAAATCCGAGCTTAGTTTGGCATTGGTTTCACGCTCTTGTACCAAGAATTGCGAAGCTTTTTCGTAGTCATTTTCCAGGTCAGAATTAGTGTGAGAAATCTCATCAAAAGATTTAATTTTATCTTGAATTTGACTGTAGGCTAATTTGAGCTCGTCTTGTGATCGCTTGAGTTGTTGTTGCATTCTTTCAATTTTCTCCATTGGGTGATTGCCATGAACAAAGTCTTCACGGTGGCTGAGCTCTTTTAATTTTTTGCAGATTTCATCGAACAGTCTTTCATGTTCGGGTACAGATTTTTTATGCAGATCGATTTCCATATTACACTTCCTTGTGTGGAATCTATTATGTCTAACCTTTTGACATCTATCAAACACAAATGTCACTTCACCCAATAGATGATTAAAACTGCTGGCAAATTGGGCTTTATCTGGTTCACAACCCATTCGGGTTGGCATTACTGATGCTCTAGTAATCTGACAGAGAGGAACCCATGAGCAATCGTTTTTTTGCTTTTATATTCATCGCTTCAGGAGCTGTATTCATTTACATGCTTGGAATGGTAGTGATGCGCACAGGGGTTTCGTCTCAGAATGAGACAGAGTTTGAATACAACATGCCCAGGCCGCAATCACAGCTGAGTGATTTTGATCTGTCTGACCGAGACATTGAAACAATAAAAATTAACAAGCAAAAACAAACTCAAGCAGGAGCGGTTACGGAACATAAGTTGATCCCGCTGCCTGACAAAGATGCAAAAAAGAAAGAAGAGCAAAAAAAGGCTGAAGCTAAAAAGCGAGCCGAGGCTCAAAAGAAGGCTTTAGCTGCCCAAAAGAAAATGCAGATTCAAATCAGTAATTCAAAAGACAAATCTTGGTCAGTTAGTGAATCAGGCAACACCAAGGGTTCCGAATACCAGGGGCGCAGAGGTGGCAACTATAACTACACCAAGCCTAAAAATGAAATTGAAGCCAATGATTCAAAACCACAAAAAGAAAAAATAAACTGGCTTGAAATTTTGATGGCACAGCCTACAAAAGACAACGCTAATAAAATGCTAGCTTCCTTTGCCGAAGGTGAAACTGCCAGAGCTGATTATTTTCAAGTTGCCACAGCCTTACTAAAAGACAATGGCAATAACCGACACGAGATGGGTTTGTATCTATTGTCCAAGGCTCAGGGGCCAGAGGCATTGATGGCGTTAATTGATTATTCTTCTAATCTTGAAGAGGCCGAAAAAACCGAGATTCAGCAGAACCATATAAATAATTACGCTCAAGCAGCTTTTTATCCTGTGATTGCAAGCTTGGTATCTAATCCTGCATATTCAGAAGAAGCTCTCAGATTAGCCAGCTTTGCTGTTGTGAAAATGTCTAGCTTGCAACCAAACGCCGGTCCAACCAGAGGCGGAATCAACCGAACATTTATGTCGGCTTCGCAAAATTCGCAGTTTCAACCGTTGAAAGTTTTTTTAACTCCATTGAACGGATTGGTTCAAAAGAACGCCGATGAAAGCTCGGTCAGCCTGGCAAAAACCTTGATCAATCAGATCAATCAATTGCTACAGATTAATTCTGCAACCAGCAGAACTGCAGAAGAATCTGCAAATCCCTGATCATTTATTTGTACAATTATAAGAGCTGGACATTTTGCCTTGCCGTATTAGTATAGTACCTAGCTATGTTGAAGGTTTTAGTATTTTTATTTTTAACCGAAATCGCAGTCGCCAGGATTGATTTTCCCACCGGCATGAACTCCAAAGACCGCATCGCGGTCATGCAAATTTTAGGATTTGGTTCAGCAACAAAATTATTAAGCAACCCGTATCCGTTGGGCGGCTATCATGGGATTGAGATTGGTCTTTCGACCGACGTGATCTCAACAGAACAAATCGGCAATTTAGGAAACAAGGCTCGCTCCCGTGATCAATTAAGCTTTACCAGTGTCACTGTCGGCAAGGGACTGTACAGCGATGTGGATGTGTTTTTTCAGTTCACTCCATTTATTGAATCAGATAGCGTTTCGGCCATAGGCGGGCAGATAAGATATGGTTTTTTCGAAGCCAGTTATTTACCCATTCACTTGAGTATTGTTCTGCATGGTAACAGCGTTAATTTTCAGAATCAGTATGTGGCAGATAATTTTGGCAGTGATTTTGTTGGTGGCATCAGTGTTCAAGACGTAACCCTGTACGCAGGGTTTGGGTTTGCAACTACTTATGGAAGATTTTTGGGGATGGGGGGCACGGATTCGCAGGGGAATCTGCTGACCAATCAGGAAACAGTCAAGGAATCCTATTTTAGCATCCACCGTCTGGCAGGGATTCAGGTCAATTTGGGCGAAATGTTTTTATCATTCCAAATAGACCGCTATGTCGAGGCCACCTTCGCCGCCAAGCTAGGCTACCGTTTTTAAGCAAAACCTAGCCTTTTCTAAAAATAAATTTTCCAGAAAAAGTTTATAAAATATAGATATAATTTTGTTTAAAATGGTTCTCCGCGGAGCCATGGATGGCGGGGGCTTGTCCCGAGTGGCTGAGGCTGGAGGCCGTAACCATTTTAAATTAAATTATATCTATATTTTATAAACTTTTTCTGGAAAATTTATTTTTAGAAAAGGCTAGGTTTTGCTTTTGTTGATGATGTTGGTGGTGGAGCGGCCTTGATGAAATTGCAAGGATTTAACAATTCCGCCGTTGCTGATTACAAAATCGCTTCCAATTATTTGATCGGGCTTCCAGTCGCCACCTTTGACTAAAACATTTGGTGACACCTGTTTGATCAGATTCAGAGGATTGTCTTCGCTAAATATACAGACGGCGTCCACGCAGCCCAGTGACGCCAAGATTTCTGCGCGGTCGTTTTCATTCTGAATAGGTCGATTGGGGCCTTTTAGGGTTTTCACGCTGCTGTCGCTGTTGATACCGACAAATAAAAAATCACCCAGCTTTTTGGCTTCTTGCAAATATCTGATATGTCCCACATGCAACAAATCAAAACAGCCATTGGTAAAAACAATTTTTTTAGTTTTTTTGATTGGATCCAGTTTTTGTTTGATTTCATTAAAGCTAAAAACTGAACCCACGAGTTTATGTCCTTCTTAGCAGCGGTATTCCCAGAATTTCACCCAAGACGTCTTTGTTGAAAACCAAGGATAAAAATGGAAACACTAAAAATCCGGTTATGATTGCAACCAGAGATCGTGTTGCAACTCTGAAAATATAGTTCATGTGTTTTTGCTCTGACGGCAGTCCCAGTCTTTGATCAAATACCCATTCGCCCGCAGTGAAGCCCAAAAAAGCTCTGCTGACCAACAAATACATAAATGAAATTCCAGACAGCTGAGTCAGCAATGCAAACAACAACATGTAGTCTGTTTCAGAATTTATAAACAAAGCTTCAATACTGGTATTGGTCACAGTCAGTACGATCATCAGACAAGCAATCTGAATCGCAATCACCAACATAAAATCAATAATTCCCGCAGCAAATTCCCAGGTAGCGGGTTTAAAAATGGGTGTGGCTTGAGGTGAAATTTGTTTTTTCTCTTCAATCGAATCTGTGAACTGAACAGTTCTGCGGCTGTTTAATGTCTGCAAAATTTCATCAACTGCTTTTTGTGTCTTGGTTGTTTGCTCGGCAGGTTGAGATTTTGATTTTCGTGGCAGCGGTGGTTTTAATCCTTCTGCTTCGGATTTAGTTATGGTTTCGATTTCCAAACCTTTGTTTGGCTTGGTAGTTTTTTCGCCGGCAGATTCTGTTCTGGGATGAAAGCCCAAGCCTTCCGTGATTGGTTTGAATTCAAAGTCTTCAAAAACATCTTCCTGATTTTTCAAGCAACCTCCCTGCTAGATACATAATAATTTATCATATCCGATTATACTTCAAATTCGTACTTTAGAATGGAACAAAGGCTCACGCAAGCCGTTTCGACTCGTAAAATTTGCTCGCCCACAGTCAGCGAAGGGATTTTTAATTTTTCAAACATCTGGACTTCGGTCCTGGAAAATCCACCTTCTGAGCCAATATACAATTGGACGGTAGAAAATGATTTTTTATCTACTAGGGACAGCTGCTGCCTGAGCGTTGATGCTGCGTCACCTTCATATAAAAACAAATGCAGATCTGAGGGGCTTATTTTCTGTTGCAGCAGCAAATCAAGTTTTTGCGGAGCAGTGACCTGCATCAAATCACCGCGGCCTGATTGCTGGGTAGCGGCCTGAACAATTTTGTTCCAGCGATTTATTTTAGAATCAGACACTTTATCAGCCGTCGATACAAAGCTGTAGTCTGAAAACAAGGGCCTTAGTGTGTGAACTCCCAGTTCGACAGATTTTTCAATAATCGTTTCCAATGTAGCAAATTTAGGAATGCATACATTCAGATAAATCCATGGTTTTTTTGGCAAGGGGAGGTCCCTGGTCTGCAGAACTTTGGCCAGAGCATGTTTTTTAGCAACTTCTTGGACTTGAACCAAATAGGCTTTGTGAGAATCAGAATTCACCAACTCAAATTTACTGCCAACGGATTGTCTGCAAACAGAAAATATGTGGTGAAATACATCGTCAGAAATTGTGATTAATTCGGGTGTGAATTCAGAAGCCGGAAGCCAAAAACGTCTCATGGTTTTTCAAGCCAAAAACCGACCCAACCGTCTTGCTCAAATCGTTTAGTGATTTTGAACCCAAGGGCTTCAATAAATTCTTGTATAAATTCGTCTTCGTATTCCAGTAAAATGCCTGTGACAAACAATTGTCCCTGCGATTTTAGGTTTCTGAATAAATCGTGTTTCATATTTAACAAAACACCATGGATGATGTTTGCTACGATCACATCATAGGAATCGTTCAGCTCTTCGATTTTGTGTTCAGAAATCAAAATGCGACTGCAGTTGTTACCTTGGATATTTTCGCGAGCCACTCTGCGTGCCTCGGGATCTATTTCAATCCCGTGCACAATTTCAAAACCTAATTTTTCCGCCAGAATTGCCAGTACGGCCGTGCCAGTGCCCACGTCCAACATTGATTGATTGTTTGAAGCAACTTTTTTCAGAAAATGCCCACACATTTTAGTGGTGGCGTGTGTTCCAGTTCCAAAGGCCATGCCGGGATCTATGCGAATGCAGTACTTTTCCTCGCAAGGGTTTTCACTCCATGAGGGAACAATCCAATAAGGTTTTGCAAATTCAAAAGCGTTGAAGCCCTTTTTCCATTCTGACAACCAGTCTTTTGATTCTTCTTTGACCAGTTGGCATTGCAATAAGGGGGAAAGTTTTCGAACTTTTTCAAAAAATTCTAATGAAGGATCGGTTTCAAAATAAACATCCAAATCAATGGAATCAGATTTGCGTATATCGGGATCGTAACTCAGGTCTTTCTGAGTGAATCGCAGGTTTTCAGCCAAACCGCTGGCACCATACATAAATGCGATTCCACTGACCGAGTCTTGGTGTTGTTCGGGTAAATTTCTGATTTCGACTTTAAAATATTGTGTCACTGGCTCTTTTTAACAGAGGCCTTTTTGTTGTCAATTGGGGCTGTAGAGATTTCAGCAGAATCTCCAATCATTATACCTATTTGATCCAGCATTGGTTCCGCATCACGAGAAGCCAATGTGGTCTCGCGGGCAACAGCAATGTTTTGATCCACAGCTATGACCTTTAACTGACCCACCAGCGTTTTAAGCTCGCCCAGATTCTGAGTCCCGGTGGAATCAAAAATGATTTGTTTTCTGTAAACATTCAACAGCGTATTTTTTTTGATACCAGCTTGAGCGCCTGCGTTCAGATAGTAGTCTTTGTAGATTTGATCGTCTTCAGCCAATTGAATATTGCGTTTTGCATTCATTATTAAAATATCAGCTGAAAATGCTTGTAGTGAAAAAAGCAGTGTCAGTATTGACAGACCCAAAAACAGAAAAATTCTTCCGATATAGCTTTCAGACATACAAATCCCCTCCCGTGGGTTTTGTATACATCCTTGTAAGTTTGTGAAAGCCATCCTAGCTTCATAAAATCATTCGGTAGTTTATTATTTCAATATGAGACTGCTGCTGAATAACTGGACCTTTCCAGTACTTAAGGCAGAACTGTAGATTAAGGAATCATCCTGTTTAACATATCACCAGACATGGTGATGCAGGTTTGATCCTAACCACAAAAACACATGGACCGTCTTTTGCTGATGTATCTAATGCAGGCCATGGGGGTTTCAGTGCGTCTTAATTTGTTTTTAATTTTAGCGTTGTTTAGCTTTGTGACAGTAGGTTGTTCTGACAGTAATTCGGTTACGTCTGTGTCTCAGGATAATACATCGGTGCAGTCTTCTGAAAACCCTATAAATCAGTACCCTAACGCTAAAATCTCGTACAGCTTGAGGATGTTTGAGCAATGAAAAGAAAATTGATCACGAAGATCATTTATACCGGTGCGGCCGTACTGCTGATCAGTCAGGCTTGTTCGCGTTTGAGTCCCGCTGAAACCAACGACCCAGAAGTTTCTTTTGAGCCACTTAAAAATTTACCTAAAATCAGCTTGAAGCAAAATGATTTTCAAAAGGGCCAAAAAATGGTCGCCATTGTCGACCATGATTGCATGGATCAAAAAGCCCCCTCGGCTTTTTCGTTTTCAGCTGAAGCGACACTGGACAGGGACAGAATTGATGGATTGCCGATTCAAGCCTACCAGTTCTTTTTGAGCTCCCAGGAAACTTTGCAATCCATTCGTGAAAAAGCAGCTCAAGACGAATGCTTGCTGTCCATAACAACAGAAAAAGATTTTAAGATTGATATTGCTTCGTCAGATCCTTTAACTCCTCAACAATATTATTTTAACACCATCAACGCTTACACTGCTCGCAATGGTTTTTTTCCTGCTGAAACCAGGCTTGGTGTTAATACCAATGTGACTGTTGCAGTGATTGATACGGGCATCGAGCTAACTCACCCTGATTTGATTGATAGTCTGTGGACAAATTCAGATGGGGATCATGGTTACGATTGCTTACGTGGCATTCCTGTTCCTGCTGACGACAACGGTCATGGCACCCACGTGTCTGGTATCATCGCAGCTGGTATCAACAATGGTATCGGTGTCGAAGGGTTGATGGGTTCCAGGGCAAAAATATTGTCCTATAAAGCTTTTCGAGCAGACGGAACTGGTTCGCTGTCATGTATATTGAATGGGATTTCTTTTGCGGTCAGAAATGGTGCCAAGGTGATAAACCTGTCACTAGGTTATGTGGGTTTGGATGAAGCTTTTCGAACTTATCTAAACTGGGCAGTTTCGCAAGGTGTTTTTGTGGCAACAGCAGCTGGCAACGACGGTTTAGCTATGGTGGCTGGTGATCCTGCTAGGGTCAGCATTCCTGGCGCTTATGCAAAAGATATTTTTGGTGTTATGAATGTGGGATCAATTGATGCTCAGACTCTGGCAAAAAGCAGTTTTTCAAATTACAGCAACACTTTGGTTGAAATGTCTGCTCCAGGTTCAAACATGGCAAACGGAATCATGTCCACCTGGTTAAACGCCAGTTATACCTTTAAACATGGGACATCGATGTCGGCCCCTATGGTTTCTGCAGCCGCGGCATTAGCTGTGGGGTTTACACGCAGTCGAGGGTTTGTGATTTCACCAGCACACATTGAAAATCTGATTTCACAAACGGCCTATGTGCAAAATGGATTATTAAGTTATTTTAAAGGTGGTAAAATTTTAAACCTGGGAGGTTTGTATAATGTACTGAATACAAATTATCCTTACTCAATCAACGTCCAGCCAATACCAGACACTCCCACCACAACAACTTTAATTCCAGTCAATGATAACGGCTGTTCAACACTGTCGGTGACAGAGTGTGAATTGTTTCGAGCTATAAATCGCGAAAGGGTTGAAGCCGGAGTTTCTAGACTTAGGTTAAACAGCAGATGCATCAATGGGGGGCAGCTTCATGCTAAAGATATGGCATTTAACGAATATTTTGATCACAATGGATTAAATGAAACCGCCGAAGATAGGTTCATCAGATTGGGATTAGGCAGAGCGGCTTTAGCATCTAACATTGCCTATGGATTTCCTACCGCCGAAACAATGCTCAGTGCCTGGATGATGTCAAATGAAGGACACCGTGAAACATTGCTTGATCCCAGTTTCCAGTCATTTGGAGTGGGAGTATCAAATGATTCAAAAGGGATTTTGTATTCTTCAACTTGCTTTTCGGCTTTGCCCGGAGATTTGTAATTATATGAATGCAAAATTTAAAATTTTAATTTTGATATTGGTCGTTCCGATTCTGACAGGTTGTAATCCTTTTGCGAACAAGCCTCAACTGGGGCCAGAGCAAGAAGTGATTATCCAGAATTCAGAGGGGCTTCCCACAAAGCCTGATATCAACCAGCCTAAGAGGATGTTTTGAAAAATTTTTTTAATATTATTTTTCTTACGTCAGTGCTGACATCGATGCTGCTGTTCTGGCAAAACTGCGCCAGAACACCAGAACTGGCTGAAGGGCAAATCACCTGGGATGCTTATAGAGCCAACAAATCGGTTGAAGTCGATTCTGTCAGAAGTAAATTGGCCGATAGTTCTGTGAACACAGTTGCTCCTATAAATTTAGTGGTGGTGATTGATCAGGAGTGCTTGGAAAACCAAACTCAACCAGAAAATTCATTAAGCGGTCAAATCGCTGATCGCAGTAAGAAGTTAAATAAAATTCCTATTTTTGCTTATTCAATCCAGGTTCACAATTTGTCAGAGCTTAATAAAATCGAAACTCAAGCTAACAGTGATCCGTGCATAAGGGTTTTGTCTGAGGATACAGTTTTTAAAGACGATGCCATTCCTAACGACACTAATTTTAATATACAGACCAATATGACTTCGATCGAAGCCCCAGCGGCCTGGGATACTTTTTTTCCAGCTTCGGGCAACAGCGGAATCACCCAAGAAGTTTTAGTCGGAGCCGTCGATTCTGGGATTCAGAGAAATCACCCTGATTTATCCAATAAGATTTGGACTAATGTGGCTGAACAGTCTGGGGCTCCCGGAGTTGATGATGATGGCAATGGCTATATTGATGATGTGAATGGATATGATTGCATCAATGGTGATAATGATCCTGCTGATGATTACGGTCATGGCACCCACGTTTCTGGTATCATGGCTGCCACCAGGAATAATGGCATGGGTGTAGCTGGGGTGATGGGTTCCAACATTAAAATTGCAATGTTTAAGTATTCATCCAACGGGGCTGGAACCTCAACTTGTGTCGTTAATGGACTTAATTATTTAGTCGCCAAAGGTGTTAAGGTTATCAATTTGAGTTTGGGATCGACTGAAAGTAATGGTCCTCTGTTTGCTGCAATTCAAAACACGGTCAATAACGGAGTTTTTATTGCGGCAGCTGCTGGAAATGATGGATTAGCTCTAACCAGTCCAACTGGAGCGAATTTTTTTGTGCCAGCTGGTTATTCAACACTGTTTTCAGGCATGCTTAGTGTTGCCAACCTGGATGCACTTACAAACTTGAAAGCACCAGGATCTAACTTCAGTTCTACTTATATCGAAATCGGTGCTCCTGGGCAGATTGGATCGCAGGGGATTCCATCTACGGTGATTAACAGTGCCATCGGCAGAATGGCTGGAACTTCGATGGCAGCGCCTCACGTGTCTGGGGCAGCGGCCTTGGTGATTGGATTTATCACATCAAGGGGTTATCCAGCACCCACTCCAGCTACGATTGAGACTTTGATTTTAAATTCGGCACTGACCTCGAACAATCTGACAGCTCAAATCAAAAACGGAAAATATTTAAATCTCAGATCTTTGGCGACTTTGCTTAATACAAATTATCCCGTGCAAACAACCACAACGACTACGTCTGCTCCAACAACTTCGACTTCAACGCCCACCACAGCGCCAACAACTACAACATCAACGACCACAACAGCTCCGACGACGACAACGGCACCAACCACGACAACTACGACCACAATGCCTCCGAGCATAACTCCAACTACGACCACCACCCAAGTTGTGACCTCAACAACAACTCCGCCCAATTGTGCTGGGGGTATTTCCGGTCCCGATTGCGCGCTTTTTAATGCGATCAATGCCAACAGGGTTTCCGTTGGAAAATCCGCACTGCGATTGATATCACGGTGTAATCAAGCAGCAGCCTTTCACGCAATGGAAATGGCTGTCACAGGTTACTTTGCACACAATAGCTCGACCGAAACATCCGAAAGCCGTTTCACTCGGTTTGGTCTGAGTTCAGCCAAGGCGGGGGAATTAATTTCCTTTGGATTCTCCGATTCAAATCTGATCTTGAGTTCTATGTTGGCATCAACGGCAGGTCACCGAGAGCTATTGCAAGATTCTGTTTTTACAAGCATCGGTTTTGGGACGGCGGTGACCTCATCTGGTATGAGAATCACCTCAATTTGTCTATCGGCTCTTCCGGGCGATTTGTAATTCGGCTTTTGTGATTTTGGGTTTGTGGGCCTTCATTTCTTTCACGGCCTGTGGATCGTCCTGCAAAAACACACGTTCAGCAGCCACATCATTTAAAAAAACCATTTCGCCACGGTCCAATGATCCCATTCTCAGTCGACCTATTGCAACCCTTTGCAATTTCAAAACATCAAAACCGATTTTTTCGAACATCTGTCTGATCTGTCTGTTTCGACCTTCGGTGATGACGATTTTTAACCAAGCATTGGTTTCTTTACCGCGATTAACACGTTCAACATATCTGGCTGCGGCCTTGCCCCCAATAATGGTGACGCCTTTTCTGAGCTTGAATAATTGGTTTGACGTGGGCTGGCCGTTTACTTTCACTAAATAAGTCTTAGTGACTTCCGTTTTTGGATGAGTGACCTGCTGGGCCCATTCGCCATCATTGGTTAATAACAATAAACCTTCTGAGTCCCAATCCAGCCTGCCAACCGGAAACAGTCGGGTTGGTACCTTGTGCAGGAAATCCTTAATCGTTGGTCTTCCCAATGGGTCAGTCATCGTGGTTAGGACGCCACGAGGTTTATTAAGCATCACATACAGTCTTTCAAATTTTGGCTTAAGGGGTTTTCCCTTGTAAAGAATCTTATCGTTTACAGAATCGACCTTAACGCCCATTTCGTAAACTTTTTTGCCGTTCACGGTGAACTGGCCTTCTTCGATTAATCGATCGGCTTCTCTGCGTGAGCAGATTCCGCGGTCAGCAATTAGTTTGTTAAGTCTGATGTTCGCCATGGTACGTCCTTTGAAGACGCATCATTAGCAAATTCGGCAGACTCTGTCGATAGGCTTATTGAATCTTGTGAATAAGAAGACTGAAATTCCTTAAGCATCAGGGTTAAAAGCCTGTCATTTTGATATACGTACTCTAAAGCGTTCTGAGCTCTGACCAGCAGATCGGGAAATATTTTTACACTGACGGGATCCATTAGCTTAAGTTGCTTACAGTGAAGCTCCAGTTCGCTGACCAGTTCCTGATAAAAGGTGTCTGTGTCCCTGTGGACTGCAAACTGTTCAATCCGCTTAACGGCATAAAATAATCTGGGGATGTCGACCAATTTCACGCCCTTAAATTCTTGGTATTTCTGAAACATATATCCCCTGACCAGGCCACCATAAACCAGATTGTCCTGCAGTCTAAATTGGGCATACAGGTAGGGGGCTAATTCCATTTTCTGATCCAGATCGGGTTGCAGTTCCAAGTTGTCATTGAAATACAAGGCGTTGTCTTTTTTTAGGGGTTCCAAGCGGCCATGCTGTATCATAAATTTGGGATCAAATAATTTCACTGTCAGGTTTTTACTGGCATCCAAAATGTAAACCAGATATTTGCGGTTGCCTTCTTTGATAATTCTAAATTGCTGGCCGTCTTTGTAGTAATCGCGCAGATACTGATGAACGATGTCTTTCACATCTTCCATTTGAATCACATCAATCACCTGATATTTGTCTGGCCATCTAAAATCTTTCCATTCATTGTCTTTTAAATTTATTCCAGATATTCGCAGACTGTCTTGAACGGATTTGCAAAGTTCGCCTGGGTTTTGTTGCCAATGAACAAAATCAAAGCAGGATTGAAAAAAACGATCTACAGTTTCGGGCAATAAAAACTCATCAGGTTTGCAAAACGCATACAAATAATTATGAAAGCACTGACGTCCCTGAGATGAGTTCACATTATTTTTAATTAGGGTCTTTAGTATTTCAGAAATTTGCAGCATACTATTTAGGATAGGAGAAATTCATGCAAAAGCAACTGAATCCAGAACTATTTAAAACGGAAATCCGGACCGAAAATAAAAACTTAGGTTTTGAACAACCATCACACATCCCTGTGATCAAACAAGTTTCAATAACAGGTCAGTCAGGACAGAGCTTTCAAAGCGACGAAAGGTATGCAAGACCTGAATCTAAGTTCACAGAAATGATCAAAGAAAATTCGCAATTAAAATTGCAGGTTCAAGACTTAACCACCAAGTTTATGGAATATCAGAAAATCAACCAAACCCGCTTTGAGCGCTACAATCAGGCGATCACACAGTTGCAAGAAAACATGCAGGTTTTGGTTGGTGATTGGACTCAAAAAATCGGTAATTTGCAAAATAAATTAACCGACAGAAAAAATATGGACACCAAAATGCAAGAGACCATCGACCGTCACAATACAATCCTGAAAGCGTTTGAATTGCGGTTGGGTCAGATGCAAAAAATCATCACTGAAAAAGACGAACAGATTAAAGAATTTCAATCCCTGTTGAACGATACAAAAATGGAATTGTCTCGAATCAAACGATTTGATGGCGGCACCTACTGAGCCTACTGTTTGACATAATATCGGGGAACAACTGCTTGATTCAATAGCTGCCTCTAGCCCAAGGTCCAGACTGTGGAAACAAAAAATCTACCAGCTAGTCCTTTGCGGATCGCTGAATTTGAATTTCAAAAATCCAAATATTTGATTTTTCTTTTAAAGACCACAGCTCGTGCTTCTCTGCTCGGGCAGGCCCCCGCCATCCGGGCTCCGCAGTCGGGGAGGGCTATTTTTCGTTAAGCAGTTTGTTCATGCGCTCAAGCATGTTGTCAGCGGTTACAAATTCAGTCAGGGTCATATCTGAAACCCACTGTCCTTTTTTAGAATAAAAAACAATCGTGGGAAGACCCAGGATATTATACTGTTTCTGAAAGGCATCCAATTGCGGACTGGGGTTTGTGGCATCAAACTTAAACATAGTGAACTGTTTAGAAAGCTCTATCACCCGTTTATCTGAAAAAGTTTGTTTCTCAAGCTGGATGCAGGCGCCACACCAATCAGCAAAGAAATCGATGATTATCGGTTTACCCGCCGTCTGAGCTGCAGTTAAAGACTCTTGAGTGAATTTTTGCCAAGCCGGATTATCGACGACCTGATGTTCATCAAAAAATTCAGAGCTCTTCTGGAAAATCTGATTTTTTAAAAGACTGGCATAGTGAAGCAGTGTTAGAGCCAAAAACGCAGCTATAACGTATTTTACAGTTTTCATCCACGGTCCAGATTTAGGCAGCTTGCTGGCAAAGTTTGAAGACAATCCGATAAATAAAAATAACTGACCAAACCCAATGGCGTAAACAAACAGCAATACAAAACCCAAAAGAGTATTTTGAGTCGTAGCCACAAAAGTCAAAATACTGATGATGACAGGGCCTACGCAAGGGCTGGCGATCACGCCGGCGCCAACTCCAGTTACAAAAACTCCACCTAATCCGGCATGAGGACTGGCAAAATAATTTTGCAGTCTCTGTGGGGCCTGAAAATTTATAATACCCACCATACTTAGAATCATCAGAACTAATACCAAGCAAACAAAGCCCAAAACAAATGGGTGATTCATATAAGACCCAAACAGCTTGCCTGTACTGGCAGCTAAAACTCCCAAGGACGAAAAGCTGGTGGCAATACCCAGCACATAAACATTGCTGGCAACAAAGGACTGCCATCTGGTTTTGCTGCCGGATTCCCGACCCAGAACTGCGATGGTGATGGGAATCATTGGAAACACACAAGGTGTAAAACTGGTCAGTAGACCCATGGCAAAGGTCACCAACAGGATCATCAAAATATTGTCAGAAACTGGTATATCAAAACCAAAAATATTTAGAGGGGGCAGCTTTAGTTTTGAACTGGGTTTTGGGGTTTCAGAAATTTTAATCAAAGTTTTGAGTTTAAGTGTTTTTGGGAACAAACAAAATTTTTCAGTGCAGGCTTGATAGGTCAAAATAAACTCGGATTCAAAATCAGATTGGGATTTAAAATCGGGCAGTTCAACGGTCGCTGTGGCTACTGACTGTTTTATTAAAATATCACGGTCTTTGTTGGAAAATTTATCAAACAATTTTTTGGAATCTGCTGACTGAAATTTTGTAGCGCTGATTGGAAATTCAGGTGAAGACGTTAGGCTTAAATTATCCAAATAAACTTTGTAACCATCTGCGATCTGCAAAACTACTTTAGCCGTAGCGATTTGTTGTGCAGTCAGAACCTGAGGCTCAAACTGCAATGTTGCCGAAACGGGCTCAGCCACATCAACCAGACCAAAGGAGGGTTTAGCAAATCCCGAAATCAGACCGAATACTAAACTGAACATCAAAAAAGTTCTCATGTAGGCAGTGTACCCTACATTGGGCCCAGTCGCTACTGCCACCGCGGCCAGACCAAGAGCCAGATGTCGTAAAAATATGCAGGTTAATTAGGGAAATCCTTTAATGAAACAAGATTCCTACCGATTCATAGAATTGAAAAACCAAATGAGGAAAACATGGGATTTGTAGGTATATTAGTCGTTTTCGGTACAGTGTTTGGCGGATTTATCATCGCTGGCGGTCATATGTCGGTGATTATTAAATCTGCTCCGATCGAGATGTTAATTATCGGTGGTGCGGCACTTGGTGCCTACATCATCGCAAACCCAATGAAGATCATTAAAATGGGCATCAAGCTTTCAATCAAAGCCATGACTTCTAAAGGGCCCCAGAAACAAGATTACGTTCAGTTGTTGCAATTATTGTTTCAGATTTTTCAATTGTTCAGAAAAGACGGCCCTCAAGCTGTTGAAAAGCACATCGAGAATCCAGAAAAGTCAGAAATATTTTCTGCTTACCCTAGTTTTCTACACAATCACCACGCAGTTCATTTTATGTGCGACACTATGAAGATCACATTGTCAGCGGATTTATCCCCTTATGATGTGGATGATTTGCTGGATTTTGATTTGAAGGCCATTCACTCAGAAGAACACCATGCTCAGCATGCCGTTCAAACGGTTTCAGACGGTTTTCCTGGTTTGGGGATCGTTGCCGCGGTTTTGGGTATCGTGAAAACGATGGATCACTTAACTGAAGGGGTTGAGGTTATTGGAGCCTTGGTTGCCGGAGCCCTCGTTGGAACAATGTTGGGGGTTTTCTGTGCTTACGGTTTGATCGGTCCAACTGCTACAAAGATGGGTGCTGATATCGAAGCAGAAGGTCGTTATTTAAATTGTATCAAAGCAGCAATGGTTGCTTTGCAAAGGGGAGCTCCTCCGTTGGTGTGTGTTGAGTATGCACGTCGATGCATCCAACCAGAAGAGCGTCCAAGTTTTGAAGAAATGGATAAGGCTACAAAAGAAATTAAAAAAGCAGCGTAAGCAGCACGGCGCGCTTGCGGATACGGCGAGCGAAGTGAGGCACGGCACGGCTAGCGGGAATGAAGAAAGGTTTATGACTTAAATGGCAGCAGAGAAAAAAGGTCAGACGATAGTCATTAAAAAGATCTACAACGTGGCCGCTGGTCACGGTGGAGCTTGGAAAGTTGCCTTGGCAGACTTTATGACTGCGATGATGGCCTTTTTCTTGGTGATGTGGCTGTTATCACAGTCAGAAGAAACTAAAAAAGCCGTTTCAGATTATTTTTCAACTCCATCTATTATTGAATATAACTTTCAAAACTTTGGTGTGGAAATCACTTTGGAAAAACTGTTTTTAGATTTGATTAATGAGCCACTCAAGGCCTTCCAATCATTTTTGGAACCCATAGATAAAACACCTAATCTGATGGACATGGGGTCCGAGAAAGTGGTCGCCGCATTTATGGCCGATAAAATGCAAGATGTGGCCAAAAATGTGAATATAAATCCGGATGGTTTTGAATTTGATATTATGGATTACGAACTGTTTATTCCTGGTACTGCAAATCCCAATCAGAATTTTGTAACTAACATGGACAGGATCAAACACATTACCGTGGGATTAGAGGACGCTGAAATAAAAATTGAATCAAGACTTTTTAATCAATCAGTCAGTGGCAGTAACCCTGAACTGGCCAAGCAAGTAGCCAGTGAACGTGTTGATATTCTGAAAAATAAAATTGCTGCATCACTGGAGCATCCAACTGTGGAAGTCACGGGCAGAGCTTTGGTTGAAAACAAAGGAAACTTTGTTGAGGGCCAGAGTCAGCGTCCTCCGGGGATGATCAATATCAGAATCAAGATGAAGGAAGTCAAAGCTGACGGAAGTAAGCCCAGAAAACTGGATACTTTGTTTGGTAAGTCTGACAGCAAAATGAATGTCTATGACAACTTTGTAAAACAATTGTCCGAGCAGAAAAAAAACGGTCGCAGTTCAAAAACTGAAAACCGTCGTAAATCTGATGAATCTGAAGCTGCTCCGACTGAAAATTCAGCTCCAAATAAAATTAAAAATTAGCTTTTAGCTCAGCGAAAAACATTGCCTTGGCACGGCCATTGAACTGCGATGGTGTCGATGTAACAGTGCTAACCAGTGCAAAAGAGCTGATGGCCCATTTGTAACGAAGAGCCACCCTGGTATCAAAATAATTGGTAAAGCCATCGGCTTGGATCATTGAATAACCCGCAACAGTGTCCAAAAACATTCCCCACATTGGCCATTCTTTGCCAAAGGCAAACCAATACCGACCCTTGCGTTGAGCTTCGAAGTTATCTTCGTTTTCAATCAGCACATGATAAGTGTACAGGTTTAAATCAAAGCCCCATATGTTGCCATTTCTGGCAGGATCGGAAACATATCTTGAATATTTGTAGTTTGCTGTCAGATCCACACCTGCAGTGATATCAAATTTTAAATTTCCAACAATTCTGTAGTTAAAATGGTTGTCTTCGCCAACATATTTCACGTTGCTGCCCCAGATTCCTAAAAAACCCGACGTGTATTGCAACCCAAACGCCATCTGTCCTGCGGGTTCTTGTTCGGTTTGAGTTAGTCCCTTGTCTGTATAGTTTGTCAGCAACACGATTTCGGCCCCCAGTTTTGGGCCAGTGCCGGATTTGCTGTCAGTTTTTGATTGAGCCATGGTGTTGAAACTTGTGAAAGTAATCAAAATTGAAAAACCTAAAACTAAAAAAGTAAGTTTAATACCTAAATTGAACATCCAATTAATATTACTCAAAAATTTGCCAATCAAAAACTACAAGATTTAATCACCTGGACTTCTGGATAACTGGACATCACAAAATGCTGATGATATGGACATCTTCTATGTCTGTAACTCTGATAGCCTTTGACACTGAAACTTCTGGCGCCTTTCCGATCGGCTCTGAAATAGTCGAGTTTGCTGCGGTTAAATGGCGCGATGGGCAGATCGTCGATAAATTTCAAACATTGTTGAAGCCCTCTGTACCCATGAGTGATTTTATTATCAAGATTCACGGGATCACCAATCAGATGGTTCAGGACGCGCCTTTGATGAAGGACAAAATTTCTGAAATTCATAGTTTTTTGTCTGATGGTATACCGTTGGCCCATCATGCGGCCTTTGACATGGGTTTTTTAGCTATCGAGTTTGAAAAACATAATTTGCCCATGCTCAGTCAGAAAGTTCTATGCACTTCGCTGCTGGCCCGAAACGTAATTACGGGCACACCGAATCATAAATTACAGACTTTGATCCCGTTTTTAAAAATCAAACAGGGGACTGCTCACCGTGCCTTGGATGATAGCGAAGCTTGTTTGCAGGTTGGGATTCACTGCCTGCAGAAAATAGAATGCTTGGATGATCCAGAAAAAGCCTTCGCCAAAATTAATTGCAGTTTTAAATGGCAGGATTTTTTAGTTCTCAAATCGGGTAGCGATAAAATTAAAATCATCGTCGAAGCCATTGAAAAAAAGTTGCCAATGGATTTGATTTATTTTGGCGGATCCACACAAGGTCAATCGCGCAGGATTTCACCTGTCGGTTTGGTCAGAACTCCGGAAGGGGATTTTGTGCAGGCTCTTTGTCACCGAGATAATTCTTATAAGCGTTTTTACGTCGACAAGATGAAAGACCCTCAGCTGGGATTAGTATAAAGAGCTATCAGCTACTGCTAATTATAAATTTGGAACCGCCCCATCTTTGTTACTGAAAATAAAATTTAGAATTTTAAATATTTGTTTTTACATAAAAAGACCCTCTGCGGAGCCTGGACGGCGGGGGCACGGCCCGAGCAGAGAAGCAGGAGCTGTGGTCTTTTTATGTAAAAACAAATATTTAAAATTCTAAATTTTATTTTCAGTAACGAAGATGGGGGTTAGTTGGTTCAAATTTCTAATTAGCAGGTGCAAATTCGACAGTGGTTGAGCCCGCAGGCCCAGTCAAAGTCAGTTTGGATTCACTGGCTTCTGCCATAGAAGTTGGCAAAGAAAAAGTTATTTTATACGGAGTGCTCCAACGATTAAAATGCGGATACAGGGCGACCAGTTCGGCCGGCAGTGTTTTTAGTTTTTCTGCTTTGCCTTCGTAGCGCTTACCAGACACATCCAAAAATATTTTCCATAAAGTTTTTGGTTTATTTAAATCGTCTAATTTTCGATCCGGAACATAGAAGCTAAAAAAAATCGTCGTCAGATTGGAAAGCTCAGATTCCCTTTTGGATTTTTCGGAACTGTACTGCAGCTCACTCCATTGATAGATCCTGGCATATTGATCGACCTGCAGTCGGGAAACCTTGGTATTCATCAGTGTCGCATAAAATTCAAAAGCCGCATGAAAGCCATCATAAATCTGTTTTCTTTCGGTAGAGTCTTTTACTGCCGAAAAATATTCGCTTTCAGATGTCAAAGTCAGGTTGGGATTGTTGTGAGTGGTTTGGCATCCTGACAATGCAAGAACTAAAATTCCAAAAAGCAGTGTTTTATTTAAAATAGATTTTTGATGTCTGTTGAATCTGAACATACTGCTATATCAGCCTGTCCGAATATTTGTGGTCAAGTCAAAATTGTATCAGAAGCTTTTTTGTTTTCAAAATCCAATGGCTCCCAGGCAGACACGGGACAATCGATGTTGTAATGTATGCCTCGAGATTCCTTGCGGCGGAGTGCGCATTCAACAGTCAGCTTGGCAAAGGTTGCTATGTTTCGCAGTTCTAAAATATTTGGATGCACCTTCATGTTGTCATAGTAATCTTTAACTTCACTTTGAATCAGCTGCAGTCGGTGCAGGGCTCGGTCCAACCGTTTGTTGGATCTGACTATGCCAACATAATTCCACATCAATGTTCTGACCTCATCCCACATATGATGAATCACTGCCATTTCATCAGCATCGGTATTTTGAGGGGCCACCCACTGTTGAATCTGCAGTGGTGAAAGCGGCTGGCGCTTTTTTGATATTTCTAGGTAGCAATTATGAGACATGCAAAGGCATTCCAGCAAACTGTTCGAAGCCAATCGGTTGGCTCCGTGAAAGCCTGTGCAGGCAGTTTCCCCAATGGCAAACAGGCCCGTGATGTCAGTGTTTCCATTAAGGTCAGTCAGAACTCCACCGCACAGATAATGGGCTGCGGGAACCACTGGAATTGGCTTTTCAGAAATATCTAATCCCAGCTCTAAGCACCGTTGGTAAATAACAGGAAATCGTTCCGCCAAAAACTGTTTTGAAAATTTGCTGGTATCTAGAAACACACAGGGCTCACCCGATTTTTTAATTTCTGAATCAATAAATCTGGCGACGATATCCCTGGGAGCTAACGAGCCTTTTTCGTGATGTTTTTTCATGAAAGCATCGCCTTGATGATTGATCAATTCGGCGCCTTCGCCCCGAAGCGCTTCGCTGATCAAGAAATTTCTGGAATCTTTGTGATAAAGACAAGTCGGATGAAACTGCATAAACTCCAGATTAGCGACGCGAGCCCCTGCTCTGTGTGCCATCGCGATGCCGTCCCCGGTAGCTCCTGTCCAATTGGAAGTGTAAAGATAAGCGCGACCCGCTCCACCAGTCGCCAAAATTGTGTGAGCAGATTTGAAAGCCACAACATGGCCAGAATTTTTATCTAAAACATAAGCGCCTATGCATTTGTTGGGTCCAACGCTCAGGCGATCAACAGTTTTGTTCAGCACCAGATCAACAACGTAATGTTGCTCAAAAATATGGATATTTGATTGCTTTAAAACTTGGGCCAAAACTGTGCGATGGATTTCGCCGCCAGTGTGATCCTCAACGTGTAAAATCCTGCGATAATCATGACCGCCTTCTTTGGTTAAATCGATGTTTTTACTGTCTTTCTTAAGGTCAAATTGGACTCCCCATTTTAGCAAGTCATTGATCCGTTCGGGGGCTTGTTCTACATAATTTTTAACCACTTCGGGGTGGCATAGACCCGCCCCTGCACGCAAAGTGTCAAAAATATGATTTTCAAAACTGTCTTCGCTGGAAATTGCGGCTGCAATTCCACCTTGGGCCCAATTGGTGTTTGTGCTTTTTGCTTTATCTTTAGTCACAATTGCGACTGTGCCCAGCTGGCAAGCCTTCAGGGCAAAGGAAAGCCCAGCCAGTCCAGAGCCAATGACCAAAAAATCATATTCAAATTTGCGATTTGAATATGAATCAGTTTTTGTATTTTCAGAATGTGAATTCATTTTTAGAATTTCCAATCAGTATTCAGCTATTCCGAGAGCACTCTTACTTGATTTGTCAGGAAAGCTCAAAGACAATATTTCAGAGGCGGTAGCAAGGATGAGGCTGCAAACAATTTCAATAGTTGTCATCACTCTTTTGGTTTTTTTAGGAGTGGTTATTTGGCGGGTAGATCGATTGATGATGTCACCGCAAACAAATGTGCTTGAGAGCAATTCCAAGGCTCATGTGTCGGCTATTGCCAATAGTTTCAAAAATGAATTAGACGGACTGACCAAGCAATTGCAAAAAGGCATTTTGGTGGAAAATGACCAAAGGGCCATGGACGTCATGCCAGCATTTGAAGCCATTGCGGTAATGAAATCCAATGGCGGCGGCGGATTGATCAGTTCTCGTGTTTTGGCTATCGCCAATTCAAAAGCCAAAGACTGGTTGCCAGCTTCGGGATTGCAGTCTTTGAATCTTAAACAGAGCGGAATATTTTTAGTCCGAGACTACGGCCGACAGAATCGATTGATGATGACTGTTTCAACCAAAGATAATTTAGTGATCGTTGGTCTGCTGCAGTCAAATTTTTTACAAAAGTTCATCGACCGCCAACAGGGATTTATGGCAGAGCTCGCTGTGGTAAACACCGACGGTGTTGCCTTGGCTCATTCGACGGCTGAATACGTCGGGACCTCGCTGAAAAATGATCCTATCGTTCAAGACATTTTAAATCAGGGGCTTCCCAATGGCAGCGGCACTTATGAGAATGCAAAAGGTGATTTGTTGCAATCGCATTTTGAACAGGTCTCTGCCAGTAATTTGTATTTGATTTCTAACATTGCCCTCAGTGTCCTAAATGGCGAACGCATTAACACCATATTTCAGATTTCATTAATGGGTCTGGGATTTTTGCTGCTGTTAGTGGGTGTGTTGTATGTTCTGATTCCCAAAAATAAAATCGCTGCCGACAACAGGGATTTAAATGAGCCCGTGGTTATCAATCCAATGTTGACAGCTATGAGCACTCCAGGGATCAGCATGGGCAGCGAGGAACGATTGCAAGTGTTTCAGCAAGTCGCCTCATCGTTGGCTCATGAGTTAAATCCCAAGCTGAATTCATTATTTTACCATGTTCAGTTATTGAAAAAGAATCTGGAAAATTCAGATAAGGCAAAAGAGTACACGACCAGTATCGAATCTCAAGTACGAGCACAAAAAGCCTTAGTTGGTAAACTTATGGGGTTTGCAGGTGAGGACAAATTGAAAATTGAAGAGTGTCAGCTGGAAGAAGTTGTCACGAAAGCTCTCAAAAGTGTTGAGGGAAAGATTCTGCAAAAGAAAATCCAGGTGCAAAAACACTTTATGACCAAGCCTTCGTTTCAGATGTCAAAGGACCAGGTTCAAAAAATTTTGGAGGCTGTTTTGATGAATGCAGTTGAAAGCATGGAACGAGTCGCCAGAAAAGAAATTTCGGTTTCAGTCATGCAACAAAACGAAATGGTTTTTTTACAAGTGCAAGACACTGGAGAAGGAATTCCTGCTGATAAAATTAAAAAAATATTTGATCCCTTTTACACATCTAAGCCCACTATCAAACATGCGGGACTGGGATTATCTACGGCGTTGGGGCTGGTTAAAGAAATGAATGGTGACATCGAAGTCACTAGCGAAGTCGGAAAGGGGTCTATAGTGACAATAAAACTGGATACCAATTGGAAGGCACACAGTGATAAATTATTAAATGAAACCAGTGATAAGCCACTGAACGATACCGCAGCTACAGCACAGTTGCCGCAAGTAAAACTGCCGACTGCAAAAGTGGATTTAAATTCAGATGTCAGTGCTGTCGAACCCAAGGTCGAAGCTTCAAAAGCCGTTAGGCGCAGCATGAGGTCCTTGGATGTCAGAGCCACCGAAAAGCTTTACGATGATGATAAAACCGAACTGTCCAATCCCAATATTTTAGCTGACGATTCAGTTGAAAAAATGTTGGATTCAGAAGAGCTATCAGTTGAGCCCTTGTCACCAGAAGTCATGCCGAATCTTGAAAAAATCGCCTTTGAAAAGAAAATCAGCTCACCCAAGCTGGGTAATCCCCTGCAGGTGAAAGTCAAAAATTCTGTGTTGGATGATTATACTGTGGAAATCCGCGCACCCAAATCTAAAGACAAGGAGCAAGTGATTTCATGAAAATTGAAATGAAGTCGCATTTTAATATCGCAATTTTGTTTTTAAAAAAGGACCTGGGGGCCGAAGTCAGAACCGAACTGATTGGTGCAGGTTATTCGGCAACTTTTTGTCATAACGAAAAAGACATCTACGATTTGGTTAAATCTAAACCGCCCCACATAATATTGTTTCATCCAGAGGCCTTGGGCACCAGTATGAATGAATTCATTCAGCAGATTTTAAATGATAATAACGAAATTCAATTTGTGACTGTAGCGCCGGCGGTTCACACTAAACTGGTTTCTGAATACAGACCATTCAATCTGAAGGCAGTTGTCCCTGAGGGCGAACACCTGTCACTGCGGATAAACTGGGTGATTGATCAGATGACTGAGGCTTTGTACGGACTTTATCAAAACGAAAAACTGTATCAAGATTTGCAGGACAGGCCTGCGGTCAGCGCAAATCCTGAAGGCACTTATCAATGGTTTTCAAAAGTGAAAAATCATTTTGAAGACTGTAAAGACCGTGATGATTTGGTGACAAATTATTTTAGCTTGATCGAACAACCAATTGTGTTTCTGAAAGTGCTTCCGACCCTGCAGTCCATTGTGTTGACTAATGGGGCTCATATCGATTGGGAAAAATTCAAAGATAAGAACCTAAGGCTTTCCAAGGAAGAAATGGATTTGATCAAAAACGGTCATGATCAAAATTCGGCGCCCATTTGGTTGAAGGTTTGGATGGAAGAAACTTTTACTCAAGAGAAATACAGCATCAGGGCCATTTACATAAATGAAACTTTGATCGGAATGTTTCTCAGCTGGGGACAGTCGCCATTGCCTCTGGACCAGGCAGATATTTTGGATTCGATGTTTTCAGTTTACTTTGATAAAATTCATTCACAGCAAATGCATGAAGGCCGTGAATTGCTGGATCCCACGACCAATATGTACAATCGCAAGGCTTATTATTTGCGACTGGAGGAAGAGGTCGCCAGAGCAGACCGGACCACTCAGCCCTTGTGTTTATTGAAATTGGCTTTGGACAACAAAGACAAAGTCGAAAAGGCCATTGGCAAAAAGAATTTTGAAATCATCATCAAAAATATTTCGCAGCTGTTAAAAAAATCCAGCAGGTTAAATGATTCAGCAGCCAGAACTAATGATGCTGAGTTCACCTTGATTTTATCAGACAGCAATAAAGACGGGGCTTTGGTTCGTGCAGAAAGACTGCGGCAGGTGGTGGAAGGCCATGCCTTTGTTGAAGGATTAAAAATAACCGTCAGTTGTGGGATTTCCGAATACCCCAAACTGGCCAACAGCTTTTCGGAATTAGATATTACCTGTGACAAGGCTTTGCGGGCAGCATTTGAAAATGGCGGAAACAAAGTTTGTTTGTACTCAAAGGACCAGCGAAAGGTTCAATTGGAGGTTGATTGAATTTTCGACCAACCAGAGCCATTATCCGTTTGGATTTTTTAAAGCAGAACTTCAAAATTCTGAAAGCTTTAAATAACAATTTATTTATTTGTCCCATGGTCAAGGCCAATGCCTATGGGCATGGCAGTGTGGAAGTTTCAAATGCTTTGATTCAAGCTGGAGCTACCCATCTGGGGGTGGCTTTGGTGGAGGAAGCTTTGGTATTGCGACAGCAGAAAATCAATTCTGATATTTTGGTATTCGGTGGGTTTGACAACCAAAGTGTTAATCAGATTGTGCAGCATAAACTAACGCCGGTGATTGGGACATTGGAAAACTTAAAAATGCTTTCGATGGCCGGTGTGGCTGTGAACATCCATTTAAAAATTGATACGGGCATGCACAGAATGGGAATTTTGCCTGAACAAGTCGAACAGGCAATCACCCTTATCAAAAATTCTGGCAAAATAAATTTGGTTGGATTAGCCACCCATTTATTAAGCGGGCACGAAGCCAGCAGCTCTGAAGCTCAATTGCAAAAATTTGATAAAGCCCTTCTGAAATTTCAAAACACTAACATGGTTAAACATGTTTTTAATTCAACGGGTCTATTGTGTTCAGCAAAAAATCACATTCAATATGGATCCAGACCTGGGATTTTGCTTTACGGTCCCTGCCCCAATCTGCCACAGCAGCAGCTCAGTCAATTTAAACAAGTCATGACCCTCAGAACAAAAGTCATCAGGTATCATCATCTGCGTCCAGGTGATACGGTCTCTTACGGAGCGACGTGGACAGCTCAGCAGGAATCAATTATCGCTGTTTTGCCGGTGGGTTATGCAGATGGGGTCAAGAGATCCCTTTCCAATAAGGGCACAGTGTTATTTAAGAACCAAAAAGCAAAAATAGTAGGCACCGTCTGCATGGATTACACAATGATTGATGTGACCCACATTGTTGGAAGCGGAGCTGCTAATTCTATAGCACTTGAAGAGGTCACTATATTTGGATACGACAGTGACAATCATTTTATTTCGGTTCAAGAAATGGCAGAGGCCGCTGGAACGATATCTTACGAAATGATGACGGGCCTGGGGGGGCGAGTGCCAAGGGAATTTGTTCAATGAAAGTAATTGCTGCATTTCATGACTGGGCTGAGAGTTTTGAAGTCAAAACAATTAAATTCGTGAAGGACATTGGCGAAATTTGTTTGTTTGCAGTTTCAACCATTAAAGTTTCTTTTGAAAAACCATACAGATATTTAGAAGTCGTCAAACACATGGAATTTGTGGGCAATCAATCCGTGTTCATCATTGCGCTGACTGGATTGTTCACGGGCTTGGCCTTGTCGTTTCAAGTTTATTTGGGTTTTAAATTAGTGAACGCTGTGAATCTGGTAGGTCCGACGGTTGCGTTGGGAATTACTCGCGAGCTGGGGCCGGTATTGACGGGTCTTATTGTTGCAGCTCGGGCAGGAGGAGCTATGGCGGCTCGCTTGGGGACAATGCGGGTCAATGAACAAATCGATGCTCTTGATGTGATGGGTGTTAATACCAAACAGTATCTGATTGCCCCCAGAGTTTACGCGACAATTATTTGCATGCCTTTGCTAACCGCCATTTTTGATTTTGTAGCGATGCTGGGGTCTTATGTTCTGTGTGTAAAATTAGTTGATCTGGATGAAGCTATATTTTGGGATAAGATCAGATCGACGTTAGAAGTCCGTCACATTAACGAAGGGCTTTTTAAGTCTGCAATTTTTGGTTTAGTCTTTGCCTTTATTTGCACCTACCGCGGATTCACTACAACCGGCGGAGCCAAGGGCGTCGGAGAAGCCACAAACAGAGGTGTTGTGATCTCGATGGTGATGATTATTGTATTAGATTATTTTTTAACTAATTTTATCAGGCTGTTTTATTCTCTGACAGGGATTGCGTCTTAGATGGAATCAGCAATTATCCTAGACGATGTTAAAAAAACTTTTGATAACAAGGACTATATTTTAAATGGGCTTAATTTAAAAATTCCTAAAGGCTCATTGACTGCCATAATTGGTTTTTCGGGCACAGGTAAATCCGTAATGTTAAAACATATTCTGGGTTTGATAAAACCGACCTCAGGATCCATTAAGGTTTTAGACCGAGAAGTTACTGATATGGACAAAGACGAACTGACGATTTTTCGCAGAAGATTTGGAGTTCTGTTTCAAGGAGCAGCTTTGTTTGATGACATGTCTGTTTTGGAAAATGTTTGCTTTCCATTGATTGAGCACCGCAGAGAGCTGACGGAAAAACAGATGATCGATATTGCCAGCAGTAAATTGAAACAGGTCGGTCTTGAGGAAAAGCATTTTGAAAAACTACCTTCCCAAATTTCTGGTGGTATGCAGAAGCGAACGGGTCTGGCCAGGGCCTTGGCCCTGGATCCTGACATTATTTTTTATGATGAACCTACCACTGGACTGGACCCCATTCTGACTGAAATGGTTGATAATTTAATCTTGGAAACTCACAAGCACAAAGAAGGTATGACTTCGGTCATGGTGTCTCATGATTTAACAGCAGCCTTCCGAATAGCAGATTACGTTGCCATGCTTAACGCCGGGAAGGTGTTATTGTTTGGAACGCCAAAAGATTTCTTTAACACAGAAATCGAATTGGTGAAAAAGTTTGTGGCCAAAGGAATGAAGCACGAATGAAACTACTGCAAGCTGCAGAATTTAGAGTCGGAGCCATGGTACTGATTGTATCATCTCTGATAGCTTTTATGTCGATGCAAGTCACCAATGACCCCAGCTACATGGGAAGATCAAACGAAGCATGGTTTTTAATGCCGGATGCAAATGGTTTGGTTAAAGGCAGTGCAGTTAAGAGTGCTGGGATTCCGGTAGGGATAATAAAAAACATCACTTTGCAAGACGGTCAGGCACGCATGGAAATTTCGACAAGACCTGATTTTAAATTGTTTCAATCAGCTGCTATTGAAATCAGATCACAGGGCATCTTGGGTGATAAGTTTGTATCATTGTATCCGGGATCACCCACTGACCCTCCGCTTGAAAAAAATGGACAGATTCTGACGATAAAGGATTCAGGTTCACTGGATAGTTTGGTGACCAGTGTGGGTGATGTGGCAGGGTCATTGAAAGAAACTGCGCAAGCGTTGAAGGAAGCCGTGCAGGGTGACGGAACCAGAAAACACGTCCTAGGCAGAATTGTTTCTAACATCGAAGTTTTAACAGCTGACATTGCTCAGATGACGACTCAAAACAAAGAACAAATTGGCGAAATCGTTTCACAGGTCAACAGGGTTACTAAATCCTTAGATGATATCTTAAATGGCGACGGAGATGATTCGTTAAAGCAACAGCTTAAGCGCACTATGGCTCGGCTGGATTCAGCAATGAAAAACATCGATGAAATCACCGAAAAGGTTAACAAAGGTGAAGGCACAATTGGCCGATTGATTAATGATGAAGAAACCGTTGAAGAGCTAAACACAGCCATTGGCGGAGTGAACGGATTTTTGGATACAGCTGGCAAAATGCAAACCGGTTTGGATTTTCACAGCGATTATCAAACCAGCTTAGGTGTGACCAAAACAACTGTGGGCATCAAGATCCAACCGGGACTGGACAGATATTATTACCTGGGGATTGTTGACGATCCGGCAGGCGTGGTTGAAAAAACCGACACCAGTTTGACAACGGGTGGGGTTACAACTGACAGTTCCGAGGTCAAAACCTATAAAAGCAAAACTAAATTTAATTTGCTGTTTGCTAAAAACTTTTATGATTTCACCATCAAGGGCGGTTTGATGGAAAACGCCGGTGGCGTGGGTTTTGAGTACAATATTTGGGCTGATAAATTGAGGTTTTCATTAGATGCTTTGGAATTCAGTAATCTGAATCTGAGAGCACAGTTGCAGTGGAATATCTGGAAGGGCGTTTACGTCCTGGGTGGTGTCGGAGATGCTCTGGATAAACAGAGCAAGCGAACCAGTTATTTTGGTGCAGGATTATTGCTGACCAATGATGATTTAAAAATCCTTATGACTAAATTACCATTATAAAAAACAACAAAAGGAAGATTATGAAAAAATTAATTTTGTGCATTTTAACGGGATTGGTTTTCAATGTTCAGCAGGCATCAGCTGCTGGCGGAAGTTTAGTTGGTTTTAATGTGGGATCAGGGATTCCTTATCTGACACAGGCTGGACTGAACTACGTGACTGCTTCCAGAAATTTTAGCTTTGAATTGGGTTACAATGCCTTAAGTCTGACTGCGACAACAGCGGCTTCATCAATTTCTGTCGGTCTCAATAAAATGGAATTTTCACTGCGATGGCATCCATTTGCAGGATCATTTTTTTTAGGAGCAGGGTTGGGCCAACAGACTATGTATTCTAAGGCATCAGAAACTATTTCTTCACAGGTGATTGAATCTAAAGTTGAAGTTAAATCAAATGTATTAACCACACAGGCCGGTTGGATGTGGGGAATGGCCAATGGCGGATTATTTTTTGGGATTGATTTTGGATTTCAAAACCCATCAGGTGCAAAGACCACGATCACCACAAATGCTGATACTGCAATCGAAGCTACAACAGACTATCAAACCTTGCTTACAGACACTGCAGAGCAAGCCAACAAATACGGCAATACCGGTTTTGCAACATTCACGTTTTTTAGATTGGGATATTTGTTTTAATAATTTCAGTGACAATTTGATGCTGTAAAAATAAAAGAGTCTGTATGTTTAAACAGGCTCTTGTCTCTGTATCTGATAAATCTGGATTGGTCGAATTTTTGAAGCCCTTAGTCGCTAAGGGATTAAAAATTGTTTCAACGGGTGGAACATTCAAACACCTCAAGGATAACGGAATTGCAGTCACGGACATCAGTCAGCTGACAAAATTTCCCGAAGTCATGGATGGCAGGGTAAAGACCTTGCATCCCAATGTGCACATGGGTTTGTTGGCTAGGGATTTTGTCCCCGGTGATTTAGAACTTTTAAAACAGCATGGTTTGGAGCCCTTTGATTTAGTCATCGTAAATCTGTATCCCTTTGAAGAGGCCTTCAAAAATCGTCAGAAACTGAACGATGCCGAAATGATTGAAAAAATTGATATCGGCGGACCATCAATGCTCCGAAGTGCCGCAAAAAGCTTTCCGCGGATCTGTGTGATTTGCGATCCAAAAGATTATTCTTGGATTTCGCAAAAACCTGAACTGACTCTGGCTGATCGCAAAAATCTGGCAGCCAAAGTTTTTGCCCACACATCCACCTATGATTCCCTGGTATTTAAGTTTCTGAATCCGGAATGGGGTCCGGAATTCAGCTTGGGTGGTAAACAGGTAATGGAGCTCAGATATGGTGAAAATCCTCAGCAAAAAGCCAGTTGGTATTCCCTGGCAGGATCCTCAGAGGGCCTGCATTTTTCTGAAATCATTCAGGGGAAGGCTCTGAGTTACAATAATATTTTGGATTTAGATGCTTCGCTAAAATTGGCTTTGTTGTTTGAGCAACCTGTTTGTGTATCTGTTAAACACAACAACCCCTGTGGTGTAGCTAGTGACAAAGATTTTTTTACGGCGGTTGAAAAATCCATCAAGGCTGATCCTGTCAGTGTGTTTGGTGGAATCATTGCAGTTAACAGACAGGTCACAGGTGATGTGGCAAAAATGCTTTCAGCAATTTTTTTGGAATGCGTGATTGCCCCTGATTACACTCAAGAAGCGTTGAAGGTTTTTGAAAACAAAAAAAACCTAAGGGTTTTGAAATTAAAAATGGATTCTTTGACTGCAAGCTATGATTTTAAAACTGTTTTAGGTGGTTTTTTATTGCAATCAGCTGATACCAAGTGGGGCAACACTGCAGATTGGGATTTTAAAAATCAGAAAATTGATGACAGTGTTTTATCTGATCTAGTATTTGGCGAAAAAGTTTGCGGGTCATTAAAAAGCAATTCGATTGCTATCGTCAAAGACGGGCAGACTTTAGGCTTGGGAATGGGCCAGGTAAATCGAGTCGAGGCTGTTCAGCATGCGATAGACAGAATGAAGACCCATCATGGTGAAATCAAAAATACAGTGTTAATAAGCGATGCTTTCTTTCCGTTTCCGGATTCGATAGAGATCGCGGCCAAAGCCCATGTAAAATATATTTTGCAACCGGGCGGTTCTGTAAAGGATAATGAAGTGTTAGCAGCGGCTGAGAGGCTAGGTATAACAATGATCCTTTCACAGAATAGGCATTTTAGACATTAACATGGAAAAAATTTGGTTAGTTAAAGCTTCCAACAGAATTCTGGGTCCCTATGATTTGGATGAACTCAAATCATTGATTTTGGATTTACAGGTTTCAATGATTGACGAAATTAAAACTCCTATCAGTCGATGGAAGTTCGTTCGTGAACATTCAGACTTTCGTGACATTGTTTTGCAGGTCCGACAAAAACAGGCCGACAGTAAAGAAGACACCGTCCGCATTCCATTGCGTGGGGATGAGTTCACTCAAACGCCAACACCGATTCCCAGAATCTACACCGAGGTTGAAAACAAAGCGCAGGAAGAGCCTCTGCCACCCAGACCAGCGCAGTCTCAGGAAACTAAATACTATGCACCTATAAATTATGGTCATGTCCGTACAGCCAACACCGACAAAGCTTCTTGGGTGACTCCTATTTTGTGGGGTTTGGTAGGCGTAGCTGTATTTTTAATTTTGAAGGTTATGTTCGCCCCATCAAACACAAACAACCTGCAAATCGGTGGGGGCATAGGTTATGAGGAATATTTGGGTTTAGCAAAGTATCATCAAAACGTGGGTGATCTGGCAAAATCTTTCGAAATGTATTCTAAAGCTTTGGCGATTAAAGATCTGGACGGAAATTCAAAGGTCCAAATGGCCTCGTTGATGTTAGCACTTCAAGGCCGCACGGTCGAAGTCCGAAGGCTGATTGATGAAGCTAAAAAAAGCATGGCTCCAGAGCCCGAAGGCTTGCGGCAAATGCAATTGCTTGTGGCACTTTCTTTTGTCAAAGAAAGCCGTTTAGAAGAAGCGAAGACTTTTTTAAGTGAGCTTAAAGATCAAGATCCTTTAAAAAATAAAATTGGTTTTAATTATGTGGCTTTGTTGATTCGGATGAATCAATTTAAGGCGGCCTTTGACGAAGCAAAACTGCAAATTGCTGCCAGCGCTGATATGGCTGAATTGTATTTACTGAAAGCCGTGGCAGCCTTTAGAGCACCGGAATCCACCGAAGTAGAGCTGAAGGAATCAATCGAGGATTTGGTTAAATTTTCTCAAGCCAGAAAAGATTATTTGTTGGAGTCAATTTTTTTAAAAGCCGTGATTGAACACAGGCTCAAAAAAATTCCAGATATGGAAACTTCTTTAAAACAATTGTTGGATATGCCCTATGATTTAACCAAAGATCATGTGCATGACGTGTACATTGATTGGGAACCCGTTACTTTCGCTGCGCTGAATGAGGAATGTCAAAAAACAGCCAATTTCGTAGAAGGGTATTTAGCAGTCGCTATGCGGGGCTATTGCCATTTGCAGTCAGGGCAAACAGCACAGGCTAGTGAGGTTATAGATAAAGGTTATTACCAATACAGCAGTGAGCCTATCCTCAGAACTTTGTATGCGATGTTGCTGGTAAAACAAAATCGATTTGACGAAGTAAAATCCTTGCTCAGGCTTGCCATCACTCCAAGGATCCGTGACCTGATCACAGCGGAACTTTGTGTGAAGGATAAAAATTGGTCTTGTGCTGAAACCAGCTGGAAGACTATTTCTGAATTGGATCCCAAGGATCTGTATGCCATAAAAGGTTTAGCGACAAAGAATATCGAAATTGGCCAAAAAAGCGTGGCTGAAACTTTGGTAAACAGTGGTCTGCAGGTCAGTCCAAATTTTCAACCCTTTATGGAGATGAAGGAAAGACTCAGTGATAAATAGTTTGCTGATACTATTTTTATTTTTAGCACAAGCTAATGAGTCGGCTCCGAACCAAGGCGGAGGAGCTGCCGAAAATGAAGTGCCTCATAAAGAGGAAGCCCCTCAGGAAACCGGGAAAGAGGTTGTTGTTAAGGACATGGGGGGCGAAGTTTGGCTTCCCAGTAAATTATTTGAACTGATCGAGGAAGATCCCTCTGCTGAAAAACCAAAAGACGCGAAAACTGAAAAAAAGTCTGATTTCAGTAAAATGGGATCGCTATCAATGGGGGGGATTACATTCACCACCATCTCGGTAAAACTGTGGGAAAAAACCCCAGGCGTTTTAAAAAACGACAGGTACACTATCCAAATGCCAGTGGGCGGTGGCGAAATTGATTTGAGCCAGTACACCACAGGTAAAAAGGGGACATTCTTTGTGGACTTTCGAATCGACGACGATCTAGAAAACGAAAATCTGGAAGTCTATTTTGTGTCAAAAGGCCGCAAGCGTAAAATTGATGGACAGATATGGGGCGCTGGCTGCAAAAAAATATTAGATATCAGCAATTTTTTTAAATCGACCATTCATAAAGGACTTTTTTCAGTCAACACAACTGACTCTAGACATCTGACTGTTTTGGGCGGACATTTTGTTTTTGCAGCACATGTCAGACGGCAAATCAGAACGGCACAAATTACTTTTAAGGACTCACAGAAGCCCGAATATTTTTGTCCGATGGGACAGAGCAAATTTTCTAAAGAGGACGCTAAGGAATAAATGATTGATTTTTTGAAGGCCTATAAAAACTATGATCCGGCCGCTAAATCTTATTTAGAAATAGCTGTCTTGTATCCTGGCCCTCGAGCAATTCGTTGGCACAGGCTGGCTCATTTTTTTTACAATTGTCGGTTGTACTTTATCGCCAGAATGATTTCTGAACACAGTCGATGTTGGACAGGCATCGAAATCCATCCTGGTGCAAAGATTGGAAAGCGATTGGTCATTGACCATGGGATGGGTGTTGTTGTTGGCGAAACTGCAGTGATTGGTGATGATTGCATTATCTATCACGGAGTCACTTTAGGTGGTACCAGCACCAGCCCCGTGAAACGTCATCCAACAGTCGGCAATGGGGTTTTAATTGGTGCAGGAGCAACAATATTAGGTCCCATAAATATCGGTAACAACAGTAAAATCGGAGCCAACGCCATCGTCACCAAAGATGTGCCCGAGGGAAAAACCATCGTCGGTTATCTTTAAAAACATTTTACAATTTTGAAATAGCAAAATGCTTTTAGAGATAACTCATAATGGTGAACCAAAACGTTAAGTGATGGCGAATTTCGGCACAGTGATCAAAAGTTAGATAGGTCATGAGTCTTCAGATCCAACAGATCTCTGTAGGTAAAAGCATGATCTTTGTAAGTGTTGGTGTGGATTAATCTTTTACCAGATGAGGAACAAATGAGGGATATAACTGTAGCATTGGCGTTTATGGGTTTAGTCGGTTTTGCAAACAGCGGTTACACTCAAGAATCTGACAAAGTCCTGGTGACCAGTGGGTATGTTTTGTCATTCAATAAACCAATTGTGATATCAAATACGTCTAATGAAACTGATTACGTCAGTTCTTTGGTATCAAAGGGTTCAAGACACTTTAACAAAAAAGTTTCTTACAGAAACAATTTATTAGTTTCTACTATTGAAAAGGTAGAATCTGTTTCAGCCAAGCTAACTATCAAAGAATCTTTTATTTGCAATGCATCTGCAGAAGTTTCTGGCAGAACTAAGTTGGTTGCAGGATCTGACCGTTCAACCAGATACACTGTTTTAAGCAAAACCAGAAGCGCCTATACATTGGCTAAAGAAGGCAGTTCTAGAAACTCTTTTAAAATTGAATGTAAAATTCAAACAGAAGTTGTTGATGTTAATGATTTAAGAGTGATTCCTAATAAGTCAGGTCTTCGCAAACAGGAAGCTGCTCGCCTGAAGGCCATGTACAGCCACAAAAATCCGTTAAATATTTTTAGCAGCAGCATTGAAAAACTGATTCACGCTAAAATCGTTTCACCTGTGATTCAACCCATGGGTAAAATGAAAACTAAAAACATCGGATTTGATCCTTCTGATTCAGAAGTTATCGACGAGACAGAAATGTCTGCTGATGAACTCAGATTGGAAAATGAGTATCAAAAATCATTAAGCATCTAGGAAGCAGACTGAATGAAGTTTTCAGCTATTATTGTTTTATTGCTGCATTTATGTTTACCAGCTGTAGGACAGTTTAGCTGCCAAGACATATTTCTACCGCAACAGATCTCGACTGATGCCTTGTCGGTCCTAATCAAACGTGAAAATCAAACAATCGTTTATGCCAGAACCAACCGCGGAATCCTGGAGCTATCGACTGAGCACTATGGACCGAAAATAATGAATCTTTCCAGATTCAAAAACAAAATTGTTATGGATGCTGGATGTGGCGACGGTAAATTTGTTGAGCAATTAAATAAACTTGGGGTGCAAGTTTTTGGCTTGGATCTGCATTTAACTGAATATCAAAAGTCCAGACCCAATCTGTTTCTGCAAAAGGATCTGCGTCAGACGGAACTTCCTGGTGAATCAGTTGATTTTATTTTTTCCACATGGAGTGTGATCAGTTACGAGGCCGGGATTGATAAATCATCAAAACTGGTAGTCGATGTGTTGAACGAGATGAATCGAGTACTGGCACCCGGGGGCTATATGTATATAAGCCCCAGGCCAACCAGCAAACTGGGTAGCACCTTAGTTCATTCTCACTTAATCAAATTGGGTTTAGAGGTCCAAGAATTTTCCTATGGCCCAGATGAAATCAGAGTCTACAAGGGCCTCGAAATCTACAAGCCCATTTCTGAAAAAAAATAATTAGATGGCCCCTTTTTCTTCGGCAACTTTGGATTTTAAAAATTATTTCTATGATTTTACACCTTGAGAATACATTTGCGAGCGCGACATTTAATTTACCGCCGCATATCTGGTGATGCGTAAATGCAAAGATAATTTTTTTCACTATTTTTAGACACTCGCTAACGGCCGCGGGCTCATCTCTCGTATTGAGTCATTTAGACTAATCACTTTTACGATTAATAAATTATCTTAAAACTGATTAGTCTAAATGACTCAACACCAGATATGCCCCGCACGCTCGCTGCATGTGTCTAAAAACAGTAAAAACAAATTACCTATGCATTTACGCAATACGAGAGATGAGCCCGCGGCCGTTAGCAAGTATTCTCAAGATGTAAAATCATAGAAATAATTTTTAAAATTCAAAGTAACTGCAGAAAAAGGGGTCGGTAGTAAAATCATACAACTTTAGTTTTGTTCAGAAAAGGCTAATTTAATCCTTGTTCATAGGTCTGTTGCCAGTGCGACAGGGTTTTTATCCAAATCAGTTTTGATTGATTTTCTGAGCGCTGAAGGATTCTGATAAGCTCAGGTCTCATTTGTGTATGGCTTTTCCAAGCTGTCCTCAGTAATTTCACAGTGTGACGGAAGGACAATTCATTGGCGCCTTTGGGCAACTCAGGGCGAGGATTACAAATGTTTGTGATTTGCCTTTTGATAATCCAAAAAAAATGTCGGGGTAGTTTAAAATCGACAAAAACAATTCGATCACTCAGTTTGAATCTTTCCTGCAGAACATCCAAGGGGCCGTAACCATCAATGATCCACTCTGATTGCTGGTGAATTTTCTGCAGCTCAGAAATGGTTTCTTGGTAAGGTTTGATCTGCAGATCAACAGTGAACTGCAGACTGTCTATGTGGGTAACTGGCAGGTTCAACAATTGCCCAAGCTGCGCGCTGAGCTTGGTTTTTCCGCCGCCACTGTTTCCGATAACTGCGATTTTTTTTGGTCTTGAAGGTTTCTGCAAACTAAATCAATTGTCGCGTTTAAATTTAGACGCCACAAATTTATTAAATACGTTGGGTAACATGGTAGCCATCATTAATCCCACAGCTTCCATACCTACAGGTTTTAAAACAGGCAGATCTTCCAACACGGCTTCTCGAATCATTTTTGCGTATTTCTGAGTAGTGATTGATTTGCTGACCAGGCTCATATCCAGGTTTTTTCCGTATTTTTTAGGAATCTCATTAAACATTCTGGTTTCTACTCCGGGTGTGATCAGCAGCAAGGTGCTCACACCTGTGCCGGCTAATTCTGACCTGAGACTGTTGGTAAAGGCATTCACTGCGGCTTTAGTTGCAGCATAGGTTGTGGCGCAGGGAAAATGCATGATTGAGGACACAGATGAATTGTTTATGATTTTACCCTTTTTTCTGGCAACCATTCCAGGCAGGATCTCTTTGGTTAAATGAATCAGTCCAGTCACATTGACTTGCATGACTGAATAAATATCCGAGACTTTTTGCTGTTCTAGCAGTCCGCCAGTTAGCTGGCCCGCATTGTTAAACAAAACATCAATTGTTAAATCGCGCAGTCTGGATCCCACTGTAGCAATGGATTCTCGGTTTTCCAGATCCAAAACATGGGTGAAAACTTCCTTGGCCCCTAGGTTTTTCAAATGACTGTTAAGCTCAGGATCCTCTTTGCGAATTAACAAATGAATGATGGCATTGTCTTGTGCGCAGACTTCAGCAAAAGCCTTGCCTATCCCTCTGTTTGCACCTGTGATTGCGACGCTACTATTTTTGATTTCCATAATACCTACTTTATTGGATGGTCGGGTTTTAATCCCCAACTGGTTAAAATTTTTGATTCATCTTCTGGAGACATGGCCTTTTTAAATTTGGCACCAGATCGTCCCTTGACCCTTTGTTCGCACTCTGACCACGTCTTATGACGGATAACCTCAGACCCGACATAGCTCAAATAGCTAAATGCGACCTTAGGTTCAGATGGTGATTTAATTTCAGGAATTGATAAATCCTGCGGCAGTAAAAACAACTCGTGCGAATAATTGTTTTCATCACCCTCATATAATTCTACAGAATCCCGTTTCGAATACCCTACAGCAATCTCGTCACAGCGTTCATTGCCGGGGATACCCACATGGCCTCTGACAAAATTCCAGACAAATCGCTTCCTGATCGGATCTACGACGGCAATCAACTGTTGCCAGATTTCCTTATTGGCAACGGGCTGTCCCTCAGCCGTTAGCCAGCCGCGTTTTTTCCAACCATGCACCCACTGCGAAATTCCCCTTAAAAAATAAACCGAATCAGAAAACACATTCACTGTTCCAGAGCTTCTGTTTTCCAGAATGGATTCTATTCCCACCAAGGCTCCCAATAATTCCATTTCGTTGTTGGTGGTTAATTTTTTAGAGCCACCCAGTTCTAGAATTTGACCGTTTTCAAAGCGGACTATGGTTCCGTAACCGCCGGTGCCAGGATTTCCAGAGCAGGCGCCATCGCAAAACAACAGCGTCGTTTTTTTAAATTCAGCTTCGCGATGGGTTAGATTAGAAGTCATGGGTAAAACATAACTAGACAATTGCCAATTGGCACGAAAAAATGACTCTTCAACAGGAGATGTTGGCTTGGGAAAAAGAAGCAAAGATGAAATCATCGACAAAGTTTTAAGCAGCTCAATTGATTTAAATCTAAGAAAAGGCCATTTAAAATGGTCGGTGACTGATTTGGCCAAAGACAGCGGAATCAGCCGAACTTTGATTTATTATTATTTTGGCAAATCCAAAGAAGCGATTTTATCAGAAGCTGTGCAGTTTTATGCCTCGGAAATCTTTGACACCCGATGGGAAGTTTCGCAAAAGCTGTTAAAGGGCGAAATCGAAAACATGATCAGAACGACCAGGGCTTTGATCTCTAAAAACCCTCATCTGGTAGTTCTGTATTCCAGGTTCAGAAACTCAAACACTTCCGTTGGTAAGGCCTTTGCCGAGGGCGAGAAAAAATACCTGAGTATGATCACTGATACCTTGCCCGAAAAAAACAAAACACATGCAAAAATGATTTGGGCTTTTATTTATGGTTTGACGCTTTCGCCTTCGATATTTGATTCAGATCTTGCTCAGGCAGGGATATTTCTGCGCCGCTTTTGGCAGACCGGATAATCTGACCAACTTAGACTGTGCCCCATTTACAGATTCTGAAAATTTGCTTTCAACAATCCGTAAATGGGGCTTCCAGCTTTGCTTAGGGACAAGATTCAGTTTTGATAACGACGGCCATTCTGTGGATGCTGGCTGAAGCATTTTTGGCAAACACTGAAGCATTCATTCTCAGAATTGTGTCTGGATTCTCACCGCATTCTCGCAGTACGGTTTTTTCACTGTGCAACAGGAACTCTCCATCTTGTTGACTCAGATCGGCTTCAATTGATGCTCTTTCTGACCCTACTGTCCAGACATCAAAATTCAAATTGAGCTTGGATCCAGGATTTTCAACAAAGCCATCTATAAAAGCAAATTCTGCCACCAGTCTGGAATCCGTTTCTATGCTCATAGGTATGGCTATTTGGCAGAATCTTCTGTCCATGCCGTTTTCAGCAAAGATATCAAAGACTCCTTCCAAACTGACATAACCTTCATCAGACACGATCAAATTTTCTGGACCAATGCTGCCTGCGGGACAACCTGATCCCCCGTAAGTAGCTTGGCCAAACTGTATGGATGCAAAGCCCGTAGTCGTGATCAACATAACTAATACTGTGGTTAAAATGGTTTTCATAAAACCCCCTTCTTGGATTCACAATAGTAGATTCGCACTGCGCAGAACAAGTGTTTTTGGAACAAAGTGTTCCAAAAGCTTGGATCAGTCGATTCGAAATTTTAAAGAGACTTTTAAATTGCTGATGTATTTGCCGAGGTGTTCGTCTGCAATTTGTAAAATAAATTTTTGATCTTTTATGGGAATAAAATCTATGTACAAACTGCTTCCTTGTATAAATTGATTTTTAGTCACAGCTCCGATTTGCAATCTGTACTTGGAATCTTTTTTGGATAGCACTGTAGAGAGTTTATTTTTTGAAGCTCTGATGTCGTTTTCAATTTCTTCCAGACGAACATCCAAGGAAGACATTGCTGACAGATTGGCGGCTGCATAATCCTGCATGTCTTGATCTGATGTTAAAATTAATTCTAGAGTGTGATTGGGATTACCTTTTAACAAAACAGTTATAGAAAATTCATAAGGTCTTTCCTCATCAATCCCGCCTTGAATATCGATCAGTTGCGCGGGGCCAGGGCTGTTAGCCAATAGGGCATCAAACTTTTTTATTATTTCGCCAAACTCAGTCATCAATTTCTGAGTCTCGGGACTGTCTACAATTTGTTGGTGCGAAAATGAAGGATCAGTATTTGCTGATTTACTTTTTCCAAAGGGATCAAACAATCCCACGATCAAAAATGCCAATACGGCTATGGATACCAGGGCGATTGCAATGGTCTTGATTGGCAATTTAAATCCCTTGTTGTCAGAGCTTTCTGAATCCTTCATCTACACCTCTTATGCTAAAATTGTAAGCAACAAACAAGGCCACTGTCTACAGTCAGTAGTGGATAATCAGATTCAGCAGTCCAGGGGCCTGCAATCCATGAAACAATAAAATCTGAAAAGTGAAGGCTAAGACCTAGTCGGCTCATAACCAGCAGAGCCTCACTATCAGGTCACTGCCAGTTCTTAGAACATCCATTTCACAAAATAAGCTCTTTCGCTAATGTCTGATTCGTTGTCTCGGGACAATTGATTATGTGAAATTTCTAAGCCCACAGAATGATCTGAATTAATTAAATATCGAAAATTCATGGAAGCTTGATATTTCTTGGAATCAAAATATTTAAATTCACTAGACAGTTTCCAATCTGGTGACAGTTGCATCAGATAACCCAAATTAATTCCAGGGTAAAAATACTTTTGCCAAACGCTTAAATTTAACAACACAGAAAATCTGCAATCTAGGCCTTCACACAGATCATAGGATTTGCCTGCATTGGCATCCAGAAAGCCCACTAAAGCTTCAGAATGCGATAATTCAGATTCCATCCCAAGATTGATTCCCCACGACCAATCAGAGAAATAATAATTTGAAGGTGGTCTGCTCTGAACATTTAAAACTTCTAGTTTTTTTAAATAATATTGATTTTGGTTGTTGGCCTCAAAATCAAATTTTAAAACTTCTAGTGCGCTCCACGTAAGAGTGGGTTCATCGTCCAAAAAACTTCTTTGCAACAATCTAAACCCAAACTTTGCAGTCGGGTTCTGACCGCGGATACCTAATCCTAAATTCCACTTTAAACTTTTGCTGGTCAATGATGACAATTGGGGCTCTTGAACTGAAAAATAATTTCTATCAGTCCGTTTGGATCTTAGTTTAGCCAAGGTGTAGGACAATTCTTTGTAGTGCCTATTTTCAGAATCACCAGACAGTTTTATGGCCGAGTATATTTGCAAAAATTCAAGTTCGGCAGAATTCAGATTATCCAAATTTGAAAACAGTTTTTCGGGCTCTTTATCAATCAGATTTTTGCGTTGGTAAAATTCTGACTTTAATGATGACCTGTATTTTGCAACGGTTGTGATTTGTTGATCATAGACTTTTTCTAGGGCTTCTTTGGGCGTGACCCACAGTTCTTCATTGTTGACTAAATCTAACTGAGGTCTTGCGACCATTAACAGTTTCAAAATAAAATAAGCACAGTTGTCATCCAAATAATAATAATCAAAATATCGACCTTCCATTTCCCATACATGTTGAAGAATTTTTCGAATTTCCAAGGGGCTATAGTTTAATTTAAGTTCCCAAATATCCCTGCCATCCAGATCCGTGTATTCTTTGATCAGCAGATGATAAGGGGCAAAACCATAGGTGGCGGGAAAGTATCCAAACAGCCCTTTCAGCGCATACAGAGCCCCAGAGTCCGAACCAGTGCGTGCCGAAAAATTGATTCCATAATCGATTAATTCATTTCCCAGTGAGCGTTCGCTTTTGAATTTTAATAAAACATGCCCGAAGGTCGATGAGGGGTTTTGTAAAAAACTTGATGCAAAAACTAAATAGATTTCGTTAGCAGCTAGTTTTCTGTAAAAATCTTCAAACTCGGGACAATCCCACTGTTGTTCCTTAGGGATTCCTAGGTTTCTGGCTAAAAAATCCCTTCTGAGCATATATTTGCATTGAGTCTGTCGCTGAATATTGGGTGCCGAATAAAACATAAGCTCAACGGTTTTTAACAATTCACTTTTGGCATTGTGATTTCCATCAGCAGCTAAAAAATGATCACCCCTTATTTTTGAAGTCAGATTTTCATCATAATAATTCAGGATAGACCATTCGGGATTCAGCCATAATTGGCTTTGCTGAGCTTTAAAAACAAAAGGCAGGGGTTCGTCACCCACTGCCTTTATGCTGATCAAAAATAATAAACTAAATACTGCTGACTTTAGTGATATCACAAGACTGCTGAATCACCTTTGATGATTCGGTTGCATTCTTCAGATTAGAATTTAATTGCTCCCAAGAAACATCGCTTGATGGAACCAAGGTTTGGTAATTTTCTTTGGTCCATTCAGCAAAAACTTTTTGAGAATTTGAATCAATGCAGCCATTTAAAGTTGCCAGTGTTGACAGCTTTTCACCATTTCCTACGGCCATTTGTCGTTTTAATTCTTCGCTGTTCACTTCAACAAAGTACTGAATCTGTTTGTCGTTTTTAACCAAGCCACTGGCTGTGCAACCAGATGTTCCAAAGGTGATTCCCAGTGGTTGAGTAAACAAACTGTGATTTGTCGTCATAGAAAACAATTGCAAGATTTTTGAATTTTTCTGAATGACTACACTGCCTAATCCGCAACCTGAATCACCAGCAAAGCTCGCTACTGGAAAAATTAATAATGCTAAAACTAATTTCATCATGAAATCCCCCTTATGTTGTTGGATATTAATAATTATCCAGACAATCAGGGGGTGTTACAAACTATTTTGCTTCAGCAATTAGTTTTTTATAGTCTGGGGCTCTCATTAAATTGGCCAGTTCTTTCTCAGAATCCATTTCAATGCGGATCAACCAGCCATTGTTTACTGGATCATCGTTCAGTACAGCGGGGTCATCACCAATTGAATTGTTCACTTCAATCACTGTGCCGCTAACAGGAGCATACAAATCACTGACGGCTTTAACGCTTTCAACAACACCAAATGATTCGCCTTGGTTTACCTTTTGACCTTCTTCGGGCAACTCAACATAAACGATTTCGCCCAAAGAATTTTGAGCAAATTCTGTGATCCCAATCGTTACGATGTTTTCATCGACCTGAGCCCATTCATGATCCTTGGTGTAGTAGTAGTCTTCTGGGATGTGATAAGTTGCCATATTAATAACCTCTTTTAATCGCAGTTAGTTTTTATTAACAAAGGGTGTTTTCACCACTTCTGCTTTCACTTTTCTTCCGCGGATATCAACGCAAAACTGATTTCCGATTCTTTCAAAAGGCAATTGGACATAACCAATCCCAATGGGAGCATCCAAAGAAGGTGAGTGAGTGCCACTAGTTACATATCCAATTTCTTGGTTGTCAAAGGAAAACAATTTGTATCCCTGTCTGGGAATTCCCTTTTCAAGCATCTTAAATCCCACAAGTTTTCGTGTTGGTGATTCTTTGCCTGCTTTGACTTTTTCTTTACCCAAAAAATCTTTTGCATCCAATTTTACAACCCAACCCAGGCCAGCTTCATAGGGATTCGTCGTGTCATCAATTTCGTGTCCGTAAAGGCTGTATTTCATCTCGGTGCGCAGGGTGTCTCTGGCGCCCAATCCGATAGGTTGCACAGAAAAGCTTGAGCCTTTTTCCAATAAATCATTCCACAGTTTCGAAGCCACAGAGGCTTCTACAAATACCTCAACCCCGGTTTCCCCTGTGTAACCAGTTCTGGCCACTATGATGGAACCGTTTCGGTATTTGCCACGAATAAAAGTAAAGTTTCGCTGTGTTTCAGTCTCGATGCCCAGGACGGTATAAATCAGTTTGTGGGCCATCGGTCCCTGTACGGCGATTTGGCCCCATTGAGAGCTTTCGTCGGTGATATCGGCGCCCTTGTTATTTTGGGTCATCCATTTAAAATCTTTATCTTTGTTTGCGGCATTCACGCACACCAAATATTCGGTCTGTGGCTCAAGACAGTAAACGATAATATCATCGACCAAACCACCATCGTGATTGGTCAACAGATTATATTGAGCTTCCCCAGATTTGATTTTTGATAAATCATTAGTGGTCAGCCATTGTAATGTGGCCAGGGCATTGGGGCCTTTAAATCGGATTTCACCCATATGTGAAACATCAAACAGTCCCACGTTTGTGCGCACACAATTGTGTTCTTCAATCAGTCCCTTGTATTGAATCGGCATTGAATAGCCGGCAAATTCCACCATTCGGGCGTTCAGACGTACATGATCTTCGTAAATTGGAGTCTTAAGGATTTCTGACATCACAGACTCTTATCGCAAAAACTTTATTTTTGAAACTGATTTATTTGTGAGGGTTGAAGTCCTTGGTGTCTTCGCCGTATAGGTAAATAAGGCTTCCGCCCTTTAACTGTCTGATAAAATGCTTAGCGACAGCCGGCTCTAATGCGGGACAACCATAGGATCGGCCGACTCTTTCATAGGACAAAATGATTCCGTCGTTAATGTAATTAGCTCCGTGAATAATGATTTCGCGGTCATAGGCTTTGCTGTTTGTATCGGAAAGTCCGTGCATTTTTAGCGACACTCCGTGACCTCTTGAGCAATAGTCTGATGAAGCCAAATAAAATCCCACAGATGATTTTCCAGAATTTTCCTCAGGGTCTGTGTTGCCAAAATCTGTGGCAAAGCCAGTTCCCATAAAAGCTGATTTGATGTTTGGATCGCTGCCTTTACCGTGGGCTGTAAGACCAGCTTCCAATTCAATTAGGCCTCTTGAAAAATCTGTGATTTTAAATTTAAAAAATCTTTTTTTTGCAGAGTGCAGCCTGAGATCAATAAACGTCAGATAAGTTTTGTTTTCAATTTTATCAGCGTGCTCAATGTACATAGAAAGCAGTTCGATCAACTGATCTTCAGCATCAAACGAAACGTATTCGTAATAAGGTTTTAAGAGTTTTAAAAAAATATCGATTTGATAGGTTCTTTTAATGTCGGTTAGTAGTTGGTTTGTCAGGATCGCTGGTTTCCAGTTGCTGAGTTCTGCAGCTTGCTTCCAGTAACCCAATTGTTCTTTGGCGATAATGCTGATTTCAAAATCAGACAAATTTTTAGTGACCATGCATTTGTACGGAAAAAACAAAGGCTTTTTGCGAGCTTTTTTTCCGCTAATTTCAGGCTGAAATTTGTCCATGTAAGACAGCTCAGTGTAAGTGTTCAAAAATTCCAGATAGGATGCTCGGCCTTGCTGATAGGCAAACAGGCCTTCTTGTTGAACTTCATCTAATTGTAAATTTGAAGTTTCAAAATAAGGTAAAGCTGATTGATAATTTAATTTCGAAGCATAAACGGATTGAGAGATAAAAAGGCTTAAGGCGATAAAGGTCAAAATCAGGTAAACCAAAGTTTTGGTCAGTTTTATTATGGCTGTCATAGGGAGCTATCACTAACAAAAAATGTGCCGATTTCGCCAGTGATTAGTTAGATTTAGCAAATTCCACAAGGTAAGATTTTCACCTTTATTCAGATTGTGTATGGCCCCTGACTACTGTGAATAGGCGTAAATCAAACTGCCGTAGCTGATCCGATTGATCAAATAATTGGTATAGGCATGATTAATTGCAGGACAGCCCCAGCTGCGACCCGGTTTGTCTTTACCAGGGCCAATATAATTAGAGCCATGAACCACAATCAAGCGTTCGCGAACTCGGTAATTAGAATCGCTGACCCCGCTGAGTCTTAACGAAAGGCCGTTGCCACCTTGGTATTCTTCCTGGGTGAACATAAACCCCAGTGATGACATCAGTGAACCGTTGACGTTTGAAAAACGGGTAGCATAACCGTCGTTATCCGGGTCTGAGTTTTTACCATGGGCCACATGATAGACTTGAACTCTGCCTGATTTCATGTCCAGCAGAAAGTACCTTGCTTTCGTAGCATGCGGTTTGTAATTGATGATTGAAATATAGTTTTTGTTGTTCAATCTGCCACGGTGATAATTAAAAAACAAAACGGCTTCTTCAAGAGCTTTTGTGGGAACAATTCTTTGGGGATCGAGGTGATTGTATTTAGCCAGAATTTCTTTTTTCTCGATGGCTGAGTACGAAGGCTTTGCCCAAACATCTCTGCCCATGAAATTAGCAATAAAGTTTGGATCCGGATCACCTAAAATCTGTCCTTTATAAATTTCGGCATGGGCAGGTGTTCCCAAAAATCCAATGATCAAAAAGGCATTCAACAAAAGCGATGTTGCTTTTTTCACTCAGGACCCCTTTCAAACTCAAAATACTATTAAAGGCAGAATGAAAAACTTTTTTCAATTGCGGTAGACTAGTTTTATGGGGATCTGAGTCCTGATTTCGTTGTTCAGTTTTTTAACATCACTTGGGATTTCAACCAGATCGCCGCGCAGCAAATTTAATTCAGTTTTTTCACGGCTGAGTGCAGATATAAACATTCGTGTGGAATCAGAACAAGACATTAGTCTAGTTTTTCCTTTTTCATTTTGGATATCGCCGATGATTCTTGCGTAGTTTTTCGGAAGATCCAATTTGTATTTTGAAGCCAGCAGATAGCTCAGACTTAGGTCGCGTAATTTCATCGGCAGAATTTCTTGAACGGATTTAAACCAATCAGGCAGCTCAAAATTAATTTTGTCGTGGCACCAATCCGTTTTGGAGTTTTCCAGTAATGGGCATCTGTCCTGATGGGTGCAAGGCGCCCAAATATGCCAATCATGATTGATTAAAACCTGTCTGAATTTTTGCAAATTTCTGCTGTCAGCTTGGGTGGCAGGTTCAACCATCATTTGCTGATCGAATTTTTTTAAAATTTTTAGCATCTTGTTGGGGTTTTCGGTTTCGGTCACAGAAAACGACGCCAAAAACAAACTGTCAACCATGGGCTCTTTGGGAAGCTCGGTGGATAAATGAATATCGGTGTTCAGAATTTTGCACAGCTTTTCCAACAGATGGTACAGTTCTTTGGATTGATCATGGCCAATAATTTTTAAATCTGCTCCCGAGAAATTCAAAAATCCAGCACCCAGGCCGCAGCCGTAATCAAAAACGGTTTTTGTGGAATCAAAAAAATTAAAAAAATCCCCTTGAGCTTTGGCTCTTTGGACTCGCAAATAATTGAGTGGGGTGTAATAAAAAAATTGCGCGATCACGACCTGAGGATCATCCCATTGAGTTTCTTTGGTGGGATTTTGAATGTAATAGTCGCTTTGTTTTTTAACGGCTTCAGCAATTTCCAGGGATGTGGGGGATCTCCCAGTCAGCTTATGAAAATATTCTGGCCAATGTGTAAAATCAATTTTCATGTTGTTGCGGGCAGATTTCTGATCACTTGATTAATTTTAATGGCATTCATGCAATCAAAATGCGTGCATTGCTTTTCCCAGCATTTTGTCGAAGCTGGACAGGGCACTGTGGGTTCTAAAATAGTTATCAGCTTACCTCTTGGTGCCCAACGTGTGCTTGCGTGAACCTTCATGGGTGAATAAATGCTGATCAGAGGGGTTCCTACACCAGCTGCCAAATGAGCCACTCCTGTACTGGGCGCGATCACAGAGGTTGCCTGTGACAAGATATAAACTAAATCCGAAAACCGCAGTTTATCCTGCAGCCATCTGACCTGTTGGTGACCCATCCATTGAGCTTTGATTTTATCCAAATAAGGTTCATCACTTGTTGTTCCAGTGATGACAACCACCTGTGTTTCAATCAGCTTAGAAATCAGTTCACAATAATGATCCTGATCCCAGTTTCTGGCTGATCCAGCCATTCCGGGATGAACAACAAAATATTTTTTTGGTTTTAAGTGATACAGATTTAACAGCTCTGATTTATCAGTTGGTTGTAATTTTAAATATTGGGGTTGTGATTTATCCAGACGGAAAGCAAATTCTAAAAGTTCATGATTGTACTGGTATTCATGCTTATCTGATTTGCTGCGGCTTTGCCTGAGGGATTTATTTAAAAATAAATATGAATGCCATTGGCTTCGTCGGCCGACGCGGTATCTGACCCCCGCAATTAAAAAAGCCAAGCTGACCCACCAAGGACAATAAAAAAACAAAACTCCACGAGGTTTTTGATTGCGGATTTGTTTAACCAAGTTCCAGAAATTTTTCCAACTGGCAGCAGTGTCTGTGGTGAAAAACTGCCTTTTTGGGGCTGTTATTTCCATCAAGTCTGTAAGGGTTTGATTAACCAACCAGGTGATCTGAGCTTTTTTGGTTTTTAAAGCTTCGATTTGGTCAACCGGCAGTGTGCAAACCAGATCACCAATTTTATCTACCCGTACAAAAATCCACTTCATCTAGTTGAAGGTTTCCATTGGTGGGCAAGAACACATAATGTTTTTGTCACCATAGGCATTGTCCACACGTCCACTAGCTGGCCAGTATTTGTTGTCCTTTACAAATTTCAATGGGAAAGCCGCCTTTTCGCGTGTGAATGGAAATTTCCATTCTTGCTTGGTAACCATGTCGATTGTGAATGGCGAATTATACAAAGCGCTGTCTTCAAGCTTAACCTTACCAGCAGCGACTTCATCAATTTCTTGTTTAATAGCAACCATGGCATCAATAAAACGATCAAGCTCTGCCTTGGATTCGCTTTCAGTGGGTTCCACCATCAAGGTGCCAACCACTGGGAAGCTCATTGTCGGTGCGTGAAACCCATAATCCATCAATCGTTTTGCAACATCGGTCACATCAACGCCCGAGGATTTTTTAAGACCTCTGAGATCCAAAATACACTCGTGTGCGACCAAGCCTTCTTTACCCTTGTACAGGACAGGAAAATGCGGATCTAATTTTTTAGCAATATAGTTTGCGTTTAACATTGCCAGCAGTGTGGCTTTCTTTAACCCTTGAGCACCCATCATGTTGATGTAGCTCCAAGAAATTGTCAGGATGCTGGCGCTTCCCCAAGGGGCTGATGTCACCGAGCCAATTCCGTTGATTGGACCTGAATCATCACGCAGCTGATTTTTGGGTAAAAAATCTGCCAGATGAGAACCCACTCCGATAGGGCCGACGCCGGGGCCGCCGCCACCGTGAGGAATAGAAAATGTTTTATGTAAATTCATGTGAGCCACATCAGGTCCAAACTGACCTGGTTTGCATAATCCAACCAATGCATTCAGGTTGGCTCCGTCCATATAGACTTGGGCACCATGGCTGTGAATGACCTGGCAAATTTCTTTAATTTTTTCCTCAAACACTCCATGGGTCGATGGGTAAGTAATCATCAAGGCAGCCAGTTTGTCGCTGTGGGCTTGAGCCTTGGATTTTAAATCTTGAACATCAACGTTACCCTGATCGTCACATTGAACGACGACCACTTCCATGCCGGCCATTACAGCGCTGGCGGGATTGGTTCCATGAGCCGAGCTGGGTATTAAACAAATATTTCTGTGGCTTTGATTTTTTGATTGCAAATATTTTCTGATCACTAACAGACCGGCGTATTCACCCTGTGATCCCGCATTGGGTTGCAAGCTAACTGCGCTAAAACCTGTGATGTCGCACAATTTATCTTCTAGGTCCTTAAAAAACTCAACATAACCCAAGGTCTGATTCACTGGTGCAAAGGGATGGATGCTTCCAACCTCTGGCCATGACAACGGGACCAGTGAAGATGTAGAATTTAATTTCATCGTGCAAGATCCCAGCGGAATCATCGAATGGGTTAATGTTAAATCCTTGCCCTGCAACCTGTGGATGTATCGCAGAAGCTCAGTTTCTGTGTGATAAGAATTAAAAATCGGATGAGTCAAATATTTGGATTTGCGCTGAAACATCTGGGGAATCTGTGTGTTCAGATCAGCTCGAACGCCATTCATCACATCATCAACATTTTTGTGCGAAAACACTTCCAGTATTTGCTTAATGTCTTCCAGAGTTGTGGTTTGATTGATTGAAATTCCTAATTTACTGGGACTGAATTTTCTGAAATTCATTTCGCAGTATTCTGCTTTTAAACAAACCTCAGAGGCATTGATGTTATCAATGGTGATCGTGTCAAAGAATGCTGATTCTGAAACCTGGAATCCTAGCTTTTTCAAAGAGCGTTGCAGAACGCAAGTCAGCTCATGAATTTTGGATGCAATTTGTTTGATGCCATTGGGACCATGATAAACACCATACATTGAGGCCATATTCGCCAACAGCACCTGTGCCGTGCAGATGTTTGAAGTCGCTTTTTCGCGGCGAATGTGTTGTTCGCGCGTTTGCAACGTCAGACGCAAACAGTTTTTGCCTTGGGAATCTTTGGACACACCCACCAGTCGACCTGGGATGGATCTTTTATACTCCCCTTTAGTTGATAAAAACGCTGCATGCGGTCCACCAAAACCCAGTGGGACTCCAAATCGCTGAGAATTACCAACAACAATATCGGCTCCCCATTCACCCGGCGGAGTCAATAGTGCTAACGACATTAAATCCACATCAGCAATTAAAAATCCACCTTGGCTGTGAGTTTTTTCAGCTAATTCGCGGTAGTCTTCGATTCGACCGTCAGTGGTTGGATAAGACACAATTGTGCAAAAAGCCGGTTCCAATTGACCCAGATCCTTTTGTTCAAACAGTTTCATCGTCAAGCCCACAGGCTCCGTTCGAGTTTTTAGAACTTCAAGAACATGGGGATGTAAATCTTTGTGAGCATAAAAAATATTGGATTTGTTTTTACTCAGACCATGGGCCATGGCAACAGCTTCAGCTGCCGCCGAGCCTTCATCCAACAACGAAGCATTAGCGATTTCAAGCCCTGTCAGATCTGCGATCATTGTTTGGAAATTCAATAAAGCTTCTAATCGACCCTGAGAAATTTCCGGCTGATAAGGAGTGTAGGCTGTGTACCAAACTGGGTTTTCTAAAATGTTTCTTTGAATCACCGTGGGCGTGATGGTGTCGTGAAATCCCATGCCGATGTAGGATTTAAAAATCAGATTTTTTTGCATCAAGGTTTTGATTTGCTTCGTGCTTTCAAATTCGCTGACGCCGTTTCCGAATTTAAGATCTTGGTTAGCTCGAATGTCTTTAGGAATTATTTTTGAAGCCATTTCGTCAAGGCTGGTGAAACCCAAAGATCTGAGCATTTCTGATTCTTGCTCAGCTGATGGACCATTGTGACGATTTGCAAATTCAAGGTTAAGTTCTTGGTTCATAAGGTGCCCTCGATTGAAAATAAAAAACCAGCTATTACAGCTGATTTTAAAATATTTGAATGGCACCTAACCTAGCATGAAAAAATATTTTCAGGCTACGGAAATTAGCGACCTGATTTTTTAGATGATTTCTTCTTAGATGCGGCTTTATTGGCCTTACCTAAAATGGCGGCTCTTAGCTTGACCTGTTGGTTATAAGCTAAGGTTTTGTATCTGGACAGATTGCTTTCAATGTCTTTAGCCTGGCGCTTCAGCAATGTGATAGTGGTCTTAAGCTCCTTATCCAATTCACCCTGAGCATCAACCAATTTTGATAAAACCAATTGAGCCCTGAATTCGAGGGTTTTTAAACGACTTTGAGCTGCAGATTTGCCGCTAGTGGCCAGTTTTTCGATTTCAGAGCGAACCCTTTTAAATTCTTTTTTTAACGCCGTTACGCGCTGTGGTCCCCTTAAATCAGAAAGCAATTTTTCGATATTGATTTGAATAGACATAAAAGTCTCCTTTAGTAATACCCAAACTTTATATAATATTTTGTAGGGATTTAAAAGATGATTTTGAAATTTCCCTCTGAAAAAGCTGATCTTTTGTAGTAGCAAAAACTCTAAACGCCAGTCTGAACCATCACAAAACAAAATTAAATTCTGTTACCAAAGCCCCTGGGACTTTAAGTCCACCCACTGATCTTTCTATGTAAGAATCCACAGAGGGAATAACGGCTGAATGGTCTGTGAAATCCACTAAATGGGATCCAAAAACATCGTAAAAACTGCTATCAAATCTCATGTCACCAATAGGGGCTTTTATCTGACCATTTTCAACCCAAAAGCAGGCAAATCGGGTCATGCCTGTGATCCTGGCTGACTGCAAATCACTCCAGTTAAGGTAGTGCAAATTTCCCACATAAATCCCAGTGTCCAGAGCCTTTAAAACCTCTGAGGCTGGCAATTGACCTGGCTTCACAACGGCGCTTCGTAGGAACTCCATTCCAAACAATCCGATGTCGGCACCATTGGATGCCATATTGTATTCTTGAGCGCTTCGGGAGCTGACTAAAAAATTTTTTAACACTCCGTTTGTGATCAGTGGCAAAACCTCGGGCGCCAATTCACCCGTGGAATTAAACTGAGGTGACAAACCCTGGTTGAAATCTTCGTAAATTGAAAATCGATCCGACAACTGCACTTCCTTGGAAGCTAATTTTTTCATAGGTGATCGGTTTTGTTTAAACGCCGCCAGGCTAAGGCCATTCCACGAAAGCATTGAAACCAAATCATGATTGGCTGCTGGTTCAAAATATGTCCTGTATTTACCCGGCTTGATGGTGACTTGATTCTGAGACAGCCGTTTTAGTTTTTCAAAATCTGAACTGAACTGATTTTCCAGATGGGTCTGATTCCATTTGCTTTCAGAAAAACAATTTTTCAAAGCCTTGTTCTGGCCGTCAGGGGTCTTTGTGTACATTGAATAGTCAAAAAAATATTCTTGCTTGTGATACCAATGATTAATCCCATGGCTGTTTTGAAAGGCCCTGTAAACATCACCGGTGGCAAAAATCCCTGCTAAATCCGCGGCGGCCGTAGAACGATTGATCAGAGGGCAAAATTCCTCGGCACTGGGCAAATCTGTTTTAAATGAATGGGTAGATTTTGATTCACCAACCATGGGCACGCAATGTGGATCAGAGGGAAGGCTTTCGCACTCGGCACGGCATCTGTCTAAAAAAAACAAACAAGTTTGCAAATCCTGTTCAGCAGTTTGTTGCAAATCAAATCTGTAAACGATTTGTCGTTGGTTTTGTTGAAAGGTCATTTCGACTTTTCGTTGCTTCACAAATGTTGATTGTCTGATTTTGGCGTTGTTAAAACGCACGTAATCAGTATCTTCACCTTTTAAGCCCAGGCTTAGTTCTTCAGATGGTTTTAGTTTTGTAAAAACTGAATGACATAAATTATTAAACCAATTTTCTGTCAATGGCCGCCTCCGAAAACTTCGATATTTTTAAACAAACAAGGGGGGGATCCATGTCCCACGCGGATGATTTGATTGGGTTCACCCTTGCCACAATAAGGTGATCCATAAATTTCAAACTCAGAATCACTGCCCACCATCGCAAGCTGATTCCAAAACTGAGTGGTTGATCCCCTGTAGCCTGGATTTTTCACGACCTGTGCCAGTTTGCCGTTTTTAATCAATCGGCCGTATTCGCAGCCAAACTGGAATTTATTGCGGTAATCATCAATGGACCAAGAAGAATTTGATTTCATTAAAATTCCAGATTCAGTATTTGAAATCATTTGGTCCATGGTATCAGTGCCCGGTACCACATTAATGTTGGCCATTCTGTCTATGGGTGCTCGGTTCCAGCTGGCTGATCGAAAGTTCGCCACACCGGGGATTTTTGATCTGGCCTGTGATTCCAGACTGCCCAGTCCTCTTTGTAAAATGCCGTCCTTAATTAAAAATTCCTTAGTGGCTTTGTTTCCAGAATCATCAAAATTATAACTGGCAAATTCACCTGGGTAGTTAGGTTCAAAACATACATTGAGCTTTTTTGATCCGTACTGCAGTTTGCCGAAATCCTGCGGTTTTACAAAACTCCAACCGGCGTAATTTCTTTCGTCGCCAAGGATTCGATCCAGTTCCAGCGGATGCCCAATGGATTCGTGAATCTGCATCAGCATTTGGTCAGGACTTAGTAGCAGATCCCTGGTGTCCGATGGGCAGTTTTCCGCATTGACCAGTTCGATGGCCTCTGAAGCAATTTGGCGGCAAGTTTCAAAAATCTGTTTTGGATCAAAAATTTCTAAACCCGTTTGTAAGCTGGTATGCAAGCCACCGGCTGTGGACCTGGTTTGTGAATCATAACCATTGTTTGCCGTTGCCGAATAATCATAGGTCATAAAAGTATACTGTTGAAAAATTTCTGAACCGTTTGATGTTAAATAGGTTTGATCCAGCTCAACGATTCTGGAAACAGCCTTTGCGGTTTTGATTTGATCACTGATTTGCAAGGCCTTGGTGGCTTGACACAGCATCTGACAAAAATCACTGATCAGCTCAGAATCCAAATTTTTAAATAAAACAGTTTGGTATTTCCCTTTATTGGTTGGTCTTTGCTGGTGGGTGAAATTAAAAATATTCAAACCCTTTACGGCCTCTGAAATTTTTTTGAGTCTTAAAAATGCAGATTCAATACCCTGAGGACTTAAATCAGAAGTACCTGCATAAAAAAACTGACCGTGGCTTAGGATTTCAATCATAAGTCCATAGTCGACATTGATATGATGCTGATCAGATTTTTGATCACGAAAGGATCTGGTATGGGTGATTTCCTGGCTGTGCCTCAGGCCTACCCATTCAAACTGAGTGGAATATTTGTTAAGCCAAAATTTTAAATCAAGTGGTTTTGGTTTAAATCCAGTGGCTAATGTGGCGTTCATTGCAAAACCTCTGTGGGAATCAAGTTTTTTTCCTTTAAAAAAGCATCGTTAAAAATCCGTGATTGGTATCGCAACCCAGAATCACACAATACCGTCACAAAAGTTTTTCCTTTGTTTTCAGGAAGCTTTGCCATCTGGTAACAGGCTGCCACATTTAAAGCGGCTGATGTGCCAACAACTAGGCCCTCGTTTCTGGCCAAAAAATAAAGCATATTGATCATTTGTCGATCACTGATTTTCAACGCGTCATCAATCAAAGCGCTTTTGAAATTTTCAGTCAGTCGCATGATCCCAATGCCCTCGGTGATGGAAGAGCCTTCGGTTTTAATTTCTTTGTTGTGAAAATAATCAAACATCCCTGAACCAAATGGATCAGCTAAAATAATTTTAATACTTTCGTTTCGGCTTTTTAAAAAGCGGCTGACTCCGCTGATCGTCCCGCCAGATCCAGTGGCAGCAACAAAAAAATCCAGACGACCCATGGTTTGATGCCAAATTTCTGGTCCCGTTGATTGAAAATGAAATTCTGAGTTGGCTGTGTTTTCAAACTGGTTGGCCCAAAAAGAATTATCAGATTCTTGAGCCAGTTTTTTGGCAGTATGGTAAAAATGATTTTGATCTGCAAAAGGCACTGCGGGAACTTTGATTATTTTTACTCCCATAGCCTCAAGAATTTGATATTTCTCTGCGGATTGATTGTCGGGCATCACAATAGTGCATTTATATCCGCGTTGCAGAGATAAAGTCGCCAAACCTATACCTGTATTGCCTGCCGTGCCTTCAAAAATTGTAAATCCTGGTTTTAATAAACCTCGGGTTTCAGCATCCATAATGATGCCCTTTGCTGCGCGGTCCTTAATACTGCCGCCAGGATTTAAAAACTCGGCCTTTCCAAATATTTGGCAGCCAGTCATTTCGCTGAGGACTTTTAGTTTAATTAATGGAGTGTTTCCAACAATTTCAAGTGTATTTCCTGTTTGCATAGATAGACTTTTGCCCTGAGCAGTGCTTAAAGTCTACCGATGATGCAAGAAACTTTCAGTCGCAAGACATTATTAGATAAAAAAAGTTTTAGTTTTCAAAAAATGCCTTCAGGAATTGATGGGTTTGGTAGGATTCGCAGTATCAAGGATTTGAGTCTGAGCATTGATGGCAAGAGTTTCGTACTAGATGACATGACAAAACTTTGTTCTTCGCAAGAAGAAATCGTTTTGCAATCTGTGTTTTTAAAAGAGCTATTATATCCAGGTGATTGTGTTGCATTGAAACTGAAGGATTCAAAAGTGCAATCGATTTGGTTGCTTACGCCGAACATGTCACAGCAGCCTCAGCAAAAAAATCAACTGATGTATGAATGGTTCGGTTTTAAATCGCAATTGCGCGAATTTTTTCAAAAGCGCGGATTTTATGAGGTGCAAACGCCGACTTTGGTGAAAAATCCAGGCACAGAACCTTATTTGGATTTATTTAGCACCACCGAAATTAAGGGCGGAGTCAGCAAAAAATGGTATTTGCCAACCAGTCCTGAGATTGGACTTAAAAAATTGCTACTGCAGGATTATCGAAATCTGTTTGAAATGCGCCCGTGCTTTAGAAACAACGAGGACTCGGACCATCATTTGTCAGAGTTCTGGATGTTGGAATGGTACAGAACTTTTGCGACTTTGATGACCATCGAATATGACATCAAAGAAATGCTCAGACATTTTGCTCCCAGTGTGACCTTGGAAATCAAAACCATGGCTCAAATATTTAAGGACCATTTAGGTTTTAATCTGTCCCCGGCCACCAGTTATGAGGAACTGCAAAAACTAGCTAAGGAATTAAATCTGCACATTGATGGCATCGACAACTGGAATGATTTATTTCACCTGATATTTGTAGATAAATTAGAGCCCAAGGTTTCCAAGGGACCTATTATTATCAAAAACTATCCACCCAGTTTGTGTGCCTATGCACGAGTATCTGATGAGGGATGGGCTGAGCGTTTTGAGTTTTATTGGAATGGTCTTGAAATCGCCAATGCCTTTGAGGAGCTGACTGATCCAGAAGAACAGCTAAAACGATTTATGTCAGATCTGTCACTGAAGCAGAAATTGGGCAAAGAAATCCCCGAGCTGGATGAAGAGTTTTTGCAAACTATGCAGCGCGGACTGCCCCCTACCGGCGGCATCGCCATGGGGATGGAAAGATTTTTTATGGCTTGGAAAGGCCTCAAAACCATCCGGTTTTATTAAATCAGAGTTCAGATTTTACAGCTTTTTTTAATGTATTAAAGGTCTCGAGCAACCATTTTTCGTGAGTCTGAGTGTACTCATAAAAAGCCATGGTGGTTTGATCAGACTTTTTGATATGAGACAAAATTCCAACCAAATATATCTGTTGAGTGTCTGGATAAATGGCAAACAAACCGCCGCCCGAATCACCAAAGGTAACTCGATTTTTTGAAATGCTGACCAAATACGGATGCTCATACATTTCGCCCAGATAAAATCCTGTGATTCCGATTCTGAATTTTCCCACATCAAGGTCCTTAGGGCCCTTTTGACCGTAGCCACCAATTTTACCCACATAGATCGCGCCATTTTGTTCAAACTCGGGATTCAGCATTAATGTAGAAATATTGGAAGGTGTTCCAGAATATTCTAGCGAATTTTCCAACAGCAAAAGCGCAATGTCGTTTTTAGTGCTCTTGATTTGCCCAGGGGTCCCTTTTCCAGAAAATGGTTTCAGTTCAGCTTCGTAAAAAGGATGAATCACATATTTTGAAACAACTGATTTCAGATTGAACTCAGGTCCTGATTGAAATTTCACGTAGGCCGTGACTTCGTGAGCATTCACTCCAAAAGCTTGCACGCAATGTGCAGCTGTCAAAACAATCTGTGGGTGTATCAATGTTCCAGTGCAGTTTCCTTGCAGAAACTTTTTCTGGGATTCTTTGGCAAAGGGATCTTTAAATGAAGTGCTTAAAAAAACCGAAGTTCTAAAGACCACATCATCGTCAGTGGGCACAATGCCATTGATAACGATTGGTTGAAACAGCGAAGGGGATTCCAGAAATCGGGGGGGCTGAGCAGCTGAACACAGAACGGGAAATAAAACTGATATAAATACTGAAAATTTCATAGCCTGTCCTGACTGGCGTCTGCAGTTGGAGTTGCAAAGGCAGTTTGTTTAGAGTGTTTTGCAAGCACTGATCGAATCCAAGTTTGATAATTTTTTAAATATTCATAGGTGCTTTCGGTGGTTCCGTTGCGTGGAAAGACTGTTGATAAAACCCCGACCAATACCACAACGTCTTCAATGGGATTGTCAGAAACGGCTTGAAAGTAAAAAAGCCCACTGCCTGAATCGCCAGAAAATCCCTCGGCACGCCCTTGTGACATCAAGAAAGATTTTTGATTAAAACTAACAATCTGAAAGTCAGTGATCGATTTTCTAAAATACCCCAGCTTTTTGTCTGTCGGTGATTTTTTTCCGTAGCCACCCAGGTAACCTTGGTATTCTTGGTTTTCTGCAATGACTGAAAACGGACCCACTGAAATGGGTTTGTTGGCAACTGGCGCAGGGGTTTTCAATATCAAAATCGCCAAGTCATTTTTAAGATCGTCGACCATGTCGGTTCCATCAACCAGTTTCATTTTAAATTCAGGGTGCATGAAGACCTTTTGAACGACTGAACTGAATTTGAATCCAGACACTGTGTCTTGTTTAAACGAGGCTTTGATGTCTTGGGGTAAAGATTTTTTTTCAGACACACAGTGAGCTGCAGTTAAAACAACATTTGGTTGAATCAAAATACCGCTGCAATAGCTTGAATATTTGTTTATTCCTTTGACCCTTTCAGAGGGGGCAATTTCAGATCTGTCATAAGTGATTTTTAAAAAAGCTGTGGCTCTAAAAATAGGGTCTTCAGCCAATGGGATTTGGCCGTTAAAAACAGCCAGGGCCAAGTGTGGAATTAGAGACAAAAATAAGGTCCAAATTATGGTTTTCATCAATGAATCTAAGGATACAAAAAACAAGCCCAGGCAGCTTAAATCAGAGCCCTTTACAGAGGGGATTTAGGGGTGTTTTCCGAAAATTGTTAGTCTTTGTTAAAAACTTTTACAGAGCTATTTAGGGTTATTGATTTCGTCTTTAAGCTCTTTGCCCACTTTAAAAAATGGCAGCTTTTTTTCATCCACGCTGATGACTTCGCCGGTCCTGGGATTTCGGCCTTTGTAAGCATCGTATTTGCGATTTACAAATGATCCGAAACCTCTTATTTCGATGCGATCGTCGCGCATAAGGGCTTCAACCATTGAATCAAAAATCGTGTTTACTACGGTCTCTGCCTTCACTCTGGTGATAGAGGCTTTTTCAGATATCAAATTTATCAAATCAGCTTTTGTCATGCCTGTTCCCTTTTTACCAGTCTGTATAAACTGGCGAAATGACTTATCTTAATGTAGCCAAAACATTTGTGTTCGACCAGAACTGGAATGATCTTGGCACATCGTCTCACAAAAATTTATACTTCAGCTGTTCTTTGGTCTGGACTGATTAGGGCTTTTTTACTGATTTTCCGCTTAAACAGGATTTGCCGGTAGCTTGACTCCAGTGAACTGACCATTTTTTTTGTATCAAAAAGGTTGACGATCTTGTTTCTTGCTTTGCTGCCAATTTCATCAATGGACATATTGCCCGAAAATATCTCAACCAACAGGTTCGTCAGCGATTCGGTATCTGCAGGTCTTAATAAAAATCCATCGATGCCGTCTTCAACAACATCTGCAATCGGGCTCATTTCAGATCCAACGATCACTTTCTTTTGTGCCATGGCCTCGATCATCGAGGGTTCAAAACCCGAAGTTCTTGAGCTCATATTCACATAAACATCACTGACCGAAATCATATCAAAAATTTCGCCGGGACTCAGAGCCCCTGTCATTACCACTCGGTTACCCAACGCCAAATTTAAAACAGCGGCTTCGATTTGCTTCCAACTGGGGCCGTTTCCGACAATCAACATATAGGCCTTTGGCTTTTTAATTGCGACTTTTTCAAAGGACTGAATCAGATTGACGACCTCTGCAGGCTCCATCATGTCAGTGATGGTTAAAACCACATTAGAATATTCGGGAATATTTAATCGCTTTTTGATTTCAAAGGATTGCTCCTTCGGAGTCAAATCACCCAGTTCAATACCATAAGGTACAGTGTAGGTGTGAAAATCAGGGTACAGATAATACCGTTCTAAAAACGTTCGTTGCAATGGCGAGGTCACAAAAATACCATCTGCGTGTTTTAAGATTTCGCGATCTTGAGAAAAATAAGTCGTCAGAAATTTATAGCTAACTGCGATCCCAGTTGATATCAAGCTCTTCAAATTTTCCTGAACCATCCCTAAAATTGAAAACACCTGTGACATCTGGGTGGCTTCAACGTCAAAGGCCACGGCCAGATTATATTTTCTTTTTACCAGGGCAATTTCTTTGGCCGAGGCATCCATACTGTGAACGATTTGAAAATTAAACTGGGAATGAATCTCGATAAATTTCTTCAAAGCAGCTTTGGGAAAGGGCATGTGCGAAAAATTAGGATAGCCCTCGAACAGATAAAAAACCTTCACTCCATCACGATCGATTTCTTGCTTGCCGATAGGGCTGTGGCCCGAAATCACAACAACTTTGTGGCCCTTCTGTGCCAGTCCTCTGGCGATGGGCCACAAAAAACCCGTATCAGTGACCCTCCCCTGTATGGGGAAGTTTTGCGAAATCAAACAAATTGATAAGGGTTCAACCGCTGTTGCCAAATTTATAAGTTTCTGGATAGACCAATCTGTAAAACAGTCTCGTCCTTCACCACAGGGATAGTTCTGTTTTCACCAGAAATGGAACCATTGATTTTGGTTTCAGTGTCTAAGGCATACGATGCAAATATTTTTGATTTGTACTGATTGTCAGCTTCGCCACCGATCATTTTAAAGGGATCTCCATTGGGCCTTGCCACTGCCAATTCAACACCAGCTGATGCTGATTTTGTAATAGGCAATTCAAAGTTTGCGCTGATTCCATAAATTCTTTCGTTGGCTTTAGTGGCAGTGTAACCTTCCATAAAAGCTTTTGCTGTAAAAGCAGCTTGATCCAAATAGGTTTCAACACCCACAAATGGTGCAAAGGATGAATAACCTTCAAAATTATTTCCTGACTCTTTGTAGAACAAATTTCTGTTGCCATCATAAACCACTAACGGATCACGTTTTGATCCTGGTGAAACCTGAGTGTTGATTCCAAAAATCAAAGTCGCAGGTTCATAAACCACTCCGCCTTTGTAATTGAGCGAAAATCCGCGCAGGCCTGTGATTCTGTGGAACTCGCCCGAATTATCATAGGTGATTTCGCGATTTAAAAAATTGGCTCCAAAGGAAAACTGATGTGTTTCCATCAAAGTTCTGTTGTACACCAATTCGTAAGATTGCCATTTTTCGGTGCGAGCATTTAGTGAATCGCTGGCGTTGACGAAACCAATGTTTAAATCAACCAAGCCTAGATTTTGTTTTTGGTTGGCGATAAAACGGCTTTCAACGGCACTAGCCGCACCGGCGCAAAAAATTAACGAAACCGTCAAACTGACCTTCTTAATGAAATTCATTTTTCCCCCTTGAAAAAAAAGCCCTCTGCTTTTGTAATTAAATAGATACTGTCAGACCCAGTTAAGCATTTCAATGCCAGGGTAAAATCTATGTCAAAAATAAATTCAGTTTCGCAATGTCCCAATAGACAGTGATTTTTGATAAATTCTGTTCAGTTCGTTTATTGAGGAATCAAACAAATCCACATTGATTTGATTGTCACGATTTTTAAGCTCATTTTTAAGACTGGAAATGCTGCCGATTGCTTGCTCCAAATCGCTCAGATCCGAGCTCAGTACCCAGCCTGTGCGACGGTCAGCAACCAATCCATGCAAAAGGGATTGTTGGATTGAATCCACCATCAATGGACTGACTGTCAATTGACTCAGCTGTCTGAACTTCACTAATTCACCGATACTTAAATCAAATCCAGCAATCCAACAGGCTTGTGCGTTGAGGTATAAATAAGTTTCCTCGGTCGAGGACAAATTATTTCCCATGTAATAAAAGTTTTTCTTGGCTTTGCTGGGTCTGGAAGCCAGCACAATAAAACTGTAATCCAGCAGATGCCCCTTTAGCTTGTCTTTCAGATCTTCGCTTGGATCAAAAGGCAATATTAAATAAGGTTTTGTATTTTGAACTAATTTTTTAACATCACCTATGGATCCCGAATCAATTTCAGACAAATTGATTTGATAATTTTTAAGTGGAGGAATGATTGCTGTGTCAGCGGTTTTCATCCATTTGTGATACCGATTAAAATACAGCAGTTGCTGTCGGGTTGAAACGGTGGCCGCTGACAATTGCCGTAAAAACAAAAATAAATTAGCACTTCTGAATTTTCCAAACGGGAAAAAGAAACTGGCAACATTGCATCGATGGGGCAGGGCCTCCTGAAATGTCGACAGCACTAAATGGGCAGGTGTAATTTTGACCTTAGGGCTGTCAAAAATAAAATGAACAACGTCAAAATGGTAATGCAAAAACTGAGGCAAAAATCTGAGCCCTTCTATAAGGGTCCATTTTTCAAAATACGCCAAAATCGGAAACGGAAAAGACTTTATAGCTGGCAGGTTTTTTTTAGTGATGACCAAGACGTCTTGTTTTTGGTTGTACAATGACATCGCCAAGGTCTGCGTGCTTTCAGAAAAATCCTTACAGACTAAAGCTATTTTGGCCATGTGCCACCAATCAGCTTCAGCAATCGATCCAATATTTTGCGATTGGCCTCTGGGATGCTGCGATTTTTAAGCTCTTCGGGTAAAATCCATTCAATCATCATATGGTGTTTGGGTTTGGGTTCACCCTTCCAAAACAGAATTTCATAAAACAAAATCAAAATATTCACATCACCGTAGGACTGCGTGATCGACAATTTTATTTCGCCAACTTCGGCGTCGATGCCCAGTTCTTCCTTCAGCTCACGGTGCAGAGCCTGCTCAGGTGTTTCGCCTTTTTCAATTTTGCCACCGGGGAATTCCCACTGACCGGCCAGCGAATTGTTTTCAGGGCGTTGGCCTACCAGAATCATATTACCCTTTTTTATAAAACCTGCGACGACGGGGATCCAGTGGGCTTTCTTAAGTCTGCTTTTTGAATTCTGTGAATCGGTCATAACTGACGATCCTTTGCAGGTGTGAAATGATCATAGCATTGCTGGAAAAAATAAGGGCCATTAAAAACCAAACCACTGTACGATTGCACTAAATCAGCTCCCAGATCCAATCTGATTTTGACCTCTGAACAATCAGTCACTCCACCCACTGAAACCAGCAAAAAATCTTTGCGCCGATCGCCTAACAGACGGTGAGCCGTTGATAATTTATTTCTGGAAATTTCTTTCAAACAAGAGCCCGACAAACCGCCCTCGGTGGGAAAATCCGGTGCATTGATTCGACTGGTGGTGGTGTTGGTTAAAATAAACCCACCGATTTTGTAACTGATGCCTAAATTGACTGTGTCACTAAAATCTTGTTCAGATAAATCAGGGCTCAGTTTCACAAAAACCGGCCGGGATCCTACGGTTTCCATCACGGACTCAATAATAGTTTTCAAACCGTCGGCTTTTTGCAATACCCGCAGATCTTTGGTGTTTGGTGAACTGACATTGATTACAAAAGCATCTGCGATGGGATTCAATCTTTCAGCAGCAGCGGCATAGTCCCTGTGTGATTCATCGTTAGGTGTTTGACGGTTTTTACCGATATTAACAAACAAAGGAAGCTTCAAATCCTCTTGTTGTCTGAGGACATTAAATAAAACTTCATCAGCTCCATCGTTTGGAAAACCCATTTTGTTCCACAGCAAATTTTTTTGCCAATCACGATCGATGATTTTACCCGGGTTTGGTTTTTGTGCCAATGGTGTCACTGTGCCAATTTCTAAAAAACCACAACCCAGTCTCTGCCAATCTAAAATATTAACGGCATTTTTATCAACACCACCAGCTATTCCCAATCGGTTTCTGAAATACAATCCCTTCCAATAAAAATCATTCCACACAAAATCACAATTGGGGTCAGCCTTTACAAAGGGCAAAACTGCGGGCGCAAGCCAATGCCCCCATTGTGCCGGGATGAATTTAAATGTTTCAAAAAATTTATTCATTATCTTGGGTACAGTCCACGCAGAAGCATTGCTTTTTCCAGTCTGGCAACAGCCACAGCCATCGCTGCAGTTCGCATGTCGACGTTTTTTTCTTTCGACAGGGTAAAGCACTTTTCAAATGCAGGGACTATGATGTCGCGAAGTTTTTCGTTGATTTCTTTTTCGCTCCAAAAAAACGACATGGTATCTTGCACCCACTCAAAATAACTGACAACCACACCACCGCCATTGGCGACGATATCAGGAACTACGAAAATCCCTTTTTTGTGCAAAATTTTGGTAGCGTTATTGGTCACAGGTCCATTGGCGCCTTCGACGATCATTTTAGTTTTAAGTTTTTCGGCATTATTTGAATCAATGACTCCTTCAAGAGCACAAGGCAACAGGGCATCGCATTCCAGCTCGATCAAAGCTTCGTTGGTGATTTTTTGAGTTTTCGGAAATCCTGTTACGACTTTGTTGTTCTTAACAAACTCAATCAGTTCAGGAATATTTAATCCATCACCATTAAAAATTCCACCACTGACATCGGACACGGCTAAAACTTTGGCGCCCCTCTCATAGGCATAAAGTGCTGCATGAGAACCCACATTACCAAATCCTTGAATCACGATTTTTGATCCCTTGATAGATTTGCCGATTTTTTCAAATGCTTTTTCAGTCACGTAAATCACGCCTAATCCTGTGGCACCAGCGCGACCAAGTGAACCTCCAATTTCAACGGGCTTTCCAGTCACCACTCCGGGTACGAAATATCCCTGTTCCTGCGAATAAGTATCCATCATCCATGCCATTGTTTGTGGATCTGTTCCCACATCAGGTGCAGGGATGTCGACTTGAGGTCCAATAAAAGGTCCTAATTCAGAAGTGTATCTGCGAGTTAAATTTTGTTTTTCAGTGCGCGACAGTTTTGTGGGATCAACAGTGATCCCGCCTTTACCGCCACCATAGGGTAAACCCATCACCGAATTTTTGATTGTCATCAAACAAGCCAAGCCAACGACTTCACCCATATCAACATTTTGATGGTATCTGATTCCGCCTTTGAAAGGTCCCAGCGTTGAATTGTACTGCACTCGGTATCCTGTAAAAACTTTGACTGTGTAATCGTCCATTCTGACTGGGACGGCAACAGCCAAACAGCGTTTTGGTTTTTGCAACCTTGCCATAACATTTTTGTCACAGTTTATCAGTGTACCGGCTTCTTCGATGGCTTTAAGTGCGTTCGTAAAAAGGGGATGTGTTAAATGATGATCAACGGCTTGCGAAGTGTGTTGAACCTCTGGCATATAAGTCCTTTCGTTTAATAGGACTATGTTAATGACGGAGGCTTTGGTAAGTCGAGTGAGGGAGCATTTCAGCAATTGTTTTAATAAGGTGACTTGGCTAGTCATTTTGTCAGTGGTGCCTAGGTTGGTTTTGGCCGATTCACCACCGGCTGTGAACGACTACAGAAGCGAGCTATTTAGAAATTTGTCAGGCCGTCAGATTGAAATTTTAAAGCCCGACGATGCTTGGGGCGCTGAATCCAACCTGAAGCTGCCTTTTTGGGCACAGGCTTTTAATGCCGAATTTTTAAAAATCTCACCTGTAAAATTTAATTCAGACTTTGAAATCTGTCTGAGCCAGTTTAGTTTTTCGCAATGCCAAGACAAACTGATCACAGGCCCGCGGGCTTTGTTGATCAGCGGACTGACAGCTGTGATGATGAGATGGGAAGTTCAACAAATCCCCTATGCAAATGCCATTCGAATTTCACTAAGCAACGGCAGTCAGCTAAAAGGTTTATTGGGTTTAAAGCCTGACGCAAAACCGCGGCCGCTGGTGATTGTCAGGCCAGGGATTTTTTGTGCAGGGACAGAAATTTATGGGGAACGGTTTTTGTGGTACATGCTTTTTGAGCAAACTGATTTTAATATTTTAGTTTTGGAAAGCGTCAGCAGTGCTGATTTTATTTTGCACAATTCAAAACCAGAGTCCGCAGGCTATGGCGAAAACCAACAAAATATCGAAATCATCAAAGCCCTGCGATCACCACAAGAGCCTTTATCAAAGAGGGTCTCTGAAATTCACTTAGTCGGAATGAGCCTTGGGGGACCTGGGGTTTTGCTGACAGCAAAATCTGATGTGGCCAAAACCATTGCCAGCGTGACGACGATGTGTCCGTTGATTGATTTACCGGGAACCATAAAAAAACAAAGCGAAAACCGTCTGGCTAAATGGGTTTCCAATAATTGGGCGGGCAGCAGGTTGTCAGCAGTTATGGATCGCATTGACAGAAAAACAGATTTTTTAGTTCAAGATTTTTTTGCATTTTTAAACAGCAATAATCCCAATTGGCAGTGGCAGGATTTTTTGGGGCCTTACAAAACCCCTGTCACTGTGATTCAAACCCAGGATGATCCTTTAGTGGACAGCGCGATTAATTTTTCAAGACTGCAGCCAACGCCAATGGAAGGCAAAAATCAAAATGCCAAATGGCTTAAGCAGCAAGCCTATCACCAAGACCCTAAACCCGATTTGCATTTGCTGCCAGAAGGGATTCATTGTTCCTTTTGGGTGCCTTATGATTGGAAATGGGCTTCGGAATTTTTAACTGAAAAAATCCTCAAACGCAGCGATCCCCAATTGTGGAATCAGCAAATTCAAAAATGGCCATTGACCAATCCTGGCCAACAGAACGGAGATTTTGTTAAATTGGCCTTGGATCCTGCGGTTGAAAAGGTTTTTTATCTGGCTGATGTGCAATTTGGTGCGAATTTTGAAGAACCATTAGATGCGAAAGTTGAAGAACAAACTGATGCGAAATTTGAAAGCGTCGAAATTTTATTAAAAGTCGCAGTCGTGTCATCCCATGAATTTAATCAATCCTGGTTTGCAAAATGGCTGACCCCTCATCATTGGCAAATCTTCAAAATAGATTCAGCAAAATTTGGATTTAGCCGCCAGTATCTGCAGTTTCAAAAATCTAGGGATCAAGCGCGTTTGTACCTGAGACAGAATCTGAAGTTTTCAGTCAGTGACAATCAATTGGTAGCTCAATGGAAAATGATTGAATGATTTTGAGCTTTAAAAACTTAACTAACTGCTGATTGAAATTCAGCACCGAGTGTGATTGAATCCAGAATATGACAACATCAAAAATTATAAAAATGCCTGCCACAGACAAACACAAACAGAAGATCATTGATACGGTCCAAAAAATGAGTGCCAAAAAAATAATGGTGATTGGTGATGTGGGTGTGGATGAATACGTGATGGGCGAGGTTCGCAGAATCAGCCCCGAGGCTCCGGTGCCTGTGTTGGAGGTTGAATCTGAAGACATTCGTATTGGATTATCAGGAAACGTCGCTCAAAATATCAGAAGCCTTGGTGGGGAGCCCATACTGATCGGAACGATTGGCAAGGATCGCGGTGGGGAAACCTTTCAGGAGCTTTGCAAAAAATCAAAAATCGATTTGCAGTATCTGATCAATGATGCCGACAGGCCCACGACCCGAAAAATAAGATTTATGGCCAAACATTATCATCTGGTCAGAGTGGATTTTGAAACCAGGAAATTTATCAACAAAGAAACCGAAGCAAAAATCTTGAAACAGGTCGAAGCTCAGATTGATCATTGCGAATCAGTTATCATTCAGGACTATGCCAAGGGAACCATCACAGAAACCTTGGTAAAAAGCGTAGTCGGTGTTGCTCATAAAAAAAACAAACCTGTATTTGTGGACCCACATCGCAGTAACAATGCAGAATTTTATAAAGGTTGTGATTTAATAAAACCTAATTTTGAAGAATCTGTGGTGTTATCCAAAATGACTTTTGATGAATTGCGGGATCATCCCTCTAAGATTGAAGAAATGGGCTGGCAGTTGCAAAAATACAGCTCGGCAAAACAAGTAGTCATGACCCGAGGTAAATTGGGAATGATGGTGTTTGATGACGGTCGGATCACTGAAATTCCGACTTACGCCAGACAGGTTTTTGATGTGACGGGTGCTGGTGATACGGTGATAGCTGCTTTGGCGTTGGGTTTGGCATCGGGATTAAATCTGGTGGAATCCAGCATGATGGCGACTTTTGCTGCGGGTGTTGTCGTTGGACAGGTGGGATGTGTTCCCTGCACGACTCAGCAATTGATTGATTATATAAAATCCATTCCTGCCTGAACTTTGGTATTGGTCAGCTGATGAAATTTTGTTTTTTATACTGAAAATGTCTCTTAAACCAAACATAACTGCGCCCTTAGAGGCGATTCCTAAATGATCCAGACCAGGTTCTAAAAAAATTAGTCTTGGTCCAATCCAAATTCGCGAAAACATTTTGGATAATAAAGAAATGCATAGGATTTTGCTTTTTGCTTTTTTATTGTTCATCGGTGCTGCAGGAACTGCAAAAGCTGCCGAAGTTTTTGAGCTTTACCAAAGCGCCCGTTTTTTGGGGATGGGCGGGGCGATGATCGCAATCGCCAATGATGAAACAGCTTTGCTGGCTAACCCCGCAGGACTGGGCCGAGTCCGTGGATCCTATGGAACTTTATTTGATCCAGAAGTTGAATTGGGTTCTAACGGGTATTCTATGTACAAGGCACAGGCTTTTTCAAATCCCTTTGAGCCTTCTGGAATAGTCGACACAGTCAATGCTGTCAGGAACGAATGGTTTCATGCCAAGCAGCAGATTTTTCCATCCTATGTCGTCAGAAATTTTGGAATCGGCATTTTGGCAAAAAATGAAATCAACGTTCGGATGAACGAAGCCGGAACCTTGATGGAAACTTATTATCACGAGGACCGTGTGGCCGTTTTAGGTATTAACTTTAGATGGTTTGATGGCCGCGTAAAATTGGGCGCCAGTTTAAAAGGAATTTCCCGAGTAGAAATCGCTGCAGATTTGGACACAACGGCTTCCTTGGATATTCCTAACGTGGCTTCAGAGGGCGCCGCCGTTGCCACTGATGTGGGTCTGATTTTAACAGGGCCATGGGCCACGTTGCCAACCATTGCAGCTGTTTTGCATGACGTGGGCGGAACCAAATTCACTAGCAGCAGTGGACTCAGGTTTTCTGGAACGACTAGGCCTGCAGACATCGATCAAGATATTGATGTGGCGGTTGCGATGTTTCCGATTCATGAAAACAGAATCAGATCAGCTTTCACTGTCGAGCAAAAAAACATAAAAGCAGCGGCTGCCGAGGACGATAAAAGCAAATACCTGCATGCGGGGTGGGAGCTGAATATGTATGACGTTTTGTTTATGAGACTGGGCATGAACCAAAGATATTGGACAGCTGGTTTTGAGCTAGCATCCGAGCACACTCAGGTTCAGTTTGCCAGTTATGGTGAGGAAGTTGGAGACGCGACAAATAATTTAGAGGACAGAAGATATGTTTTTAAATTCAGCTTTAGATTTTAGAAAAATATTTTTAATTTCCATCGTACTGAGCTGTGTTGGTTGCACAAACATTTTCAAAGCCAGTGCTAACAAAGGTACCGATGAGGCAATTGCTTTTGAAATCAGAAAAGCAATCAATTCTGGCAGCTATGATGAGGCTATAACTTTGATTGCCACATTGAGTGCTGATTACAGATACACAAAGCCGGCAGTGCATTTAGCAGCGGCAGCTTATGCTGGCAAATGCGGATTGAACTTTGCCGATTTCACTGAGGACCTGGGGGCCGGTGCAGGGTCTGATCCCTTTATGCTGTGGATGATGAAGCTGTGGCATACAAAAGTCGTTGATTATACAAATTGCGTCTCGGCACAAACCGAAATGGAAAGACTGGCCAGCTCGTATGCGACCAGGGATTCTGAAGACGCATTTTTTATGGTGATTTTAGGAATGGTTAAGATCGGGACTCTGTTGTTTGAAATCGTAGACACCGATGACGATCAGGTTCCAGACAATCCACCCTTTGACGGTGCTCTTCCCTCCTTCTGTGATGCAAATAATTTTTCAGACGCACTGACGGCCGAAATCGGAAGTGGCATTGGCATGGTGATCGGAAATTTGACCCAAGTGGGTTCCAGTATTTCGGGCGTGGACACGACAGCCTTTGATGCCGCTTGCACAGCATTGGCCGCGGGTTTAGGTGGGGTGAATCCCTGTCTGATCGAGGATCGAGCTGTATTTTTGGCAGACAACAATAAGCTGAAAGCCATTCGTACATTGCTCAACACCAATTCAGCCGGAGTCATTAACGGAGCCCCATGTCCTTAAAAATTCTGCTGACTATTTTGATCGGTTATTTTTCAAATGCTGTAGAGCTATTTGATTACAATCAATCAGTCAGACAATTGGGCATGGGTGGCGTTTATATTTTTGACGAAAACGATGCGGGTTCATTATTAAACAATCCTGCTTACACCTGTTATACCGAGGGCATGAACTGGACAATTTTTAATATTGGTGTAGGCATCAACGGATTGCAAATTTACAATGACTTAACCAGTATCGGTACTATTGATGGAATCGGATCACTGACGCCGTTGTATGGTAAAAATATTTGGGTCGGCGCTGGTGGGCATACGACGATGACCTTTCCCTGTTTTGGATTCAGCGGATATGATGCCGGTGGTGCTGGATTTCAGCTATACAATCCACCCTTTCCTAATATGGACATGACCTACATTAATGACTACGCAATTATGGGTGGCGGTGCTTTCAAGCTGGGACCTATTTTATCCATGGGTTTAAATGTTAAAAGAATCACTCGTGTTGGTGGAACCGCCACTGTGGGTGCCAGTACCTTGGCGTCTGCGACATCGTCATCACTGCTAAATGTGTTTTCAAATGAAGGCAATGGTTACGGAATTGATGTGGGCCTGGCTGCCAGGTTTGATTCGTTGCCATTTAATCCGACGTTTTCAATGATGTGGAAGGACGCTGGATCAGTTCAGTTTGTAAAATCAAAGGGCAGTGATTCACCAGACAGGCTTAAGGACAATATGATTTTGGCTGCAACCGTCGAGGGCAGCATACCCCTGTTGGGTTTTGCGGCGGGCATCGAATACCGACACGTGACTGAAAGTGGCGAACAATTTGGTAAAAAGCTGCACCTGGGCACAGAGCTGACCGTAGCAATGTTTGATTTAAGAGCAGGATTTTACCAAGGGTACACCACCTACGGTGTGGGCGTGGATTTATTTTTAATGCAACTAAATGCAGCTACTTATTCGGTTGAAAAGGGTGCTTACCCTGGGCAGAGCGAAGACGCCAGGATTCAGGTATCTTTGGACGCTACGCTGAGTTTTGATCCCAGTTTTAATTTGGTGGGATTTGGCGCTGCAAACAAAAAACGAAAGCTTAAACAAAGACGCTAGTTAAGTTATAACTTTTGAAATGCTTCAAAAGTTTTTTATCAGCAATCCATTAGACAAAAAAAATCTGTGGGATCAGTTTGATCCTGATCGGCACACATGGGTTGTATCTGACCTGCATTCAAAATTTGAATTGCAAGAAATGCTTTTACAGAAATATCCAGGCATACCTGATGACTGCATTTTAAGGGTCAGTGAATTGTGGAATAAATTATTTGCCCGAAGCCAATCTGAATACAGTGTGATTTCAAAAATATTCTTCAACACTCGCTTGCAGAAATGGCTCAAACACAATCATCCCGAGCTTAGCCCTATAGCTAGCAGAACCATGCTCAGTTTTTTGGAAAGCGCTGGGGCAACTTTGATTCACAAAACCCTCAGCGAAACTTTTGAAGAATGGCTTTTGCAAAACCCACAGATCGCCGGAAAATTTTCGCCCTGGCATCAGTTTTCGACTGAATTTTTAAATGAACTGGTTTCTGAAAAATCAATTCCGCAGTTTTTGGTATCCAGTTATCTGGATCAAATCGATTCTTTTACCCAGCACTGGGACCGAGAGCTTTTTGTGGATGTGGGGGCTGATTTAAAATGGCAAGAAGCCACGCTGTTTAATAGATTGTCTAAAAAAATCTCGGTGAACGTGATCACTCCAACGCCTATATGGATTAAAAGTTTTGATTTTTTAACCAAGCCCTATGATCTGTTGCAAGAATCCAAAAAATCCGAACTGCCCACACAGGGTATAGCTAACACCACAAAATGTTTGCGACTGGCTACGCCCTTGGCAGAATCCAAATGGGCCGTCATGCAAATCCGCGAATGGTTGGACAGTGGTGTGGATCCCAGACAGATTGCCGTGCATGCCAGTCAAATCGAGGACTACTGGGTGATGCTGCAGCCATTATTGGAAGCCGAAGGAGTATTGGTATTTAAAAATTGTGTTAGCAAATTCAGCCAATTGCCGGTGTTTCAATCATTGCTCGCGGAATTCAGGCTGCATATTAAATCCATAGACTTTGTGACTTTGCAGAATTTTTTGTATTCGGAAACTCCCAAAATCAAAAAGCGTTTTGAAAATTTCTACGCAGAATTTAAAAATATTTTGGATTTTGAGGATGTTTCAAAGGACAAAGGCCTTACACTGATGTTGTCACAGCTGAATTTTGATCAAAAGATTTTAAACACAGACAGTTTTGTTAAATTGCTGGCGGCCTTTTGGGATAAATGCCGTGGGGATGAGGGCCAATTGTTATCTGTAGTCAGATCTTTGCTGATCGAGGTTCCCAGGGATTTTGAGGCCTCGTTGGCTGACTGGGTTTATTTGCTGGAAAATCTGGCTGCTAAAATCGAAGTCAAAATCCAATTGGGTGACATCAACGGAATCAGGCTGACCAATCTGCAATCATCAGATCCAAGCTTTCAATCACATCATATTTTTTTGGGCCTGACCGAGGATCAGCTGAAGGTCAAAAAGGGTTTTGGGTTTTCGCCATTGGATCTGCAAAAGATCGCTGGTGATTTGGGATTTTATTTTGATCACCCTGATCAAACCAGTGATGAATTTTCGCTGAAATTTAATTCAGCCGGTGCTGAGATTTGCTATTTTGTATGCGCCGAAAATACAGTCACCGGCGAAGCTTTATCACCGGCTACCGATTGGTTGGATCAATCCAGACAAAATCTTGAGACCTCTCCCAAATATTTTCACACCGTTTGGGACAGCAAACAGCAGGAATACCTAAATTTGCAAAGCAGTATTTTAGCTGACGGCGACAATTACCAGCTGACCAATCACAACGTTCGCGAAATCAGTGTGTCTGGATTTGAGCGGTATCAGGAGTGTGCTTTTAATTTCAAAGCTGAAAGAATTTTTAAATTAAAGGATCTGCCAGAGCAGGATTTAGATACCGATCGCATGACTGAGGGCTCGATCATGCATTCGGTTTTAGAGGAATTGTCCGTTATTGAAGACACTAAGAATGTTGATAAGATTGTGGAAAACATTGTGAACGAAAAGGTCCCTGCATTTATCGCAGCCCCAATCAGGCATTCATTTATAAAACGAGCTCTATTGGTGGCCAGTCGGTTTTTGAAATTTCAAGAAAACCTCAGGTCTGTTGCCAGCGATTTTCAGATTATTTCACGCGAACAGAAATTTAAACTGCAGGTGAAATCCTCTGCCGGTCAGGATTTTACAGTGATCGGCAAGACCGACAGGATCCATGCCTTGGACTCTGATAAAAAAATCACAGTGATTATGGATTACAAATCCAGTGACCAAGGTTTTAATCTGCTGAAATCGGCCTTGGATAAGGGCCAATGGCAGATGGTGCTTTATTATTTGGGCCTTCAGCAAAATTCTGTGAACCCGACAGCTTTGCAGTATTATTTTTACCGCTCAGGCGACAGCAAAATTGTTTTTAAACTGAAAGAATTTGTAACCGAAGCTTTGTCATTAAACGCTCAGGCGGCTATGTCCCAGGAAGATGCTGATAGCTTTTTTGAAAAGGCCTCGGAAAAACTGGTTCAGGCAGTGGATAAAATCTGTCGGGGAGAGCTACCCACTGAACCTTTAAACGTAAACCAATGTCCGCAATGTGAATGGAATTATTTATGCCGAGCCCAGCACCTGAATTAATCAATAAAGCCATCAGAGCTGGCGCCGGTGCTGGTAAAACCACATCTTTGGTGGCTGAGGTCACCGAAATTTCGCAGCAGTTTTTAAAGCAAAATCAAAAACCCAGATTTATAGTTACGACCTTTACCAAAAAAGCCAGTCATGAACTGAAGGAAAGACTGCTTAAAAAAGCTTTGGAGCTGCAGGATTCAGATCTGTGCCAGCTCTATAGGTCCAAAACCCATCTGCACATTTCAACCATTCACGGAGTGCTGGGAATGTTTTTAACCAAACATGGATCCCAGATTGGTTTGTTGCCTTCGTATCAGATTGTCAGCGAGGAAGCTGATAAAATAATCCTTAAAAAAATTGCCAAAAAAAATCTGGCAGATCCTCAGTTCGTAAGCCTGCTGGAAACCTTTAGATTGGGTGATATTTTAGAAATTCTGTATGAATTTTTGCAAATTGTATTGGAAAACCCCTCAGCCGCCAGTTTTACGACGCAAGATCTGCAAAAAATAGTTAACGATAAAAAACAACAGGCCTTTGGGCGCATGAAAAGACTGGCTGATGGTATCCTGCAATGCACGGATAAACCTGACTGGAAAAAGGTTTCTGATCTGTTATCCAGCCATGCGGCAAAACAAACCATTCCTACCGAGCTAAAATTTCCGCAAAACAGATCGGGTGCCATTGATTCTGATGTTGAGGAACTGCGTGACCAGGTCAAAGAAGACATCGAGCTTTTAAACGGAGTCGCATTTTCAGAAAAAAGCATTCAGGATCATCAGCAATCCATTTCAAAGTTTGAAGCCCTGGGGTATTTGCTGTTGCCTGAATATTTGAGTCAAAAAATCAGTCTGGGTCAATTGACCATGAGAAACCTAGAGGGCTTTACCTCGCTGATTTTGGATCGCAGTCCCCAGTCAGCGGCCGAGTTTTCGCAAGACTGGGATTATTGGTTTATCGATGAATACCAAGACACCTCGCCTTTGCAGGTCAGATTGATCAAATCATTGATGAACACCAAAAAAGGTTATTTTGTTGGTGATCCTCAACAATCGATTTATCTGTTTCGTGGTGCCAAGGTCGAATTGTTTAATCAATTGATTGAGGATTTTAAAAATTCAAATCAGTTTTTGGGAATTTTGGATAAAAACTACCGATCAGAGGCAAATGTTTTAAATTTTATCAATCAGATTTCCAGCAAACTGGGATTTGAACCCATGCAGGTGGGCAGTGATCTGAAGCCCTTTAATGACAGTGTGATGGTGACCGGTTGTGAGCCTGAACAAGAGCTCAATGCCGTTACTCAAAATATCATTAGACTGCTGAATCAGGGGGTGTCGGCTGCCAACATCACCATTTTGGCAAACAACAATGACAGTCTGCAAACGCTGCACGAGCATTTAAATAAAAATTCAATCCCTGTGTTTTTAAATAGTGCGGGGAAATATTTTAAAAGACGCGAAATTTTGGACGTGGTTTTGTGTCTGAAAGTTTTAATCAATCCCCACGATAATTTGAGCCTTGTGTCGCTGCTGAGGTCACCGTGGTTTTATCTGTCAGACGACAATATCCATCAAATCTGCACAGGGGTTGCCGAATCATTCTGGGTTAATGCCACAAATTCCGAAGATCCGTTGATCAAAAAAGTCGTTTCAGAAATTGTCGGTTTCAAGCAGCTTTGCCAAGAACGCGGGTATTTTCAGGGGCTATTGCAATTGATGAAGCAAAAACAGGTTTTTGAATCCTGTGCTTATTTTGATTCCAGCGGCAGACGCGAAGCCAATCTGTGGAAGTTTTTATTTTTGCTGAAAGAATTTTCTGACAGACCGGGTGTTTTGATTTTGGAATTTGTAGAAAAGATTTTATCTGCAGAGGCCTCTGATCCCGAGGTTTCTGAGACTGATGCTATCCCGGCTGTGGCCAATGACCGAGTTCAGATGATGACGGTGCATGCGTCAAAAGGGTTGCAGTTTGATCATGTGATTTTGTTTCATCTGCACAAAAGGGTTCAGACCGCAGAACGAGATGATTTGTTGTTTGATCGTGATCTGGAAAAATTCACTATCAATCTGGTGGATTCTGATTCTGGCAAAAAAACAAAATCAGTGGCAGGATTGTTTATCCAAGAAAAAATGTCGCAGGCAAAATTACTGGAACACGACAGGCTGTTGTATGTGGCTTTGACCAGGGCCAAGCTGAGTTTGAATTTAGTGTTTTCAAAAATTCAAAGAAAATCCTGGGCTGATTCGTTGATCAACAAAGTCGGCATTGATTTGTCTGAGGGCATTCACCAACTGGGAAATGTTAAATACAAAAGCCTTAGTTTTTCAGGTGATTCTGGTGATATGAGTGTGGGTGAATCCGGTGGTGAGGGTGGCGTAGGTGATGTGAGTGATTCTGGTAATTCGGTTAGTGTGATTGATGTTGGTGATTCTGGTAAGTCGGTAGGTGTCGGTGATACAAGTGATGCTCGTGATTCTGGTAGTGTGGGTGTTAAGCAAGTGCTGATTCATTCAGAAGCTGAAGTTCCGCACCGGACAGTAAAGCCCATTCAGGCAATGAAGCACACTCAGTTGATTTCGGTCACAGAATGGCTTGAGTCCCAAGTTTTCTCGCCGAAAACCGATTCGTTAAAAAATCTCGACAAGATTGATGATGTGCCGGGGCAATATATTAAAGATTCGAACGCAAACAAAGTTGGACACATAGATGATTCAAAGTTCGTCGCAACATCTCGTGCTTTGAATGATAGTCATTCGTCGAGCCTATCCAAAAAACTTAGCTCTGATTCTGTGGCGGGTTTTACCCCGAAGGCTGCTGAGTCAGCCATTCAGCCATCTGGTGGTTTAAAAAGTATTGAGTTTGCAAAGCTTGGGACTGATATCCATAAAGCCCTCGAGATGGTGAAATACCACAAGGACCATTCAAAAATCTCAAAGTATTCTTTTTACCCATGGCTTAAGGATTTTCAGTCGGGATTGATATTTCATCTGATCCAAACGGGTCATGTTGAATACGGATTTGTGATTCAACAACAAAATCTGCGGATCCAGGGGCAAATCGATTTGTGGGGTCGTGATCAAGCCGGCAATGTTTGGATTGTCGATTACAAAACCGGCAGCGCCAGTTATGCTGACAAAGCAATGTTGCAATTAAAAATGTATCAAACAGCTCTGCAGCAGTTAGGCAAAATCAAACCAACCGACTCGGTCAAATTATTAGCGCTATACCTGACCGAACAAAAAGCCGTATTTTAGACAGCCACAATAATTTTTAATCACTTCAGCCTTTTATCAAACCTTACACTTACACTTACACTTACAATTACACTCTTGCGCGACCTGATATTTTAGTTCACTTCAAAATTCTAATTGAAGATCGCTTTACTATTCCATCTGGTTCTAGTTCGAAATACGGTCTCAATTACTTTTCTTGCTCCAATTCCAAATTCAGATCCAGCCCCAATTCCTTTTCTCGATTCAATTCCAGATTCAGATCCAGCCCCAATTCCTTTTCTCGATCCAATTCAAAATTCAGCCCCAACCCCAACCCCAATCCCCGCACATTCCCAAGCTCAATCCCCATTCCGTGTCCGGTTTCGAATTAAAAATATTTCAAGTTTTCTTAATACTTTTGATTACTTAAATTCATTTAAATATATTGCCCCGTATGAGTTTAAAAAATCATAAAAATAATCAACAACTATCACTGATTCCCCAGCAGGATTTGCGTTTCGTTAAGGCCATGAGCTTTGGTGGCAGTAAATTAAAAAAACGCAGAAAAATTGCGCGCCCTTTGATCCCAGGTGCCATCCATCATGTGGTTCTTAAATCCAGTAAAGCTGTTGGCAAGTTTAGCTTTTATCAAAACAAAAACATAACGACAGCCTTATTAAGGGACAGATCTAAAAAATATTTTGTCGAAATCATCCAATGGGTCAATATGGGTAATCATTTACATCTGAAAGTCAGATTTAAAAGCCGTCAAAATTTTCAGAATTTTCTCAGAACCTTCACGGCTATTTTGGCTCGCAAAATCACTGGGGCACACAGATCAAAATCCTTTGGCAGATTCTGGGACGGATTGGCTTTTACCAGAATTATCACAACCAAGTTTGAAGAATTAGGATTGAAAGCCTATTTTGAAGCCAATCACCGTCAGCGAGAACTGGGGTACGCAGCCCGAACAGAGTATCTGAAATCCTTTAATCAATTTTTGTATCGGCTAAAATCCAAGCGCGCTCATTCGATCAACCTTAGCAAAATTCAAATAAACTGCTGAGCTACAAAAAAGCCTACATCGAAAACAGGCAATCAAATGCCCGTTCAACAGCAGGCAGCCAAAATTAGGCTTCCAAAAACTGGAAACCCGCATCCAGGTTTCAACAGCAGGCATATAAAAACCTGCTTCCAAAAACACGCCAGCCTTAAAAGTGGTAACTGTCCATTAATAGTGCTTACGCAAGATCCAATCCCTGAAATTTCCTTTTAACAGTTTTTGCGACCCGACCATGGGCCCAGTCACAATTCTGAACACGTTGGAGACCTGGACTTAAAGACTTTTGAGCAACAAAATGAGTTTTATAACTAGTACAAAAATCACAAGCAGAACTTTAGCAATCTCTAAAACCTTCCGAATTAACAACAGTTGGTGTTGTTTTTTCATTTTTAGGTCTCCTTTCTTTAAAAGGAAGACTCTCGTAAGCGGATCTTGCGTAAGCAAATCCGCTTATTGCATTTTTAGGGCACGAAATATTTCGCTCAGATTCAAGTTAAATGGATTTTAACAATTGGGATTCGGAAATCTGCGGACTCTAGTCGTCCGTTCGGATCGTGAATGTCAGAAAATATTTAAAAAATTCCAAATCCAATCAAAACGGGTAACTGTATACTGCCAGAGTCAGAAAAAACGCAGCCAGTGCAAAATCAACAATAAAAGCGGTAGCCGTTTGCATAAGCCAAATACTCCTTCCATAGGTGTTTCAAAGCAGAATCCATGCCGCCGTCTTTGGTGTCATTTGGGGGTCAATCCCCAGGATTCTGCCGATTCCAAGCAATTAAACCCAGGCCCCCACAGAACTGTCAAAAAAATAAATTCAGTATCACTGCCCAAGTCACCTCAATTGCCAGATTCGCCTTTAAAAAACTAGGACCCTGTGCTAAATCTGCCCCCAATATGACTAACTCCACAAACGACCAAGCCCAACCAGCCGATAACTCTGCGCTTAATGCTAATACCAGCACTAAATTAAATTTCTACGGCATCACTCAGACAGAACTGCAAAAATACTTTACCAAAGAAGGCAAAGAAAAATACCGTTCCCAACAGGTCTACAAATGGGTGTACGAAAGACAAATCACGGATTTTGATCAGATGTCCAATTTGTCTAAAAATTTCCGCGACGAATTTAAATCCAAAATCGAATTTCATTTGCCCCAGGTCGTATCACATTTGATTTCAATCGACGGCACTCAGAAATTTTTATTTAAATTATTAAGCGACGGAGCCTTTGCATCCGAAACCGTCGAAGCCGTCATCATCCCCTCGGGTGATCGCTTGACCCTTTGTATTTCCAGCGAAGTCGGCTGCAACATGGCCTGCAAATTTTGTTTTACCGGCAAACAAAAACTCAAGCGCAGACTCAAGGCCCACGAAATCGTCGGGCAATTTATCCAAGTCAAAAATGCTTTACAAAAACAAGGTCCCGATAAACGAATTTCTAATATCGTTTACATGGGGATGGGCGAGCCCCTGGATAATTCAGACGAGGTTTTTAAATCAGTCGAAATTTTGCATGATCCCTGGGGGATCAATCTGTCCCGCAAAAAAATCACCATCTCGACATCAGGGATTGTGCCCGAAATGTGGAAGGTTGCTGATCATGGTGTCAGACTGGCAGTCAGCCTGAATGGCTCTAATGACGAGGTCAGATCACAGGTTATGCCGATCAATAAAAAATATCCGCTCAAGGATCTGTTGGCTGCATGCCAAGAATACGCCGCTGAAACCGGTGAAAAAGTGACCTTTGAATACGTGCTGCTAAAAGGCGTCACTGATTCCGAAGCTCAGGCCAAGGAACTGTTTAAACTGACTCGCAAAATCCCATGCAAAATTAATTTGATTCCTTTTAATGAACACCCAGGTGCTGATTTTCACAGGCCCGAGGATTCAGTGATCGAAAAATTTCAAAAAATTCTGTTTGATTTAGGGGCACATGTTTTGATTCGCAGAACTATGGGCCGAGATATTTATGCAGCTTGTGGTCAATTAACTTCTGAGTTTGAAAATAAACCGCAAAAGATGGATATTTCAAATTCAAAAATTGGTTCAATTCATAAAAAACCTGGAAGGGAAATTCATGTCTGAAATTTTGGTTGTAGGAAGCTTGGCGTATGATTCGATCGAAACTCCATCTGGTAAAGTCGACAGGGCATTAGGCGGCAGTGCCAATTATTTTTCGTTAGCGGCATCGATGTTTACAAATGTTCGCTTGGTCGGTGTGGTCGGTGAAGACTATGATCAAAAAGACATTGAATTACTGAAATCCCGTCAGGTTGACATGAATGGCATGCAGGTTCAAAAGGGCAAAACTTTTCATTGGGAAGGTTCATACACTGGGGATTTAAACGAAGCAGTAACTAAAAAAACCGAGCTCAATGTTTTTGAAAAATTCAATCCCGAAATCCCTGCCAGTTTCAAAGATTCAAAATTTGTTTTTTTGGCAAATATTTCGCCAGATCTGCAACTAAAGGTTTTGTCTCAGGTTCAAAAACCATTGTTCACAGGTATGGATACAATGAATTTTTGGATTTCATCAAAGCTCAATGACCTGAAAGCCGTGCTTTCAAAAGTCGACGTGGTTTTGATCAACGAAGGTGAAGCCATGATGTTGACTGGCGAAGCCAACGCGATTTCTGCGGCACCTAAATTGTGTCAAATGGGTCCCAGGGCATTGGTGATCAAGCGGGGTGAATACGGTTTTGTGCTTTATCAAAAGGACCAAGGGTTTTGTATTTTGCCAGCGTTTCCCACATCAAAAGTTGTGGATCCAACAGGTGCCGGTGATACCTTTGCCGGTGGATTTTTTGGTTATCTGTCTAGCCTTAACCGAGTGCCAACTTCGAGCGATTTAAAACAAGCTTGTGTGCACGGAACGATTTTGGCCAGCTTTACGATCCAGGACTTTAGTGTGGCGGCATTAGCAAAAGTCACCAAAGATCAGTTTTTAGCCAGACTAAAGGATTACCAAAAGGTCATCGCGCTTTAAAAATTTCTGATTTCCGTATTGTTTTCAAGATCCTAAGCCGATCAGTACATTGGGTATGTCGGCAAATAATAAACGTAACTCTAACAACGTGGTTAAGTCATTGATTGATGACTTAGAAAAAGACAATCAGGCTTTGCCTGATGAAGTCCTTAGGGCACCAGGTGCTAAATCACAAACCAATGGTGATGACGACAGAACAACTTTGTTACCGGGCGCGCCGCCGGCACCGCCACCGTTCAAGAAAAAGCCCCCACAATTTCCGATCGTCAACGAACTGCCAGTGGATGAATTTTCAAGCTCTAATGCAGCTACAAAAGTCGTAGGTTCCAAAAATCAACCGCCCGTCATACCCGACACACCGATTGATTTCCCAGAGCCTGCGCCACAAACAACTTTTGGAGTTTCAGGATCAGTGCCGACACAGCCAGGCCTGGCGCAGTTTGAAAGCCTGAAGCTGGCTCAGCAAAGAATCTTGGAACTGGAGCGCGAAGTTGAAAATCTGCGCAGGGACAATGAATCCCTGGCGGCGGGGCAAGAGGCCAACAAAAACAAATTGGAAGAATTGTTTTTAAAAGCCCAGAGCCTGGAAAAATCCCGTGATGAATTGCGCGATCAAAGCGAAGCCGATTTGCGAATAATGAGGGACAGTTTGCAGTATAAAGAAGCCGAATTAGCCCGATTTAAATTAAAGCTTCAGGAAACTGATGGCAAAGTGACCTCGGACATCAAGCGTGTCAGGGTTCGTGAGCGCGAGCTTGAAAACCGATTAGAGCTTGTTCGAATCGAAAAAAACGCCCTGTTAAAATCTAAAGACGACATGATTTTAGAGCTTAAACGTAAGATGGATTTCCTAAGCACAGAGCTTGAATCCTACAAAGAAAAATATTTCGAACAAAACCAAAGGCTTGAGGCCAATCAAGAAAAGCTCAGCCGAGCGGCCCGGGCGATGCGTGCCACCCTGACGAATATCGAAGTTGAAGAGATTATGAACACCAATCCTTCTGCTAAGCTCAAAAAAGCTGAATAATATAAACTATGGAAGTTGTCGAAACCACCAAGCCAGTTAAAAAAATAAAATTGGTCATCAGTGATTTGCATTTAGGCAAAGGTAAAATCCTGCAAGGCGGTGGATTGAATTGGCTTGAGGAGTTTTATTACCAAGAAAAGCTGGTGGAGTTTTTTCAGTATTATTCTTCAGGGGCCTTTAGGGATTTTGAAGTCGAGCTGATCATCAATGGTGATTTTTTAAATTTTCTGCAGACGGATTATAAAGGTCATTTTTTAACTGTGCTGACTGAATCCATTTGCGTGCAGATTTTGAAGGACATCATCAATGGCCATCAGAAAGTTTTTAAGGCCATGAGGGATTTTACCAGTAATCCCCAAAACACAATCACTTATGTGGTTGGCAATCATGATCAGGCGATGTTGTGGCCAGCGTGCAGGGCTTTGTTTAACGAAGCCGCAGGGACGTCGGTACGATTTAAAAACATAGTTTATTTTTTTGATGGTGTGCATATCGAACACGGTCACATGCACGAAGCTGCCAACCGGTTGGACCCCAGAAGGTTTTTTCTGAAAAAGGAACTGGTCGAGCCGATTTTGAATTTGCCGTTTGGTTCACATTTTTTTGTCGAGCTGGTTTTAAAGATCAAAGAACGTTATCCTTACATAGATAAAATCAGACCCTTTTCAAAAATGATCAGATGGTATTTTATCAACGAAACCAGAATGGCATTTTTTACGTTTTTTCAGCTGGTGGGGTTTTTTCTGAAATCGGCGTTTACCAAGGATCATCGGCGCAATTGGTCAGTCAAAAAATTATTTCAGATTATTTTGGAAAGCGCTGTGTTTCCTGATCTGACCAATGCGGCCCGAAAAATCCTAAACGATGAGCGGGTGCACACTGTGATTTTTGGTCACAATCATATTTACACATACCGGCAGTGGTCAGAGAGCAAAGAGTACTTTAATACCGGGACATGGACCGAAATCACATCCCTGGATGTCGTCAGTTTTGGTAAAATCACTAAGCTGACTTTTGTTTTAATCGAATATCCCGAGGACGGCGGCAGACCCCGCGGCCGTTTAAAAGAATGGCGCGGCTACCACCGTATCGAAGAAGACGTCGCCGTCTCTTAAAAAGAGACCGTACGACTTTTTCTGTCTACAGCGCACGATAAATAACAATAACCTAAATTGCACCGTAATGCCTTTTATAAAAAGATTAGAGATTATTTAGCTCAAAGACTCGAACAGCGGGCGTCAAGCTGCTCGCATTATTTGAGATCCAAGAATGTAAATCATCCGCGCAGCTTAACGTCCGAACTCGTCTTTGAACTAAATCATCTCTAATCTTTTTATAAAAGGCATTACGGCCTTTTTAACCTTTTATCGCGCACTGTAGACAGAAAAAGTTGTACGGTCTCTTTTGGATGGTTTAGGCTGGGTGAATGATTAAATCAGCGTTTTCAAAAACTACAGATACTGATTGGCTTATTAAATCCAAAAATTCTTTGCAGATGGTTTTGTTTAATGAACATTTGGGATTTAAGGATTTGCCCAGTGACGACACCAATTGGAACCAAGCCCTGCAGTTTGCCGACAAAATCAAAACGATGTGTTCGACCTGGGTGGTGGTTGGATTGGGCGGAAGCTCATTGGGCGCAAAGGCCGTTATCGAAGCCCTGCAATCAGCCAAACAATCACGGATTTGGTTTTTTGATAATCTGGACAACAATGAATATCTGGAATTCAAACAAGCCCAACCAAACTGGCAATCAGTGGGATTTTTATTAATTTCTAAAAGCGGCAATACACTGGAAACCGTCGTTCATACCGAGCGCATTGTCGGGGATTTGAAAAAGCAAAATCTAAAATTAAATCAGCATTTGTTTGTGATCACCGAAGACAAAACTAGCCCTCTTAAAAAATTTGCTCAGCAAAATGATTTATTGCAGGCACCGGTTCCGTTAAATGTCGGTGGCAGATTTTCGGTTTTGTCCTGCGTGGGGTTGGTGCCCATTGCATTGATGGGGATTGATTTAAAGCAATTGCGATTTGGTGCCACGGCCGCCACAAAATCTTTGGACCTGGTTGCTGAAATGGCAACTCAAATGACTGACAGTTTTTACCGCAATGAATCTGTGACGTATTTTTGGTTTTATTCATCCAAGCTCAGACAATTAGGGATGTGGCTTCAGCAATTATGGGCTGAATCACTGGGTAAAAAATCCGACAGGGCAGGCCATATGCCAGTGCAGGCGTCGATACCTATAGTTTGCGTGGGGGCATCGGATCAGCATTCGGTTTTGCAACAAAATCTGGAAACCAAAATCAAGCATTGGGATTTGTTTTTCACTGTCGAAAATTCAGAATCCGATATGGCCATTGGCCAATGTCAGTTTGAGGGTTTTGAATATTTAAACGGTAAAACCATGCATGGAGTTTTAAACACTCAGGCAAAAGCCAATGAAGCCGTGATGAACGAATTAGGCATCAAGACTGGACATCTGTCGATAAACAAAATTTCGCCCGAGTCCCTGGGGTTTTTATTGATGTACTGGGAGCTTGTGATTGCCACAGTTGGTGAAAACCTTAACATCAATGCTTTTGATCAGCCCAGTGTCGAGCTGGGCAAAAGGTTAGCCAAAGACTTGTTATCAAAGTGATTGTTGAATCGGTCACAGTGCATATCTATAATAATTCTACATGGTTCCAGCAGATGACGAAAAAACCAGTATAGTTGCCTCGGATACTTTCAAGGGGCGACTGAAAGCCGCAGATGATGCACCACCCGCATTGGTTGTACTAATGGGCCCTGGTGGTTACGTGGGTAAACAGTTCGCGCTGCTGGAAAAAGAAATGTATCTGGGCAGATCAGTTGAATCACATATTTATGTCGATGATAAATCAGTGTCCAGATCCCATGCGCGAATCACTGTCAATGGTTCAGAGTGCACGATCGAAGATTTGGGTTCATCCAACAAAACAATTATCAACGGACAAACCTTGGGCCCGGCTCAGCCGACCAGGCTTCGAAATAACGATCAGATTAAAACTGGAAATATTATTTTTAAATTTCTGGAAAAAGGCAGTCTGGAAACCATTACTCACCAAGAGTTGACCGAAAAAGCCATGAAGGACGCATTAACGGGTGCATTTACCAAAGGTGCATTGTTGGAAAAAGGCCCCGAGGCCATGAAGCGTTCTGATTTTTTGAAGGAAGAATTATCTGTCGTGGTTTTTGATATCGATTTTTTTAAAAAGATTAATGATACCTACGGGCATCCCTGTGGTGATTATGTTTTAAAACATTTGGCCCACGTGGTGGGAACCAAGCTAGTCCGTGCGAACGATTATTTTGCCAGATATGGTGGCGAGGAATTTGTGATTCTGTTGTCAGGCGCTGCGATGACTCGTGCAATGGATGTGGCCGAAAGGGTCAGATCCACAGTGCAAGCGACAGAGTTTGAATTTGAGGGCCACAAAATACCTGTGACAGTGTCATTGGGTGTGGCCAGCCGAATCCCGACTGAAACAGAATGGGATGATTTATTTCAACGCGCTGACGACGCTCTGTACGTCAGCAAACGCAACGGCCGTAACCGAGTCACCGCGGCTTAAGCACCAGGCGCGCAGCTACCTACCGCCACGGTGGCGGTAAGTAATAAATTAATATTTATTTAGGATTTTGCGCCTTCGTCAGAAATAACTAGTCGCAATCTGCTTACGTCACGCGCCTCCGCCAGGAAGGCCAGGCGCTGTTTTTTCACTCACTACTTTTGCTAACATATTTTCCATCTATTTTTATCGCGCTGTAGACAGAAAAAGTCGTACGGTCTCTTTTTGCGGTTACTTTTCGCGGCGTTCGATTACCAAGCTGTCGGTAACGACTGGGCCGTTATCGGTTTGGCAAGTGCTGCGGATTTTCAATACCATATTTGCTACTTGGTACAATGAAGGCATGCCTTCGATGTCACACTCATGAGCGTTAACGATACCGATATCGATACCCTTTTCTGACAATTCTTTCATTGTGATTGGTGATTCGGATTTGCCAGTAACCAGTATAGTGGTTTTCTCTGCATCCATTTTTAAATTACAGTATTGGCTAAATTGCTTTGCAACAGCGACAGGGCCCGACACATAGGCATTGGCAACTTCTGCAGTTACGCAAGAAGCAGCCGCGGAATTAGCAAAAAACATTGATACCGAAAAAACCGTAAACGCCATCAGACAGATCATTGCATTTTTCATGAAAATCTCCTTTGCAGTCAGCAGGGTTAAGTGGATTGCTGAATTCTGTTGGACTCAACCTATAGCAATAATTTTGCTGCATGACTAGGCTAAGCAAAAAACCTTGTGTCACGTTTTTGTTAGGGTTCGATCGGACTGCTGTTTTTATGTCGACGCCGAATGCGTTAAGCTTTGAGTGTCCAAAATTTCAGAAATAAAAACCAGGGCTCAACAATTTTACAAAAGGGGATTGAATGAAAAATCTAATTATAGCAGCAGCGACTGTATTGTTTTGTGGTTCAGCGATGGCCGTTGATGGTCCATTGTGGGCGTGCAAACTGAAAGCTGATCTGTCAGGCGAAAAAGTCGGTTTAGGCATTGCCCATTCGGCATTAAAAGGCCCTGGTGTTATCAATTGCAGAACAGCTGATGGCGAACAGGTTCGACAACTGCCAGTGAATGTAAAAATTTACGGCTGGGGTGTGGGCTTGGGCTATGCTGACGTTGAGCACGTGTCTTTGTACGCTTTGGGTTTGGGATTGGTAACTGATCCTGAAACTTTGGCCAGCAAATACAGCCTGGGGATTTCTGCAGGTGCTGATTTGATTTCAAAGGGTTTGGATTTTGACGTTGCATTGACTGGCAGAGACAAAAGGGGCTTTGGGCTTGAGATCGGTTTAACAGCTGAGGATTCATCAGGCTTACAGGTTTCTGTGGTTGGTAAATACATGAAAGTGTCATTAGCTAATTAATTTTGGTTATTTTATCCGGCAGTTTTCACGCACCTGACAGCCAGACAAGTTTAGGTGGCAGAAATTGCACGGAATGAATTTTCGGTTATCTGTGGTGGTATCAGAGGGGAATGGTATCATCGCTATCTCGAACAAAAAGCCCGGCTTGTTCCTGAACAAACCGGGCTTTTATTGAAAAGAGACTGAAAAGAGACCGTACGACTTTTTCTGTCTACATTGCAGAATTTTTGAAGTTTGTTTCAGAGTGTTACAGGAATGTTTTCGAGAATTCTGCAATGTAGACAGAAAAAGTCGTACGGTCTCTTTTCAAATCGGAACATACTCATTTCAGTTTCATCAGCATCGCCACAGTCAAGCGCGTAGCAAGGAACGGTATGAGGGATAGGGGATGTTCCTTCATCCCGACGTTCGCGTTCTTGGTCAGTAACAAAGTCTCCACGGTAGGTTCCATTAGCAATTTCAGTAAATGCCGAACCATCACTGGGAGGGTTACCGTCTGGATCGTAAGTTCCCCTGGTGCTCGGTGAATCGGAAGAGCCTTCAGAAGATGTCCCGCCACCGCCGCCGTCACCACCAGATTCGCTTTGTGCCATCGAGCTAAGGCTCATCAGTCACAACACTATGACTATTAGGTATTTTGCTATGTTCATATCAACGTCCCATAAAGAATCTGAAAGTTTTTAAAGGATCCTGAGTTTGACTAGGATCGCATACGACTGAATAACATGGAGTCTTCGATCGGTTTCTTTCTTGAATTTCGCGCTCCATTTCCCTCTCGGATTCTCGAGTGGCTTCATGTTCTCGCTCTTGCGCTGGTCCCCAATCAGGAGTTGAATTTTCGAAATTTGAATCAGTTCCATATGAACTATCATCATATGTTGAACCTCCATCCTGAGTGGATGTGCCACCTGTTGTCCCGCCGCCGCCGTCACCACCAGATTCGCTTTGTGCCATCGAGCTTAGGCTCATCAGTCCCAGAACTATGACTATTAGGTATTTTGCTATCGTCATTAAAATCCCCCTCTAAAATTGAAACACTGTCTTAAAAACGGTTATTGCTAATAATGAAATGCAAATCGGATTCCAGGTTGGATAAGCAAAATATTGCTGGCTGCACCCATCACGGTGTTCAATCATCACAGATTGACTATGATTTCTGCGCCTCAAAATCATCATGGGTTGCGTATATGCAACCCCGATGTCTCAGTCTGGGATATTCGATTTTATGCGTATAAAAACTAACATCGAATAACATTTTACCACTGACATCTGTGCAGCCAACACAGGCGGTGATGAAGATTGAATGTAAAAATGATTTTCAGTGTTTCAATTAAGCATCATTGTTGTGCGCACCAGGACCTGCGAAAATAAAAGTCATCGGAGGCAATATGGGATTGAAATTAAGTTTGGTAATTATAGCTTTATTTTTATTGAATGCGTGTGGATTTGGTTTGACCCCACGACAAGAACAGGCGATCGATGCGGTTCAAACTGGAGTTGGTTTCGTGGTTAATAACGATCCAACGGCACCTACGGGTAAGGCAGTATGTCCGAACACGGGTAACAATCTGAAGGCTGCTTGTTATGCTGGGATGAAATTTGAATGTTCGACGGGTGGCCAGGTCACCTGTGTAGGTGATAGTTTGATCGTGGATTCTGCAAGCAAAAAATATCGAGTAGAGTTTGACTGCGGTGCTGGTAACACCATCAAATTGGTTAATGATGTTCAGCCCGGCGATGAATACAGCTGCGCATTGGGTACTATGACAGTTCTAGGGTTTTAGTATTGGTGTGGGTGCGGTTGGGGTGCATTTGTTTGCACCCTGTGATTAGGGTTTAGACTTTTCTGGTGAGGTCTTTCCAGACCGAGTTTTTCCAAGGCAAAATATACGAATCATTGACATGAAATTTCCCCTGCAGCTCAGGAATTTTATCGAGCTCTTTCTGCAATTTCGGCAAATTATAAAACGGCACACTGGGATAACAATGATGTGCGGTGTGGTAGTTAACATTCAGTGGAGCGAAAAAAATCTTTTCAACAAAGCCACAATAAATATTTCGCGACGAGGACAGTTCGCCCTGATATGGCAATCCAAAGTGCTCAGCAAGGCTACGCAGACGTAGGATTATCATTGTGACAAAGAAAAACGGTACAATCCAAAACAATACAAAATTTAAAAATAAGCCAAAATAAAACATCAGTCCAAAAATTATTAAATAATAGCTGATACGAAATAATTTTGAACCTACGGAAGATTTTTGATTTTTTGAATTCTGTTTGGTTCTGCTGAGAGATTGATAAACCTCAATTAAGCCCCAGCCTAGGGTAATACGAACCAAAGACCAAAATAAATAAAGGCTATTAAATGGCGAAGTCCATTCGGGTCTGTTTACTTTGAATTTCCAGTCAGGGTCCTGGTCAGAATTTAAGTATCTGTGATGATCTAAATGTCCGGCGCGATAACTTGCAGTGGTTACAAAACTGGGAAAGGCAAAAAATAAATCAGAAATCAGATCATTTGCATTTTTATTTTTAAGGATTCTGTAGTGGGAAGCATCATGCATTAATACCAAGAGTGCGTGCTGAATGGGTGAAACCAGCAGGGCTATAGCTATTTGTGAGATAGGGTTAGTGGTAGTGGTGAACCCATAAAATAAGATTACTATTGACGTCCATAGCGCAATGACTGTGCATATTGAATAAAGCTGATTAATGGCAGACAGTTCAGCTACTTTTTTTTTAATATTTGCGATGTTTTCTTTAGTTTCGATTTCACGTTCAAATGAGCAATGCGGAAAAGTCTTAATGGCGATCATACATTTTTAGAAAAAAGTTTTTCACCATTTTTAAAAGAATTCAAAATCATAATAGCATGTAGTTCTACGGTGCCTTCAAGAGTGTAAATTAATTCATCCAGCTTAGTATCGTTTTGAATTAACTCTTCAATGTATTTCTTCATGAAGTTATTGTGGCCGATGTCAACTTTTGCATGTTCCAACAAAAAAGACATAGCATCTTCAGGCACTCCTTTAGATTTCAGAACTTCGACCCAGTTTGCTCCTTGATTTGTGGCTAAAAACTCAAGGTGAAATAAATATCCCAGATAAGATTCAGGGCTTACAAACTGTATCTGATGTAATACAAACGCAATTAATGCTTTAGTAGTTGGCAGTGGCCTTGATTTAAAGATTAAATCCTCTTCTACGCCCAACGCCTGTAAGTCGTTTGCTGCATAAAGATCATGACCGATTTCAGAAATCGCATGTTTGTAAAACAACTCAATGGTTGATCTTGGATTATTTCTAAAAAATATTGTGGAGAAAGCTTGGATCTGTGGATTTAACGCCGTTTCATGGTAGGTTTCAAGAAGATAGCCCATATAGTTGGGTAAAGTTAAATTGCCGTTTAATACAGAATCCAAACCCCATTTTTTTGAGTTTTGTTCTACTACTTTTTGCCAATGATTCAAAATTTTATCAAACATCATAGACTCCAATTTAATGTTAAAAAGTAAAAAGCTTAACCCAAATTCGATACTTGCTGGACTAAGGGCTGGCAAGAAGATCTTATAAAAAGCCGAATATAGATATAGGGGTGCTTATACTAACAATTGATCCTTCGCTTACAAAGCAACATGTACGAAACGTGGTTTTTAGATCTTACATTCTATATGTAAAGTCTAAGTATCCAGACATTGATTTAGATATTGTCTGCCAGGAAATTGGGCTAACTAAAGAGTACTTACTTAATGAAAATAACTGGGTGTCAGTTGAAGTAGACTATCTGTTTGTCGAAAAATTAAAATTATTGACTCGTGATCCTGAGTTGTCAGAAAAAGCAGGAGCTTTTGGTGTTCAGCCACATGTTTCTGGTAATTTATTAAATTATCTTTTCAATTCAATTGTGAATATAAATCTAGTGTATCAAAATTTTCCGCTTCTAATTAATATGTTTAATAAATTTATTAAGCTCAAAATTGTAAATAAAGAGGGCAATGAATTGACTTATGTACTTGAGCGAAATTACCAAATATTAGATAGCTACGAGAAAGAGATAGCTGATAAACTGATCAAAGAGATTGCCAAGAATATTTCCGGATATTTTTCAAGTTATCCAAAGCAAAGAGGTTTGCCAACTGCGCTGGTGAAAATTACAGAGCTAAATGAATTTATCGAAATGAAAGTTCTTTTGCCTGCACAAGGAAAAATTCTTAGTTTTGATTATAAAATCAATTTCTTTTCTGCGGTACTTCTCTTTGCAATATCTCTTGGATTAAAAGTAATTTATCCCTCTTCCTTTAAGATTTTATTATTCGTAGATGTTTTAATGTATGTGGCTATATTTAGCGTTTTTAGGGAAGTTAAGCGACTTAGACTTGTTTCAAGGGAAGCAAAAGAGAATCTTAGCACGATGGACAGTCAGTACAAAAGCCTTGAGGAAACCAAAATTGCACTCCAGGCGAAACTTCGAGATACAGATGCTATACGGACATTGGTTGATAACTTGCTGGCAGCTAATTCAGAAGATGAAATTCTGTCCAAGGCAACTAAGACTTTAAATCAGGTTTTAAAATTTGATCGAATTGTTATTCTAATGGCAAACGAGTCCAAAACTTTCTTGCAATACAGAAATTCACTTGGGGTATCTACTTTGCCTACGGAACAATTGATTAATTTTAAGTTAAAAATTGATATTGATAGTAGTGACAGTACTAAACTGAGTAATGTCTATAGGATGAACTGGCCGATTTTAATTGCTGATGTAAAGGCCCATGTTCAAAATCTTGAAGATCCTGAAAGTAAATTCTATTTAGAGAAATCAGGCTCAAAGTCATTTATAGCTGTACCATTGTCTTCCGGATCTGATCGATTTGGTGTATTAATAGTTGATAATTTCTCACCATCAAAAACGTTGAATGCAGGTGATAAGGAGTTATTGACCTTAGCTGGGCAGCAAATTGGAATCGCAATTGAAAAAGAACGGGCAAAATCAAATTTGATTACTAGCTTGAATTATCAAGTTGATCTTTCGCAAGCATATGCAAAATTCGTATCATTGGAAAGTATGAAATTCCTTGGATATAAGGATATTTTCGATGTGAAAATTGGCGACGGGGCAGAAAAGACATTGAGTATTCTTTTTAGTGATATTCGTGACTTTTCTTCGTTATGTGAAACCATGTCGCCAACAGATGTTTTGAAATTTTTAAACTCATTTTTTGGCAGAATCGGTCCAATTGTAAAAGCAAACAATGGAATTGTTGATAAATTTATTGGCGATTGTCTAATGGCAGTTTTTAAAAGTCCTACAGATGCATTGCGAGCAGGAATTGAAATACAAAGAGATTTAGTAAAATACAATTTAGAACGTAGAATCGGTGGCAGAAAATTGATTGAAGTAGGCATTGGCATTTGTACTGGCCCAGTAATCTTGGGCACGCTAGGCTCTTACGAAAAAATCGAAATAACTGTTTTATCGGACACAGTTAATATAGCTTCAAGATTAGACGGAATGTGTAAGGATCTTAAGGCAAGAATCTTAATTTCAGGTCAGTCCATGGACTTTACTCTTGCACGAGAAGGCTGTTTCGAGATTGACCACGGAATGTTGCCGGTAAAAGGAAAGCATAAAAACGTTAAAATTATTGAAATTGTGGATCCTAAGCTCTCAGAAGTATTTTTAAATGAAAATTTGAATTTAAATGGTACCGAAGCTGGCGAGTATTTTGAAAAAATCAAAAAAGAAGTTAATGATAAGAAAAACAGAGTCAATCAAAGAAAAGTTGCTTAATATTTCCTGCGAGTTAACGGATTTGGAATTAAGGCTAACAAATCAAAAATCCAGTTAGTAACTGAAAACCCTTTTTTGTGCTTATTTATAAATTTAGTAATATGATGATAAATTACAAGCCATTTAATTGGTGATGTAACTTTAAATGCAGTGATGTCAGATTTTTTCGCTACTATTACATGATGCTCGAGTTGAGCCAAAAATGGGTGAAGGTAACTGACCCCTGTTTTTTTAAAGCCTAGCTTCAGATAAATGTTTATGAGTTTCATGTCTGCGGACGTGATTATCCTAGATCTTGGTGACAAAGAAAATACTTTGTAAATGTGTTCAAATAGCCTTAGCAACAGGTCGCCTTTTCTGTAAGAGGGATCTGTGCAAAGCCTTGAAATTTCAATAATATCTTTTTTGTTTTTATAGATTTCTTTTTTTTGACCAAAAATCGCGCGCTCTGTATCCAGAATCTCTGAATCACTCTCTGGAAAGCTCATGGCAACGCTAGCGACCAACTTTTCACCATGATAGGCCAACAATATTCTGCTGATATTATCCAATGGTGCAGCTAAATCCCTAAACGTCATCCCTTCCTTTGTTTTGCCGGCAGCTTTGTAGGCCGCAAACCGCAATTTTAAAACCTGCTCGTATTCCTCTTGATCGCGCAAATATCGAAACCTAAATGTGTTGGCGATGTTTTTTACTTTAAAACGCGCTTGCCTGATTTTTTCAGGGGTTAAATCCGTATTCTGCAACAAATGATTTACCAAATCGCGTTCTAAGCTTTCGGGTAAATCCAAAATTTCCACATTCACAATCGTGTGCTCGGCATCCTTGGGCGTGATCTCGGTCACTATCCCATTGATCCTGGGACCCTTGGCCGCTTGGATCGCAAACATAATTTCAATCTTCATCCCCGGCAACAACAACAGCTCGCTATCAAAAACCTCTACGTTGACCTCGTTGCGATTGATACTGATTAGCCTTAGCGCTGCGCGCTCGTAATAAAAATGATCCTTATAATAAAACCCCAATATCGGGAATGACTTTGGGATTTCAACCAGATTCGATTGCGCTTCCTTGGGTTTGTAGCCTTCTATCCGTGTCGAGTTCGTACTGCGAAACCCAATCCTAAACTGATTATCGTTAAAATCCTCGATCCAGCAGCATTTATAAATCCCACTGGCCTTGGTTTTTTTTGGACTGCTGTTTAACACAAACTGCAGCTCTATCTGATAGTCCTGCACCAGATTTATATGATCGCGGATTTCTTTGGGCACTACGATGCACAAACCCTGCAACGAAAAATCATAAACCCTGACATCAATCGGTTCATTAAAATGATCCAATCTGATGGCGGCATCTATGCCCTCATGGGGTCTGACGTCGATCCGTTTGATCGTGCGTTTTTTATCAACGACCAGTGGTCGTTTGGATGGGTGTTTTTTTTTAGCCGGGCTCATCAGTCAGTTTATCGGGATTACCCACGGCATTCATTAATGATTAACGTTTTGATGGTGACTAAGGTCTTGGGTTTTAAATTTCTGCTGGGACTTTTGGTTGGTCACCGCCACCATGGAGGTAGGCAATTGCGGCATGACCAAGGTCGCATACATACGCAAACTTTGATCACAAAATCTAATACCAAAAATAATAAATAATTTCAGATGGTTAGTGTCGTTGTGCCCGAAAATCCAGCATCAATATTGCAATCAATATTCACTGAGGGCTAAGTCAGAAATTTCAGAACACATGGACACCACAATTATGATTTCAGCTAAATCCTCGTAACCATTAACCGGTTTTACAAAGGGGTGTGTCTTATGGACGTGAAAGGAGAATTCGGGATCGCAAAAATCAACGCTGATCCCGGTGACCACGAGTTGGTCGAGCAAGTAAAAAATGGAATGAGGTCTGCATTTTCTTTGCTGGTGCGCAGACATCAGAAAGGTTTGCTGCGACTTTGCTACCGATTCGTTAAGGATTTAGATACCGCCGAGGACGTCGTGCAAGAAACTTTCATAAAAGTTTTTGAGCGACTGCACACATTCGAAGCCCGTGCTTCGTTCAAAAGCTGGCTGTATCAAATCGCCATCAACACGGCGAAAAATAAAATCCGCAGTCACCGCAGTGATGTCAGTAATATTGATGACGTGCATTTATCCGTTGCGGCCAGTGCTGAATCTGGTCTGATACAAAACGCCGTCAGTATGATGTTGCAAAAATACGTTGAAAAATTGCCGCACAAACAAAAAACGGCTTTAGTGTTGCGAATCTACGAAGATCTGTCTTTCAAAGAAATCGCCGAAATTATGGAATGCCCGTATGACACGGCAAAGGCCAATTACAGACATGCACTGTTGAGTTTGAAAGAAGAAATTCAAAACAACAGCGAGCTTAAAGGTTGGTCCCAAGAATTCGGTGGATTGTTTACCGAGATGACTCGCAAAGCAGTGGAGGCCGAATGAAAAACGATTTATGGTGGCTTGAATACCTGGAGGGCGAACTGGATGCGCGCTCTGATGATATGAAATTGATTTTAAAACGTTCGATGGCGGACCAAGTCGCAATTAATGAAATCGAAGGTCTCAAGGCTCAGCTGCGGACTGAAAAACCGATTCAGGAAGTTGATGATTTGTCTGATGATTATTTTGATCAATTGCATGACAAAATCATGGCAGGCATCGACACGGGTATTGAAAACCAAATCGCCAGTCGCGAAAGCAATTTTGCAAAGCTGATGCAGGTCCGTCAATCGGCCTTGATATTGGCGCAAAAGCGTAAAGCTTGGCTTAAGGCTGCGGCAGCACCAGCATTGTTTGCAATGTTGATGTTTGGGTCTTTTCATCTGACTCGGTCGCCAGCAACCGTTGGGTCCAGCGACAGGGTTTTGCAGATGGCCATGAGCGAGCCTTCGGCGTTTATATCGATGGTCAGTCATGAAAATCCAAATGATTTCTTTGCTGACGTTGCCAATCAAAGCGAGCATAATTTATCCTTAAGGGAAATGGAGCAGCTGATGGGGGAATAAATTCTTCTGTCGGTGTGAATGCCACGCACCTGGAGGAATTTTTGTGCCCAGATTTGATATTTGCTCGTTCAGATTTTTTAAGAGTGATTGTGAATTAACAAATAGCGCGTTCAGATTTAATTTTTTTGCATCTGAAAATGATATTGCTCAATATAATAGGCCTGCCCCGACATCGGTGCGGGCCTTTTTTTTGATGGATGGGATTTTTTCAAATGTTTTGCCGATCAGCAAAAAACTGCAAATTTTAGTCTGCATAATTTTGATTTTTTGCTTTAGCGGTGTGGTACACGCGGCTGATTACAAACAACGGCTTGAGGAATTATTTATCTGGAAGGTTTCCGAGGAATTAAAACTTGATCCGGCCGAGGAGAAAAAATTTGGCGACACTGTCCGCGATATCAATAAATCCAAAGCGGCTTTGCAAAAAGATTTGGACGATCAGATTGATCGGATCAAGGCTGCCGGCGAAAAGGATTTAAAAAAAGAGCTTAACAACTACAAATCCAAATTAAAAAAATATAATGATCTGGCTGTATCCGAGGTCGATCGTATCAAGCGTGCCATCGGCGATCAAAAAACCGCCCGCTACCTGGTGCTAAAATCCGAACTGTCAACCAAGCTCAAATCCATGCTGTCCGAGAAAAACTGATTTACAAGTCAGTTTCCGATTGGGAGTTTAGATTGCACAAATAAAAAACTCCGCAAGACGCGGAGTTTTTAGTTAGTTTAATCAATTGTCAATTTGCCAATTTTTTAGTTATGTCGGCCACCGAACAAAATGGGCTGAGGTAATGCAGCGGCTTGTTTGTCGTAGGATTTTTGGATCATGCAAGCTTTCAATACTGAATTTGAACCACCAACCGAAGTTGTGGTAAACTGATGATCGGCAGGAGTTTTAGCCTTTTGTTCCTGATACAATCCAACATATCCAGCTTCACATTTTGGTTTTGATACAATCATTTTATCACCGGCGCTACTTATTGGTAATACACAATTTGAGCTGACAACCGTGCATAGTTTGGTTGCTTTGGTACCCTTAGTGGGTTTTTGCACATTCAACAAAGTCACAGGGAGTTTGTTATCAACTGGTGTTATGTTTTTGCAGTCAATTGCTGCATTTTTGTCACGATCACAGGTGAATTTTCCAATCAGAAATTTGGAATCAAAATATTTTTGTTCATCAAAACTTTTTTTAGCTAATTTTTGACATTTTTTACTGTCGGTTTCAGAGCAGACATAATTAAAAGACTTTTTGGAGTTTTCAGAATCCGCCATTGAATCTGACGATCCTGATCCATCCACGACCCCAGTAGCTAATTCGCTATCTGCCATTGCTGAACAAGTCAGTGCTAAAACCAAAAAAAATGCCTTCATCATGAATCTCCTTGTTAGATTTAATAGGTATGAAAAACACTATTGCGAGGGTTGGACCAGGCTGAATACCCCCTATTTTGCAGGGGGTAAAATTATACCAGCAGGGGTGTTGGGTCTGAATCAGCAGTCGTAAAAGAGTTCGACACCGGTATTTTTCAAGTTGGGAAGCTTCTAAATAATTATCTATTTAGGTAAATTTTTTGTGGTGTCGATTTGTTATCTGAATCATTGGAATAGAAATTGCTGTCTCTTGATCAAACCGATCTGTTGGTGCGAAATATCGCCATATATAGGAGACAGATGAAATCATTGAGGACCTGTATTGTCATTTTGATGAGCCTTTCTACAATTGGTCAATTTGCATGGGGTGACTGGGGACAGTCGAGCTCAAATGCTAAAGCAATCGAAATAAAGCTGAACTTAACTCAGAAAATTCTGATTTTTTTTTCACCCGGCGGAGGCAATGGTATTAAAACAAAAAACATTGTGATTTTAAAATGATTTTTAATTTCGGAGCAAAGATGGCCCTAAAAAAATTTACTAAGTATTTGTTGGAATATACAAAATCTCACCCGCCTTATTCTGAAGTTCCTTCCGAGGTTTGGGCCAATTTGTTGCAGAATAGTAAGGAAATTTATTGGCAGATTATAAATGATAAAAACATTCAATCTCGGAATTATAACTTGGGATACTTTATATCTTTTATCAGGTGCAAACGCGATGAAATCAATGATCAGTTTGATTTAAAGTTAATTGAAGTTGCTTCCCACCTGTTCTGGTACCGAATCTACGCGCCTATTACTTATGAAATGGTGGCTGATCTGTTTGAAGCTGACTTAAAGCTGATAAACAAATATCTAAATTCAAATGCAAAAAATTTCGATTCTTTGCCTGAAGCAGATTTACAATATAAAGCGCACGAACAACGGCTGGAAGAACTGATGGCCAAAGACCCTGTACTCAAGGAAATGGTTCTAAATAGACGTATGGATCCAATGGGGTACTAATATGCTGAATGAGTTTGAATTCTGTTTGCTAAATTATCAGTTGATTTAAATTTGTTAGTTGTTGCTTCGTCGGATTTAAACCGCACATGCTTACCGCCACGGTGGCGGTGGATTATTTCATCAACAAAGCGGTCTTGTCGGTGGCGTTGGTTTTACAATGGCTAATAAAGGCAGCCCAATCGCCATTGAATTTGGTAAACACGCTTTCGATCTGGGATAAATCATTCATATAGGTTTTGTATAACAACAGCCTTGCATTGTTTAATTTCAAATCAGGGAATTTGTCATAGGATTTGCCCCGCATTTTGGGCTTAACGGTTTCAACAAAACGCTTTTGAATCAGGGATATTCTGCTTTGCTTTAATTCTTCCTTGATTTTATCCAACTCTGATTCCTGAATTTTTGTTTCGGCCATTCCAGTTGATTTTTTTGCATCAGAATTTGCTGAAATATCACCAGTAATCCCCTGGCCAGAGGCACTGGCCTGAGCCTTTGCCAGTTCAGGTAATTGCAGGTACCAGGATTCCAGGTCACGAAGCTCTGCAGAAATAAAATCTGCAAATAATTTATCATCAGCATTGTCGATCTTTGCAATCTTAAGAGCTTCTGATTCGGCGCCCTCGGTGGCTAAAAAAAACTCTTCAGCCCCTTTGTTACCCACAAAGGTCGCCAGTTGTTCATTAAAATCCGCATCGCTTTTGATAAACAACGTCGCATGCAGGGTTTCGTGAATGATGGTATTCACTAAATCGTAATCAGAATAATTTAGCATCGATGACAACACGGGATCCTTGAACCAACCTAATGTGCTGTAGGCCGAAACTCCGCGCACATATACATCATAACCCTTCTGTCGGTATTCATCGGCCTCGGTTTGGGCAGCGGGCTCGTTAAAATATCCTTTGTAGGGAACCTTACCCACGATCGGGAAGCTCCAATGATAGGGGACCAGCTTCCATTTTTCAGCCACACTGACTGTCCAAGTAACATAGGGACGATCCAGCTTTACAAATGTAGTATAGTTTTTTGATTTAACCAGAGACAATTTTGTTTCGGCAAATTCGTGGGCTTTTTGTGCCAAAATCAGTTTGCGTTTTTGCGCATCGGTCAGCTGATCATCCTGCAAAGCTTTTTCAATCGGTACCCGCGAATTTAAAAGCCCCATCTGGTTGTAAGCATTTTTAATCAAATAACTGATCTGGCATCCGCTCAGCAGCGGCGCCGCTAGGATCATTAAGACAAAGTGATTGAATGGGATCAAGCTGGTTTTGATTAATCTAAGTCTGTTTGAAATTGGCGATGCGGTGACAGCGCCTGATTTAAACTTAATCAGATTACCGCAATGATAAATTAAATTATCAGCAAATCTTAAAATGCCCATGTGATGCCGGCTCGGCCGTTGGTTTCAGAATAGCTAGTGTCTGAATTAGATGGAGTTTGCAAAAAATCATAACTGGTTTTGATCGCAAAGCTTTCGGTGATAAACATTTTGCAACCAATCCCGTATCCAGGAGCCATACCACTGTACAGGATTTCCCAGGGATTGTTGCCGTCGTCTTGGATAACGACTTTTCTGCGAACTTGGGCCACGCCGCCTTTGATGAAGGGCTGAAATTTCGAGGTCTTTTCGGCAAACACAAAAATCAAATCAGCTCCGTAGGCATCAATGTATGAAGTCGTCGTCCTGAGCGCTGCGCCCAACAGATTGGGCTGTTTGTCCTTTTGCACGGCTAAACCAGCTGTGTAGCTAAGCTCAAGCGCAATCCGTTCCCACAGATAAAACGACACAGATGCCTGGGTGGCTTGTTGTTCAGAATTATTGAATTCATCAAAATAGTTTCTTTTGTACGAATAGTTCAGACCGATTTCTTTGTAAATCGCAAAACTGGATTGCGAAACACCCAAAACCATAAAAACTAAAAACAAAAAACTTCCACAATGGGGTCGATTAAATAAACTAAGGTTTGTAATCAGTGATTGAATCATTTTAAAGCCTGCAGTTGTAATATTATTTAGACTAAGTTTATTAAAAATTTTCTGTGATTGCGGACAGTTTGTTTGGGTTTCAATAAAAATATATTTCACCAAATCAGTTTAGCAGAGCTATTGGTTTCCCACAAAGGCCTTTGGTGTAGGATATACAGTAAAAGCGTACTGGACCTTGATCATTCCATCGGCATCTATCATTTCGGCTGGTGGATTGGGGAACATTTTTGCCATTACGAAACTTTGAGTTGCTGCTTTGTCAAAACCGTCCAGTCCTGAACTTTTCATAAGATGATGCGAATGAAATTTTCCGTCAGGCTGAATCCAAATTTCCAATACCGTTGTCCAGCGACCCCGGGTGTTGGCGCTAAACACCAATGGATTGGTTCGATCAATGGTGTTTCTGACCATGCTTTCCCAATTGTATCTGATCAATTGCTCTATGCGCGCGTAAAAAGAATAAAACAAATACCTGTCAGTATTCAGCGCCGTGAATGAACCGATCTGCATATCCCTGGGCATTTCTTCACCCAAGGTTGAAACTCCGGATTCTGAAAACCTTCCCCGAGAGCTATCCAATAAGGTTTTTTCAAGCTCGGTGAATTTCTGAAATTTTGTTTTAGCTTTTTTAGCATTTTTGCCAGGGATTAAGATCTGACCGTCGTCCTGCGATTCGCTGACTGACCTGTCGTCGGATTTATCAGCTGGGTTTAAATCAGACTGATCAGTTTTTTGTTCAAACTTTTTTTGCGCAGAATTTTTTGACTGATTCTGTGAACCCAACTTTGTTTGCGATTGATCTGTGTTGTTAGATCGGTTTTGTGTCATGCCACTGTTGGCAGCCACCATTTGTTTTTTGACTGATTGAGTTTCGGCTGACAAAAACCGCAGGGGATCGTCAGATTTATTAATTTTTTCTGAATCTGGAATCTGCGTATCCCTGACGATTCGGGGGGCTTGCTGTGCATCCAGCAAGGTGACCTCAATGTTTTGCGAGGGCTTTTTCGGTGTCGGTAAAAAAGCCGAACCCCAGCCAAACATAAAGTGGATCATTATACTCAAAGCTAAATACAGTAGTGCCCGTTCCATCGTGTCTCATATTAAGACACCCTTTTGTCCAGTTTCAATATATCTATTCACCGTCAGAAATATTTTTTGTCCTAAAGCGATACACCGAAAGATCCGATAAAATATATAACGAGCATATATTGGATTACAGACATTATCCGGGGGGACACATGTCTAATGTGATTAATTTCTCAAATAAGAAATCGTTACAAAAGCAGCCTCAGTTACTGGAGCGCGAAACGACTGCGCCCAGTGAACAGGGTCAGGTTGTTGATTTGAACGAAAAACGATCACAGGTCCTTAAGACCGATCGGCGTAAAGCTGAACGTGTCATGCTGTCCGAATTCATCAGCATGCAGGTTGTGGTCCCAGGATACGGGCTATTAAAGATCTCTTTGTATGATATCCACGATAACGGACTGTCATTCGATATTGATGACAATCATGGCAAATTTCAGGTCGGTGAAGAAGTCGCCATGCGCGTTTATCTGAACCGCGAAAGCTATTTTCCATTAGTAGTCAAAGTCAGACATGCTACCTTTATCCCTGACGAAAATGTAAACCGCCATGGTGCCGAGTTTGTAAAGGACTCTATCAACGATGTGGCGCTTCATCACTTTGTTAAGTTTTTAGAAAACGTCAGCCGAGTGCTTCGCAACGATAAGGGCGATTTGACTCTTAACAAAATTAATTCTTAGTGTATTTCAGGAAAATTCAAATGAGGGATCCTTTCGGTTTGATCCGCGTTGCTATGCCGTAAGTTTTTTTTAATTATAATTAATGGACATCAAGGCTCTTGTAAGGTCTCATATAGGCTGCAGGAGGCAGCAGCTTTGGCAGACAAATCAGAAAAATCAATCCCAGAAAAATCCAGTTCCGAAAAATCTCAAACCGAAAAAGGCCGCACAAACGGTCACAACAGACGCCGCAAAGTCGTATTGGATACGAACGTTTTGTTGTTTGATGCCTTGGCGATTTTGAAATTTCAAGACGCCGATGTGCACATACCATTATCGGTGATCGAAGAAATCGATAAATTCAAACGTGATCCTGGCGAAAACGGCAGGAATGCCCGTCAGTTCAGTCGATTTGTCGACATGTTAAGGGCCAAAGGTTCTTTGGCGTCGGGTGTTCAGCTGGATAACAGCGAAACCATGGTGCAGATCAATACGGATTTTACAGCTGCTGGATTACCGCCAGAGCTTATTAACGACAACGCCGATCACAGGATTTTGGCGACAGCGATCACATTGCAAAAACACAATCCGCGGGCCAAGGTCGAATTGATTTCCAAGGACATCAATCTGCGAATCAAGGCCGACGTGTTGGGTGTGCCAGCTAGGGATTTTGAACCTGATGGATCCAGCCAGGATAATTTGTATGAAGGCTACCAAGAGCTAGAACTGAATCCCAATGACATCGATGCTTTTTATAAAAACAAACGCATCGAAGTTGACATGAAATTAATGGCCAATCAGTACGTGATCATGAAGGACAAGAGCAATCCCAATCATTCTGCGATCGGCAGATACAGCCAAAACGATAAGGCCGTTGTGCCCTTGGCCCACGGTGCAGAACCCATTTGGGGGATCACTCCACGCAATGTTGAACAATCATTTGCGATGGATTGTTTGTTGAATGATGAAATTTTAATGGTGTCTTTGGTTGGTAAGGCCGGTACGGGTAAAACCTTGTTGGCCATCGCGGCTGGTTTGCACAAAACATTGGACGAGGGTAGGTTTCAACGATTGCTGGTTAGCAGACCGATCTTTCCGATGGGTAGGGACATTGGGTATTTGCCAGGCGACATCGAGCAAAAACTAAATCCTTGGATGCAGCCGATTTTTGATAACGTAGAGTTTTTGATGGGTGCTGATAAAAAGGCCGCAGGTCGTGCGCAAGAATTAATTAATCAAGGGATGCTTAATATCGAACCGCTGACTTATATCCGTGGTCGCAGTATCCCCAAGCAATATTTGATTGTGGACGAGGCTCAGAATCTGACTCCGCATGAAATTAAAACCATCATTACCCGTGCGGGTCGTGGGACAAAGGTTATCCTGACAGGGGATATTTATCAGATCGATAATCCCTATGTGGATTCGGCAAACAGCGGACTGACCTATGCGGTTGAACGCTTTAAAGGGCATCCGATTGCAGCGCACATTACGATGACCAAGGGTGAGCGATCAGAGCTTGCTGAGATGGCGGCGAATCTTTTATAAATGGTTATTGTAGCTATTGATACGATGGAGTGAATAATATGGGATGGAAAGTTAACGACGAAATTACCGAGACGATTTTGGTGGACGAAGCAATGGTCAAAAAATTTGCCGAAGTTTCGGGGGATTTTAACGCCATTCACATGGACGAAGAGTACGCCAAAAAAACCAGATTCGGTCGCAGGATTGCTCATGGGATGATTTCTGGTGCGATGATTTCGCGGGTGTTGGCAACCAAGCTTGGCCCTGGTGGGATTTATCTGGCACAGAGTATGAAATTTATGGCGCCTGTTTTTATTGGTGATTCGATCACTGTAAAATTGCGAGTCAAGCACATCAAAGAAGACAAGGGCATCGCCACTGTCGAATCAAATGTCTTTAATCAAAAGGGCGAAATAGTTGTCAAAGGCGAATCCATGATCATGGCCGCCGACAAACTGTAACCCACGAAAAGAGACCGTACGACTTTTTCTGTCTACAGTGCGAAATTTTTTGTTGTGAAATTTTTTGCTATTGAAACACGGTCTCTGTTTTTAGTCGCGATTTGTTTGCCGCAGCTGCTTACCGCCACCGTGGCGGTAGAGAGTTTTAGATGGCCCTAATAACAGCAGACAAGTGGGCAAATTGGAAGAGAGATCTTGAAAATAAAAATGAATGATTTTTTTAAAAACAAACAGGTTTTAAATGTTTCCAGAAATCTGACGATTGTGGCTTTGAATAATATTATCTTAAAAATTATTCTGCCGGGGTCGTTGTTTGTTTTTGCTGAAAGTTTTGAATCCAAAGGCTTGGGATTATTTAATCTGGTCAAAATAAACTGGGTGATCGAGTTTTTGCTGAGCTTTCTGCTGATGGATTTTATCATGTACGTCTGGCATTTGATTAATCACAAGAATTCATTTTTTTGGACATTTCACAGGGCTCACCATACCGATGATGTGTTTGATCCGACGACGGCATTTCGGTTTCATGTAATTGAGCTGATGCTGTCGTTTGGTTATAAGCTGTCGCTGATTGCAATTTTTGGGATATCCAAGGATTGCTTGTTGATTTACGAAACTGTGTTTTTGGTTTTTAATCTGAACGCCCACTGCAGGTATGTATTACCCGAGAGGGTTCAAATTATTCTGGAAAAACTAATGATCACATCACGCTTGCATCTGGTTCATCATTCAGTCCAGATTACTGAACGAAACAAAAATTTCGGAACCGTGTTGGTTATTTGGGACAGGGTTTTTAATACTTTTTTGCCCTTAAAAATCGACAAGCATTTTCCCACCGGAATCACTGGGCGTCCCAACACATTAAAATCATTTTTGTTTGCGCTAAATTGATCTGGGATATCAGATTCCGAATTAGATTCCCAGGCGAACTAGGTCAATTATAAAGCCATTGCCGTTCCAACGCTGTAAAAGTTTTGATCACAAATGGCGGAAAGTGACGAATAATGCCTGTCGATAAATATTTGTATTTCTGATAGATTGGCTCTCGGAACACCACTGTTATTTAATCACGGAGGCTACTGTGACCAAATGGTTATCCATTATTGGGCTCTCTGTGGGGGTATCGTCAGCAGCAAATGCGGCTGATGATTTTGATAGAGAATTTATTGGGGAAAATAAGTCTGAAATCACTCTGTATAAGGGCGGAACCTTATCGGGTGGACCTATGCAGGGAAAACCTGCTTTGATCGCTACCTTGAAAGTCCCAGCTGGCTCACTGATTTCAATGAGCACAGCTGTTTTGTCTTATTCAATCGAACTGCAAAAACATAATCCCAACGACGCTAATTTTTTAACCGCTATTTCAGAAACAGATTCTAATCCCAAGATTTCTAAAAATGGATTTATTTGCAACGTGGGTATTTTGGACGTTAACAGCGAAGACGTTGATGAAGCCGATCTGCAAAAATTCTATCAAGCATCTAATATGTGTCTGAGCCTGAAGGATTTAAAAGCCCTCAGTGTGCCCATGGGTAATGGCGATGCCACGGCCAAGGCCTTTTTGGCATACAGTAAAGACAACGACACAATCCCATTGCTGGAGCTTACGCAAACATTAGAGGTCACTCCAGAAGCCGATGAAGAAGACGCAGAATTTGAACCCACTGCCGATGAAGTAGCGCAATCAGAAGGCGAAATTTTCGAAGTCGGATTTGCCAGACGCAGATTGATGAGTCCCATTAAAAATTGCGATTTAAAATGCCTAGAATTCACCAGTCCCTTTGGTAAACGTGACCGCCGTATCGGTATGTCGTCGTTTCACTGGGGTGTGGATTTACGTACTAAAGATCCCGCGACTGGTCAGATTGCTGTGAATCAGCCAGTTGTGTCCGTACTTAAAGGCCGGATCATGAAACGTGATGTTCAGGTACGCAGAAGCGGTCGATATGTCGGCGCTGGTAAATACGTCGTTGTCAGACACCGTAAAGCCGGTATGGCAACAAAGTATTTCCATCTGAATGGATTTTCTGGATCATATACGCCAGGTGCAGTTGATGCCCGAGTCGACAAAGGTCAATTGATTGGTTTTTCAGGAAACACAGGCGGTAAAAAGGGCACAGTGCCACCGCATTTGCATTTTGAAACGCTGATCAGAAGTCGTGACGGAAACTATTCACACCGTGATCCAGTGGATTTTTTGGGTAAAATTAAAAAAGCCAGATCAATTGCTTTTTCAACAATCGAAAGAGTGTTTCAGCAATTTTTCTTGGCATCAGCTGATAACGGATCAAAAAAATCAACCCACGTTTTATAAAAAATATTTTTAAGTTCGGATAAATCGACCGGCCGTTGTAATTGATCCTGCATGCTGGTCATTATGTTTGGCGAATAGCCACAAGGGTTAATACCAACAAAAGCCTCTGGATCAGCATGAACATTGATGGCAATGCCGTGATAGCTGATCCAGCTTTTTACGGCGATGCCAATGGATGCGATTTTTTTGTCATTGATCCAAACGCCGGTTTGGTTTTCATCATTCGCGACTGATTGTGATTTATTGCTGCAATCCAGGTTGTAATTTTTAAGTGTAGCCATGATCACAGATTCCAAAAATCTGAGGTATTTGTGCAAATCAGAATTAAAATATTTTTTCAGATCAATAATCGGATAAATCACTAATTGATTGGGCCCATGATAGGTCGCTCGACCGCCGCGTGAAACCTCGACGATTTTTCCTGACCAATTGATGATGTCTTGTTTTTGAGTCGCCCGGCCTGTGGTCACGACGCGGGGGTGGCTGCAAAAAATCAAAGTGTTCGTTGTAAACTGAGTCAATGTCGATAGCTGGATTTCCAGAGCCTTTTCGTAATCGATCAATCCCAAATCATTCACTGCTGGTGCCTGCGCATGGGCTAGCTGAATAGTTTTGTGTTTAGAATTAATTTCTGAATCCATCATTTCTCCCGAAAAGAGACCGTACGACTTTTTCTGTCTACAGCGCAAAAAACAAAAAGAGAAGACCTGTCAGTCAATTTCTACCAAATTTTTTCGCGCTGTAGACAGAAAAAGTCGTACGGTCTCTTTTTAGGGTTGGGCTTCTTTGGTGCGGGTCAGGGGCTTTTGGATGATGTGGATGGCGTGGCCCAATGTGGCCTCGGCAGCTTCCATCATTGTTTCGCCCAGTGTTGGATGAGGATGGATGGTCAATGCCACGTCCTCAAGCCTTGCACCCATTTCGATGGCCAATGCCGCTTCAGAAATTAAATTTGAAGCTTCAGGCCCAACGATATGAACACCTAACAAAATATGAGTTTTTGCATCAGCGATCATTTTAACAAAACCATCGGTCTCGATCATCGACACCGCACGGCCGTTAGCCGCAAACGGAAATTTCGCAATTTTTAAATCAGTAAATCCCTTGGCGCGAGCTTCTGATTCCATCAGTCCAGCGCTGGCAATTTCGGGATCAGTAAACACCACAGCCGGAACTGTCTTGGCATCGTACACACGGTTTTTACCAGAAATTATTTCTGCTACCATGACACCTTCGTGTGAAGCTTTGTGTGCCAGCATCGGCTGACCGGCGATATCGCCAATGGCAAAAATATTTGTCAGATTTGTTTTTCTTTGGGCGTTTACTTTTACAAATCCCTTATCATCAAACTGAATGCCAATGCCCTTTAGGTTTGCCTGATCGCTGTTGGGTTTTCTGCCCACCATTACCAGGATTTTATCGCATTCGATTTTTTCTTCTTTGCCATTGTTGTCAATGGTTAGCTCGTAACCTTTGCCAATGGATTTTTGTGATTTGGCTTTTGCATTGGTTAAAATCTTGACCCCAAGCTTAGTCATTTTGCGCGAAACAACCTGAGCGCAATCTGGATCCACGACTTGATTTAATACCGATCCCGTCGCTTCAACCACTGTGACCTCGGTCCCAAGTTTGGCTAAATACCCACCGATTTCCAGGCCGATGTAACCACCACCGATCACGACGACTTTTTTAGGAAGCTCGTCCATAGCCAGCGCACCTGTCGAGCTTAAAATACCTTTTTCATCAAATGCAAATCCCGGGATTTCTATCGGTCGTGATCCCGTGGCGATGATAAAGTTTTTTGCTGAATAAGTATTGGCCCCTGATTTTTCTTTCACAACAATTTCAGTGGCTGATTTGAATTCGGCATTGCCACTGATCACGGTCACGCCGTTGCCTTTTAATAACTGATTCACACCGCCTGACATTTTGTCGCTCACACTTTGCTTCCATGTGACCAGCTTTTTCATGTCCAGATCAATGCCTTTGATCGTAAAGCCCATATGAGGGGCTTCATTTTTTGCTCGGTAAAAAAAATGTGATGCTGTGATCATGGCTTTAGAGGGTATACATCCCACGTTCAGACAAACACCACCCAGAGCTTCGCGCTCGACAATGGCAGTTTTTAATCCCAATTGACCACATCTGATTGCAGCCACATACCCACCAGGGCCAGATCCCACAACAATCACATCAAATTTCATATCATCTCCATCATTAACATTCCGGGTTTTTCAAGCTTACTGATAAATGCTTTCAGAAAATTCGCAGCCACTGCTCCATCGATCAAACGATGATCCGCTGTGATCGTAAAATTCATAAATTTTTGCGACGTTACCTTGCCATCTGCTGACAGAGACAATTTATCTTGGATCTTGTACATCCCAAATATCGCAACCTCGGGGTGATTGATAATCGGCGTGGCATAAGTTCCACCCACAGAACCAATGTTTGTCACTGTCACTGTGGCGCCTTTCATTTCTTCAAGCTTAAGCTTTCCATCACGAGCTCGTTTTGCCAGATCCAAAATTTCACGGCTGATGTCCACAACGGTTTTGCGATCAGCGTCTTTGATCACAGGAACCATCAAGCCATTAGGTGTGTCGGCAGCAAATCCAATATTAAAATAATTTTTATAAACAATTTCAGAGGCCGCATCGTCAATGGACGCATTCACCATCGGGAACTGTTTGCAGGTTGCAATCAGTGCCTTCATCACAAAGGGCAAATAGGTGATTTTTGTCTGATGTTTTTCTGCGTAATCTTTCAGTGAATCCCTCAGCGACACAAGCTCTGTCACATTGGCTTCATCCATCAATGTAAAGTGCGGGATAATGTGTTTTGACATCTGCATGTTTTCAGCAATTTTTTTGCGAACTCCACGCATCGGAATGCGCTCTTCAAGCTCTGCAGACAGTCTGGGCAATGCCGGCGCACTGACTGGTGATCGCATAGTAGCAGGAGTGTAAGTATCCAACCCCGAACCCGATCCGCCCTTGGCCATGACGTCTTCTTGGGTCACCCGGCCTGCCAGACCCGAGCCCTTTAATTGATTGATGTCCACGTTCATTTCGCGAGCCATTCTGCGAGTCGCGGGTGTGGCTAAAACTTTTGAATCAGCAACTGGCGGATAATAACCTTGGCCCATGGCTGCGGCACCCACGTTTGTGTGAAAGCTGCCACCATTAGTTTCAGCTACAGGGCGAGCGCTGGCTCCCGCTGGAGTTGTTTTGCCATTGGGTTTTGCAGCTTGTGCAGCAGGTTGGGGTGCTGGTTTAGAAGCTTGATGATTGCTGGGGGCTGAAGGTTGTGCGCCTGTTTGTGCGCCAGCTCCGTCTAAAATCAACATCACGCTTTCGACCTTGATCACATCACCAGCTTTAAATTTCAGTTCTTTCACTGTGCCGCTAACGGGGCTTGGAACTTCAACAGTGGCCTTATCAGTCATCAGCTCGGCAATGGGTTGATCTGGTTTTACTGTGTCACCAACTTTGACTAAATATTTTATCAGTTCACCTTCGGTGACTCCTTCACCCAGTTCCGGAAGCTTAACCTCTGTTGCCATAACTCTCTCCTTGAATTGTGTTCGCATTTGTTTCAGTGCTTTGTTGTCGTTTTTGTTTGATCTTACTTTGCATAAAAAATTCTCCGGCTTTGTACGAGCTGCGAACCAACGGGCCAGAGGCACAATATAAAAATCCCATTTCATCAGCGGTGGTTTTCCAGTAATCAAATTTTTCTGGTGTTACAAAAGATTCCACGGCCAGATGTTTGGGGGTTGGCTGCAAATACTGACCAAAAGTAATCACGTCACAATTGATGTCTCGCAGATCCTTCATGGTTTGCAAAATTTCTTCATCAGTTTCACCCAGACCCAACATCAATGAGGTTTTAGTAAATATGGTTGGATCCATTTCCTTGACCATCTGAAGAACACTTAAAGATTGTTTGTAATTGGCTCTGGGATCGCGGACCTTTTTTTGCAAACGTTCAACAGTTTCTACGTTGTGGGCAAACACGTCAGGTTTGGAATCCACCATGACCTGCACACATTCGCGATCGCCACGAAAATCAGGAGTCAAAACCTCAACGATCAGCTCGGGATCCATTTTGTGCATAGTTCTGATGGTGCGGGCAAAATGATTTGATCCCTGATCAGGCAAATCATCACGGTCCACTGATGTTACGACTATGTATTCAAGATCCATTTGTGCGACTGAATAAGAAACCTTTTCGGGTTCCATGGGATCTAATGCGCCTTTGGGATTGCCGGTTTTAACATGACAGAATTTGCAGCCCCTGGTGCAGACCTCGCCCATAATCATAATGGTCGCAGTGCCACCAGCCCAGCATTCTGCCATGTTGGGGCAGCGAGCTTCCTGGCAAACTGTGGCTAATTTTAAATCGCCCAGCATGGATTTGATTCGGGTGTAGTTTTCGCCGGCCGGGGCGCGAACCTTAAGCCAGCTTGGCTTAGGTGTGTGAGGTTTTGCTGATGAAATACTCATGTGGGCAGTGTAATAAAAAAATGCTTGGAATACTATCATTTTGCAGTACAAAAAAGCCCTCAGTCCCACAAAGGAACCGTCATGAAATTCAAAACTGAACTGACTCAAGCCAAGTTTATCAAAAGGTACAAAAGATTTTTTGCAGACTGCGAGCTTCAGGGCCAAACGGTCACGGCCCACGTTGCTAATACGGGATCATTAAAGCCCAACCTACAAGAGGGGATCAATTGTTTGCTGTCCAAGGCTGATAATCCTGATCGCAAATTACAGTGGTCGCTCGAGGCCGTGCAGGCCCCAAATCAGAGCTGGGTGGGAATCAATACCGCAATCCCCAGCAAGGTTGTGCAAGAGATTTTTGAAACTGGTGCTTACAAACCATGGAATGAATTTTCTAAATTTAAATCAGAAATCAAAATCAACGATCAGACCCGATTGGACGGGGTGTTTTTGGATAAAAATAATCACCCAAAACATTATATCGAAATCAAAAATGTAACCTATGTGGTTGGCGATTTTGCGACGGGTAAAGGGCAGGCCAGCTTTCCTGATGGAGTTACCGAAAGGGGGCTTAAGCATCTGCATGAGCTCAGTGCCCTAATCAAAAAAGGATTTTCTGCCGAGCTGATTTTTGCGGTTCAACGAACTGATTGTCAGCAATTTGTGCCAGCTGACGATATAGATCCCGAATACTGTCGACAGCTTCGCAAAAGTGCTCAGGACGGATTGATCATCACACCAATGGTTTTCGCGCTTGATCCATCAGGAGTCCGCTTTACCGGCGAAACCTTACCAGTCAGTCTGTAAGGCGCTTCGGGATTTTGAAAAAATCTGCCCCTAAATTTCTTACCTTGTGAATACTTGCTAACGGCCGCAAGCTCATCTCTCGTATTGCTTGCATGCAAAGGTAATTTGTTTTTACTGTTTTTAGACACATGCAGCGAGCGCGACGTTTATTTTTTCGCCGCATATCTGGTGTTGAGTCATTTAATTATAGCTAGGTGGATGATAATTTATTAATCACATACTTAGCTAAAATTAAATGACTCAATACGAGAGATGAGCCCGCGGCCGTTAGCGAGTGTCTAAAAATAGTGAAAAAAATTATCTTTGCATTTACGCATCACGAGATATGCGGCGGTAAATTAACCGTCGCGCTCGCAAATATATTCACAAGGTAAGGAATTTAGGGGCAGATTTTTTCAAAATCCCGAAGCGCCCTACATGAGGCGCGGGTAGGAAGAGCCGCCGATAGAAGCGGCTCGCAAGATTAGAACTATTTTTTAAGATGACGATCAATGATCGTTTTGAATTCAGAAAACGGATAAGCACCTTTGATAGATACTCCGTTTATAACAAACCCAGGGGTTCCACTGATTCCAAATTTTTGAGCTTCATCAGTGTCAGCAGAAATGATTGCCAGCAAACCTTCGTCACTTAAGTCTTTTGCCAATTTAGTCATATCAGCTCCGACTTTTTTTGCTGTGGCTTTCAGGAAGTCCTCACCCTTAGTTTTCAATTCATTTTGACCTTCAAAAACCAAATCATGAAATTTCCCAGCTTTGTCCATGCTCTGTCTTGCCAACGCCTCGTAATATTTAGCAGCAGGTAAAGCCTTTGGATGGAACTCAAGCGGCAAATGTTTGTAAATCACGCGGACTTCTGTTGGATAGGCTTTCAACACTTCTTTGATGGTTTGATAGCCACGTACGCAATAAGGACATTCAAAATCAGAATATTCTACGATTGTGACTTTGGCGTCTTTAGGACCTTTGACCACCCTGGCATCGTCAATTTTTGGTTGTAATGGATTATTAAATTCATCATCACGTTTTTTGCCTTCTTCGGCCTGGGCTTTTTCAGCAGATTGTTCTTGGGCTTTTCTGGCGGCCTTGTTTACGACCTCGATAAATTTTTCGGGGTCTTTCTCAATAGCCGAAAAAACGATGCTAGGATCTTTTTCAATAGCATCCTTAAGTTGTTTGGACGAAGGTGCACAACCGATCAATGTCAATGCTGTGAACACTCCAAAATAAATCTGTAGTTTAGTGTTTAAAGAATTCTTCAAGCTGCCTCCTATTTTAAGCCTTAGTAGTTTGACATAATTTATTGGCATTAAACAACAATACTTTGGCCTTAACAACTTGCACCTAGAGCTTTTAAATTTAAGATGCGATCATGGTGATTCATCTGAATCTAAGGGGGATCTATGAAATTCGCTTTTATTATGACTTTGTTTTGGAGTCTTCAGTCATCTGCAGGGCTTTTATACACTTACAAACAGTTGTTTACCAAAGATCTTGATCAAATGAACAAGATCGTGAACGAAAAGGTCAAAGAAGCCGCCAAAGACCAAGGCGATCGATCTATCCCGCTTAAGGAAGGACTGCAGGCTGTGTTTTCAAGACCCAATGATGACGGAATGATCGAAAAAGTCGTAACACCACTGCGCAATAACTTGGAGGACATGAATATCTGGGATGAAGTTATGAAATCCCTGGTCAAGGAAGCCATTGGCGCTCTGGGCAATACCAAGGCATTCACTCCCACCGTTCAAGTTACTTATTGGATTTTTCTGGAAAACGTAATTGCTGAATTTCAACCGGTTTTGAGATCCGACAAAGTTGCTCGTGAAATCGTCACCAGCATCAGTGCAGCCAAAATCGAAATTTCAAAAGAAGCTAAAAAAGAGCGCAAACTGACAATCATGAAGGACACAATGGGTCCCACTGAATTGGCTAATCAAGTTTTGGCAGCTTTACCGCCGCCAGCAGCTCCTGCGACCAAGTAGCACGCTGGCATCTGCGCCTACAATAAATTTGAATTTTAAAAAATATTTCTATGTTCTATACTCTTTGAATACCCGCTAACGGCCGCAAGCTCATCTCTCGTATTGCGTAAATGCAAAGGTAATTTGTTTTTACTGTTTTTAGACACATTCAGCGAGCGCGGCGTTTAATTTTTCGCCGCATATCTGGTGTTGAGTCATTTAGATTAATCAGTTTTATGATAATTTATTAATGGTAAAACTGATTAATCTAAATGACTCAATACGAGAGA
>JBIKLL010000055.1:0-18826 GCA_044359815.1 Pseudobdellovibrionaceae bacterium
AAATGTTCAAATGTTCAAATGTTCAAATGTTCAAATGTTCAAATGTTCAAATGTTCAAATGTTCAAATGTTCAAATGTTCAAATGTTCAAATGTTCAAAAAATCTTTACCGCCACAGCGGCGGCAAGCGGATGTGTCATTTGAAATCACCAGATCTATTTTTTAAAAATAGGGAAAAAAATTAAAGATTCTTGCGAACAAAAGTTTTGTCCGGAAAATACTTTTTGATAAATATTTATTATTTTTTCTTGACCAGCTTTTGCCTCAAATAATGGCCTCAACTAAAAGTCTTCGATCAATATGAAGCCCCCCTGGTTGTGTCCAAAAAAAATCTCAATACAGACGGGTTTACTGCGCATATAAGGCTGCAATAGAAATTTTAAAAACAGAGACTCAATTCAGCAAAAGCGCAAAATACCGAATTAAAAAAGTCATGGTAAACAATCTCGAAATAGAAAATAGAAAATAGAAAATAGAAAATAGAAAATAGAAAGGATCATTATGCAAAAAACAGTGCCAACTAAAACAAATATTTCTTCCGGAGATTTGATTTTGAAACTCAAAATGTCAGTCAATCAAGAACGTCAGCTACTTGAACAGATACTGAAAATGATCGCGGAAATTGATCAGCGCAAAATCTATCTAGAAAAATCTTACCCTTCGCTATTTGAATTTTTGACTAAAGAAATCGGCTATTCCGAAGGTGCCGCTCAAAGGCGCATCGATGCGGCCAGGCTACTTAACAAAATCCCTGAAATCAGCACCAAAATAATCGATGGATCAATCAAGCTATCACAGATCTCGAAAATGCAGACTTTTGTGCGTCAAATGAAGAAAATCACCGGCAAAACCATCGATCTGAGTAAACAAAAAGAGCTGCTTGTAAAAATTGAATCTCAACCTGCTCTGCTAACTGAAAAAATTTTGGTCAACGAGTTCAATTTCAAACCTTTGCAGCCAACTATAGTAAAGCCTCAGTCCGATCAATCAATAAGGCTCGAAATAACTTTTACTGAATCTGAAATGCAGATTCTGAAACAGGCCCAGGAAAAATTGTCGCATAAAACTGGAGGCGGCCTTAAGGAAACGATCATACAAATGGCAAAAAATTTGAACAGTCAAGCCACTTCAAAGAGAATTCATAAATCTTCTGAAGAGTCGACACAAGCGCAATTGCATATGCAAAGTAAAGAGAGCACAAAAGACAAAGACAGCACCAAAGAAACAGACAAATCTAAAGCTAAAGGCAAAGATAAAAATAGAGATAAAGATAAAGATAGAGATAAAGATAAAGATAGAGATAGAGATAGAGATAGAGATACAGATAGAAATAGAGATAAAGGCAAAACTAAATTGATCGAAAAATTTGTTTTTTGCGGCGATAATTCTACTGCCACAGCGGCGGTGAGCACGTGCAGCAGAGATAGAACTCAATCGAATCTGAAAATTTCGAAAACTATAACGCCTAATATTCGAAAATACATTTTCAATCGTGATCTTGGCTGCCAATTCACAGATCACAAAACAGGAAAAGTCTGTGGCTCAAGGTATTTTTTAGAAATCGATCACATTCAACCCAAATGGAATGGCGGTAACAATCATCAAAAAAATCTGCGAACGCTCTGCAGCCAGCATAATAAATTTAGATACATTCAAGGCCGATAATGAGTTTAATAATCGAATAATCGAATAATCGAATAATCGAATAATCGAATAATCGAATAATCGAATAATCGAATAATCGAATAATCGAATAATCGAATAATCTTCAATTTATCTATTTGTCCAATCAGCCAGAAGGATAGAGAGCAGAAAAACTTTGGCAACTACGGGTTATTCAGTTTGCTGTGATAAAAGCAAATCAATCTAATATATATAAATTCGAAAGCCGACTGACCCGTAATATCCCGTCAATGTCATTTCGCGGTTTGATCCGTCAGAGTTCAGCGCGACAGTACCTTTGGTTTGGGCCCCGCCGATATTAGTGACGTCTTTATTGTAATTCATCGATGCAAATTCCATCACTCGGTAGCCCGCTTCAAAATACATCGTGGTTGTATCAAAAGCCAAAATTTCACCACCAGCTCCGTACTGATACATTGTTGAAGTTCCTTTAAGCTCTTCGGCAAAATCTGCTGTGACACCTAGGTCAGTCGTTCCTTGAGGCGTGAATGTAAAATTATTTGTCGCAGTCAGTGTCGATGAACCGCCTTCAACAAAAACGAACCATCTGGAATCTTTGGTCGCCTTGAAATTAAAATCCAGTCCGATTTTTGGTGAAACCGCACTCAAGCTGCTGTCCAAGCTAAACAGCTCTTGATTGCTGGCATTGTAGCCCTTTGATTCTTTGATCATCGCGGGCATAAGGATTTCCACAGCAAATCTGAAATTCAATCGGGGGCTGGCCCAAGCAAATCCAAACTCCCCACCTAACAAAGATTTAAATTTAGATTCTAGGGTAGTGGAGACTCCTGTGGCTTTAGATACAGTTGTGTTTTCAAAACCTGATCCATAAATGCCCTTCAGGTAAGGTGCAAATTTTGCGGTATTCATATCAAAGACATAAGCATGTGCTGTGCTGAACACTGCAAAATTGAAGAGAGCACTCAGCACTATAAAGCGTAGGGCCGACATCATTTATTTGTGTTCCACCAAATCCAAAACTAATTTTGCACTGGCCTTGTTACTGCCTTTTATATTGTAAACCTTGGCCTCAATATTTTTTTTCAGATCTAAAATAATACTGGTGTAGGAATTTTGCGCTTCCATAACGACCGAGGCTTTATTGACTAATCTAGAATTTAAAAATCTTTGGGCAACAAAGGATTCGTTAAAAGTACCGATATTAGTCTGAGCTAAATCAATCACAACCCGCTTAGTGGGCTTATCCATCAATTCAATATTGTAATAAGCGGGTTCGCCCTTCATAGGATTTCCATGTCGGTCGCCGAATTCGATGACGACTCTTTCAGTTTTTTGTTTATTAGATGCAGTTCTGCGAATGTCCTTAAGGGTGAACGCTACGCCTGCAGTACCGCCACGCAGCACTCCGCTTTTGGTCAAAGTCCCTTTAAAAATATCCTTTGTATTTACTGAAGCCTGTGACTGTAAAACAGTGAAAACCACTAAAAATGCGCCCCAAAATGTCAGTAGATTTGAAGATTTCATACCCTTTGCCCCCCCTGGAAACCTGCGTTCAATGATTCTATTAAACCTGGTGAAAGAATCTTCGTCTAGCGAAAGCATGCCTTGGCATAGACCTTTTTCAGGGTGTGTTTAGAAGTTTATCACCCGTTCAGGTGTCCCTTTCAGTCACTGTCGATCAGGGCCATTCAGATTAAGCTCATACAATTATTTGCCTTTGTTTGAATGGCACAAATATTGGATGAGGGATTTTCGTATTCAAACAAAATGGAGACTGTATGAAACAAATTAAAGGGGTTTTTGGTGCGTTAATTTGCGTGATCGCACTGTCTGCCTGTCAGAAAAAAGACGACGGCGGAAATTCAGCAAATCAAGGTGGTGGAGTGGTAGCCTCAACACCGCAAACAGCCTGTAATCTGCCTTCACGACAAGGAGATTCGGTCAATTGCAATCCTGAGCAGTACCGAGACTATGGCTGGCAGCCGTTGCCATATCAATGGAACTATGGCCAAAATTTTTGTGGATGCCCTGTGGGAACCAGACCAGTGTATACAACAAATTATGGCTTTGGCTGTGCTCCAAATAACGTTTATTACGATGCTTATAACCAGTATCCTAATCAGGTGTTTAACTATTGGAATCAAAACACTCACTATAACAACATTCCACAAATCACTTACGCTCCGTTGATTTCTGGCGACAGCCAAAACTGTTATCAGCAAGCAGCACAAGCCTGTGATTCTAGGGATGCAAACTCTTGCGGTGGCAATGGTTATTGCCGTGTTGTAGGCGGTGGATCAGTTTTGGGTATTTGTACCTATGATTACGGTGTTGATAACTATGGAAGTCCTTATCCTTATCAATATTCTTGCCGCTATTACAATGAAGGTCTGATTAACGGTTACTACTGTTTCTACACACATTCTTCTACTGGGTACTCAAACTCATCCAGATAAAGTAATTCGCTGCATTAGCAAGCGCCACAGGCTTTCCCCTATGTTAATTTTTAAATGAAACATAGGGGAGCCAGCATGAATGAGCAAAATCCGTTTTTAGTTTTTAACCAAAATAAAAGTTTTTCGACCCGGGATGAGGCCATCCCCTTTGACCAAATCAAGACAGAACACTTTTTACCGGCAGCTCGATTTGCCATTGATGAAGCCCGCAAAAATATTTCTGTCATCAAAAATAAATCAGAAACTGATTTTGAAAATACAATCCTGGCGTTGGAAACTGCCAGTGAACTGTTCGAGCTAGTCAGTGGGACTTATCACAGTTTATTTAGTGCAGAGGCTGATGAAGCCTTTCAAGCGCTAGCAAAAGAACTTGCTCCCATCGAAGCCGAATTTGCCAATGAAATAACTTTGGACCCTGTGCTGTTTAAAAAAATCGACGAGATTTATAAAAAATCTGACAACATGGGATTAACCGTTGAACAAAAAAAGCTAGTTGAAAAATATCATAAAAACTTTGTTAAAAACGGCGCTTTGTTGTCTGAGGAAAAAAAGCAAGAACTCAGAAAAATAGATCAGGAGATTTCAACCCTCAGTCCAAAATTTGCCGAAAATTTATTAAAAGCCACTAACGCGTTTGAATTGGTTATATCTGAAAGCACTGATTTAAAGGGACTGCCTGAATCAGTGATTGAAATGGCCTCGCACGAAGCTGAGAAAAAGGGCTACAAGGGTAAATGGTTAATCACATTGCAAGCTCCAAGCTTTATTCCCTTTTTGCAGTATTCTGATCGCAGGGAGCTCAGACAAAAAGTCTGGTATGCTTATCAAACCCGATGCACACAAAATGAAGTCAGCAATTTCCCTGTAATTCAAAAAATAATTAACCTCAGACACAAGAGGGCGCAGTTGTTGGGATTTAAAAACTGGGCTGAGTTTATGCTGCAAGATCGCATGGCAGAAACTCCTGAAAGAGTGCTGAGTTTTCTGAAAAAACTGGCAGGCCCCAGTAAAAAGGTCGCCGAAAAAGAAATCATCGAGGTCAAGGCCTTCAAAAAATCCATCGAGGGCACTGATGATTTGCAGCCCTGGGATTTTGCGTATTTTTCTGAAAAACTAAAAGAGCGTAAATTTAAATTTAGCGAAGAAGAGCTGCGCCCTTATTTTAAACTAGAATCTGTAGTGGCGGGTGTGTTTGAACATTCGCGCAGATTATTTAATCTGACGTTTAAGGAAGTTTTCGACATTCCAAAATACCATCCTGATGTCAGGGTCTTTGAAATCAAAGAAGAAGGCAGTAATAAATTTATCGGGACCTTGTACACGGACTTTTTTCCGCGAGAGACTAAAAAAAGCGGAGCTTGGATGGGGGCGTTTCGCGAACAGGGACTGTGGTTTGGCAAGGTTCGCAGACCACAGGTCAACATTGTATGCAATTTCACTAAGCCCACTGCCAGCAAGCCCTCATTGCTAACTCTGGATGAAGTCTTGACCCTGTTTCATGAATTTGGTCATGCTCTTCATGGGCTGTTGTCAGATTGTCAGTACCGATCAATCGCTGGGACCAATGTTTATTGGGATTTTGTCGAGCTGCCTTCGCAGATTATGGAAAACTGGGTTTGGGAAAAAGAAGCCCTGGATATTTTTGCAAGACATTATCAAACCAGTGAGCCCATTCCTGAAGATCTGGTAACCAAAATCAGAAAAGCACAAAAATTTCAGGCGGGTTATTCATCCGTCAGACAATTGCAGTTTGCTTGGCTGGATATGGCATGGCACACGACAGATCCCCGAGACATCACAGATTTGGATCAGTTTGAAGATGTGACGACTCAACCACTAAGGGTTTTACCCAGAGTTGCTGGAACCAATTCATCGGTGACCTTTGGGCATATTTTTGCTGGTGGGTATTCCAGCGGTTATTACAGTTACAAGTGGGCAGAAGTTTTAGATGCCGATGCATTTGAGTATTTTTTAGAAAAGGGACTTTACAACAAAGAAGTCGCCAAACAATTTAGGACTCATATTTTGTCCAAAGGCGGAACGGCTCATCCGATGGAACTGTACAAAAATTTTCGTGGTAGAGAGCCCGATCCCAATGCCTTGTTGCGCCGAGATGGGTTGTTGCACGTATGAAAATACTCAAGATCCCCAGGAAATCTTCGATAGCCATTGTGTACAGATTAGATACCTCAACAGCTGCGTCGATTTCAAAAACGCTGGCTAATTGGCTGAAGGAAAGGGGCTACAAGCCCTTCACAGCACCCGAGCAAAGACAAATCCCTGGAACAACTATGATCAAAAATTTTAAAGGCCTGCAAAAAATGGGATTGATCGTGGTTTTAGGTGGTGATGGAACTTATTTGCGAGCTGTCAGAATGTTAGAGGGCGGCAGTGTTCCGATACTGGGTGTGAATTTGGGGCATTTAGGTTTTTTAACTCCATTTAAAGTTGAAGAATTATTTCATGCTGTGGAAGAAACCTTAGATGGAAAAATGAATTTGATACCCAGATCGATGTTGGAAATAAAAATTTTAAAAAATAAAAAAGTTATCGCTGAAGGCATGGGATTAAATGATGTTGTTTTGGAAAGGGGCTCGCTGAGCCAATTAATCACCCTCAGTTTATATTCAGGAGAATTATTTATCAGCGAAGTCATTGCTGACGGATTAATAATTTCATCACCAACGGGATCAACGGCTTACAATCTGGCAGCAGGCGGGCCTATCTTGCATCCTAATCTGAGAGCCTTTGTGATCACTCCGATTGCTCCCCATTCATTGACAAACCGTCCATTGATTGTGGCGGACTCGGACAGGCTCACCTTCAAATTAAGCGAGAAGCACCAAAGCTCAAAACAAAAAGCTCACCTGGTGGTTGACGGGATTAAATTTGCGGATATAACAGCAGAGCATGAAGTCGTTGTTTCAAAGGCCAGGGCCACTCATTTGTTGGTTCGGGCTCCGAAGTCAAACTACTATCATTTGCTGAGGGAAAAATTAAAATTCGGGGAAAGAACTTAAAATGTTAAAAGAGCTCAGAGTTTCTAATTTCGCAATCATTGAAAACATATCAATCGAATTGGGTAAGGGATTAGTTATTTTGAGCGGCGAAACCGGTGCTGGAAAATCAGTATTGATAAAAAGCCTTGGGCTTTTGATGGGTAATAAAGCCGCTGCTGATATGATTCGTACAGGTTGTCAGTCAGCCAGTGTCGAAGGATCCTTTGATCTGAGCAAAAGAACAGATCTGATCGAAAAATTAATTGAAATGGGTATAGAGGTTGATGGGCAGGAGCTGATCGTTCGCAGAATTATCACCGAAGACAAATCAAAAATTTATTTAAACGGGAGCTTAGCTTCACTGAATTCTCTGCGTGAATTGGTGGCGCCATTGATAGAGGTTGCTGGACAAAATGCTCCGTTGATTGAAATGACAGGGCAACACGAAAATCGCAATCTGCTGTCGACACAATATCAATTGGATATTTTAGACAGATACGCAGGTAATTTTGACCTCAGAAATGCATTTGCAGCCAGCTGGCATCAATTGTCTGATCTGAATAAGAAGCTAAATCAATTACTGGGTGAGGAATCCACTAGAAATCAAAAATTAGATTTTTTGAGTTTTCAATTTCGTGAAATCGAAAAAATGGAACTGAGACCCTTTGAGGAATCATTGATTGAACAAGAAGTTTCCATGCTAAAAAATATTTCTAAATGGAGCGAGTTTTTAGACCTGTCTGAAAATTTACTGTATGGCGAGGATGGTTCAATCATAGGTGGGCTTTCAAAAATCATTCAAAAAGGCCGAAGCCTTAGTTTAAAAGAATCAAACGTGGATGAAAAACTGACTGAGCTGGAAACAGCAAAAACTTTGATCGAGGACAGTTTGTATTCGCTGAGGACTCAATTTAATAATTCAGAAAATGATTCGCAAAAACTGGATGCCTTGGAAGAACGATTGAGTCAGTTCAGAAAATTGCAAAAAAAATACGGCAATACAGCAGCTGAGATCCTGGAGGCTTTTGACAAAATTAAATCTGAGCTTTCTGATTTGCAAAATTTTGATGAAAGCATTGCAGGACTTCGCAAAAAAATCCAATCACAAACCGAAATTTTAAATTCTATGGCGGCAGAACTGCGGGAGCGACGCCGAAATGCCATTCAGCTATTGGAAGTCGGGGTGAACGAGGAATTGCTGGATCTGAATATGAAGGGCGTGCAGTTCAAGGTTATGTTTGAGCCCCTGGATAATCAAAATTTAACAGGATCTGATTTGGTCGAGTTTCAGTGTCAGGCCACAACGACCGAACCCGCCAGGTCATTGGCCAAAGTCGCCAGTGGTGGTGAGCTTTCCAGAATTTTGTTGGCGCTAAAGCGTGTTGTTGGATCCTCGGATTATCCGCGTACTTATTTATTTGATGAAGTCGACACTGGGGTGTCCGGCCAGACGGCTGAAAAGGTTGGTCGTAAATTAAGATCCATCGCTAAGGGTCAGCAGGTAATTTGTATCACGCATTTACCTCAGGTTGCAGTGTTTGCAGATCAGCATTTTAACATTCAGAAAAATCCCGAAAAGGGTAAGGTCTCGATGATGATCAAAAAACTGACTTCCGCCGATCGGGCAGAAGAAATCGCCCGACTGATTTCTGGCGAAAAGGTTTCCAAAACCAGCTTGGCCCACGCCAAACAACTGATCAGCGAAGCCAGAGGCTAAATCTGAAGAGTCTTTTAACTGGCCCGCTTCGCCGCAGATATTTTGAATTTTAAAAAAGTAATTCTGTGATTTTCCACTTTGTGAATACTTGCTAACGGCCGCAAGCTCATCTCTCGTATTGCATAAATGCAAAGGTAATTTGTTTTTACTGTTTTTAGACACATGCAGCGAGCGTGCGGGGCATATCTGGTGTTGAGTCATTTTATAAAAGCAAAAAAATTGCTTTTATAAAATGATTCAATACGAGAGATGAGCCCGCGGCCGTTAGCGAGTGTCTAAAAATAGTGAAAAAAATTATCTTTGCATTTACGCAACACCAGATATGCGGCGGTAAATTAAACGTCGCGCTCGCAAATGTATTCACAAAGTGGAAAATCACAGAATTACTTTTTTAAAATTCAAAATTTCTGCAGGCAAGTAAACCAGCGAGTACCCTTCAGCTGGCTAAATCACCGGTAGAGGGCTTCCAGTTGGGAACGGTATTTTTGATCCAGAAATTTTCTTTTGAGTTTCAGTGATGGGGTTAGCTCGCCAGCCTCGATAGTGAAATCATGGGGTAATATCGAAAATTTTTTGATGCTTTCATGGTGTGCCAGTTTCGAATTCACCAGAGTGATGTTTTTACGGATTTCCTCAAAGACTTTTTTGTGGTTGTAAACCGCTGTGATAGTGGCTTCGCCCAAATTTTTATCCACAGCGAAATTTTTAACCTGCTGTTCATCCAACGTCACCAAAGCCACGATGTATTTTTGTTGATCCCCATAAATTAAAACATTTGAAACAAGCGATGTGGATTTAAGCAGATTTTCAAGCTTTTGTGGGGCTACGTATTTGCCGTTTGCGGTTTTGATCAAATCCTTTTTGCGATCAGTGATTTTTAAATGACCTCGATCAGTTAATTCACCAATATCGCCGGTGTGAAACCATCCATCAGTAAATGAATTTTTATTGGATTCGTCATCTTTGTAATAGCCTGCAGTGACCTTTTTGCTTTTCACCAAGATTTCGCCATCATCTGCAAATTTGATCTGCACATCTGCCAGGGGTTTGCCCACGCTGCCAAAGGCATAATCTATGGGAGTGTTAACAGCAATAGCAGCCGTTGTTTCAGTCAAACCATAGCCTTCTAGTACCAAAATTTCACAGGCGTGAAAAAATTGTGAAACCTCGGGGCTAAGCGGGGCTCCACCACAAATCGAAAACCTTAATCGACCACCAAAGGCCTCTTTGACTTTGTCTAAAACTAGTTTCTTTGCCACCAAATATTCTGCTGCCAATAAAGCGGGTGGTGTTTGCTTTTTTAATTTGTAATCCCCAAGCTGCATCCCAACACCTAAAGCCCATTTAAACAGTTTTGATTTCAGTGGATGCAGTTCCAATTGGGATAAAATCCCTCCGTAAATTTTTTCGAAAATTCTGGGCACAGCTACCAGCAAAGTGGGTTGAGCCTTTAAAAGATTATTTTTAATTTTTTCGATGCTTTCGGCATAGGTCATGTGAAAGCCAATATACATATGACCCCATTGCTCTATGCGGCCCAAAACGTGAGCGTAAGGCAAAAAGGTCAGTGTGCTGTCAGAAGGAGTAATGCCCAACATGGGAAAAGTGTCTTCAACCTCGCTGATAATCTGAGAGTGCAAAACAGTGACACCCTTGGGGATACCTGAAGTTCCTGAAGTGTAAATTATTGAAGCTAAATCGCTAGGTTTGATGTTTTGGCAGTTGGATTCGAAAACAGATTTGTATTCGGACAAATACTGACTGCCCATTAACTGCAGTTCGGTCCAAGTCAAAACATCGTTGTCCTCAGTAGAACCTTTAAATAAAACAATTTTTTTAACCTGAGGGCACTGGCTTTGGATTTTTTTAAAATTTTTCAGTAACTGAGGGCTCTCTACACATAAAATCTGAATTTCGGCATGATTGATCAGATATTTAAGTTCCTCGGTGGTGACTGATTGATATATGGGTACAGTGACATTGCCCATGGATAAAACGGCAAAATCCATCACAGACCATTCAAAACAAGTATTAGAATAAATTGCGACCTTGACGCCTTTTTGGGGAATGATCTGGTTTAAGGCGCTGGCCGTACTAAAAATCTTTTCGTAATATTGGGGCCAGGTCAGGTTCTGCCAACGGCCAGCTTGCATAAATGACAATGCGTTTTGATTTCGGTCCCTAGATTTTAGCAGATACTTTGTGATTGTCCCCATAGGGAACTTTTAACTTATTGCCCGCGGCTTTGTCTATTTTTGTTGTTGGTCAAAATCAGGTTAAGGCTCTTTTTCTGATTGGCACCAACCGTGACTGTCGATTCAGCATACAATTGCGAATAGGGATTCTGAATCTGAACTCTTATTGGGATATTTGCTGGCACTCCGTACATTTTTATAGGCAATTTTTCCGAGATTCTTTGGCCGTTAATTGCTATCACCGGATTTGTGCCCGAATTTGGTGAGCTTACAGAAATGTAACCCATTTGAGGCATGGGTTTCAGTGTGGCCCTTATCGTTTGACCGCTTGAGTAAATGATTTGTCTGGATTCATGAGCCTGATAACCATCACGCTTTAGTTGCAAACGGAATTCGCGGTTACCGCCGATGGCGTGCCGGGCGGGTGTGATCAGCCCTGTGTCCTTGCCATCAATAATAATTTTAGCCCCGCTGGGGAAGCTTTCAACAGCAAAGGCCAGTGGCTGTTTGCTGCCCAGTTCAACAGAGCCCAATTGCTGTGAGGTCAAATTGCGGTCATCGTTCATTTGATTTCGGAATCCGAAAAACCAAACACCAAATACCATCACTGCAGCTATCGCCACGTAAACCCAATTGCTGTCTAAAAAGCTTTGGCGACGGAATTCCATCGGAGGATAGGGATTATAGTTACTAGTTCTGGAGGCATTATCGCGATAAACCTGTGATTGATTGGACCCAGCGGATTTGCGTTGTTTTGAATTGTCGATTTTTAAATCGTTCAAATTCACTTTGATTTGTTTTTCCTGTTTGAACAAATCTGCGTCTTGCATGGGATCATCAGCATAATTTTTTTCTTTGGATTCGCCCTTTTCGCTTTCAGTAATGGTGATTGTGGATGTTACCTCGGCCGCCATAGCATCAAAAGCCTGCAGCTTAGAGTATTCGACCATTTTCTTTTTATTTTCCAGATAAGTCTGCGCAAAAGCTGATTTCATATACACAGAAAAATCTTGCGGAGAAAATTCAGGGTATTGAGTGTTTAAAAATCTGTTCAGATCTTTGTGGAAAGCACTCGAGGTTTGATAGCGTAAGCTTTTGTCCTTGGACAGGGCTTTGTTGCAAATGCGTTCCAGCTCAGGTGAAATATTGGGATTGATCGATCGCAGATTGGGGATTTGGCATTCACGGATTTTTTTCAGTGTTGCGGCCTCGCTGCCTGAAGTAAATAATCTTTCATTGGCCAGCAGTTCCCACAATACAATTCCCAGTGAAAAAATATCTGTGCGCAAATCCACATCTTGTCCATCAGCTTGCTCGGGACTCATGTAGCCAAATTTGCCTTTGATTGTTCCAGTCCTGGTGTTTTCGATTTGTGATTCTGTTTTTGCAATTCCGAAATCGATGATTTTGATTTCGCCCTCAAAACTAATCATGATATTTTGGGGACTCATATCACGATGAATGATGTTCAAAGGTTTGCCGGTAGTTCCATCGATGCAACGGTGAGCGTGATCCAATCCTGCTGCAACTTCGGTGACAACATAAACGATTTGATCAATCGAAAAATGTTTGTCGCTTTTTTTCATGTGGTTCAAAACTTGACGCAGATTTTGACCTTCAACGAATTCCATCACCAGAAAGAACTGACTGTTCTGAATACCAAATTCATAAATCGAAACGACGTTTCCGTGATTCAGATTGACCGCGATTTTGGCTTCTTCTTTGAACATATCGATGAATTCAGGATTTTCAGAGTACTGAGGCAGGATGCGTTTGATAGCAACAAAGCGCGAAATTCCAGCAGCGCCCGTGGATTTTGCCAAATAAACTTCGGCCATACCGCCAGCGGCTAATCTTTCTAGCAATAAATATTTACCAAATCCCTCAATTGAACGACTCACGCTTTTTTTGTCCTAGCTAGGTGACCGAGCAAAAAATTTTGGCAACTAAGCTGCAGATTTTTTTCACCGGTCAACTAGTGTATGTATCGGTAATTCATGATTAAAAAGTGAATTTTAAGTTTGAAAAACTGAACCCACAGACTTTGGTCTGCAATGTTTAAATTCTCATTTTTGCAGGACCAGCAATCTGATGACAGAATCTTTATCCCCAACTAAGATCAAGTGATGAAATGGATTGGTTTAACTGGTGGAATTGCCAGCGGAAAATCGACTGCTGCAGAGATCATAAGAAAATTTGGTTTTTCGGTGATTGATGCTGATCAGATTGCCAAGGAAGTCGTGGCAAAAAACACTCCAGGACTAAGGTCTGTAGTCGATGTATTTGGATCCCAGATTCTAAGCGCTGATGGCCAATTAGATCGTAAAAAATTATCCGAAATTGTATTTCAAGACAAAGCATCTTTGGAAAAACTGGAGTCCTTGCTTCATCCCTTGATCCAAGACAAGGTCAAAAAAATCAGACAGCAATTGGCTGATAGCGGAAATAAAATCGCATTTTATGATGTGCCTTTGTTGTTTGAAAAAAACATGATGAAACAGTTTGACCAAATCATTGTGGTCAACGTCACCCAGCAAAATCAAATTCAAAGATTGAAATCCAGAAACAATTTAACTGATGAACAAATCAATCACAGACTAAAAAATCAAATTCCGCTCAGTCAAAAAACCAAAATGGCAAATTTTGTTTTGGATAATAACGGAACCGAAGCTGATTTGGAAAATTCAATCAAAGAATTATTAAAAAAACTCAATCCCACGGCATAGGAAAAATAATTAAAGCTTCATAGTGAAGGCCTGTCAAACCCACGGCAGCCGCTAAATCAAAGCTGTACCTGTCATTGGAATTAGCAATGTTTCCAAGGCCCACTGACAGTCTTAAAAAATATCTTTTAAAATTTATAATATTAGCCAGCCAATCACTGGGATAATAGGCCGCTTGAATTCCCATTTTGTAATAGGGTCTGTAGTAGGATTCAAATGTTCTGGGTGAAAACTTAAATCCTAAATCCCAACCAAAATATTTCAGTCCATGGGTAGTAATTGAAAGTTCCATCATGTTTCCAATTTTGTCAGTAAAAGGGCGGACATATCCAAAGCTGTACAGTTTTTCGGAATTGCCTTCAGGATCATAAATGCCCAATCCGTAGCCCAAAAACAAACGATTGGTGTTATATCTGGATTTATAGATCACAGGCATTCCAGATTCTTTACCAACAGGAGTGTCTGAAACCTGCAATGAATTTTTATGATCAACCTCGGACTGTGTATCAGAAAAATGCTGGCCTCCCTTTTTATCGGGTGGGATAAGGGTTGCTGGCGCTGCCAAAGTCTGTTTAAAAAAACAGACTGCCACGACTAAGGTCAAAAAAACTCTGATTATTTCAAGACGCATCAGGGAAATTATATATCAAATTAGACAATTAAGAATATGATTTTGATGTGTCACTAAAATCTTTTTTCGTTGTTAATCTTGTTTTAGCCTTTTCAACTTTGTCGTTTGCAAGCGATGGCGTGCATTCCAGGATTCACCATTCCTATCAAAGCACCCGAGCTATGGGCATGGGCGACGCTTTCGTTGCCGCTACCAATGACTATTCGGCGATGTTTTACAACCCGGCAGCCTTGTCACGTCGTGAAGAGCTGCAAATCAATATGTCCCTTGAGTTCGGTGGTTCGAAATCTTTCTATGATATTTACCAAGACGCATCTGCGCCTCAGGGGACTACAGAGTCCGAAAAATTCGCAGCGGCTAATGCCTTACTTTCTAGCAATTATGGTAAGCCCTTTATGCTAAAAACGTCTTTATTAAATGGCGTTATGGTGGGTAATGGCTGGGGTTTTGCGTTTATTCCGATGGATCTGACCTTTGAGGGAAAAATCCACAATCAGGTAGCGCCTGCGCTAAACATCAGAGCTTATTTGGATACGACTCTGGCTTACAGTTACGCCGATGACATACGTGGGGATTTTGGTGGCAGGTTGTCTTGGGGAACCACAGTGAAATTTGTTAATCGTGGTTTTATCAGCAAACAAGTCAGTGCTTTGGATCTGGCTCAAAACAGCAACGCTATTAAAAAAGAAGACGCTACTGACGGTTATACTTATGATTTTGATTTGGGATATTTGTTCACACCTGCATTGCCTGGTGATGGCTGGTGGTACATGTTGAAATTAGCACGTCCAACCTTTGGTTTGGTTGTGCGAAATGTTTTGAACACAGGATTTTCGAGATCATTTGGTTTGGTCAATAAACAGCAGCAAGAAATCCCTGAAGGTCTGAATCGTGTTATCGATTTAGGCATGAAATACGAATACCCCAATTTATGGATTTTTGGTGGTCGGGGGACTTTGGATATTCGAGATATCGGCCACAAAAACTACACACTCAGACGGGCTTTTCATTTGGGATTTGAGTTTGATTGGGCCATGGCTTCATGGTGGAAGGGTGCTTACCGAATCGGTGTGAACCAAGGTTATCCCACTTTGGGATTTTCGGCCCTGTTTACGATTTTTAATCTGGATTTAGCGACTTATGGCGAAGATGTGGGGACTATAGATCACCCCAAAGAAAACCGTATGTATACTGTGAAACTTAATATCGACATATGATATGATAGGGATGACTATGACAAAATCAAAAATCTTTGTTTTTATCATGATCGCCGGTTTGGCATTATCTTGTAGCAAAAGATCTGATGCCGACAAAATCCAAGAAGCACAGTCTTGTTTGGATTCTGCAACTCAGGCCACTTGGGCAGAATGCATGACCTTTGTTGAAGGCATGGAAAGCGCCGCTTCTTACAATATCAGATGTGTGGGAAAATTTATTGAACAGGGTTTTGGTTCCAGCACAAAGCTTGAACAAATGATGACGGCAATTTCAGGCAGCTCTGGTACCAGTGAATCCACCGGTGTGATGTCAGCCTTAGCTTTTGATGCCAGCACCGACATGGCTTTAAATAATTCAAATGCAGAAATAACTTTGAGATACTGTTCTGCCAGCGAATCCCCTGGATTAATATTTTTGTCGTCCATTTCGCAAATTGCGACCAGCATTGCTTTCATTCAAGGTTTGACCGCCAGTCAGATGAATGATCCAGCTCAATTACTGACTGCCATTGGGGCCCTGCAGGGTAATCCTGCTGCGCAAACAGCTGTGGGAACTGCGGCGATTGCGGCTTACAATTCGAATTGCACAGGACAAAATGCTTCACAAAACGGAGATTTTTGCACCCAGTTTGGTTCAGCGGTCAGCGCAGCTGGCGGAACATCTAATCCAGAAGACGTTGGGGCAATAGTGTTACTCTGTTATGCGACTCCCACAGATCCTAGATGCACTGGATTTTAAATTTAATAAATCATTGCAATAAATTCTGCTTTTTGCGGATAACCTGAAATATCCAGCTGAGCACCCTTGCCTTCAAAAATAATTTCAGTCCCAGTGGTTAAATCAATTCCTAACAAGCAATTTTTTTCGGGCATATGTTCTTTGATTTCAGATACAGTTTTTGCAAACCGGTAAGGTGTGTCCATAATTATTACGGGCACGCTGGATTTTTTGATTTGCATATAAGCAGGTCTGCGTTCTTCGGTTTTCTGAGGCAGAAATCCATAAAACAAAAACTGATTCAGTCTGCGGCTGCTGAGCGACAACAATACCATCAGGCTAGAAGCTCCTGGGACTGCGGTGACTTTAATATTTAGACCACGACAACGTTTGATCAGTTCACTGCCCGGATCACAAAACAACGGTGTCCCGCAATCAGAAATCAGCGCCACATTTTGGTTCTTGCAGATTTCAGTCAATTCATCAATTTGTTCTGGGGTTGAGTGTTCGTTTAATTCAAAATAATTTTTTTTACCCAGTTCGTGACTGCGAATCAGCGCCGAGCCAACTTTGCGTTCCTCGGTAATAATATTTTCGCAGTTTTTTAAAATTTCCAACGCCCGCAAACTGATATCTTTGGGATCGCCAATTGGGGTTGCTACTATGTACAGCAATTATTCCTCCAGTAAATAGTGAATGATTTTTGGCAAATCACTGGGTGGATCAGCCTTCCCTGAATGAGTGCTTTCAAAAAAAACTACTTGGACATGTTGATGGCATTGTCTGACCAGATTGATGTTTGCAGGTTCGTTTTCGAAAAACCAAATTTTCTTTAAATGATCTGTGTTGATTTTTGAAAACCAATCAGACTTGAACTGGGCATCATCCATACCTTTTTTAGGTTTCAAGACCAGCTGGGCGTCTGTATCATTGATTGGGAATTTCCATTTTTGTAAAACTTCAACAGATCCCTGACCCATGCGTTCCACATCTCGACCGGTCAGATACACAATTTGAACTTTGTTTTTGTGTAGTGATTGTACAAAATCAACCGCCCCATCGTAAGGAATATCAAAATGCAAAAACTCATTGCAGAAAAAATATTTCCTCCAATGTTTTTTCAAAGCTTCATGAAATTCCTCAGCGTGATCGCCCAGGCCGGCTCTGATCACAGCGTTTTTTAAACCCCAATCGGATTTTAAAAGCTGCATTTCCTTTAAGACCTTGATGCTGTCAGGAAACTGTTTTTCGTTGGCAGGATCATCAGCAAAACTGGCAATAACCTGTAAAATTCTGGGCATCACATCAAATAATGTGCTGTCCAAATCAAAAACCGCTAAGCTTTGGTTTTTGAGTGATTTAGCAGTCTGCAATATTTCTTTCAGTAGCTGGCTTTGCATTTAATTGTTCTACCAGGAAATTGATCGATTAAGCCCTTATGGCAATGTGCATTATTGGTAATTTAAGGGTGCTTGGAGGCCCGCCCTTTGTTAGATCTTTTTCGCCCTCACAACTCTGAAGGAGAATCACTCAATGAATAAGCTACTTTTATCCTCATTAGCAATCTGTATTGGATTTGCACTCAACACTTTGCTCAGTGGATGCACGGTTCAAAAAGGTGAACTGGGTTCTGCCAAAAATCCTATAAAACTTTATTTTGTTCCTTCAGTGGATGCCAAGGTCATCGAAACAAACTCTAAGGCCTTCAAAGATTGGCTCGAGGCCAACACTCCCTACAAATTTGAAGTTTCAATCCCTCAATCATTTATCGCAGTGGTTGAAGCCATCGGTTCAAACCGTGCTGATGTGGCTTCAATAAATACTTTTGGATACATTCTGGCTCACGAAAAATACGGTGCTCAGGCGCGATTGACAGTTATCCGCCATGGCTTAGCGACCTATCAAGCTCAGATCATCGCCAAAGAGGGCGGGGGAATTAAAAATTTATCTGACATCAACGGTAAAAAAGTTGCTTTCGTAGATCCTGCCTCGACTTCTGGATTTTTACTTCCTAAAAAGCTTTTTGCTGACAAAGGCGTTAAGCCATCGCAGGAGGTTTTTGCAATGAAACACGATTCAGTAGTCAGCATGGTGTACCAAGGACAAGCCGATGCGGGGGCAACATTTTACAGCCCCAGCAACGAAGGCGAAATTCAGGACGCCCGAAGATTAGTTAAAACCCAGTACCCTGATGTCGAAAAAAAGATCAAAATCATTGAGCTGACTGAGCCAATCCCTAACGATCCCATTATTTTCAGAAAAGATTTACCTGAAGAGATGAAAACAAAATTAATTGAAGCTTTTGAAAAATACGTTTCTACTCCAGAAGGTAAAGAAACTTTTAATAAGGTTTATGGTGTGACCGAGCTTAAGCGATCAACCGATGCAGACTATGACAATGTTCGAGTCATGTTGAAATCTTTGGGGAAATCAGCTGAAGAATTGGTGAAAAAATAAGTGTCTCAATATCAATTGCAAATCAAAAATTTGGTGAAGACTTATGCCAACGGGACTCGAGCGCTAAAAG
>JBIKLL010000056.1:0-18760 GCA_044359815.1 Pseudobdellovibrionaceae bacterium
GGGATCACCAACAACAGAAGCCTTGAAGGCCTCTGAAAAACTGTTAGCCATGGGAATATACGCCAATGTGATTGTAGTGACTTCGCCTGATTTGCTGTGTGGTATTTTGGGTCACGAATCTGAGTTCAGTTACCTGCGAAATGATTTAAACATTAATGGCGATCTGATCGTTAGGCCTCAGACTGAACTGAACGGTCATGAATTTGTAACGGTCTCTGGAAAGCGAGTGCCAATTGTTTCTGTTCACGACGGTGAAATTGGATTGTTAGACAATTTGGGATCCATCGTGGGAGTCAGACAGGAAGCCTTGGCTGTGGTGAAACATTCCAAGTGCGGAAAGCCTTCTGAAGTTTACAAATACCATCACATCGATGAGGCTTCGATCATTGAAGCTTGTGGTAAAGTGCTTTCTGAAACTGCTCTAGAAGAAGTCAAAGTTTCCAGATCCGTCTTGGGTGAAGCAGAGCTAAAACCCAAAGAAGCGGCAAAATGGACTGACCTTTGGCCATTGAATCCCGAAAGACGGCACTAGATTTTTGTGAAATCACTGAGCCAGTTTAAATCAGATCAAAGAAAATCAGAAACCCAGATTTTGTTTGTACCTTTTTTTGGCGCGCATCGAGGGGCCTTGCAACGGCATGTGGAATTTGTGAATGGTCTTGGATTTGACTGTTATGCCATAAAGCTAAGGGACAGTTTTGTTCCCAAGTTTGATCATTATTTTACGTCAGATCTGCGATTTGGCAAAAAACATGTGTGGACCGAGCAAATTGAATCAGCGCTTAACTTTATCAAGGGACCAAAAATTGTTTTTTCATTCTCAAACCCCACTGCCAGTGCCATCCAGGCAATTTCCAGACGCAACGCCAACGATATCAAAGCCCTGATTTGTGATGGTGGACCTGCAGAAAATTTTGTTGAATCGTTTGAAAACTATTTTTTGCATGAAATGCCGATTAAAAATCCTCTTTTGCGAACTACCGCTGCAAAATCCATTTCTTTACTGTGGCATCATCGCTTGGCCCACAGTGTGCATCAGGATTTAAATTTGATTCCTGAAGGTTTCAAGATTTTATCTATCAGGGGATGGCAGGATAAATTAATCACTCCCGAAATGATCGATTTGATTTTTCAACCACACGCCAATTTAGACTGGCGAAAACTTTCATTGCCGAAGGCGGGTCATTTAAATGGTCTTAAGGACTTTAAAGGTGATTATGAACCTGTCGTTGCTGATTTTTTGAAAGAGGTTCAATGAAGCAGTGGGAAGAAATTTTTAAACACAGATTACAGCAAGAGCCTCTGGGTGATGATCCGGCTCACGATTTTTTGCATTTTTTAAGAGTCGTTAAAACTGCAAAAATGCTTTGCCGTAAAGAAAAAGGAAATCTCAATATAGTCTTACCTGCCGCCTGGTTTCATGATTTGGTTAATGTTCCTAAAAATAGCCCACTCAGAAGCAAAGCTTCCCAATTGTCAGCTGAAAAAGCCCTGGAATTTTTGGAATCGGTAAACTATCCCCGGAAGTATTTTGATGAAATAAAGCACGCCATCGAGGCCCACAGTTTTAGTGCAAATATTCAACCCACAACATTAGAGGCCAAGATTGTGCAAGACGCCGACAGGTTGGATGGACTTGGAGCTATCGGTATTGCCAGAGGATTTGCAACAGCAGGAATTCTGAAAAGACCTTTTTACGAAATCAAAGACCCTTTTTGCAAAAAAAGACAGCCTGATGACATGAAATATACAATTGATCATTTTTATCAAAAGCTCTTTCAAACGGCCTATACGTTGAAAACCAAAAGCGGCAAAGCCGAAGGCCGTAAGCGCACCCAGTTAATGAAAATTTATTTGAAGCAGTTGGGATTAGAAATCAAATAAATTTCCTTGGCAGTTTTTAAAATTTACAGCTAAAGTTTTTAAATGCAAAATACTACAGACAAAGTTTGGCGCAAATGCAGTCGCTGCAAAAAAGACATCGAAAAAAACTCTAAATATTACGAATGCAGTGTTACCACCTGCACTCATCCCAGAACCGGCTATGCTTTTTGTAGTGTAGGCTGTTGGGAAGCCCATGTTCCCGGTGCCAAACACCGTGATGCCGCAGCTATCGAAAAACGCGCACCCAATCTAACTTGGGATCCAGCGGGACCAGTGGCTGCACCGACCAGAAGGATCGCGGTCAATCAGCCGGAAGTCAGTTCATCCACTACAAAACTGCCCTTGGATGTTTTGGTTGTCGTTTCTAAAGTCAAAGATTACATCAAAGCCAAAGCTGACATGAACACATCAGATTCAGTCAAAGACTTGCTGTCTGAAAAAGTCCGTCAATTGTGCGACGACGCTATCGACAAGGCCCGCTCCGAGGGCCGAAAAACCGTCATGGACCGGGATTTTTAATTAGCAAATTGGTTTAAGGCTTTTTTAAAATATTCATCCGAATTTTTGAAATACAAATTTAGCAACAGAATCCTGAGTCAGTTAGTAAAAATCAGTTGTTCAGGTTTAGTTTGCGCATTTTCCACAACAGGTGCGCGATGTAGGGTCTGCGATTTTCTCCAGTCGTCACCATCAGCAGTTTTGTGATTTTAAGTGCTTCGGGGTCAGTGAACAATATTATCAGCATTTCTTGGATAAAATTTGTATTTAGGGTGATGTAGTTGTCAGTTCCCACGCCTAAGTTCATTCCCTTTTTTTCCCACCAAGAAAAAGGATGGTCTTTATAATCTTCAAATCGGCCTGTCAGTTTGTTGTTTGATGAAGGCAGTGATATCAAGTTTGCGCCTTTTTGAATCATGCGATTTAAAACATCATGTTGATAATGCTCAACTTCGCGGGCGGTGTGAAATTTAGCTTTTACAAAATGTGTGTGCTCTTTGTCGTTAAGGGGGTTGCCCGCAAATAATTTATCCAAAACATATTTGTAGGGTCCCCAGTCCAACTCAATCAGTTCTTTGTATTCAGGATCAGCTGCAGTGATGGGTTTTCCAGCATAGTTTTTTTCAAAAATCGATTGGTAGATTTTGTGAAAATAAAAATTTGGATTAATCCCCAGGCTTAACCCATGTTCAACAGTGTCGATATGCCAAATATTCATAGCATTATCCACAGCTTGGATTCCCTTTTTCAGTGTGTGAAATGTTTCTCCGTGATGGGATCTGATTTTAAATCCTCGGTATTGCAATTTCCGAAACCCGCGCTCAAATTCTTTGAAATGTTCTTTTCGGTACAGCTCGTTTTCGCTACCGACGGTGTCGACCTCGCAAACTATGCCTTGTAAATACGAATGATTGTCGACCATCTTTACCAGGTCTTCAACTTGGGCTTCGAAATGTTCTTTTCGCGAGCTGTATTTTGTCGAATCAAAAAAAGTAGCTTCTTTACGAAAGCTGGGTGACAGAATAAATTTAAATTTTGGATTTTGATCTTTAAATGTTTTAAATCCGTCATACAAACCTAAAACGACATCTTCACTGGTCAGGTTTTCACTGCCAGGAACTTGATCAGCCGATGACGATGACGAACGCGACAGAGTGAATTTTAATCTGATGCTTCCGACATTAAATTTATTAAACAGTTCACTGGCGATGTGATAGGCGCACTCTGAATGAGCTTTGCGATCCACCAAAACCAGTTTTGGTAAATACAAAACGCTTAGGTATTTCATAAATCCTTCGCCGTCTTTGATGCGAATCAATTTATCAACGTCTTCTACTGTTTTAATTGGCAAACAACTGCTGCCATAGTTTTCGACCAATTTCTTTTTGTAAATTTCCTTATGAGGTCCAGTCAGAAGCTCTTGAATTCTCGGAAATAAAAAATCCGCATTCAGTGATCCCGTTAAATGCAAATGATCGTCAGAAAATTTCAATGGAAAGTGTTTAAAAAACTCAAACAGTGCCTGCGAAAATTCATGGGCCAACAATTGCTGAATCTGCAGTTTGTTTTGCTGAAACTGTGATAATTGTTTTTGAAAATCCACAACAATTTCCCAGGCCCTGGGGGCTTCGCGCTTCAGAAATTCTGAATTCATCAATTTCAGAGTGTCAGACAGAGAAACACCATTGGTTTCACTGACAATTTTCATCAAATGTTTCACAAGGATTTTATGTGTGATTTCGTCCAGTACGGGGTTCATGTCCCCAGGATAACCTAACCGGCCTTAACTGGAAAGTATTGCAGCCATGTATTCGGGACTTTTCCCAAGGCCAGTTCAAATTCTGCTGATGGCAGCCAATTAGGCATGCGAGGTTCTTTCATTAATGGCATTTTTGCTGATTGCGGAGTCCTGTTGGCTTTCTTTTGATTGCAATTTCGGCAGGCAGTAACGACATTTGTCCAGGACTTGGGACCATTCAATGATGCGGGCACGACGTGATCCAAGGTTAACTGTCTGTTGGGATGTGATTTGCCACAATATTGGCAGGTAAAATTATCGCGGATGTAAACGTTTTCTCGGCAAAACCGTACATGGGTTTGTGATCGCGGCCTTACATAAGTTTTTAATCTCATCACGCTGGGTAATTGAAAACTCATTCTGACTGAGCGAATATAAACGTCATGGTATTCAATGATTTCAACCTTGCCTTGAAACCATAAAATCACGGCTTTTTGCCAATTAATAATTTTCATGGGTTCGTAGCTGACATTTAAAAGCAGTGATCTGGTAAAACCTCTCACTGTTTCGATACCTATATGGTCGTCGGTGTCTGCTGCATCTAGCATCTACTATAGGATCGGCGGTTTTCAGCCCGTTTTCAAGGCAGAAAATGCTTGAAATCACTGAATAAGAGTGATTTATGGATGCTCTAACAACAACTAAGGGAATCTCATGCAAAAACGCGTTTTTTCGTTTAACTATACACTAAAAGACACAAAAGGCGCGGTACTGGACCAGTCTTCAGATGGACCTTTGGTATTCCTTGAGGGCGCAGGTCAGATCATCCCAGCGTTGGAAGCAAAAATTATCTTTATGAGTCCAGGCGACAAAACCAATGTTAAGTTAGCAGCCCAAGATGCCTATGGTTTACCTGATGAACGTTTGAAAATGGACGTTCCTAAAAAAGAATTGTCTCATATAGAGATTTCCATAGGATCGTTTTTACAGCTCCAATTGCAAGACCAACTAAAAGTCGTTCAAGTCACAAAAATCACAGATGACCTGGTTACTTTGGATGGCAATCATCCGTTGTCAGGTCAGGATTTGGAATTTGATATCGAAATGGTGTCTGTGCGCGAAGCTTCAAATGATGAAATCAAACATGGTCACGCACATGGTCCAGGGGGCCATCATCACTAATGGCAAGTTTTGATATTGTTTCGGAAGTTAACCTGCAGGAAATCGACAACGCTATCAATCAAGCCCAAAAGGAAATTCTGAGTCGTTACGACTTTAAGGGTTCAAAAAGCGAAATTCAGTGGGATAAGAAAGAAATCACCATCCTAGGTGACGATGACTACAAAATGCAGGCAATGAAAGACATTGTTCAATCGAAACTGCACCGGCGCGGCATCGATATAAGGGCCATCGAATTTAAGGACATCGAGCCTGCGGGTGGTCAAATGCAACGGCAAAAGGCGATTATAAAGCAAGGCATTGAAAAAGAAGCTGCTAAAGAAATTATTAAGCATTTGAAGGAAACTAAACTAAAGGTTCAGCCACAAATTATGGACGACAAAATCCGTGTTACGTCCAAAAGTATAGACGAGCTTCAAGAAACCATAGCAATATTGAAAGTTAAAAACTTTGGATTGCCATTGCAGTTTATAAACTTCCGATAGGACCTTTAGTACTGCGCCATATAAGTTATTCAAACTAAGAATTAGACTTTTCGTTAAGTTTAACATTTGTTATGTTGGTTAAGTTCCGTGTTCGTTTCCTATTATGTGCTTTTGCCTTTGGAAATGTTCTCGAGAAACGCCCTAGGTTTTTTTGAAGGAGGTTCCATGGGTAAAAAGTTATATGTAGGTAATCTTCCCTACTCAATCGATGATCAGGCATTAACTTCTGAATTTTCAAAATTCGGAACAGTTACGTCTGCAAAAGTTATTACTGACCGTGAAACAGGTCGCAGCAAAGGTTTCGGTTTCGTTGAAATGGAAACTGATGATCAAGCTGAAAGCGCGATTTCACAATTGAATGGTCAGCCAATGGGCGGAAGAAACATTAATGTTTCTGAAGCTAAGCCCCAAACAGATCGTCCCCGCGGTGGTGGTGGTCGATTCGGTGGTGGCGGCGGCGGTCGCGACGGTGGATTCCGTGGCAATCGTGGTCCAAGATAATTCTAGATATTAGATACTATACTTAGACAATTAAAGCCTTTATGATTTTTTAACTATGATCATAAAGGCTTTTTTCTTTTCCGTCCTCAGTGTTTTTAGTCAAGAACCCAAAAAAATTGTATTCGTTGGCGATTCGTTAACAGAAGGTTACGGAGTCTCGAAAGAGCAATCCTATCCTCATTTACTGCAACAAAAAATTGATAAAAGCCATCCTGGTAAATTTCAAATTTTAAATTCCAGCATTAGCGGATCAACGACGGCTTCTTTGGTGTCCCGAACAGATTGGGTGCTCAAAAGCCAACCCTATGCTGTGGTTATTGCACTGGGGGCCAATGATGGTCTTAGGGGGCAGGGCGTGGATTTAATTGATCAAAATATTTCCAACGCGATCAAGGTGTTTCAGAAAAACAAAATTAAAGTTTTATTACTTGGCATGAGAATGCCGCCAAATTATGGCATTGATTACACCGTCCAGTTTGATAAAGTTTTTAAAAAAATCGCTGATAAAAACAAAACGCCGCTGATGCCATTTTTGTTGGACAAGGTGGCGGGTGATAAAGGCTTAAATCAAAGTGACGGGATTCATCCCAATGAAAAAGGACATCAAATTATGTCAGAAACTGTTTACAAATTTTTAGTAAAGAATTTGTTATGAGTCTGGAAGTTAAAAATGTTTTTAAATCCTACACCCAAGGGAATCAGAATATATCTGTACTGAAGGGGCTATCGTTTGCTGCGAGTAATGGCGAAATCATCGCAATAGTAGGTCAATCAGGCAGTGGAAAATCAACCTTGTTAAGCTTGCTCAGCGGGCTGGATTCCAGCGATCAAGGTCAGATTATTATTAATGGAACCGACATCAATAAATTGGATGAGCGTCAAAGAACTCTGTTTAGAGCAAAAAACATCGGGATTGTGTTTCAGCAGTTTCATTTGATTTCACACCTATCGGCACAAGAAAACGTTCAATTGGCTTGCGAAATCGCCGGTGTAAAAAATGAACCTGAAAAATTATTGCAGCGAGTGGGTCTTGGGCACCGGGTGGGGCATTTTCCCAGTCAATTAAGCGGTGGCGAATGTCAGAGGGTAGCCATTGCCAGGGCTTTGTCAGTGAATCCAAAAATTCTGCTGGCGGATGAACCCAGTGGAAATCTGGATGAAAAAACCGGTAAAAGCGTAATGGATTTGTTGTTTGAGCAAGTCAGGAAATTGAAAACAACAACTGTTTTGGTCACACATAATGCCGAATTGGCCAAAAGATGTGATCGGATTTTGATATTGGAAGACGGTAAAGTGTGATTTTTCGTTGGATAATTGCAGAACTTAAAAACAGCAAGAGGTTCACAATTTTATTTGTGGCCAATTTGGTTTTTGGACTGTCAGGCTTTATAGTTTTGCAAAGTTTAAAATCTTCCATTGCTACATTGATAGACAGCAATACAAAAAACTACCTTAGCGCAGATTACAGCGTATCTGTTAGACGTCTGTTTTCAGATACAGAGCTAGAATCATTATCCGCTGTTGTTAATCCCGATCAAAGCTCCCGGGCCTGGGAATTTATGACAATGATACAGAATCAAAAATCAGATTCTCGCCTGGTTCAAATAAAAGCAGTGAAGCAAAATTATCCGTTTTATGGGTCGCTGACTTTGGGCTCGCAGAAAATAATTAAGGGAACTGATCCCAAAGAAATTATGACTGATAAAAAAGCTTGGGTTTATCCAGAATTGTTAGTTCAGCTGAATATTAAAATTGGGGACAAAGTTAAAATACTGGGGCAAGAATTTGTTATTGCCGACACAATTGTTGATGATGCGACTCAAACGATGAGGCTTTCGTCATTAGCCCCCAAAATATATTTGGGTTTTGATCAGGTTCAATCAATGGGAATCAGTTCATTGGGTGTGACGTTGACAGATCAAATGTATTTTAAGTTTTCTGAATCAGAATCAGTTGAGCCATTGATTCAAAAATTAAATCAATCAATCACAGATCCGGCAGTCCGATTTACCAGTCCCAAAGAAGCTAATCAGGATGTGTCAAGAGTGCTTAGCTATCTGTCGGACTATCTCAGTTTAGTTACAATGGCTGCGATATTTTTATGCGCGATTGGATGTGCCTTTTTAATCAGATATTATTTAGGACAAAAAGTTAAAACCTATGCAGTGTACAGAGCCTTGGGAATGCCTCCGCTTTTAGCAAACGGGATTTATTTGCTGCAAATTGTGGTATTGGGTTTAGTGTCAGCTGTGGGGGCTTATTTGATTTCGCTGGTGTTGAGACCAAGCCTTAATCAAATGATGTCGGCATTTGCGCCCAAGGATTTTCAATTTAATGTGGGAAGTTCAGTTTTGTTTGTGGGACTGATCATTTCTTGCGTATTAGCGGTTCTAATGAGCACTCCGTTTTTAATTAGACTGTTTAAATCAAAGCCATCAGATTTATTTTCTGAATCCCAGCAGTTTGAAACTAAAACTACATGGCATGGATATTTTGTTTGGTTTTTGTTTTTAGTTTTTATGTTGATGCTTTGTTTTTGGCAGACAAAATCACTAAAAATGACATTTGTGTTTTTTGGATTGATGTTAGGTGCTGGGTTTTTTGTTGGCTCATTGGGATTTGCGTTGTTGAAGCTGCCATTGCGATTTAAAAATTGGGTTTGGCATTACGGGTATTTGTCATTTTCCAGAAAAAAGGCTTTAAGCCTGTCGTTGGTGGCAGTTATTGGCTTGAGTTCTTGTTTGCTGAATCTGCTGCCGCAGTTGAAAACAAATATTTATCGTGATTTCGAATCACCAAACATGTTGACCCTGCCTAATCTGTTTATGTTTGATATTCAGGACGAGCAATTGGGTCCCATCACAGAAGTCATTCAACAAAATAATTATAAAATTCAAAACCTATCCCCGCTGATTAGAGCCAGGATTATAAAAATCAACGATAAAAATTTTGAACGTAATCTGGATACAGGAACGCAGTTCACTCGTGAGCAAGAGGAAGACATTCGATTTCGTAACAGAGGTGTCAATCTGAGTTATCGAGGACAGTTTGCCGATTCTGAAGAAGTCATTCAGGGCGATCCATCTTGGGAGCGACACACTGGGGGCACCCCTTTGCTGTCCGTCGAATATTGGTATGCAGAAAGACTGGGATTGAAAATTGGTGATGAGCTTGAGTTCGATGTGCAAGGAGTTGTGGTCAAAGGTAAGATTCACAATCTGCGCAAGGTTAAATGGAACAGCTTTCAGCCTAACTTTTTTGTACTGTTTCAAGAGGGCGTTTTGGAAAGCGCTCCTAAGATATTCTTGGCAGGAGTTTATGGATCAGACAAAACCAATGACATAAAATTACAAAACGATATTGCCAAAGTTGCTGGGAATGTTTCTGTCATCACAGTTTCTGGGCTGATTCAGAAGATTTTAGAGCTTTCTGATCGCTTGACTTGGTCCATGCAAGCTCTGTCTTTGTTGACGCTTTTGGTGGGACTGGTGATTTTGTATTCGCTGGTTCAGTTTCAATTGCAGCAAAAGGCTTGGGATCTGAATCTGTTAAAACTTTTAGGAATCAATCCGAGTCAGCTGAGGTTGTACGTGTTGATCGAATATCTGGGGCCTGTGGCGTTAAGTATTTTTATCGGGTCATTCATCAGTACGTTGATATCTTGGGTGCTGATGAAGTTTGTGTTTTCTTCGACCTATGTGATTGATTGGTCCTATTTGATTTTGGTGAACCTTTTGATCTTGGCGTTGACTTCAATATTAATTTTACTTTCGACGTCTAAAACATTAGACACAAAACCCAGATTGGCATAATTGGTTTTAAGTGAATCATTCAGTAAAACAGGCGATATCAGCATTTGAAAATAATCAGTTAGTGGCAATCCCGACTGAAACAGTTTATGGTTTGGCAGCACCCATAAATAATATCAAACTTATCGAGAAAATATTTTTTCTGAAAAAGCGACCGTTTTATGATCCATTGATTTGCCATATTTCCGATAAAAATCAAATTTCGCTTTTGAGTGATGATTTTGATCCTTTGCTGTTAAATTTAGCTCAGAAATTTTGGCCAGGGCCATTGACCTTTGTAGTCCCAAAGCTCAGCAGTGTGTCTGATATGATTACCTCTGGTTTGGATTCAGTGGCTATCAGAATGCCGGATCATCCACTGACCCTTGAGCTGATCACAGAAATGAAAATTCCATTGGCTGCTCCCAGCGCTAACTTGTTTGGCAAAGTCAGCCCAACCAGTGAATCACATGTGACAGACAGTTTTAAACCCGATGATGTTTTTGTTCTAAGGGGTGGAGACTGTAAAGGCGGGATTGAATCCACAGTGGTCAAATTGGATAAATCCAAAAAGCAAATTGTGATATTGCGACCGGGGTTGGTGACTTTATCCATGTTAGCCCAGAATCCCGATGTTCTGAAATCAGGTTACAGCGTTGTTCACAGTTTAAATAGTGCCCAGGAATCCCCTGGTCAACTGGCTCATCATTATATGCCAGACAAACCATTGTGTTTGATTGATGAATCCAGCAACATGGATATGATCAAAAGTCAGTTTGCCACTTTTGATTTTTTGCAGTTACCTGCTGAAGCCGTATTGGCTGCCAGGGATTTGTATGGAAAGCTTAGAGCCATGGATAAAAAATCAGGACAGGCCATCTTGTTGAAAATGGAATCAGATTGGTCTGGCGAATTGTGGGACTCAATCAAAGAAAGACTGCAGAAAGCCTCCAGTTTTGATTTCAGAAAGAAGCATTAAATGGTCATTTTCAGAGTGATCATAAAAACCATTTTATTTCTGTTGTTGTTTTTTGCCTTTTTGTTTGGATCACTGGCTTTGCGATTGTATTGGAGATTTGGACTTACAGATCACGATAGCTATTTACTGACGCAACTGAAGTATAATCGCTTTATAAATTTATGGGTTTTATGGGTGATGAATGTCAGGGTTCAAATCATTAACCCACCGGATTTTAAAAATCATTATCTGATAGTCTCAAACCACACAGGGTTTTTGGATATTTTTTTGATGAATGCTTACAGCACAGGTTTGTTTATTACCTCAGTCGAAATGCGAAACACACCAGTTCTGGGGTGGGTAACTGATGCCGGAGGATGTTTGTATGTTGAAAGGCGAGATCGATCAAATATTTCAAATGAAGTTTTAAAAATCAGACATGTTTTGCAAAAAGGATTTAATGTTATTTTGTATCCTGAGGGGACATCATCTGACGGAGCCCAGGTTTTACCCTTTAAGCGAACTTTGATAACTGCGGCAGTGGGAGTTGTTCCAATTTTGCCTGCTGTTATAAATTATGACTTGGTCAATGATCAGCCTATGCATCACAAATACCGTAAGGCAGTTTTTTGGTATGGGGATTATCATTTTTCTACCAGTATAATTAGAGCCTTTGCATTGAAATCGATTAATTTGAGTCTGAAATTTCTAGAGCCCGTTAGCATCAATCAGACGGATAATAAGGCCGAGGTTGCCGAGATTTTGCATGAACGCATCGCCAGCCATTACAAAATTGTCCCATATCCCGAAGGAGTTCCCAGTGACTTTACAGTTCCTGAGTATCTGAGATCGCGTAAAAATTCTGCTGAGATTGAAAAATAGTAAACTGTAAGGATCAAATTTTGCCTTCGGCTCGCATAAGTTCTAGCGCAGCCCAATTGATGATGTCTAAGTTTTAGTCGATTCAACCCCTGGCTGCGAACGCAATCAATAATTAGGTTTTTTATGAAAGTTCGGATAATATTGCCGTCATGAAAACTCAAAAATTCCTTCTATTTACCTCTGTATTAGTCCTATCAACTGCTTGTGCTGATCCATTCAAAGTAATGGTTATCAAAAGTCTTGAAGAAAGCATGAATAAAACCATTACCGAAGCCAATGATGAGAACTTGACCCGAGAACAGATCGAAAGTTCACCAAACAGTGCTGAGCATGTGTTTGATCAGGCCAGAAACTTGGACTGGGAAGAAGTGAATGAAAAAATCTGCGAAAAGCTGTTAAACATGCCAGCAGATGATTTGAAGGTTTTTGAAAGCGAAGCGATGCATCCCAAGAATGCTGAAACTGTAAAAAAATGCCGAGAGCAAGTTGCAAAGAAAGCTGAAAATGCTTGGGAAGAAGAGCGAAAGCAAATGCAGCAGGAGGGTTCAGTAACACTTAGAGGACCTGTTTATCAAACTGATGATCCTGAATACAATCAGCCCAAAGACACATCGGATCCACAGACGCATTCACCCATTGATTTAAACGGACATGAAGACATTATTTTAAATACTAAGGTTAAGCGCGTTTCAAATATTCCTGGCCGCACAACTATTAACGGAGAAGTTGGTCCCAAGGAACTGGTGCTGACATTCGATGATGGACCAAATCCAATCTACACTCTAAAAATTTTGGAAATTCTGGATCAAGTAGGAGCCAAAGTTAATTTCTTTATGATGGGTCAAAATGCAGTGGCCTATCCAAATATAGTCAAAATGGTGGGTTCCAAAGGACATTCGGTAGGATCGCATTCTTATTCTCATCCTTATATGGGTCAATGGAATGCAAAGACCTGTGCATCAGGGAAAACCAAATGTGTTAATTCTGAAGCCGCCAAGAACGAAATCAAAAGAGCCCACAGTGCGATTTTTAAAGTCTTGGGATGGATTGATCCATTTTTCAGATTCCCTTATGGTGCCAGCGTTAAGAGCGTGAAATCTTTTGTCCACGAAAATCAAATGATCGATTTTTTTTGGAATATAGATTCATTGGATTGGAAGTCCAAATGGAGTGCCAAGAAAATGTTAAACCACGTGATTTCTGGTATCGACAAACAAAAACGCGGGATCGTTTTGTTTCATGATATTCAACGTAAAACAGTCGAAGCTTTGCCAGAATTTTTACGTTTGATTTCTGATCGTGGTTATAAACTGGTTGTCATAATGCCTGAGGATTTAAACGTAAGGATGAGTCATCCAATCGTTTCGCCAGAAATCAGTCTAAAATAATATCCCAGCCGGTCCCCATATTGGTTTGATCTAAAATTTGTGCTCCATCATGTAAAATGATGGTGCCACCGCCACCGTAGATTGAAACTATGCTGCCACCCCAAAGCTCGATATTGCCCTGAAAATTGCTGATTTGTCTAATGGCCCCCGGCGATCTGATCAATATATTGCCTGACCCGTCGCTGATTGTATCAATGGTTCCTTGCCACATATCGATTGTGCAGTAGTCACAGTTTTCAACCAAATCAATGCCTGAAGACTTATAAAAGGTGTATTCGCCAGAAACTCCGGACATCAAATTGATTTTTCCGCCATAGAAATAAAACTTTGTAAAATTGGAATTCAAAATATTGCCACCATCAAAATTTACGAACTGAGAGCTGGTGTAAACGTTCGAGCTGATGGTAGGGAGCTTTAATATTTTAGTAGATCGGTTGATCAGTGTTAAGTGAGTGCCTTTGCCCTTGAAGACCGAGCCAGAAGGCATTTCATTTTGCAATCCAAGGCACACTGATGTTGCAACCGTAGGTTGAAAGTACAACAGTGAATTTAGGTTTTTGATTCCAATTTTTTTGAAAGTTCCTGTTGTGACTGTTATCTGGTTGGCTTCGGTGGTTACAAAGTCTGAATGTGTTGAGCTTTGAAGACTCAAACTGCCGGTAGCCGTTGATGCAGGATAAAGCTCAAAGGGGTAGACGTTTTCACCACAGGATGGATTTATTTTTGTAAGACTGACGATTTCTTCGTAACCGTAATCAAAAGATTGAATCTGTTCTACACTGGCAAGCTGCCTGACTGAGCTGTCTGGGCTTGAGCAGTTTTGAAAGCCCAACATCAGTACTAAAGTTAGACTAAACAATATTAAGGCTGGTTGGTTTGCATTCTTCACTAGACTTTTATCGGATGCTGTTTGGCAATAGTTGAGGAAAATGTGTCTCAAAGTATTGAACTGTTTAAAAACGAAACGCCTATATACGCAAATTGTCTCCAGTGTCTCATTTTGAGATTAGCTGCAGTTATAAGCCAATTTATATCAGCTGAGAGGCTTTGAGATTGCATTATAGCCATGCTATGAAGCTTGGATTCCTGACCCTATTATCGATAGTAATATCAACTGGCATCAGCCTGCAGGCCGTTGCCGCTTGCTATGAAGGTCTGCAAATACAGAAGCAGCGCCAGTTCAGAGGGTTTTCATTCAGAATGCTGCCCGATTCAAAAATTTGTGAAAAACACAGTGGCATTTATGTTTTTAGTAATTCAGAAGGCAAAAAACCAGTCAGCATTTATCACCGCGAGCTGGAGTATTCAATCAGTTACCAGAATCAATCTGATGCCACTGGCCCGGCCAACAGTTTTTGTCAGAGCATGGGATTTCAAAGAACTTTCCCTGCTGACAATGAGCTTTTTGACGTCATACAAAGCTTTGACACAATGGCCACTGTGGATTTGTGGTTGTTAAATATTTTGCAGATCGGAAGTGATTCGGTCTATCGACACGCTGAAAACGTACAGGTTCCCAAATTAGAAACCAAAGACGATGTTAATTTAGTAGTCCCCAGATTGACTTTGGGAATCAGCAATCGCTTTTATAAAACCATTGCCTGCCAAGGCTTGCTGCAGAAAAAATCTCAGAAGGCATCAGTGTTTTTAAAAGCCCGATTGGATCAAAATAAGTTCGCCAGATTGGGAACGGTGGCTGGAGATCTGCAGGGTGACCGAGAGCTGATTGAAATTTTAAAGCCTATCAAGCATGGGATCATGGTCAGCAGCAGGATCACTCCTGCATTGAGTGCCGATGGGTCTGTGATCATAGAAGAGTGTTTGTTCCGAAACAAAATTCAGTTTATGAATTTGTCTGCCAGTGATCGGTCGCAATGCACCCCTGGAGCGATCAGAGCAAAGTATTTGGATAAGGTCGCATTATATGCTGTGCCTGTCAGATTGGCCTTTGTACCCAAGGGCACTGAAGATGAATTTCAAGTGATGCTTTCTGTGGATAAAATGAGGCTCAACGCTGCTGGGCGAGCAGCCTGTACCTTGGCTGGTTTGAAATTTAATGAATCAAAAGTTGGTAGCATTGATTTGCTGACACCAAGGCTCAGAAGAATCAAAATCCCTATGTCTGATGTCAAAACTTTTGTCATAGAGAATTTTCCGGGTCACAGGCAGTCGCAAAACAGTGACCAATTATTGGTCAGAACTTTTTCCATTCTAAAAAATGGTGACCTGGGAATTCAAAGCGAGAAGACCTTGAACTACAGAGACTATAATCAATCAGTTGAGATTCCTTGGAACAACACGCGCAGTCCCGTCCCGTTTGGGAAACAATTACTTGTGGGTCTGAAAAGCGTGGAATGTGATCTGTGATCTGATATCTTTCTGCAATGTCTAGAATTTTTCAAATTTTTTGCTTAGCTGCTTTTGGTTTTCTGTTGCTGAATGGCTGTCAGAAAAAGCCCCAACAAGAAGCGTCCCAAGATGTTCAATGTCAGGGTGGACACTTTTTTGGAAGTCAGATTGTAATGGGAAAAAGCATTTCAGATTCTGAGGATTTAGCTAAATACACAGTGATGGTTGGTTTTCAAGTCAGTGAAGGAACAAAAATTTCGTCCCGAATTTGCACAGGCACTGTGATCGGCAGCAAAAAAGTTTTAACAGCTGCACACTGTGTGAAAGATGAAAATCCAAAAATTATTTTATCTAACTACCATGTGATTTTAAACGCGAAACCAATCTGCAACGAAAGCACTCAAAGTGTAGTGTCTGATAATATTCTGGTTGAATCCTATAGAGTGCATCCAGCTTATAATCCCAGAAAATATAAATACGATATTGCTGTATTGAATTTGGAATCAGAAATTCCTAATTGGAAATCCATTGCCAAATTGCCAAAAGATTTTGAGCTAGATCCTGGTACCAAGGTGACTGCTGTGGGTTTTGGTAAAAGCGCTTACAGTGAAGAGCGCAGTCATTCACCGATTGAAATGAAAGTCGGCGAAACTCAGATTGTTGATACTGATTTTTATGATAGCATCAATGTTTGGGCTAAAAAGAATGGCGCTGAAAGAAGATTTAGTTCTGATAAGCTGCGACCCAGTCCTGAAAACGATTTACTGTACATTGATCAGCGATCTGAGTCTGGAATTTGTATGGGTGATTCCGGTGGTCCATTATTTTACAGATCGGCATCTGGCTGGGTATTAGTCGGCGTCGCTTCTTTGGTTATTGATGTGAACTCTGTGCCCAATAAAAAATCTGCAGGATACTATGATGCTTGTAAATCCTTAGGCGCTCACACAAATGTTTATCCTTATTTGGAATGGATTAACGACTGAATTTTTGCCCGATGTCTTTACGGGCATGCATTCCTGGCCACTGAGCTAATTTGATTTGGTCGTAAGAATTTTTGATGGCTTCCTTCAGCGTTTCGCCAGTGCCAATTGAACCCAAAACCCTTCCACCTGATGTTAGAATCTGGCCATCAGATATTTTAGTTCCAGCATGAATGAAATAGGAATTTTTTGTTTCAGCAAAGGCGTCACCGGCAATGGCTAGATTTTTTTGAGGATTAGTGGGGTAGCCAGGAGCCGCCATGATCACACAGCAAGCAGACTGATTTGAAAACTGTAGGGGCATCATTTTACCTTGGGATAATTCAAAGCAAGCCTTGGCAAAATCGCTATTTATTAATGGCAAAATAACCTGGGTTTCTGGATCACCAAACCGACAATTGTACTCAAGCACCCAAGGATTTTCTTGTTCATCAATTATTAAACCAACAAAGACCACGCCACGGTAAAGCAGTTTTTCATTTTGCAATTGCTTAAGCGTTGGATTGACGACTTGGTCGATGATTTTCTGATTGAGTTTTTGTGAGATCGGAATGGGGGCAATGGTCCCCATTCCCCCAGTGTTCGGACCCAGATTGTTTTCATGCAGGCGTTTATGATCTTGGGCCAATGGCAACAGTTGATAGTCAACACCGTTGGTTAAAAAAATATAACTAAGCTCCCAGCCCTGGATAAAACCTTCTAGCAGAGCTTGATTGCCGGCACTGCCGAATATTTTTTTATCAAAACAATCAGCAGCGGCAGCTTCTAGTTCTGATAAATTTTGTGCCAGGGTCACGCCTTTGCCGGCAGCTAAACCATCGGCCTTAAAAACATAAGGGGGAGTAAAATTTTTTGCAGCATCAAGAGTTTGTTTTACTGAATTAACAATTTGAAAATGCGAAGTCGGAATCCCTGCGCGTTTTAAAAATTCTTTGCAAAAGATTTTTGAGCTTTCCAATTGTGCAGCAATCATGGAAGGGGCCACCACGTTGATTCCATTGGTTCTGAGAAAATCAGCTAAACCACTGGCCACAACATCATCTGGACCTATAAAGACAAAATTGACTGATGCTTTCAGGCAAAAGTCCTTCACTAATTCAAAGTTTTTCCAATCGATTGAAATGCATTCTGCGATTTTTGCGATGCCAGGATTGCCGGTGGCGCAGTAGACCTTTGAAACAGACTGGGATTCAACGAACTTTTTTACCAGGGCGTGTTCTCTGCCACCCTGTCCAATGACAAGTACTTTCATGCCGGCCACAATAACCTACAATTATGGAAAATATAGTCTTTATATCAGGCAAAAGAACACCCTTTGGAGCTTTCGGTGGGTCACTGAAAGATATCTCTGCAACTGACCTCACAGTTTATTGTGCTAAAGCCACTCTGCAAGCGGCCGGTGCCAAGCCTGATCAGATTGATCACGTGGTTATCGGAAATGTCGTGCAATCAGGTGCGGACGCAGCTTATCTGGCCAGACATGTGGGATTGAAAACTGGCATTCCAGTTCCAGTTCCGGCTTACATAGTCAACAGACTGTGTGGCAGTGGATTTCAGTCTTGGGTGAATGCGGCTCAGATGATAATGACAGGGGAAGCTACTTGCGTGTTGGCGGGTGGTACTGAACAGATGTCACAGGTTCCCTATATCGTCAGGAATGTCAGATTTGGTGGACTCAGAATGGGGCCCGGTGAACTGGAAGATTACATGACATCGGCTTTGACTGATCAATACACAAAAACTCCGATGGCTATCACCGCAGAAAATCTGGGTGAAAAATATAAAATCACTAGGGATCAAGTGGATGAATATTCTGTTTTGTCACAGTCACGTTATAAGGCAGCTTTGCAAAAAGTAATTTTTAAAACTGAAATTGATCCGATCACATTGGAAACAAAAAAGGGACCGCAGAAAATTGAAAACGACGAACACCCAAAACCAGATGTGACCTTGGAAAAAGTTAAGGCAATGAAGCCTTTGTTTAAAAAGGACGGTCTAGTAACTGCAGCAACAGCATCAGGTATTGTTGATGGCGCAGCTTGTTCACTGATTACGTCTGAATCACAGGCTAAAAAATTAGGTTTAAAACCAATGGCAAAATTGGTGGCTTATGCTTCCGCAGGTTGT
>JBIKLL010000012.1:0-50401 GCA_044359815.1 Pseudobdellovibrionaceae bacterium
TTTTAGCTCATCATTAACCCACAGTTTGATGGACAGTTTATCCAAAAGCTCCAGCTGTTTGATTGAAAATGAGGCAGATACAGGGCAAGACTCTGAAAAGGATTTGCTGAGCGTCCAGGGGTGGCCATTTTTTTTGGCCTCTGTTTGCAGTTTTCTTTCGGTCAAATCCAAGGCTATGGCGCCGTCAATGATGTGCATGTAAGGGCTAAACTTAAGAGCCAATTCAACCTCGTGGTGAACTTCCTCGGTCCAATGGGGCAGTACTATTTCTGTTGAATTCACACTGGCGCAGCTGCCGGCCTTTAAAAAAATCATGGGTTTTGTTGGAATTTCTGCGTTCATTTCTTTGGCGTGATCGGCAAAATTTCTGCCTACAGCCCATATGTTTCGGATAATCACAAAACTCCCTCAGTGACAAAATGCCACAGACCATCGCCCACATTAAAAACCATAAAGCCCCCAGGTGCACAATCAAACTGAACGTCCTGAGCCATATCAGATTTGCTAAACACAGCTTTTAAAAAATTTTGGATCCAATCCAAATGAGTGCAGGCAATAATGTGGGTTTTTGAAGCTTCGGCATTTTTAATAAATACATTTATGCGATTTAAAAATTCATCTGAATCTTCGTTTTCACTGCGTTCATCCAGAAAGCTTAAAGCTTGCTTTTTAAAGTTATGTTTTTGGCAGTAAAAGCTGACTGTTTGTTCGCACCTTTTTTTGGGTGAATGAAAAACTGTCTGAATGGGGTCACCAAAAATATCGGCAACCTGAGTCACCAAATTTTGACTTTTGGCTAAACCGTATTCGGTCAATTGTGGGTCACCATTTAAGCTTCGCGATCGTTCACAGTGTCGTAGAATCATGATTTGCATGATTTTACTATAAATGTTAGGTGATAATGATTCAATGAGAGTTCACAGATTTGTTTCAAATGATTTTACTGTTAGGGCTGCAGCAGTTAATGCTACAAATGCTGTCATTGAAATGCAGACCCTTCAAAAAAGCTTGCCGCTGGCTACCATTGCGGTAGGCCGGGCCATGGTGGGTGCTTTATTAATGGCCAGCCATCAAAAAGAAAATCAGGAAGTCGGAATATTGTTATCTGGAAACGGTCCGCTGGTCAGCGTTTATGCCCAAGCCAGTTTTGAAGGTTTGGTCAGGGGCTATTGTCCCAATCCAGAGTATTTTGCTGGCGAAACTAAGGATCAAACCAATCTTAAAAAAGCCATGGGAAATGGTTTTTTAACTGTGACTAAGCAGCAACCATTCCAGCGACAACCCTACACGGGGACAGTGCAAATGGTATCCGGGGAAGTCGGTGAGGATCTGGCTTTTTATCTGCACCAATCCCACCAAATTCGATCAGTGGTAAATTTAGGGGTTTATTTGGATTCCTATGGCAAAGTTCAGGCAGCCGGCGGAGTGTTGATTGAGGTCATGCCCGGCGTTGAGGATGAGGTTGTCGAAACCATCGAGGCTAATTCTCAGAAGCAGACTCAGTCAGTGTCTGAACTGATTCAAAAGGGTGGGGATGTCAGTCATTTGGTATCAAAATACCTTGAGCAAATTAAATTCACTGAAATCCCTCATGACTATCCCATCAAATATTCGTGCCCCTGCACCGCCGAAAGAGTGATTCGGGCTATGAGCTTGCTTTCCTTTAAAGATCTTGATGAGATGATTGAAGAGGCAAAACTGACAGAAGTCGGGTGCCAAATGTGCGGCAAAATTTATTCAATCACAGTGCAGGAACTGAAAGATCTGCGGCTGCAATTACACAAAAATTCTCTCAATTAATTGGATTTTTTGGCTCATACAATGGGCCCAGTCGGGGCCATTGTTCTCCAATGAAAATTCATTTATAAGTTAACAAAAACTTAGGTTGCTTTGGGCTGATTTTTTTGCAACGAATATTATATGGAAAAAATAAAAGTTCTTGTTGTGGAAGATGAAGAGGCTATTAGGCAGGGTTTGCTTGAAGAATTCACCGCTGAAGGGTTTGAAATACAAGGACTTCCCAACGGGGATTTGTTTATTAAGTCCCTGTCGGAGTTTGGTCCTGACGTTGTGATACTGGATGAAATGATGCCGGGTAAACGGGGGCGCGAACTGGTCACGCAGATGCGGGAAAACAATCAGTTTAATAAAATTGCCGTTATGATGTTAACCGGAGTCGTGGGCGAGAACGAAAAAATCTCGGCCTTGGAATCCGGCGCTGATGACTATGTGACGAAACCGTTTTCTGTGCGCGAAGTTTTGGCCAGGACAAGAGCCTTATCCAGACGAAGCGTTGTTCAGAAATCGGCGGCGCTGCCCAGTCAAGCTTCCCTAAGTTTTGGCCCCATCAAGGTAGACGTTAAAAGCTACAGAGCTTGGAATAATGATCAAGAAGTCAGTTTGACTCTGACTGAGTTTAAAATATTAGCGGAATTGCTAAACCAAAGTGGTTTGGTATTAACCCGTGATAATTTGCGCGAAAAAGCCCTTTCCAATTTAAATGTGACTGACAGAACCATAGACGTTCACATGGCATCGCTTCGTAAAAAGTTGGGATCCTCGGGGGATTTAATTGAAACGGTAAGGGGCGTTGGTTACCGTTTGGTCACAGCTCAATAGCCAATAACATTTATTTATAGCATTCAGAACCCATCAATTTTGCGCGGCAGGAAGGTGGAGCTTTTTGCTCCCCTTCCAAAAAGACAAGGATGGGTGATGGGCCTAGTTGCTCTGTCATGGATGCCGCGATTGCGGGAAGAGCAGATTCTTGTAAATTGATTAAAGCAAAGCCCGAGCCAAGTTTGTGACGACAAAAAATATTTTGTTTTTTCAATGGGTTAAACAACAGTGGTGTCATTTTATTTGAAGGGCCCTTTTAGGCCTGACAAACTGTTGGATAATTTAACACCACTCAGAGCGATAAATTGCTGATAATTTCAGCGACTTACAGATGTTCAATCTTTGCTTTGGTTTTGGGGTGTCGAACTTTTTCAAATCAGAGGATTTTGAGCGATTAAAATAGATTAATAATATCAATGGTTTGTGCCTACGATCCGCTGGATCCTTTATTGAAATAGGATCCCTGTATCGAGAGGTGAGTGATGAGAATGTGGATGGGGTTTTTATTTGTAGCCCCAATTTTTGCTTTTGCACTGCAGGCCTGTGGGCCTAAAGCCAAAAATCAGGATGACTGTGGTTTTGTCCAAAACGTTTATGGCGAACGTATTTCTTGGAAAGACCGATTACCCATATTGTTATATGTGCATCAATCTGTCCCATCACAGTACTATTCTGCCATCGAAAGCGCCGTGGCGACCTGGGAAGCAGCAGCAGGCAAGCCCATGTTCAGGATCGTTGGATATGGTGTTTATGGAGCCAATGAGCCCACTCAAGAGGGCATTAACATGATCTATCTGCTAAATACTTGGGAAGCCAATAAAAGTTCTGAACAGGGTAGGACCTCTGTTTATTGGATTGGCGATGAAATCCGTGAAGCTGACATCAGAATCAATGCAAAAGATTTTACCTTTTATCAAGCCAGCGAAAATGCAAAGTTTGGCCAAGTAAATATTGAAAGCTTGCTTATACACGAGCTGGGTCATGTCTTGGGCCTTAAACACAATGACACGGTTTCCAGCAGCGTAATGGGAACCTATTTAATGAGTGAGCAGCAGCGAACCACATTAACTGGTGTCGATCGCAGTAACTTAATTTGTGAGTATCAATGAAATTAGTTTATGTAAGGTAATTTAAGTTGTTGAAACGGAAATATAGCCCCTAGACTAATTAACGGTAGGAGAAAATATGAAAACAATCGATTCAGTACAAACCTTAAATACTAAGACACAGATGCCACAGGATTCGGTTAATTCATTAGAGATTTCTCAGACTGTTTATCGCGAACTGGACACTGTGCCTGTGCAAAATTTTGATGTCATTGAACAAATCAGAATGCAATTGGCCACCATAGCTGAAAAGCAGGCGAAGGTTGGATTTTTAATGCGAGAAGTTTCTTACCTTTTAAAACGATAAATCATTGCCGGTACTGGTTGTCTTTCCCTTAAAAGCCGAATTCAAAAAATTTTTTGAAGCTCATAGTTTGTTGACTGGTGCTCAAACAGATCTGAATCAGGTTTCTGGTTTTAAATCCCTTGTCTATAAACACCCACGCAAAAATATTTATTTTGCTATAGGCGGGTTGGGTAAAGCTCAGGTTGCAGTCTCAATTTCAGAAATTTTAAGTAAACTTAAGATCAGCAAAATTTTGGTCCTAGGCTGCTGTGGTGCTTTAACTAAACAGCATGCCGTTGGCGATATTGTTAGTGCTGTTAAAATTATTGATTGTGATTGGAACAGTAAATATTTGAATCAAAATGGACGAGAGTTTTTGCTAAAGCCCATTGAAAATTTGAATTATGAGGGGCGTACGCATAAATCCAGTATACTGAGTGTGGAGCAAGAGATCGCATCCGGGGATCAATCGCAGAGTTTAATCAGTCGTTTTGGCCATGGCGTTGTTGCCATGGAAAGTGCTGGTGGGATTGTTGCCGCTAAACATTTTTCAACACCTTATTTTGAAATCCGTGCAGTTTCAGATCATTGTGATTCAGAAAGTCTTGGAAATTTTAATCAAGGTCTGACTGAAGCCATGTCAAATTTAGCTAAACTTTTTTGTTGTATGACAGAATTTTTGGAATCTTAAAAATAACTTCATCGCCCCGTCGCTCTTGAGTGATGGCTTTGTGGTAAACGGGTTGTTCAAATGCAAATTCCTCTCGGAATGTTTGATAGGAATTAGTGCTCAGTTTTTTGCCCTGTTGATCCAAATTGTCAGCAAAAGATCTGTTTCCTGAAACCGTGACCTTGTCGGGTTGTATTCTGACCTTTATGTTTTCTTTTTCGTGCTCTGGGATAAAGGCGCTCAATGCATAGTAATCGCCTTCATCTTGAAATCGTGATTCTTTGGATTGAATTTTGTAAAAGGGGTCTTCTTTGCGATTGTCATATTTTTCTAATTTAGCGACTTGTTCTGATTTAGCTTCGGTTAAAGCCCTGGTGTACATCTGATTTTGCGATCTTAAGGTGTCGTCAGAAGCACGCTTTAGATTTTCTGTCATGGACTGGTACTGATCCCGATCCCGTTTAAGGTTTTTGGAATACACTTGTTTGTTTCGAGCCACCTGACCATCATAATCCTGCTGTATTTCTTTGTTTCTGAATTCAAATTGCTTTTGCTTTTTTTCAAGCTCATTTTTAAGTGTCAGATCGGTCTTTAATACTTCACGTTCGGATTTTTCTTGGGCTTCCTTGATCCTTTGATTGCCTTTTTCACTAACCTGGCTCAACTGACGCTGTTGCAGATTCTGCAGATTGTCGCGCTTGGATTGAGTTTTTTGCATTTCAATCTTCATATCAGCAATATTTTGCTCTCTGAGTTTCTCAATCTGAGTTTTGTTTTTCACGACAGCGTCTTGGACTTGGTTTTGAAATTTACCCTGCAAAACTCGAATCCGATTTTCTCCATCAGATTTTTCGGTTTCTAATTTGTTGGCAACTTGTTCACGGACCTGACCGATTCGGGTGTTGGCGTCCTCTTTTACCTTGGTCAACGAAGTCTCGCGTTCCTTTTGGACTTCCATCATGCTTTTTTCATACTGTTGTCTTAGATTTGAAAGCTTTTGGTTGTTTGTGACTTCGATTTTCTTGCGCTGAAGCTCTGCTTTTTCTTTCACATCTGAAACCTGGGCACGGGCTTGTTCCCGGGCTTTGTTCAGCAATTCCTGTTGATTGCTTAAGAATTCATCAGATCTGCGCAGTTGGATTTGTTTTGCTTTTTCTTCGCGTTCAGAAAGCTGTCTGAGCGAATCATCCACGGTTTGCTTTTTTTGCTCAATCTGTTGATCTAAGGTTCTTTTGTTTTGTTCAGCGTATCGTTTTAGCGAGTCGGCCAATCTTTGATCGCGCAATTCTTGTTGGCGCAGTTTTTCTTGGGCAGAGGACTGGGCTTCTGCCAGTTTTTGAGATCCCGATTTTTTAATGTGACTGATGGCAGCTTCGTTGGTGGATTCGATATCTTGACGCTGTTGCTGGTAAGTTTCCCGGATATTACTCAGATCTTGCTGTTGGTCATTGGAAATTTGCTTTCGCTTTTTGCGATATTCCTTTTGCATTTCATTTATAACTTCGGCCTGGTCACGCCGTCGTTCGCTGATCTCTGATGACATAGCCTATATTGTAATTGAATTGCGTCGAAAAAGATTTTTTCTGTGATTATTTTGAACCTTGGTCTTGAGCAGGAGCTCGTGATTGCTGTTCGGATGGAACTGGTGGAGTAGGGCTGTTTTGGCCGTTTGGGCTGGGGCAGATATCTTTGAAGTCCATCGTGGGTCCATAACACATCCAGGTGTCTGTGTAAGTCAGGCTTTGGCCCTGGGGAACTATAAAAAAGTCCTGGTATTGGATGGGATCCAGAGTTGATTTAACAGTGCGAACGGTTTCGCCCTTGTCGTTTTTGAATGTTAACAAAAAAGCCCGGTATTCAGCATGGGAGTGAATACTAAAAAATAGAATTAGAAAGGATGGAATCATTACCCTTCTATCGGCAGATATCAAAAAATCTCTAACTAGCCCAGTTGAGTATTGCTGATTTTGAATTTAAAAAATCTAATTATATGATTTTATTTAAAATGACCACAGCTCTTAGTTTAATATCTTTGTGCAGATCGCTCGGGCCAAGCCCCCGCCGTCCAGGCTCCGCAGAGGGTCATTTTAAATAAAATCATATAATTAGATTTTTTAAATTCAAAATCAGCAATACTCAAATGAGTCAGCTAAAAAATTCTTGCGTTTGGATTTACTGGGTGCAGAGAGACAAGGTTAAAAAAATAGACCTATTCTTCTATTTAAAATGGTTCTCCGCGGAGCCAGGATGGCGAGGGCAAAGCCCGAGTGGCTGAGGCAGGATGCCGTAACCATTATAAATAGAAGAATAGGTCTATTTTTTTAACCTTGTCTCTCTGCACCTATGGTGAGCAGATTTTTGATTGAAGATTAGTGGGGCAGTTCTGAGCCGGCTCGCACTGTGTTTTCGACGATGTGAAAATAGATTCTTATCAGCATTTCAAAGGATTCTTTATCCAGTGAGCTTAAAAAATCTATTTTATCAAAATAGCTTTTTTTGCCGATTAAATCAGTCATCACGTCTTGGACCCTTTTCATTTTATTAAAATCAAAAAAGTCTTTGTCGTCTTGTTTTTGTGAAAACACTTTAGCGATTGAAACATTATCAAAAAGCAAATGAATGCCTTGTGCAGATTGTTTCAGTAAAGCTTCCATTCGTTCTAAATTCTTCTCTTGAATTTGGATGTTTGGATTGGCTTGGCTGCTGGTGTTGCCCGAGTTATTTTTGTTGTTTTGATTGTCATGTGATGACAAGCACGCCTCCTTGCGAGTCTGTCAGCTTTATGGTCGATAAATTTCTGCTCGATAGCAACCAAAAAGCTTGACCGGGCGAATAAAGATTTTATTGTGAAATCTGAGGTGAGTTATCGCAAAGTCAAAACTTGTAAGTGGTCAAAAGCAGAAACTAAAATCAAAAGGTGTTAAGCTTAGAAGACGCAAGAAAAATCAGATTGTGATCGATAGACAGGCAGGTCTAGTTTTTGATTCTGAGCCCGAGCTTTTTGCTTTTTTTGATAAACAAATAAAATATTTGGAAAAAGAGTACGACTCTTTGGCTCCGGCAGACGATATTGATTCATCTGCCATCCAAAATGAAGCAGATATTTTGGACAGAACTTTGGAAGAACCCACCGAGATCTGGCACGATTCAAAAACCTTCAAGGAATTTCCTATTTTTCATTTTATCAAGCCGGTCGAAAGTCTAGACGCCTACCATGTGGCCGTGACCTATGTGTCCAGTGATGACGAACCCACTTTTATATTTATTCATTTTATCACTAAAAGTGCTGAAGTTGTGAATGCCTACAGACGAGGCGATTTAGTTTACGACAAAGCATTTGAAGAGGTTGGATTTGCCGCCGTAGACGGCGATGCGCTGAGTGAAGGCGATCCCCTGGCCATGGGATTGTTTATAGCAATGCTTAAAGTCAGGGCGGATAAGGATGTCGCACAGGATAAATTTATCGACCTGGGCAACGAATTGCGTGAAGACACGATTCAAGAACCTGATGAGATCTGGAGAAATGCAGACATGCATGGCAATGTGCTGGTGACGTTTATAAAGGATTTTCCTGATCACGATATCAAGGATATGCACTACGTCGCCGTGACCCAAGAAGATGCAAATAGCCATGTGCACGCACTGCTATTTTCATTTCCGACCAATGACGTGACTTTGGTGGACCGATACAGACATGGCGAAAACCTACAAGCCGACGAAGTCGTGCAGGAATCCAGTCACTAAAATTTTAGAAGCAAAATTTATCTGTGAAGCTGGCAAAATCCGTGTCAGTCCAGCTTTGACCGATCAGCGATTTCAGTGGGTGCAACGCACTCAGAATGGCTGGTTTTTCGGCATGGAAAATATTTGGATTGGCATAAACAGGTGGTAGTAACAGATCCAATTCTTTGGCGACGGTCCCATCAGAAGGGTTTCTGAAAACCACTCTTAAAACTTTGTAGGTTCCAGTTTCGTCGGCTGTGTCTATCAACAAATAGGCACTGTTGAAAAACGTTTGTGGTGATGTCGAGTTCACGTTTCCGTAGACTCCGATTTGTTGCAGTTCTGTGAAATTTAAAACTTGATAACCATTAGATCCCTCATGAGTCTGTGGGATGATTTTTTGAAACACATTGGTTGAAATCTTTTTTTCTGGATGCATAAATAATGGTGTTGAATCGATGCTGGTTGAGCCACTGGCACTGACGGCCCAGCGATAAACCTGCATATCCCAGCCAGCCGTTTGGTATTCAGCAGGAATTTTATTAAATCGCAAATGAACATAACGATAATTGGGATTGCCTGAGCTGTCTTTCAGATTCATCAGTGACACTTGAAAATCAACCAAGCCTTTATTGTCTTGAGTGCATTGAGTGAGCGGCTTAGCCACAGTTTCTGATGACAGGTCAGTGTTTGATTCCTCAATTTTTGAATCTTTTGATTTTGAGCATCCAATGCCCAAGGTGCAGACCGTGATTGTTAACAGGAAAATTTTAATAAATGATTTTGTTTTCATACAAACTAGTAACAGCAAAGTGCAAGCCAATCCCAGTCTGAGACACTCTTAAAAATCTGTTAAGTTTCAAACACATAGATTGTCTCTAACTGACACATTTTTATAGGGATGTACAAACAACGAACACCTGTAAAGTGGCGCCTGAACATAGGCATAAATAAGCGAAGACTTTTCAGGTACTTAGAAAGTCAGTTCGAGCTCAAAAAAACCTGAATCGGGGTATGAGTTTTGAATAGGAATATGTGATGGAGGAAACTTTGGTGTTTTTTGCTGCCCTGATATTTTCATTAAACGCGTTTACGGCCGAGGTCTGCAACAACCCTTGCACAACCTTGGGACACGTCACGCTGACACCAAAGGGCGTGGCTCAGATCACAGAAGTTTCTTTAGCCGGAGAAATCTCAGCCATTGAAGAGGACACCAAACGCAGCCGTGATTTGCGAGCTCCCATCAAAGCCTGGGCTCCGACCGATGCTAAGGCCTGTTCTACTGACAAGCTCAAAGCAGGTTTGGAAATGGACACGACAAATGTGGATCAGGTTTCTGCTATTTTGAGATCCAGATCGGCGATGGATGCCAAAATCGATCAGTTCCAAGAGTCAGTAAATTGTTTTCCGTTTCCTGTCTTCAGGAAAGACCAAACCGGTAAGCTGTCGCACAAGCAAAATGATTTTGTGTCCACCAAGGGAACCCTAAATAATACCCATGTGAACAGTATTGATTTGTCCTTTGAAACACACCCTCAATGTAAAGGACTGGATTGTTCACTGAAGATCAGAGTCGATAATTTGAGTGTGGACAGCGAATTGTCTGTGACTGATTTGCAAGACCGAAAACTGATCAGTGGCAGAAAATTTAATGTTAAAACCAGCAAGCCTGTGTTTTTAGATCTGCAATTAAGACTGCAACCTAATGGTGAAATCGAGAAAATAGTCATACCCAAAGAAAGCACTCAGATATTGTTGGATCCATTGGCGCTCAGTGTGCAACTAGGTAATCAACCTTCATCTGAACAAATGCAAGTCGCTTGCAGAACGGCGATGAAGGGACAAAGCGTATCCTATGACGATGCTTTTATAGCCGTCATGCATGCTTATGCCAATGACAACCCCAGATACCGAGCGCTATTGACTCAGGCTCATTCTTTAAAGGGCAAACAGCGTTCTGATAAAGTCAAAGAAGCCGTTGATGTGCACAATTCAATCATGGCAAATATTGGAAGCAGCCGGGATCTGTCGCGACTTCAGCAAAGAGCCCAAAATTTTTCTGCATGCACTCAGGGTGGGCAGTGTCAGTTTGATTGCAAAAATAATTTAAATGTCCTTCGTGGTGTTTCCAGAATTGATGACAGACTTTTGGCAGAACGTGCAAAATTAGCAGCTGCTAATAACTCGGTTTCAGCTGAAAACGGAGCTGCCATGGTCGTAACCAATGACCTGATCAATTCTGCCATTAAATCAGACTTGGTGTCAGATATCGTGCGCAAAGAAGTCGAACGCAAAAAAGTGTTGTTAATGGATAAGGTTAAAGAGGTTGTTACCAGAATACCGCAATATCTAGATCGAGTGGTTTTGTTACCTACTTTGAATTCTGACCAAGACGACGTTAGATTAAGAAATGCCTTGTTTAGACAACAGAAAGATTTGCAGTACTGTGTTGATTTTGCGGAAACCGAGGAAGCAAAACTGAACTGCCAAAGTTCATTAAAACGAGTGAATAAAAAAATAGCCGAGATTCAAGCCAAGATTGACGAAACCTTTATCGATTTGGATTTAAGATACACTATGGATCTAGCAAATTCAAAAATGAGCACCATAAGGGGCCACGTATTTAATTTTGATGGTAGCTGCCAAAAGCCTGCTCAATTTGATAAAGGACTTGGGATTACTGACCCTGAAGTCAGTATGAGGACTGAGTTTACTTTGGACGGTTTGAATTTGTATTTCCAAAAGCTCTACACGAAATTCAAGCAGTGCACTGACGAAAAAGACACGTCCCCCGATTGCAAAGAAAGCTATAAGGTGACTTTTGATTCTCCACCAACGGTGAAGCTGGTGAAAGACGCCAATGGCCAGCCCGAGTATTTGGTCACCGGAATTCCTCAAGTGGATAAATTAGGGGGAGTGAAAACTCAAATTCGTTTTAAGCCCGAAGCTTTTGATGGAGCTCTTAGATTAAAATCAGTGGATGTAAATGCAAATTCTGACAGTATTGTTCTGTTGATCGGTGACGCGGGCACAATAGTCGAAGATACGGTCAAAAAAATTGCAACGCCTTATTCGGACAAAGCCACTGCTTATGATGGTGAAAAAAATAATTTACTGCCAATTCCCCATGCAAGTATTCACCGTCAGCCAATGATAAATCCTCAAAACGGAGATCTGATCATTGATTGGCAGATCAATATTGGCAAGGTTCGAGAAGCCAGCAAAGCTCGAGGGAAAAAATGAAGATTTTAATTTTTGCCCTTATCCATTTTTTAATTTTGAATGCTGGAGCTTCTGACAGAAGCTGCAAAACCTGTTTGAATTTTGGCCAAGTCACAATGACTCAAAAAGGTGTGGCGGATCTGGCTGCAGTGATTTTAAATTCTGAAATGCCTGGATTGCTACAGGATATAAAAACCGAAAGACTGGATCACAATAAAAAAGGCTTTCAGCTGACACCCCAGAATGTTCACAATTGTTCACCCGACAGTCTTAAAAATGGATTTAATACCGATGCAACGAAACTGAATCCTCATGCCAGCCACATAATCAATGACGCTCATGCGGGAATTTTTAAATCCATCGGTTGTTTTCCGATTCTGGTAGCTGATGAAAAAGGAAATCGTTCATGGCGTGGAACCAAGATGAATTTCAAGAATTTCTGGATCAAAGATTTAGATGTTAAAATTCAAGGTCCACCCAGATGTGAAAATCTGGTTTGTGAACTGGATGTGAATGTTAATAATTTTTCTGTCACTGGTAATGCCTCTGTAAAAACAATTGAAAAAGTTCCTTTTGATGCAAAGACTAAAAAGTTCACCAGTGAAGACAAGACTCTATTTGAACACTTAGGCATTGTTGCAAAATACAATGAATCCATCAAAATGAAACTGAAAATCAAATTAAATCCGGATGGCAGCATTGCCAATTTAATGGTTCCTGCAAAAGATTCGCAGATGAAGTTGGATTCTTCAAAGTTTTCTTTGGGCTTTGATAAATCCAATCTGACCTTGAGAGAAAAACAAAATGCACAGGGCATAGAGCAGTTTGGCAATGCATTGTTTCAAGGTGGGTTGATCCGAGATGTGTTAGCCAAGGAAATTGAAGAAAAACGACAAACCATCATTGCCAAACTGTCTGAGCAGCTGAAGCATATACCAGAGGCCGTGAATCAAGCATTTAGAATACCTAGTTTCTTTAGCTCAGATTCAAAAGATATTAGGGCCCGCAATAGCCTAAAGGACATGGTCGAGGAAATAGAAGCTCAGTTAAATGATGACAACCTGCCAGAAACTGGTAATGCATCCACAAAAGCCATTGAAGCTTGTTTAAAACTGGCGAATCCTTCGGTTGATATTTGTCAGTCTGACAGAGCCAGCTTAATTGATATCAAAACTCGAAAGCTTGCTGAGATTAAGGCTTTGGAAGACAGAATTTCAAAAACTTGGGTTGATAAAAAATTAAATGTCGCTGTCCAAAGAGTGGGTGAATTGAACGGCACAGGTTCACAGATCGTGGCTCAAGCCATTGAGGAAGATCCAGATTGTTTGAATTATCCAATGTTTAATTCTGAAATCAATAAATCAAATCCCAATGTGGATGTTCGTGCGGAAATAACGCTGGCTTCGATAAATCATTATTTCCGTGAAGTTCATAAAATTAATAAAGAATGCCAAAACGGTATTCCTAAGGGATGTGATAGTGCAGCGGCTATTGAGGGTTATCCAGTGAAGCTTCCTATTGAGATGACTTACAATCCAGAAACTCGAAAATACATTGTGACTGCTGTCATCACCGATTCGGGTGCTGATTTCACTGCTAAAATGGAAGTTAAGCCGAAATTTTGTGATGGCAGACAAAGAAGCTCTAGACTGTGTTTGGACGTTAGTAATTACACTGCTGTACCTATAAACCCCATGGGTTATGTGGGATCTCTGGTTAAAAATGTTCCTCAAATAATCCAAGAAAAGCTGGCTCCGATTTTACCGTTGGACAATAAATCAGGAATCACAATTCCGCACCTGCGGCCGTTAAAAATTCAATCTGATCCTATCAATGGCAATCTGATAATTGACGCTGACATCAGGCCTTGAAATCTAACTGCAGTTTTAATTATTCGTCAGCCAGTTCAACCCAGGTGATGCCATCGCCGCCAGAATCAGACGTTCCAGCTTTCCATTTCTTAACATAAACACTTCTGGATAAATAAGTCCTAACGCCTTTTTTTAACGCCTCAGTTCCGTGGCCATGAATGATTTTGATCCGGTCTTCTTTGTTCAGCACTGCTTGATCTAATTCGACTTCTAAATCTTGAATGGCGTCTTCAACAGTTTTACCTCTGAAATCTAATACTCTTTCAGAATCATTTAACGATACTGTCACATTGCCAGATCTGCGGATGTTTTCGGCGTTTTGGTTTACGGGTTTGGCTGCTGGCTTTAAATCTGTCCAATGAATCGAAAGCCTCATTGAATTGGATAATACATAGACCTCGCCCCTGTTGTTGGGCTCGCTCTGAATGACTCCATCCTGTCCCAGGCTGATAATAAAGGCCTTGGTGCCACTGGGGTAGGCTTTCGAAAATTCCTCAGCAGAGCCCACTGTGTTTGATTCTGCTCCGACTTTGGCTTTCACAATCTGAGGTAACTGCATTTTGATATCATGCAGGCCTTGATATTTTTTAAATGTCTGTTCAGCCTTTACATGACTGATCATTTCGTCAATTTTGTCTCGGTATTCTGTGACGACTTTTTCGACCTGTTTGTCTTTTTCTTTCTGCAATTGCGACAGCAGGGATTCGTATTTGTCCTTTTCGCTAGTGGCTTTTTTGATTTCCTTGTTCAACTGGGCGCGCAGTCCCTGAATGTCTGATTTTAACTGATCAATTTCTTCTAGCTGCGACAGTCTTTTGCGGTTTTCGGGGGACAGGTATGAAGCGGCTCGATCAATAATTTTTAAATCTATTCCCACACGTTTGGCTGTCATCAAAGCCAAAGATTCACCGGCAATGCCCGGTAAGAAATTATAGGTCGGTCGTCCCAGTTTATTATCAAACTCCATGGAGCCATTCAGTATGGGCTGTTCAGGCTTCCAGCCTGTTTTTAATTGCGACAGATGGGATGTGATCACTGCAAAAACTTTTGAGGCCGCAAACTCTTCAATAAAACTTCTGGCAAGGGCGCTGCCTTCTTCGGGATCGGTGGAACCGCAGATTTCATCAATCAATATCAAATTTTTAAAACCCTTTAGTTTGGCTGATTCTTGCAGGATCTTTAAATGAGCAGCAAAGGTTGACAGATTTTCCTCAACATTTTGCGAATCACCAATGCCGATTTTGATATTATCAAAAAACGGAAGCAGAGAATTTTCGGCAGCACAAATCGGAATCCCATGTTGTGAAAGCTTGGCGCTGATACCAATGGATTTTAGCAAAACGGTTTTTCCACCCGCATTGGGGCCTGACAGTAACAAAATGCTTTTATCAGTTTTCAAATGAACATTGTTGGGAATAACTTCTTTTTTGGTGGTCAACAGCAAAGGGTGTTTCAGTTCAGAGAGTAAAATTTCGTTTTCGGAAAATTGAAAAGGCTTTGCATCAACCCGAATCACCCATTGGGCAATGGCGATGATTAAATCAGCTTCTTCCAAAATCAGCTTGGCTTGAAAAAAATCATCAATCTTGGTGGCTAAATACACTGATAGCTCAGTCAGAAGCCTTTCGATTTCGTCTTCAATTTCGACTTCGATTTGGCGCAGACGATTATTTAGTGGCACCAATGCCTCAGGTTCCATATACACGGTTTGTTTAGTTTGACTGCTGCCATGGATGACCCCGGGCAAGTGGTGTTGCATGCCGCTTCGGATCGGCAGCACCCAGCGGCCTTCACGAGTGGTGGAATATTTGTCCTGTAAAAAACTAGTCATCTGATGGTCGTGAACCAATCTGTCCATAGTGGTTTGCACAGTTTTACTTAAAGACTCTTTTTCGCGGAACAGTCGAAACAAAGTTTCGCTGGCATCTGATCGGATTTCACCTCTGGGGGTGATGATTTGGTCAATGGCTGATAGGGGTTCAGAAGATTTAAACAGCTTTGATCGCAATGATCGGCCCCAGTGTGTTGCAGTTTCTTGCAACACCTGATCCAAAGAAATGATTTCAAGACAAAATTGTCTGATGTCCTTAAGCTCGATGGTTTTTAATACGGCCTTTTTTTTAATTCGGGCATACCAGGGTTCAAACAAATCCAAGCTTTCCATAAAAGGCCTAAACCCAGCTTTCACAACTGTGGCAGCATCCAAGATATGACTTTGCATTTTAAGTGCTTCATCGGGTGTTTTAAATTTCTGCAAATCTTGGATTTGTATTCGCGTGCTGCTGGCTGTGGCGTTTGCTTGAAACTGCTTTACGATTTCAAACCAATCCAACTGGTGGGATTCTCGGCTTTGATAAAATGGGCTTTCGATATTTTGCATTTTGTTGTTTCCTAGGTCGCGTTTTTTTTAATCTTGGTTTGGGTAAATCAGAACAAGCCCTAACCGAAATTAAAAATTATTTTTTAATTCTTGGTTCTAGTTTTTGGTTCCAATTTTACCGCCGTAAAGTTTGAAAACATAGCCACAGCAAACAGAATGGTCAACAAAGGCATCAGCCACATCCATTTGCCGTACAGAGTAAAAAATGTTGTCGGGGGATCTTTGCGGTATTGAATTTCAAAATTTCCAAACCAGGGTTGGTAAATGGGGCTCATTTGCAAAACTTCGCCGCTGGCTTGCACAGCAGTGGTGATCCCTGTGTTGGTGACCCTGACCAGGGGACGGCGGTTTTCAATGGCGCGGCTGAGGGTCATATACATGTGTTGGTAAGGTTCGCTGGTGGGTCCAAACCAAGAATCATTTGTGACGTTGACCATTAATTGCGCGCCCTCAAAAGTGAGCTTGTTTGAAAACTCTGGGTAAAGGCCTTCATAGCAAATTTGTGGACCGATTTTTAAACCGTTAAAATCAAAAACCATAGGCCCTGTGCCTCGGCCAAAACCAGAACCTGCCGGATTGATTTTTGCCAGCCATTCATAGTCCTGCGCAAAGGGCATGTATTCGCCAAAAATCAACAAATGGGTTTTGTGATAGGGTTCAGAAATTAAATTTCCATTGGAGTCCATCAAAAACATACCATTGTATTCATATCTTTTTTTAGGCGATGGAGGATCCTTGGAGTAACCGCCGGTCAAAAGTGGTTTTTGCACTGAAGCCAAAAATTGCTTTAATGCTACAACATGATTTTTTGAATGATTGTATGAATCCAAAATATCAGGAAAGGCAGTTTCAGGCCAAATAATCAGTTCAGCATTTGGGTGGGCTTCCAGCCCCTTTTTAGTCAGTTCAAAGTACTGCTCTATAATTGACTGTTGATAACCAAGGCCTTTTTCAGCGTAGACTTTTTCAAGGTTTCCGATATTGGCTTGAACTGCCAAAATATTTATTTTGCCGTCGTTTTCCAGCCACGGGTTTTTGCGCTCTTGCCCCAAATACCAAGCCACTGAAAGCGCAATGACAATCGATACAACACCCAGGCCTTTTTTAACCTTGGAGTTACTTTGCAATGCCATGGCCAATAACGCGTTAGTGAGCAAAACCAAAAAGCTAATTCCGTACATTCCAAAAACATCGGCCCATTGCGCAAAATTAGAATTTGAGCCCATTAATGGGTAGGCAAAATTCCATGGAAAGATTGAAGGCCACAGGTATTCCAGCAACGCCAGAGTCCCTGCACAGGTTAAAAAAAAGCCTGTGTTATTTAAATTAAATTTCTGTTTGAGCCATACGCTGATTGCCGAGGCCAATCCCAGATAAATATGCATAAAACCGGCAAAGGCCAACAGCACCAATAATCCCACGCTCCAATGCATAAAACCAAAGACTACAGTGACATAGGCAATCCAATAAAATCCAATCAGGGTCAAAAAAAACTGAGTCCACCATCCAGACCAAAAAGCTTGTTTGATCGAGGTTGTTTTGGAAAGTGAAATCCACAAAGGTATCAAGCAAAAGCTTAAGGCCCAGGGGGGCAAAGGAATCCAAGATGTTCCGATTAATATTCCCGACAGAATGGCAAGGCGATTTGATAAAAAACTGTCAAAAATTTTAGTTAAAAATCTGTCTCTGATTTTCTTGCAAATTAAAAAAAACCATTTCATGATCTTTATTGTATGCAAGAGAGCTCAAATTTGTCCTTGGAAAAAGATGACGCAGAAAACCTCAGTTTTGTTGAGTTTTCCTGTCCCCAATGTTTCAAGATCCAAAAGGCCGCGACTATTGAGCTTAAGACTCCTCAAAATTTTTTCAGATGCCTTAGATGCAAGACTTTGTTTTGTTTTGAGTGGCCTGCTACATCGGCCAAGGGCATTCAGACCCTGATTGTTCCCGAAGAATCTACGAAAATTGTCGGTATGCTTAAGGGTATTTCAAAATTAGCCCAAAAATTGGATTTCACTTCTCAGGGTGAAATGTTGGACAGTTTGCCCATTGCGCTGCGAAGATCTGCTAAAATCGCGAAAATTGAAAATAAAAAAATCAGCTTTTTGGATCACTGGCTTTATTACCGATGGAAAAACAAAGAACGGCTTAATAAATTTTACGGACTACCTTGGACACAGTATTTGGATGTGGGGCTGTGGGTTGTGCCGGCTGCGTTTATTTTGGTTGGTATCGTGATGGTCTCGCACAGAAACTTTATCGGTATTGGTCTGTCGTTGATTGCGCTCAGAATCGGTCTGACTATTTTGATCCGTTAGATTCGCCCAAGCGGTTTCCCATTTTATTCATTAGGGTTTTGCCAAAATTAGAAATTTCTCGTTCGGCTGTGCCGCCTACGTTGGGATCACTGGCAAATTGATTCATACCGGCTGAATTAGCAATGGTGAGCCCTGATACACTGACACCTTTATCCAGCATGGTAACTGCTCGGTATAAATTAAGCTGTCTGGAAGTTTTGGTTTTAGCGGTCAGTGATTGTTTTTGATCACCAGTCGACAAAACATATTTTTTTACGTCTTGATAATCAAAGCTCGGTCGTTTTGACATTACCAACACCGCTGCGCCACTGACAAAAGCTGTGGCTTGCGAAGTCCCAGTCATAAACCCATAGCCGTTGCCCGGAAGAGTTGACAGAATATTTTGCCCAGGTGCTGCCAGATCCACAGTTTGGACTCCGTAGTTTGATGAAGCTAAAACTTCGGTCTTGGGATCAATTGCTGTGACCGAAATGATGTTCGGTAATCCGTAATCAGCCGGGTAGTATTTAAACTCATCTGAATTAGATCGCTCGTTACCAGCGGCTGCCACCACCAGGATCCCGGCTTCTTTGGCGGCGACGATGGCATCATATTCTTCTTTGCTAAAATCAGTGCCACCACCCGAGTAATTGATGATGTTAACTTTTTTTGCCACAGCAAATTTTATGGCTGCGATTGTGTTTTTTAGATTGTCGGTTTTGGGAACTTTGGGATCGTAATATTTAAGGACCATCAGACTGACCTTGGGTGAAATTCCGGCAATGCCTTTGCCGTTACCAGCTTCGGCTCCGATGATTCCCGCAATGTGTGATCCGTGTCCGTGATTGTCTGACAGATCATGATTGTTTGAAACAAAATTCCATCCGTGCACATTATCAATGTACCCATCACCGTCATCGTCAATGCCGTTTCTGCGTTTGTCTTTGCCATTGTTATCAAATCCCAGTTCACCGGGGTTGTTCCAGAGGTTGGCCTTAAGGTCTTCGTGATTGACGTCGATGCCGGTGTCGATCACAGCGACAACTATGTCTGAGTTTCCTTGGGTGATTTCCCAAGCTCTGTTGGCTTGTGATTTTTTAATACCCCAAGCTTCGTTCATAGCAGGGTCGTTCATAATTACTTTTGATTCGATTTTTGGTGACGGAGTGGGCTTAGCCTTACCCTGATCAACCAGGGGACGTTTAGACTTGAAGCCAAATTTATCCAGCAAATTAGCGTTTGCCTGTGTGGCAGTCATCAGAGCTAAAGCTATCAAAATGGCGCTGGATAATTTTAAGTGCTTCAAGGATTCCTCCGTATGCACTTAATCAGAGCAATCGCGAGGCCATGTATCACTTTAGCGGTCTGGCCTAACTATATGATTACACTATGGAATATTTTGTTTTAAAGTGGGACATCAGCTATTAATCAGACACCTGTCAACGATTTGCTAACAGGTACTAGCGCAGTGACTGCTCTAGTGCCTGTTAGCAAATCAAAGGCAGGTGTTGGCGCAGTCACTGAGTTAGCTTCGCTAGCACTTGTTAGCAATTCAAAGGCATGTGTTGGCGCGGTCACTGAGTTAGCTTCGCTAGCACCTGTTAGCAATTCAAAGGCAGGTGATAGTGCAGCGATTGAGTTGGTGAAAAATCGATTTTAGTGTTTGAATGAGTTTATGAATTTCACTGTTACTGGGTTTATTGTAGGGATTATTTTTTCTGCGATGGGATACTATTTTTTTGTAGAGGGAAAAAGACGAACTCTATTTTCCGTTATGATTGCCGGTCTTTTATTATTAATTGTTCCTTTTTTTACTTCATCAAACATTCAAGACTTAGTCATTGGTGGCGGCTTATCTGCCTTTTCTATCTGGCAACTTCGCCAAAATTAAATAAAACAGTTAAGCCAGGATCTTTTGTGAGTTTAAAATCAACTGAAATGTATTGACTAAAATAATGAGACATCAATCACACAGCGCAACCCAGCATCCAAAGTCAGGATGCTGGGTATGATTAAACTGATTAAAAAGTAAATCCGATTTTGTAATCGACATACAGTTGTGGGGGGCTGAACGAAGCCGCGCCATTATTGCCAAATTTCAATGTGTATCCCTTTAAGGTATTGCTGACTCCGTAAACGCCGATTTGTTGGGTCAGCGTGGTGCCGGCCGAATAATATCCGCCGCCAGCCATTAGCAATCGACCTGAATCCGATGAGCTAAAGCTTGTCCCAACAGTTTGTGGAACACCATTGACTGTCAGTGTGGCTCCGGCAAAAGCCGCGGAACCGCTGACTTCCAGATTACTGCTGCCAATGCCAGCGCCGAAATACATTCCACTGTCAGAAAAACCGTTTAAATAGTATTTACCCAGCAAAGTGGTAGAACTGTATTTAGCACTCAAGCTTGCATCATTTCCCGAAGAAGCCTTCAAGCTGCTTGTGAAATACTCTGCACCAACGGCCCAATGATCCATAAATCTGAAATTGAATTCCACATCCAATAATCCAAACAATGTCCAAGGTGCTACCGTTATATTAAAGCGATCATAATCTGCGGTGGCTCTGGCGTATTCGATCGGTGCGGGTTTGGCCGGAGTTTCCGCTGTTGCTGCAGATCGTTTGGCAACAATCCTTTTGGATTGATTTGCCAAAACGTTTTCTGACATCAAAAGGCTTGCTAAAGCAAAAAACAAAATAATCCGTTTCATAGTTATCTCCTTGTTAGGGGCAGTTGTTAGTTGTGCAGTTGATTTGTTGAACACATGCAGGAAAAGTCGCAGGACACTGGACATTTGAAATTCTGGAATTTCCGTACAGATAAATTTTTAATGGCGACAATGGCATGCCTGTGCTGGAACGCCAGTCTGTCAGTTTCAGATTGTTGATCACAGAGCCTTCATGCAAAGTGACTGGAAATTCGAAGTTTAATCTTGAGGCTTTTAGGGTCAGGCTTTGCACCGTTGATCTTTGTAAATGAATTCCCTTATTCAGAAAAAACGCAGCCCCTGGTCCCTGATTCAGATTAATATCCAATGCTGATACGCCTAACAAAAACAAACCAGTAGAGTCTTCAGTGTACAGTCTGTTTAGGCCAATCAAAAAATCTTTGACCGAATTAAATTTTGGATACATCAGCAAAATATTGCCACTGACGTCAGAATCCAGATTTTGAATGTTGTAGGCGCTGACACACAGTCCACCGTAAACTGAATTTCTGCGGCCATCGTTCCACACGGGGCTGATACCGCTGACTGAAAAGGACAGATTCCGAATGTTTTTCAGTTGCAATGTTGTATTAACATTTGTGTTTAAATTAATGTTTGCACTGTTCCAATCAAAAACTGTGCTTACGGATCCTGAAAATGGACTGGTGCCAGTTAAATTAGAATTATGTCGGCCATCAAAATTGGGTTCCCAGTATCCGCGTAAAAAACTGCCACAGGAACTGATGTTGTAATCAGTGATCTTGGATTTTATTGCTTGGGGCAGTCTGGTGTAAAAATCACCGGCAGGTTGGGTTGTGGTCGTCGTTGTGATCGGCTGAGTTGTCGTCGTGGTGTTACCTGGTGGATTGCTCGGCTGAGTCGTCGTGGGTGGTTGTGGAAGGGGAATCAGTGGTTGAGTGGTCGTTGTTGATAGGGTCCGCACAGTTGTTGTCGTACTGTTTTGGCTTCCAGAGCAGGTAATATATGTTCCGTTGCAGGTTGTGTAACCACCAGCCATACAGCTAAGGGTCATGCCTCCGCCGCAGCTAACAGAAGCTGTTTGGTTTCCTTCGCTCAGATTGCCTGCGCATTGCAGGGATTCGCCAGTGCTGCATGAAATGCGAACCCCAGGCGCACAACTGACAGTGACATTAGGTGAACATTTTAGCGAAGTCGCTACAGGGACTTCAGTGTTTTGCTGAACTGATCCGCAGGCTGTAAGGGTCATGGTGATCGCCAGCATTGTTATTGTAAGTACGATTTTTAGTTTCATAAATTCCTCCCGATAACTTAATTATCGAGCTTTTAAATTTCTGAAACCATGGTGATTTTGAGCCTGGTTGGCGAACTGTTTGACAATGCAAGATTCAAATTAATTTTATCTGGTTTGCAGACCCGTTCGTCACAAAGATATACAGGGGTGTGGAGGGATCTTCATCCCGCTACCGTCCCGTGTCCTGAAGTCGCGTGTTTGTTGGACATCTTCAAAAAGAAATTTAGTTATTTGTAATTAAAGGTCAGTGCCGCGTCTTTAACAATGACAGAAACTTTTCCGCCCTTACTAAGGCGCCCAAACAGCAATTCCTCAACCAAAGGTTTTTTTAGATGCTCTTCAACAGTTCTGGCTATGGGGCGGGCACCATAGGTTTTGCTGTAACCCTTTTCTTTGATAAAACTGACGACTTCAGCACTGACAGAAAAATCCACCAGCTTTTTTTGCAATTGCATTTTTAATTCATCAATAGCTTTTTGAACTATCTTGAAAATAATTTGATCGTCCAAATTTGCAAAGGTCACAATGGCCGAAAGCCTATTGATAAATTCAGGCGAAAAGGCTTTTTTAATGGCCTCTAGTGAAAATCCTTGGCTTGAAACTTCTGCTATGCCGATAGCGCCTCGGGCGACCTCCAGGGCCCCAGCGTTTGAGGTCATCACCATTATCACATTCTGAAAATTTGTGATCCTGCCATTGGCGTCTGTCAATCGACCAGCATCCATGACCTGCAACAAAACATTAAAAATATCAGGATGAGCTTTTTCCATTTCATCCAGCAACAACACGCAGTAAGGATTTTTAGTCACAGCTTCAGTCAGCTGACCGCCCTCTTCAAAACCCACGTACCCTGGGGGCGCTCCGACCAGTCTGGCCACTGTGTGTTTTTCCATGTATTCGCTCATGTCAAAACGAACCAAAGGGATTCCTAAAAAATAAGCCAGCTGTTTACAGATTTCGGTTTTTCCGACACCGGTCGGTCCTGTGAACAGAAAACTGCCTATGGGTTTTTCGTCATTTCCTAAACCGCTGCGGGACAGTTTTATGCTGGAAACTAATTTGTCTATAGCTTCGTCCTGACCAAAAATCGCAGCCTTTAGTTTTTTATCAATGTCTTTCAGTAAGCTTTTGTCATCAGCGGAAACGCTGGACGACGGAACCTGCGAAATCCTGGCTACGGTGTCTTCGATTTCTTTGGCTGAAATAACCTGTCCCACAAATCCTTTCAGATTTGCATAAGCACCGGCTTCATCGATCACATCAATCGCTTTATCGGGCATTAATTTGTTGTGGATGTATTTTTGTGATAATTCCGCGGCAGCTTTCAGTGAATCTTCCTCGTAATAAACATTGTGATGGGTTTCGTAGGATTTTTTAAGACCATTTAAAATTTCAATGGTCTGGGCCACAGTGGGCTCTTTCAAATCGATTTTTTGAAACCTTCTGTTAAGAGCTCTTTCCTTTTCAAAATACTGTCTGAATTCCTGGTGAGTCGTGGATCCAATGCAAGAAATTTCTCCGTTTGCTAATGCTGGTTTCAGTAAATTCGAAGCATCCATTGATCCGCCAGAGGTCGCACCGGCGCCCACCAAGGTGTGAATTTCATCAACAAACAACACACAGTTTTTGCGGTCTTTGATTTCTTTGATTACGTTTTTCAGTCGGGCTTCAAAATCACCACGAAATTTAGTTCCAGCCAACAATGATCCTAAATCCAAAGAATAAATAATTTTGTTTTTAAGGCTCTCGGGAACTTTACCTTGAACTATTCTTTGTGCCAGACCTTCTGCCACAGCTGTTTTTCCAACGCCGGGTTCGCCAATCAACAAAGGATTGTTTTTTGTTTTGCGACACAGGATTTGCATCATTCGTTCTAAAACCTCATCGCGACCGATCAGCGGATCAGTTTTTCCTGACAAGGCTTTTTCATTTAAATTTTGGCAGTAGGATTCTAGGGCTGATTTAGTATTTTGCTGTGGCTCAGTGCCAGGGGCCGAAATTAACGGAGTGGGATCCACACCCGGTGTGGGGTCAAAGGCTGCTAGTTGTTGTATGATATCAAATTGCGAAACACCTTGTTTGGCTAAAAAATGCACCGCAAAGGATTCTTGTTCATAAAAAAGCGCCACCAGCAAATGACCCTCGGAAATATGGCTTCTGCCGGCATTTCGGATTTGCATGGCAGATCTTTGAAACAGCCGGTGACAGGCTAATGTGAATTCAGGATGCCAAGAATCAAATCCCCCGTAGGTATTGATTTGATCATCGGTGATCTTAGGACAGCTTTTTTTAACAAAGGCTTTTAATTCTGATTTTACTTTTTGAACATCGGCATTGCAGGCTTGCAGTAATTCAACGATTGATGGAGTTTCACACAGTGCCATCAGCACATGTTCCAGGGTTACAAATTCATGCTTAGCCGTTTTTGCCATCTGAACCGCGTCGCCCAGTCTGCGTTCCAGCTCCTTGGTCATCATGTGGCCTCCACCGTGCATTTTAAGGGGTGACGATTTTGTCTGGCAAATTGGTTTACCTGTAATGACTTCATTTCAGCAATTTCTAAACTAAAAACACCCGCGGTGCCCGCGCCTTTTTTGTGAACCTCTAACATAATTGCTTGGGCTTCATCTTCGGTCTTTCCAAAAAACCTGCGCAGTACCAAGATCACAAACTCCATTGGAGTGAAATCATCATTTAATAAAAGCACTTTAAACATTTTAGGTGTTTCAACTGCGTTCTCTTGATCTAAAACCGTTGTGCCTTCTGCATCTGCGGTTTCACCTTTTTTTTGCAACCTGATTAATCCCATATTTTGATTTTACACCTCCGCCATCGCCCTTCGCAAGACAACCGACCTTAACTAGATTGGGTATGATTAGTGCTTTTGTCTAATGAAACATAAGGTTTTTTGAGACTATCTAGATATAATATATTTGAGGTGTTGAACTTAATTTATTTAGTCGGCAGAATTTAGAGGTAAGGTTTTAAATTTTTGGAGGGGATATGAAGTCCAGACAATCAGGGTTTTCTTTAATTGAATTGATGGTAGTCGTCGCAATATTAGGTGTTTTAGCCATGCTGTCAATTGGTGCAGTTCAAAAGCAAATTGCAAAGGCCAAGCAATCCGAAGCCAAAAGCAATCTGGCGGCTTTGTATTCTTCTGAAAAAACTTTCGTGGGCGAATATTCTTGTTATTGGTCAGGGTTTACGACAATCGGTTTTGGACTTGAGGGCGAACTGCGGTACGAAGTTGGCTTTGGTGCCGACACAGCTGGTGCTGTTACAGGTTGTGGTTATAAAGGTGTCTCTACTTTGCCAACTCCAAGGATTGCAAGTGCATATTGTGCGGCAGCAACCACTTGTTCTATGAATTCGGTCACAACAACGGGTGTTACTTTGGCAGCTGGCTCGGCGACATCAGCCGTGGGAGCGGCTCCAACATTTGTTGCTGAAGCTCAGGGCTTGATCTATAACGGTCTGACTGACACATGGACATTGGATCAAAACAAAAATTTACAGCAAGTATCAGACGGTATTCAGTAATAAATTATTTATTGGCCGCAGTTTTTATTGCGGTCATTGGTATTTCTGTCAACCAAACCCCAGACAAGATTCAATCTGAGCGCATTTTAATTTCCCCCTTTGCACACCAAGAATTTTTTAGCGCAGGCTTTCAGGCAAATATTGCTGATATGCTGTGGCTCAGAGCCATTCAGGACATGGATTATTGTGAACAATTGATTGCAAAAAATGTCTGCAAAAACAATGGCTGGCTTTATCGGATGTTGGATTCAATCACGGATTTAGCCCCGGATTTCAGAATGCCTTTTGCTGTGGGGCCTTTGTCATTGTCCGTAATTGTAAGCGATATTGAAGGGGCTACCAGGATTTTTGACAAAGCAGTGTTGGCCTTTCCCCAGGATTGGAAAATCCTGTCCAGGGCCGGGTATCATGCCCTTTACGAGGAAAAAAACCGACCCAAGGCAGCCGGACTGTATTTAAAGGCTTCACAAAATGGAGCCCCTGAATGGACCTATGCATTGTCATCAACTTTATTTTTACAATCGGGTCAGTCAAAAATGGTGAAAGAGATCCTTGAAGACATTAAACAAAATGCTGAAATAAGTGACGAAATCAAATCACGGATCGAAGAAAAATTAAAAAATATTACTGATTGATTGACGGATCCTGAACGCACCCCATATTTTAGGGAACTTATATGTCAACGCGTGATCCCTATGAAATTTTAGGTGTGGATCGTTCAGCTGATGCTGACACGATTAAGAAGGCTTATCGTAAGCTTGCGATGCAATTTCATCCTGATAAAAACCCTGGCGATCAAGCTGCAGAAGATAAATTCAAAGAAGCCGCCAGTGCCTATGAAATTCTGAGCAATCCTCAGAAAAAGGCTCAGTATGACCGTTTTGGACACGCTGCTTTTGGGCAGGCTGCAGGCGGGGCCGGGTTTCAAGACATCAATGATATCTTTTCAAATTTTGGCGATGTGTTTTCAGAATTTTTTGGTGGAGGGTCTTTTGGTGGTCAGGGGCAAGAACGCAGAAAGCGTCCCCGAAAAGGCTCCGACCTGAGATATATTTCAGAAATCTCGCTCAAAGAAGTTATCGAAGGCGTTGAAAAAGAAATCAAATTTGATACCGAAGAATCCTGCAATACTTGTCACGGCAGTGGGGCTGAAAAGGGTTCTCAAGCTGTGACTTGTCCCATCTGCCAAGGTCGTGGTCAGGTTGTGCGCAGTCAGGGATTTTTTCAGATGGCCACAACCTGCAGCAATTGCCGCGGAGAAGGTTCCGTGATTGGCAGTCCCTGCAAACCCTGCAAGGGCAGAGGGCGCACAAAAGCATCACGTAAAATCCGAGTGACCATCCCAGCAGGAGTTGATTCGGGGACACGATTACGGCTTTCTGACGAGGGAGAGGGCGGTTTTTTAGGTGGCCCCAACGGAGATTTATTTGTAGAAATTCATGTCAAAGAAGACCCTCGTTTTGAACGAGAAGATTTTGATTTGCACACCCGTTATTCCTTTAATTATCTGCAACTTATTTTGGGTGCAGAGATTGATGTCCCTACGGTCACAGGCCAAATCAAGGTTGAAGTTCCCCCGGGTTCCCAACCGAACAGCCAAATCAGAATTCCAAATCAGGGAGTTCCTGCCCTAAAGGGCAATCGTCGTGGCGACCTGTATGTCCATATACAAGTGGAAATCCCCAGTAAAATCAGCAAAGAAGAAGAAGCTTTGCTGACCCAAGTGGCAGAGTCACAAGGGATAAAATGCGGATTGCCAAAGTCTGGTTTTTGGGGCAAAAAAAAATCTTAAATTTTGCCCCTTGACGGATTCATTCAAATACTCAGATTAGACTTATCAAAGGAGAGTTAACTATGGGAAAAATCATTGGAATCGACTTAGGTACTACGAACTCAGTTGTCTCGATCATGGAGGGCGGTGAGCCCAAGGTTTTAGTCAATGAAGAAGGCGCTCGCACAACACCATCTGTTGTGGCCTTTACAAAAGACGGTGAACGATTGGTGGGTCAGATCGCAAAACGACAAGCGGTCACAAATCCCGAAAACACGATTTATTCATCAAAACGATTTATCGGAAGACGTTTTTCAGAAATTTCAGAAGAAATTAAATTAGTCCCTTACACTGTGGTTGAAAAGGGTAATGACTGTGCTTTTAAGGTGCAGGGTAAAACAGCTTCGCCCGAGGAAATTGGAGCCGCTGTTTTAGCAAAATTAAAAAAGGTTGCAGAAGATTATTTAGGCGAGCCTGTTACAGAGGCCGTTGTCACAGTGCCTGCGTATTTTAACGATTCACAAAGGCAAGCAACAAAAGATGCCGGTCGTATCGCAGGATTGGAAATCAAACGAATCATCAACGAGCCAACGGCAGCGGCATTGGCCTATGGTTTGGACAAAAAGAAAGACGAAAAAATTGTTATCTATGACTTCGGTGGAGGTACGTTTGATATCTCTGTTTTGGAGGTTGGGGACAATGTCGTAGAGGTTAAATCCACCAATGGTGACACTCATTTGGGCGGAGATAATTTTGACGTTCGGATTTTGGAATGGTTGATAGCTGAATTCAAAAAAGACCAAGGCATTGATTTGAAAAACGACAAAATGGCGCTTCAAAGATTAAAAGAAGCTTCTGAAAAAGCCAAAATCGAATTATCAAGCTCGCAAGAAACTGAAATTAATTTGCCTTTCATCACTGCAGATCAAACGGGTCCTAAACATTTGCAGATCAAATTAAACCGTTCAAAGTTTGAACAAATGGTTGAGGATTTAATTAAGCGTTCCATCGAACCTTGCAAAAAAGCTTTGGCTGATGCGGGGATGAAAACTTCAGAAATCGATGAAGTTGTTTTGGTGGGTGGATCGACACGTATCCCAGCCATTCAAAAAGCTGTGAAAGAATTTTTCGGTAAAGAACCCAACAGGTCAGTGAATCCAGATGAAGTTGTTGCCATAGGCGCAGCCGTTCAAGGTGGCGTGTTAGCCGGTGATGTGAAGGATGTCTTGTTACTGGATGTGACTCCACTGTCATTGGGTATTGAAACTCTGGGTGGTGTTATGACCGTATTGATCGAAAGAAACACAACAGTTCCTGTTAAAAAATCTCAGGTGTTTTCAACAGCGGCCGATAATCAACCGGCAGTGGACATTCATGTGCTTCAGGGTGAACGTAAAATGTCTACAGACAATAAAACGCTGGGAAGATTTGAACTGGTAGGAATCCCGCCAGCTCCGCGAGGCGTGCCACAGGTTGAAGTGACTTTTGATATTGATGCTAACGGGATCTTGAGTGTGTCAGCAAAAGACATGAGCTCAGGTAAGTCTCAGCAAATCAAAATCACGGCACAGAGTGGATTGTCAGAGGACGAAATCAAAAAAGCCGTCAGAGATGCTGAAGAGCATTCAAAGGACGATGAAATCCGCACTAAATCTGCGGCTGCCAGAAATAATTTAGACAATATGGTTTATCAGACAGAAAAGCTGCTGACCGAAAACAAAACTATTTCTGAAACTGACAGAAAACCAGTCGAGGAAGAAATCCAGGCTGCTAAAAAGGTGCTTGAAAACAAAGCTGCCGAATTGGCTGATCTGGAAAGCGCTTTGCAAAAAATCACAGCGGCTTCGCACAAACTGACATCTGAGTTGTACAAAAAAACCGGAGCTCAACCGGGTGCAGCTGGGGATGCGGGGTCAGCAAACGCTGGTGGCCAGGCTGAGGGTGATAAAAAAGACGACGGTGTCATCGACGCTGACTACAAAGACGTAAATTAATCTCAAGAACTGGGCGAGCAATAAAAGCTTGCCCAGTTTGTTTTCAAAGTCCTTGAAACTCGAATAAAAATCCCAATTTTCAATATTTAGAAATTAGAGCCCTAACTCCATTTAAGTTGCTGACCCAGATAAATGTTGGATATGCTTTCAAGATACAGAGTATTTTGGAGGTGGGTTTTGGATTCGGTTTGGTCAGAAATTTCTAAAAACATCCATTGGTTTCAACCATGGAAAACACTTAAAAAAGTATCTTACAAAAAGCCCGTTTCGATCGCTTGGTATCTGGATGGCAAAACCAACGTCAGCTACAACTGCATCGACAGACATTTGCAAAAGCGTTCCAATCAAACTGCAATTTTATGGGAAGCTGATGATCCCAAAGAGCCCAGCAGAAAAATCTCGTATGCAGAATTATCCGTTCAGGTAAATAAGCTTTCACAAGTTTTAAAAAACATGGGTGTTAAAAAGGGTGACCGGGTCACGATTTATATGCCCATGGTTCCCGAAGCGGCCTTTGCAATGCTGGCTTGTGCGCGCATTGGAGCAATCCATTCTGTAATTTTTGGTGGATTTTCGGCAGACAGCATAGCCAATCGGATTGAAGACTGTGATTCCCAGTTTGTGATCACGGCCGATGAGGGATTGCGTGGTGGTAAAAAAATCCCTCTGAAACAAAATGTTGATGAAGCCATTGCAAAATTAAAAAATCCTCAACTCATCAAACATGTCTTGGTTTTAAAGCGCACCGGTGGAAATGTTCAGATTCAAAATGGCAGAGATCTGTGGTGGCATCAAGAAATTGAAGGGGTCAATGCGGATTTCCCTCCAGAAATTATGGATTCAGAAGATCCCTTATTTATTTTGTACACTAGTGGTTCGACCGGAAAGCCCAAAGGGGTTTTGCACACGACAGCAGGCTATCTGGCCTATGCTACGCACACTTTCAAACACGTATTTCAATATCAGGAAAACGAAATTTATTGGTGCACGGCCGATGTGGGTTGGGTCACTGGTCACAGTTATATTGTGTATGGTCCCTTATCCAACGGTGCCACAACACTAATGTTTGAAGGAGTTCCCAATTATCCTAATGCTTCCAGATTTTGGCAGGTCATTGATAAACATCAGGTTAATGTGTTTTACACGGCACCAACGGCTATCAGGGCTTTGATGCGTGAAGGTGATGGGTTTGTTAAAAGCTCAAACAGAACTTCGCTCAGATTATTGGGATCAGTGGGCGAGCCCATCAACCCCGAAGCCTGGAACTGGTATCACGAAATCGTCGGTGAAAATCGCTGTCCGATTGTGGATACATGGTGGCAAACGGAAACCGGTGGGATTTTGATTTCGCCAACAGCAACCACCGCTAATTTAAAACCGGGATCTGCCATGAAACCTTTGCCAGGAATTGTTCCGGCAGTGGTTGATGAAAAAGGAAAAGAGCTTTTAGGAGCCTGTGAAGGGATTTTGGTTTTAAAAGATTCTTGGCCAGGCCAGATGCGCACGGTTTACCGAGATCACAAAAGATTTGAAGAAACTTATTTTAGCACTTTTGATGGAATGTATTTTACAGGCGATGGGTGCAAGAGGGACGTAGATGGTGATTATTGGATCACGGGCAGAATAGATGATGTGCTAAATGTTTCAGGCCACAGAATAGGTACGGCAGAGGTCGAAAGTGCTTTGGTCGGACACGCAGGGGTGACCGAAGCTGCTGTGGTCGGGTATCCCCATGATATCAAAGGTCAGGGGATTTACGCCTTTGTGACTTTAAAATCTGGATTGGTGGGTAACAATGATTTGATCAAAGAACTCACCCACCATGTCAGTAAGGTCATAGGACCCATTGCAAAACCAGATTTAATTCAATGGGCTCCGGGGCTTCCAAAAACCAGATCTGGTAAAATTATGCGCAGGATTCTTAGGAAAATTGCTGAAAATTCCTTGGATAATTTAGGGGATACCACTACCCTTGCTGATCCATCTGTAGTACAAAACCTTATAGATAACAGAATCAACAAGGGGTAAAAACCGATGCAAAAATTTATCGCTCAAATTTTTAGCAAGATTGGAATTGAAAACTTAACTCTATTAACAGTTTTGGTTCCCGCCGGAGTTTTTTCAAGACTGATTCCCCATTATCCCAATGTCACGGCTTTGGTGGGAATTTCGATTGTATCTGGTCAATTGGCTAAAAATAAATTTTTGAAATTTTTTATTCCAGTTATTGCCATGATGTTTTCTGATCTTATTTTTGGCTCTCATCCCACTATGTTTTGGGTTTATGGATCCCTAGTCGCGGTGGCTGCTTACAGTGCCGTAGCGGGAAAAAGAGGAGTCGTTGGGATCCCTTTGACAGCTGCTGTTTCCAGCTTGTTGTTTTTTGCAGTTTCTAATTTTGGTGTTTGGATTTCAGGTGGATTGTATCCGCTAACATTAGAGGGTCTAACTCAATGTTTTTTATTGGCAGTTCCCTTTTTAACACCACAAATTATGGGTGATTTGGCTTACACCGTTTTTTTAATGGTGTTTTCTGAAAAGGTCTTAAATGCTACGGCTTCTGTGGAAGCTGTGAAAGCCTAAATTTTACCCAATAGAAATTTTAGATACGTTCAATAAAATTATTTGTTTATTAAATAATTGCTCCGAAAAAAAATATCCCCTAGCTTTAACCCACAATTTGAGGGGGAGGGGAAAATGCAAAAGTATTTTATTTTTGTATCGCTATTGGTATTGGGTACTGGATGTGGTTTTACGGCCAAGGATTTAACGCCGACTGAAAAACGTATCGATGTCGAATGGATATTTGGGGTGTTTGAAAGAAACTACGCCCCCGCCCAAATGAAGGCACAAAAACACGGGATCACGCTTGAGCAAGCCAAACAAAATTGTTTGCAATGGGTTGAGTCCGTCAACGGTGATCAGTTTTATGCAACTTTACAAAAATGCACAGCCCAGTTTAAAGATGCTCACACCCGAATGATGGCTGTGGCTCAGGTTTTACCTGAATTTACATTTGTGCACTATCTGGGATTCACCACTGATTTGGTAAAATTAAAAATTCCTCAGGGGGGAAAAGAGCCAAGTGCTTCCGAAATATTAATTCGGGTCAGTTCGTTGTTGCCCTCGGTTGATCCCAATGGGTTTCCGATTCAGAAAAATGATTTGATTGTCGAAATTAATGGTCAGTCTGCCAGGGATTATTTGATGACAGAATTATCTGATCAAGTGAATTTGGGCCATGAGCCCGCGACCTTGGTGGCTGCAGCTCAGCAGTTTCCCCTAAGAGTCGGCTACACCTTGGATGCGCCCACAGGCAGTGATTTAACAATGACGGTTTACAGAGCCGGAGTGAAGTCCCAGGTCGTATTGCCTTGGATTAAAAAGGACTTGGTGGCTTTTACCAAAGAACAAGACGATGCCCGTAAAGCCAAGGAAAAACCCAAAGCCGTTGTGACTGATGAAAAAGCCAATACTCCAGAGCCTTGGAACAGACATGATTTTGGATACTGGGTGGGTGGCGAATTTATAGAACAAATTCAGCAGATCATGGATACTTATCGAAAATCTCCGGGAACTCGGGCAAATATTTTGCTGAACACTTCATTTAAAGTGTTTGCACAAAATGATGCCATAGCCTTGGTGAATTCTTTTACCAAAGCAGATGCTGCTGAAGCCAAACTGAGCGATCCAACGCCCTTTGATGCCACAGCAAAGCTTCTTAAAATGGCTGTTGTTGATATGTCGCAAGCACCTTTCGTAGCCAGATTGGTGGTTCGTGAAGATAACAAAAAAATCGGTTATGTCAGTCTTCCGACTTTCAATATTGACGATGCAAAAACTGAAACCTTTCGTAAAATCATAGCAAAATTTAATTCCCTAAAAGTCGATCAAGTCATCGTGGATATGCTGAACAACGGCGGCGGCAGTATCACCCATGGGATGAAGATTGTTAACATGTTGGCCGAGAAAAAGATCCAATACCCCTCTGTGCAGTTTGCCCTGAATGATAATTGGATCAATGCCTTTAAGGGTGACTACTATGCAGGATCCAATGATTCCGCCCGCGAACTTGCTGGCAGAGTTTACCGAGCTATGAAGGAAGATCTTACTATGGGTAAAAAATTGTCCAGAAATTTTTCGTTGGCAGAGCTGGATGTGTTTCCACTGACTGCAGATAAAAATGAATGCGTATCTCGGGAAGCCTGTTTGTCTGCAAAAATCAAATTAGTGGTTTTGATCAACGAAATGTGTGCATCAACCTGTGATTTGGTGGCTTCTGCGGTCAAAGACAATCAGTTGGGTGTGTTGATGGGCTCACAAAGTATGGGAGCCGGAGGCAACGTGGTTCCCCATATGATGACTCCCATTTCGAGAATGATCATGACACAAACTGAATCTTTGGCTGTTGATCTGAAGGGTAATTATTTGGAAAACAATGGAGTGTTGCCAGATGTGTCTGTCGATACCATCGAAGACATCATGTTGAATTACCAAAACACTTACAAGCAGTCGCTGACAACAGCCTTGCAGTGATTAGTTTTTCAGTTTCATCTTTTTAACAGTTGAAACCAAAGATTTTGAATACTGCGCTAGTTTATTAAAAAGCTTTTGATTATGGGTGGCCAAAATTCTGGCCGCCAACAACCCAGCATTATACGAATTGTCCACGGCCACTGTAGCAACAGGAATGCCCTTGGGCATTTGGGCAATGCTTAGCAATGAATCCAGTCCATCCATTGATTTAGTTTTTACGGGCACTCCAATGACTGGTAACACTGTCATTGATGCCACCATACCTGGTAAATGTGCAGCTCCACCGGCACCAGCGATGATCACAGAAAAATTTTCGTGAGCCTTGGTGGCAAATTCGTACATAAGTTTTGGTGTTCTGTGTGCTGAAACAATTTTTTTCTGAAAGGGTATGTTAAATTTTTTTAAAACTTCACAACTGTCTTTCATTGAGGGCCAGTCAGAAGCGCTTCCCATAATCACCGCAACTTTAAATGGTTTCATAATTTAAAAAACTTTCTTTGTTTGATGGCTTTAGATTTTAAAACGGCAGGGCTGTCAGTGTCCACCCAGTTTATATGCCCCATTTTGCGGCCCAATTGGCTTAAATCCTTGCCGTACAGATGCAATGATCCCTGATAGTCCGCAGGAATGGACACGTGTGCTGACTGAGTTCCCAGCAGATTTGCCATGCAGAAATTTTTTGCAATCAATTTAATTTTTGGAAGCTTCATTCCGGCGCAGGCTCTGACGTGCAATTCAAATTGCGAATTTTGGCAGGCATCCTGAGTGTAGTGGCCAGTATTGTGGACTCTGGGTGCTAATTCATTCACAACCAGCTTGCCATTGATTAAAAACATTTCCACACCCAAACAACCCACGTAATTGATAGATTTTAACATTTTAAAAATCACAGCCGACAGTTTTTTAAAATCTTTATGATGTTGGGGGCCAATCACAATCGAACATTTGCTGTCTTGTTGAATGGTTTCGACCAGCGGAAAATGATCGGCATTTCCCCATCGATCGCGGACAAACACAGTGGCCAATTCTTTGGATAATTTTGCTTTTGGCTCGGCAATAAACACATGATCTGCATTTAATAATTCCTGCAGTTTTCGCAAATCATCTTTGCGGTCAGAATAATAGGTTCCGTAGCCGTCATAACCGCCAAATGATTTTTTAATCACAAAGGGACCTTTAAAAATTTCAAAGGCCTTGGATAAATCAGATGGGGATTTGATTTCAATAAAATCCAAGGTGGGGATTTTAAATTTTTGCAGTAATTTTTTTTGAGAATGTCTGAACTGAATGGTGTTTAAAACATCAATTGATGGAAATATTTTGGATTTGTAGGCCTCTGGCAATTGATCCAAGTCATTAGCATCAACGAATTCTGACTCAAAGGTCACGGCATCACAGCTTTCAAACAAAGATTCTAACTCATAATGAATCTTTGGAGTCACTTGGGCTGCGGGATCGTTAGCGGTTTTGACTAAAACATGAGGCTCCAGTCCCAACTGGTGGCAACTGAGGGCCATCATCCGCGCCAATTGCCCCGAACCCAGAAAGCCGAGTGTGAAACCTTGAGGAATGAATGAATTCAATTTACTTGTTTTGGACATTTTGCCTATAACCTATGCTGCATGTATTCTCAAATCAAGCAAAGACCCATATTGCAAGGCAAGGTTAATTTTCCGCTGTGTTTAGCACCGATGGTGGGACTCAGTCACATGCCGCTTCGACTGGTGATTCGAGATTATTTGCCACAAGGGGCTTTTACGATTTGGCCCACAGAAATGCTTAATTCACGAAAACTTCCGCACGAGGATTTGTCTAAAACTCCTGAAACTTTAAAATTGTTTTCAGAAGACGGAATGGTCCCGCAGATTTTAGGCAACGAGGAAAAATTTATTTCTGAAAGCGTGATGGTTTTGCAGGACTGGGGTGCTGAAGGCATCGACATCAATATGGGGTGTCCAGTGACAAAAGCCCTCAGACACAATTACGGAGTGGCACTGATGGGTGATGCTGACTATGCAAAAGCAGTCGTCGCCATGACAAAAAAATCCAGTCAAATACCTGTGTCAGTAAAACTGCGCGCAGCTGAACAAAATGATTTTGAATATTTGCTTAAATTTGTAAAGGGTCTTCAAGATTCTGGGGCTGATTGGGTCACCTTACACCCCAGAACCGCTCAGCAAAAACGCAGGGGACGGGCCGACTGGCAGCAGATTAAAATGCTCAGAGAGTCTGTATCAATACCTGTTATTGGCAATGGCGATATCCAATGTGCTGACGACGTTTTCAGAATGTTAAATGAAACAGGCGCAGATTTAGTAATGGCTGGCAGAGCCTTGGCTGCAAAACCTTGGATTATGTGGCAGGTGGGTGAACGGTTGGGCTGCGACAGACCCCGAGGTGTTTTGGATTCTGGTATTTGCCCCAGCAGCCCTGCTGAAGAGGGCGCTGAATACGGAAAATGCCTTAAAAAATTATTTCGGATTTCGCTAGAATGTTTTGGCGAAGCCCTGGCAATTCGCAAATTTCGATTTCATGTGCGGATGACCATGGGGTGGCTGCAATTTGGACAAACTTTGTTTTCGGGTGTGAATCAGGCCAAAACCGCTCATGAAATTTTAATTTTTTTGGAACAATTTTTTGATTCTGAACAAATGATGTCATCCACCACTGAGCTTCGGGATTAGCAAATCAGTTTTTAAATCTGCTGCCAAAATTGTGCACGCAAATACAGTCCAGGCTTTTTTGTTTTTCCGACCTAAATCCTCGCGGATGTTTGGTGTAAACTAACTTGGCCGTGCCTTGCCATTGAGAGCATTCGGTTTCATCATACAATACGTATTCATCACCGTTGACCAAGTTGATGCGAAACAATTCGTTTTCAGTATCAAAAAAGATTCCATCTGATTTGGTATTGATTTTAGTTTCACCGATTTGAAATAAGATAACTTCCCGTCCGCCCTCAAGTCTTGAATTATTATCAGTCTTGATTGTGGCTTGGGCAATTGACAGGCTTTTTTTATTAAAGGCTTCGTCATGATTGTTACCGCACAGGTAAACAGTTTGGTCAAATCGAGCAAAGGCATTTATAGGTGCTTGGATAAAAGCCCAAGCGCAAAACAAGAAAGCAATTTGAGCCAAAGATCCGCAGATATTTCTGAATTGATTTGATAAAAGCATTTTTAATCCCCCCTGTTAAAATTGTGTTTAAAGGCATAGTTAAATTTGCAGCCAAAAACAATGTTTAAATCCCCCAAATCTCTGAACTGTCAGGCCGTATTTAATGAAGTCTTTACCTGGTTTTAGCTGGGGGATTGCGAAATTGGTGCGGCGCACTATATACAATTGGAATCAAGAAATAACAAAGAGGTTTGAATGAAATCAGTTTTAGGTTTTGCTGTTGTTTTGTTGCTGGGCCTCGCGGTTCAGGCGGCCAATTATGATTCGAATGAAGGAATTATCGAAGAAGTTAAAGGCAAATCCGGACTGATTTTAAACAAAGAAAAACTGGCTGAACTGATTCAAACCAGACTCAGATTTTCAAAAAGTCCCCCACAAAACGTCAGTGTTAAAGTCATCGGGTTAGCTAAAAAACTTAACTCTGATTCCAGTGATCCTAAACGCAAAGGTGTTAGAACCTTCACTTTGACATTGTCGATTTCGAAATATCTGGGAAATCCGCATTTGTTCGAATGCACTTTTATAGTGAGGCATGGAATTTATGGCTATGCAGACGCAGAGGACTTTTCAATGAATGATTGTGTTTCTGACACTGCAAAATCTGATAGTTTAGTTTTTGTAAATCTGCCTTTTGCAGTCATAGCTGACGATGGCACGGAGCACCTGCCATATTCAGTCATATTAGATGATCGTACAGAGCACCTGGAATCATTTTAATTTTAGCAACATTAAATCAGGGACAGACTTGATTTATTTAAGTAGCGATTCCAGCTTACCGTCTTCTTCAAGGGCTTTCATGTCCTGATAGCCCCCAATGCATTGATCGTTAATGATGATTATGGGAAACGTCGACCATCCCCATTTTTGTTTCATCTTAATCATTTCGTCAGGGTGGTCGGTCAGATCAATTTCTTGAAATTCTAAACCCCTGTTTTCCAAAAAACGTTTAGCACTCACACAGTAAGGGCAGGGGACTTTAGAATAAACAATAATTTTGGCCATGGATTCTGTTTACTTGAAAAATTATAATGTAGAAAGCTTTTTTATAACTTCAGCAATGTCTGTGATGTCTTCGCCACGGCAGGCATACTCAGGGCACTTTTTGCTGACTCGGCAGTTGCCCTCCCAGACAAAATCAGTTTCACCGCGCACAAGGATCCCCTGAACCTCGCCTGTCAGGACATTTAAAACTGCTGATCCAGAATTGCCACCATAGGTATCAGTGTTGGCGTTAAAAAATCCGGTATTGGAATTTCTGATAAAGGCACCGGCCGAAATTTTGGTTGGTAATCCTGATGGGTGCCCAATAACAACCAGTTCAGTTGATGTTCCGGGAAGCTCAGATGCTAATTTTAAGGGTGTGCGAGTCGTTTCACGGTCCAGCGAAACAATGGCGTAGTCTGCACCAAAATTATCTTGATCGCGGTGCAAAACTGTTTTGCATCGATAAATATCTTCTGCATTAAATGACGTTGTGGTTTCTACAGAATTTTGTTTGTTAAAACCAAATACAAAGGCGACCTTTTCACAGGCTGACTGACTGGTGATGCAATGACCGGCAGTGACCATTGTGTTGGGACCGATTAAAAATCCAGAACACCAAGGGCCAGATAACTGATCATAAAATCTTTCAGAGGGACACAGATTCATCCGCTTTGAGTAGTTTTGAGTTTTTAAAATAAATTTGCCATTTGATTCTGTCAGATCGCGGTAATCCACTAGTCCAACTGTCGAGTCCGCCAACGTTTGCATATTTTTTGTTGATTCATAGTAATCTAATCGATTGTCTTCTCCGTAGATAACCTTTGATTGATAGTTTGCATTAACCGACTGAGATAAAAGCATCAGTCCTAGCAGTGTAGTTTTGTGCATTAAAATGTTCCCCCATCTAAAAAGAATTCTATAGATTTAGTGCTTTGAAAAGCAGCTGCTTAAAATCCAGCCATAGGTCTGAAGCAGTTAAGTCTGTGATTTACTTTAGAAACAGTTGAAAGATTGAGGATCCCACAACATAATGCCCCCTTTAAAGAGGTGATGTATGAATTGGGCACTGGTCACAGGCGCTAGCAGTGGTATTGGCCATGCGACGGCCATCAAATTGGCAGAATCAGGTTATTCAGTTTTCTTGCTGGCCAGACGGCAAGACCGGCTTCTGAAGTTGTCACAGTCATTGGCAACTAAATATCCCAAGCAAAAATTTGAGGCCGTAGCATTGGATGTGAATGATTTTGAATCCATGAAATTGTTTGTGGAAAAAAAGTCTGCGGATCTGGATAATCTAGATATTCTGATTAACAATGCTGGACTTGCTGTGGGAACTGCAAAGGTTCAAGATTTGAAACCATCAGATACCGCGCAGATGCTGCAAACAAATGTAAAAGCCCTGATCGATATCACCAGTTTGCTGATTCCTAAAATGATTAAAAATAAAAAAGGTTTCGTTGTGAATCTGGGCTCAGTGGCGGGCAGATGGGTTTATCCTGGTGGGGCGGTTTATTGCGCAACAAAGTTTGCAGTCAGGGCATTTAGTGAAGGGTTGCGGCAGGATGTCCATGGCACAGGTATCAGAGTCGCAAATATAGAACCGGGAATGGTTGAAACAGAATTTTCTAATGTTCGTTTTGCTGATGAGCAAAAAGCAAAACAGGTTTATGCAGGGATGAAGCCTTTGACAGCAGATGACATTGCAGAGACCATTTTATGGGTGATCAAACAACCCAAACATGTGAACATTCAAGAGGTCGTTATTTATCCAACCGACCAATCAGCCATTGGAATGGTAGAAAGGCGAACTTAGCTTATGAACACAGATGAAAACACACAATTCAGAATCGAAAAAGACACCATGGGGGACGTCAGAGTTCCTGCTGATAAATATTGGGGGGCGCAAACTCAAAGATCAAAAGAAAATTTTAAAATTGGTGGTGACCGATTTCCCCGCGAGATGATTAAAGCCTTGGGGATTTTAAAAAAATGCGCAGCCGTTACTAACCAAAAGCTCGGATTGTTAGATGCAAAAAAAGCAGAATTTATTTTAAAGGCCGCTAATGAAGTCATCGAAGGAAAGCTTGATGATCACTTTCCCCTGGTCGTGTGGCAGACTGGCAGTGGAACTCAAACCAATATGAATGCCAATGAGGTCATTGCAAATCGTGCAATGTCATTGATGAATCTAAAATTGCCCTCAAAAGAAATCCATCCAAACGATGATGTGAACAAGGGGCAAAGTTCAAATGATACCTTTCCGACCGCCATGCATATTGCAGTAGGCGATCAGGTTCACAACAGACTTTTGCCAGCGCTTAAACGCATGCATGAGGAATTTGATAAAAAGGTTTTTCAATTTAAAGACATTGTTAAAATCGGTAGAACGCATTTGATGGATGCAACGCCACTGACGCTGGGGCAGGAATTTTCTGGTTATGCCACGCAAATCAAGCATTCAATTAAAAGGGTGCAAAATACTTTGCCCCATTTGCATGAATTGGCTCTAGGCGGAACCGCTGTGGGTACAGGATTGAACACTCATCCGCAGTTTGCTGTTGAAGCTGCGAAAGCCATTGCTGCTGAAACTCAAATCGCTTTTGTCAGTGCGGAAAATAAATTTGAAGGCTTGGCGACCCATGATGCTTTGGTCGAAGTCAGCGGGGCTGTAAAATCAATAGCAGTGTCCTTGATGAAGATTGCAAACGACATCAGGCTGTTGGGCAGCGGTCCCAGATGTGGAATTGGCGAACTGAATTTGCCTGAAAATGAACCGGGAAGCTCTATTATGCCTGGTAAGGTCAATCCCACTCAGAGCGAAGCCATGACCATGGTGTGCGCCCAGGTGATTGGCAATGATGTTGCTGTTAGTATTGGTGGTTTGAATGGTCATTTTGAATTGAATGTTTTTAAGCCGGTGATTGTATTTAACGTTCTAAATTCTATCCGACTGATTGCTGATGCCTGCGACAGTTTTACAACAAACTGTTTGGTGGGTATTGAGGCCAATAAAGCTCAGATCAAAAGGCATTTGGATAATTCATTGATGCTGGTCACAGCATTAAATCCTCATATTGGATACGACAATGCCGCAAAGATTGCAAAAACAGCTCACAAAAATGGAACGACTCTGAAAGAAGAAGCTGTAAAGCTAGGATTAATGACAGCAGAGAAATTTGATCAGTGTGTGCGTCCAGAGGAAATGATTGGTCCCTTGAAGAAATGAAAATAAATCCTATTTTAAAAAAAGCAGAATGGTTTACCAAACACGTCGCCGAAGGCGACATCAAGCCCTATGTGTTTGTCAGATCAGATAATAAAATTCAGGCCCCGGGCAGTCGGCATAAATTGGATTGGTTTTCAAAGGACGTTTTGTATTTGGATCCGTTGGATTTGGTAAATATTAATTTTGCAGAATTGATTTATCATATCGAGGGCAAAGCCTTTGGTCCCTCCGACATGGCGATGCCTCGGTGGGTGTTTTATGATTGTGGGATCATCCCTGGATTTGTTGCGGGCTTTGCTATGCGCGAGGAAAAACTGCCAGAAAGCCTCAGAAAAATTTTACCCAAAGAATTTCCATCGCCTTGGGTGCCGTTGTCGCTGTTTATTATAATTCCAACTATGGCCAAGGGACAGTGGTGTGCCCACAACCTGTGTGCGGTGAATTCGTTGTTGCCCCTGGAAGATCGTTTTTATGGACTGGGATTTTTATCAAAGGCTTTTGGATTGTGGTACGCCAATGTAGAACAATGTTTGGGCTTTACCCAGTGGGGCGGTCCGGCTTTAAAGCTGCACACTCACTATGGTCATATGGAAATTGTAACTGCATACACGCCAGTGCATTCGCATGCGCGCACGCTGACCTACAGAGTGAACGTGGACGCCCAGTGCTGGGAAAGGTTTTTTACACGAGAACCTGATTATGTGTTTTTAGAAAAATATCAAAGGACAAACTTAGTCATAGACCCAAACGATGAAAACACAATGTTATTAATTCACAATCGTTTGATGAACAAAGAAGGTCCTTATTTTTTAAGTGCAGCGGATATACAGTCCAAAAAAATTAATGACACCCTGGAAATTTACACAACAAAAAATCAAGGAAGTTTCAAATGAGCACTGAATCCCTGCCCGCTGTTGCAAAAAACATTCATCTGGAATGCAAAAAATGTGGAGCTGGCAGATACCACGTAGTGATCGCTCATAAATCTGCGACCTCAGCTAAAGTTCAGTGTGAAATCTGTAAATCAATCAAGACGTATTCTGTGGCTACCAAAAAAGCCACTTCAGCGGCCCCCAGAAAAAGAGTTTCAGTCAAAAATTCAGAGTTTCAACATCAGAGTGAATACGAAACTTTGATTCAGTCTTTGGGTGAGGCTCAGGCGGTAACCTACAATATGAAAACTCAATTTAAGACTAATCAGAAATTGCAGCATCCAAAATTTGGCCTAGGAGTCGTAAAGACCGCTCAATCTGACAAAATCGAAGTCGTCTTTCCAGACGAAGTCAGGTCCCTGGTTCACAACAGAACCTAATAATCTGGGAGCTGGCACTCTTGTCTGTGGTTATCTGTGGTTAATTTAAAAGCGAAATTTATCACTGAGTATGAGTTAGTTTTCTGAAATCAGAATTTGTATTTTTAAAATATTTCTTTGTTTCTATACCTTTTGAATACTTGCTAACGGCCGCAAGCTCATCTCTCGTATTGTGTCATGGAGTTATTGATTTATCCCGAATATCAAATGGTATTTATATTTTACCTTGAAAATCAATAACCCCATGACACAACACCAGATATGCGGCGATAAATTAACCGTCGCGCTCGCAAATGTATTCAAAAGGTATAGAAACAAAGAAATATTTTAAAAATACAAATTCTGATTTCAGAAAACTAACTCTTGATTGATTAATTGCTTTTAAGCTTATGACACAATACGAGAGATGAGCTTGCGGCCGTTAGCAAGTATTCTCAAGGTGTAAAAACATAGAAATATTTTTTTAAATTCAAATTAACCACAGAAAAATCAACCCAGACAAGTGTGCCATCTATAGTAAGCGCAGCTGATTATTTAGGTTCTGTGCGTTCAAAAAATATGTCGATCAGGCTGTTGCGGTGATAAATCAGAAATCCCAATAACGTCAGTGCTGATAGTAAGCTGCTAAAGGTCCACAGCCACGATTGCCCAAACTTAAACTCAACCTCATTTGCTGAAGGTACAATCCCCATAAAGCCAGGGCTCATCATAAACAACTCATCACCTGTGCTGGCCTTAAATGTTGGATGGTAGGCAAATTTAACCAGATGTAATTTCCCAGGACAGTCTGTTTTTAGTTTTAACAGATTAAAATCCACCGCCAAGGATGGGTGGCATTCAGAGGCCGTGTAATCAGCTTTGGGCATCAAGGATTTTGGATGAGTGATTAAATATTGCGGAGGATTTTTATTTGATTTTAACAACCAATCATAAAAAACCCTTTGGTAGTTTTTCATTGGTATTTGACCGGGCTCTGCGTTTACAACCTCAACCAGCGATACCGGGGCGTCTAGCGACCAGACTTCAAACACTCCGCTGCCTGCAGTTTTTTTAAGGTTTTTATTTTTAAGGACTGCTTTTTTTGCTTCATCACTGGCCAGAATCAAATCCTTAACACCTAAAATTTTTAAAACATCGTCCAAGCCTTCAAAATTCATACTGGTGCAGTCCCAACCTCTGATGGGGCAGCTGGGTTGTTTGCTAATCCGAGCTTGCAAAAAATAAGTCATCGGAGACATCTGATTGGCTTCTTGATAAAGGCTTTCCATAGTTGCTCTTTTTGCAAACATGGGCAGTGATTCAAAAATCCTGGTCGTTCCAGCATCATTTAAAACGGGATTATGCTCATTGGACATTCTGGGCATAGTGAAATCGCCTTTTACGGCTTCAAAGATTTCTTTGGCGTTAACCCATTTGGGTTTTGCCGTCCAGCCCGAATAATTCCAGTTCACCCAGTGGGGATAATTTGAAATTTGAGATTTTGTCCACGCTAAACAAAATACTATAAAAATGCAAACGGCCCCCAAGCGCAGGCCTTCGTTCAGCGGCTTGACTGCAGAAACCAAAAAATAAGCCACTATGATGCAAAAAAATATATTGATCTGAGGCACAGCCCTGACGTCCACCAAGCCAAACTTTGGAAATATAAAAAACATCACTACGCAGGATACGATAGGTATTAACCAAAACAGTAAATCCCGCCCAAACTGAGAAACCTCTAATTTGTCTTTACCGATCCAATATGTGACCACGGGAAAGCAAATTAAAAAAATCACAGCAAGAGCCCTGAAATTTATTGGGAAAAGTTCTTTCCACACGTTGCTGAATTCCCACTTCATTGCGTTTCCAGTCATCCAAGGTGCGTGCATGATCTGTGGGATTAAAAACCAAGCTGCCATTAAAATCCCCAAAATCCCAACGATGAAGAAATATTTAAAATTCTGTTTTAATTTTTTAACATCTCCACAAACCAAAAAACTTAAAAACACAAAGGGAAGCAGCATAAAAATATAGCTGTGGCAAAGGGCAGTGATGGCGGTTGGGATAGCTGCCCAGTAGGAATTTTTATATTTCAGATCATTAGCAATGACCCCGATTGTGATAAACAGAAAATTGAGGGCATACAGATGAGCATATTGACCAGCCAGCAAACTGGTCGCGTTGCCACCCCACATGGAATAAGATTCGTTAAATAAAGCTAAAAAGCTGGCGGCCACGGCCGCAAACCGAAACTGATAGCTGACATTCATCCGTGACATTGCAAAGTAAAGACTCATCGGAAATGCAAACAGCGGAGCCATGGTCCCTATGTTAAAAGCCAATCCCAAAGGCATAAACAAAGACAAAAAGGCCATAAACAAGAACGGTCCGGGAAAATAGTGTAATAATAAAGGCTCACCCATTAAATTTCCAGGGCTCCATGTGCGGATCTGAAAATGAGGCAAGGCTTTTTCAACCAGCACCCAAAGCGGGAAAAAATGCGAGCCCGTGTCGCCGCCGGTGGCGGGCAGGGTGTTCCAAACAGTTTTTGGTGTGATCCAAGCAATAAATCCAATAAACAAAACGATGGCACCAGTCCAATAATAGTCTTCTTGGGACAGGCCCAATTTTTTGATCCATTTTTTCATATCTAAAATTCTACGAAGTCTTATTGAAAGATCAACGGCAAAGTGATTTTTGTTGTGCCCTTGGATTTTGAAAATTGCAGTTCAGAATAGATTTTTAAAAGCTCAGCTAAGAACTGTCGGGGTTTGTCGCCGTCCACGGTGATCAAATTATTAGTTAAAAATTTTAAATCAGTCACTCGGCCCACTCGATTGACCTGAATTCCTAAGGTGATGACACCGGTCATGATGGGGTGGGCATTCACGGCTTCTAAAATTTGCTCAAAGGCTTGGTTGAGTTTGGTTTCAGTGGTGGCCTTTGGCAAAAAACCATCGATATAGGTTTTCGGCTCTGTGAACCATCCATGCAGCACCAGTCTGGCTGAATCTAAATCCTTAGCGCCTTCAACTTTGGAAACACTATGCGGAATTCGGGGGTCAAAAACAATCAGCCTGTTAAATTGCGGTTTGATTTTGACGAGTAAACTGTCTTGTTCGCGGCTTTTAAAATCAGAAAAATTTTTCCAGTAATTTAAGACTAAAGGATTCAAAAGGGTGGTTTCGCCACCCACTAGATTTTTGGTCGTAAGTGACAGCACGAATGCCCACGGTCCATGGGGGACGTCCGTGTGCCAATCCTGATAATGGCCTTCGGTGTAGCAGCTAAGCCAGGGTGGCGAAATGTCCCAGCAGCCTAGATTTTTCCGACCCCACATCACCAGTTCTTTGTGTAATTTTAAATAATTTTTTTGGCTGAAAAATTCCGTGGCGGGTGTCCGCAAATGGCAATAAATCCCTTTGTGGTTCCAATAGTCCCAGACAAATCTGTCAGCAGTTGCGCGCCCTGTGTCTTGAAAGCGGGACTGAAATTCTTGACGTAAAACTGACGAAGTCTTTGAAAATCTATTTCTTATTATGATTGAACTCATTTGAGGCGCATCATGCATGCAGATGGAGCTTGATTCAAGCTTCCTGTAGTGATCGAATATTTTTAACCCTATCGCATGGAAAGTCTGAGGTGTTTTGTGTCCCAGAAAGCTAAAAATAACTTTATGTTGAGTGTTTCTGATCTGGCTGACTTTTTAGAACTGTCAGTGACCAAGGTTAATGACGAAATCAAAAAAAAGTGCGGTCCTCAAAAGCTTAAAAGCCTAGTCAGTCCCCAGGTTGCCAGAAAGATTTTATCAGCCCATGGTTATAAGTTCCCGCACAAGGTGGTTTCGTTTCAAATGCTAAAGGGTGGGGTTGCTAAGACCACTTCAGCTTATAATTTTGGCTTGCGAGCGGCTCAATGGGGAGCGCAAGTGCTGTTTGTGGATTTGGATCAGCAGGCAAATTTAACATTTGCTTTAGGCAGCGGCCAAGAGGATGTGCCTGTTTGGTTAGATATTTTTGAAAAACGTGTTTCGATCAAAGATGCGATTTTGCCGGTCGAGCCAGGGGTGGATTTAATCCCTTCAAGTCTGAATAACAGCGTTCTGGACCGAAGTATTCTGAATTCCAATAAAAATTGGGCAAACGCTATCAAGGGACCTCTGAAAGAAATTAAAGCCCATTACGATTTGATTATTATTGATACAGCTCCCAGTCTGTCGGCAGTTAACACAGCTGTGACCTGCGCTAGCAATGAGATTATTTTACCAATCAACCCAGATCGTTTTTCATTGATAGGGCTTAAAAAGCATTTAGAGGATCTGAAGGACCTGAAAAAAGAATTTGGCCTAAAGTTTCAAGAGCGAGTTTTGTTCACTCGATTTGATGGTCGTGAAACTCTTAGCGCACAGATTCTGGCTGATTGTATGGATGAATATGAAGATTTGCTTTTGAAGCACTATATTAGGACCTCGACAGAGCTGAAGTCTGCAGTTGGAACTGGCAGAACTATCTTTACAACCAACACCCATGCAAAAACAGATTATGATCTAGTGACAAAGGAACTCTTAGGGTTTATATAGAAATTCAAAACTGAAAGCGGGTTAACTATGCCTTCCATTCGAGAATTTGACAAAAAATCAGCAAAAGCTAAATCTTCCAAGACCAGCAAGGCTGCTGGTGCGTTTCATAAAAACAGTCTGAATAAAAACTCTAAAAATAAGAAAAAACCTGAGGCCGCCGGATTTCAAAAACGCCGACCTGGACGAGAGGACGAAAGGTTAGTAAGGATGACATCAGTCAATGACAAAAAGAAATCTGCCGATGATTCTGTAGAATATGTGGAGGTCCCAATGCAAGAATCAAAAACAGAAAATGTGAAAACTCAAACAGAATCAAGAAACTCAGACTCAGAACGAGTGGAAATAAATTTTTATGGCAGCGAAACTTTGCGTGCCAAATTTCCAAAGCCATTTGAATTGCTGGAAGACGTTGCTACCGAATGGGTACATGATGGAACATTTGAAAACCTGCCAGTAGGTCATCCGATTGCTCAATTGTTATTGGGCCGAGGGTTGAAAAAAGCTAAAGAAGTTGAAAAGAAAATCATGGCGTCTCCTCAAACTGAAAAAGTCATGATGAAGGTTCTGCAAGCTGGAATGAAGGCTCAGGTCGTAGTTAACGAGCTTAAATCCAGGGCAGAAACTATCTTGAAAAAACAAAAAGACGATGGTTCAAAAAACAATTGAGCCCCCAATGACGGTTCGAGCGGCCATCGAAGATAAGCTAAAGCAAGCATTGAACCCCAGCTTTTTAGTTATTGAAAACGAAAGCCACAAGCATTCAAGGCCACCGGGAACAGAGTCCCACTTTAGAGTGATTGTGGTTTCTGATTTTTTTAAGGGCATGTCTCGAGTGCAAAGACAGCAAAAGGTTTTTTCTGTTTTAGATACAGAAATGAAAAATTCTGTGCATGCTCTGTCTCAGTTTGCATTCACCCCTGATGAATGGAAAATCCAAAAAGACAATTTTGAAATCCAATCCCCAGATTGTATGCATAAACACTAACTAGCTGGCCAGCTGATACAGTACCAGGCTCAGTCAAATTCCTTGAGCTTTGCTTCGAGCTCTTTCAGCAAGGTGCGGAATTTTTGCATTTTTTCCTTTTGTCTGTCTGGCAAATCTATTTTGGACATCTGATCCCAATCTGTGATGGCCTTAGACAATCTGAATTTAGCTGAAGTCCAAGAGGTCACTTTGTTCTTTGCCTGTGCGGATTCGGGGCTGGGTGTGATTTTCCCTTTGATATTTGCTTTTTTGGATGGACTCATTCTGATTATTTGAAGGTCAGATAGGGTTTTGGTCAACACAATTGACTTTTTTGCTGATTTTATGGACTCTGTGGATCCTCAAAATTTGCAAAAGGATTTATATGTCTCAGGATATTATCTACACGATGAAGGGTGTTTCAAAAGTCTATCCTCCTCAGAGGTATGTTTTAAAAGACATTTATTTGTCCTATTTTTACGGAGCAAAGATTGGAGTGCTGGGTTTGAATGGATCTGGAAAGTCCTCTCTGCTGCGGATTATGGCCGGTGAAGACAAGGATTTCTTGGGTGAGGCTTTTCCAGCCAGGGCTTTCAAGGTCGGTTTTCTGAAGCAAGAACCCGAATTGGATCCCACCAAAACTGTGAAGGAAAATATTTTTTCAGGCATGGGTGAGCTGCCATTTTTATTGCAAGAATTTAATCAGATCAGCGAAAAATTTAATGATCCCAATTTAGACCCCAACGAAATGGAAAAGCTGATTGAAAAGCAGGGGCGAGTGCAAGAAAAAATCGAAGCACTGAATGGTTGGGAAGTGGATCAAACAATTAACAGAGCCATGGATGCATTAAGATGTCCGGATGGTGATCTGCCAGTGACGAATCTGTCAGGTGGTGAAAAGCGCCGAGTGGCCCTTTGCCGGTTGTTATTATCAAACCCTGATATCTTACTGTTGGACGAGCCGACAAATCATTTAGATGCAGAGAGTGTTGCATGGCTTGAGCAATTTTTAGCAAAATTTCCCGGGACTGTTATTGCCGTCACGCATGATAGGTATTTTTTGGACAATGTAGCTGGTTGGATTTTAGAATTAGATCGTGGTGAGGGGATTCCGTTTAAGGGTAATTACACGTCTTGGTTAGAGCAAAAAGAACGTCGATTAAAGCAAGAGCAAAGGACTGAGGAAAAGCGAGCAAAGACTTTGGAAAGAGAGCTTGAGTGGGTTCGCTCATCACCCAGAGCCAGACAGTCCAAAAGCAAAGCCCGAGTGTCTAATTACGAAAATTTGCTGAAGGATCCAACTCCTGAAAAAATGCAAGAGCTACAGATTTACATCCCAGCTGGGCCAAGGCTGGGTGATCAGGTCATTGAAGCCAAGCATGTGCGCAAAGCTTTTGGTGGTAAATTGTTATTTGATGATTTGAATTTTGCACTTCCCAAAGGGGGAATAGTCGGTGTGATTGGCCCCAATGGTGCCGGTAAAACCACATTGTTTAATTTAATTTCTGGCAGGGACAAGCCCGACGCTGGCGAATTTCATGTGGGTTCCACAGTTAAAATGGCCTACGTCGATCAATCCAGGGATTCTTTGGAATCCAATAAATCTGTGTTTGAAGAAATCACTGGCGGGCGAGAGACAGTTCAATTGGGCAGTCGAGAGGTTAATTCTAGAGCCTACGTATCATGGTTTAATTTTTCAGGGACTGATCAGCAGAAAAAGGTTGGGACCCTGTCAGGTGGTGAACGCAACCGACTACAAATGGCGAAGATCCTTAAAACCGGTGGGAATCTGCTGTTGCTGGATGAGCCAACCAACGATCTAGATGTTAATACTATGAGGGCACTAGAGGAAGCCTTGCTTGAATTTGGGGGCTGTGTGGTGGTGATCTCCCATGATCGATGGTTCCTGGACCGCATTTGCACTCACATATTGGCCTTTGAAGGTGATTCTAAGGTTGAGTTTTTTAACGGCAATTATTCAGAGTATGAAGAAGACCGTAAAGCTCGATTGGGTGACGCTGCTCTGGAGCCTAAGCGGATTAAATTCAGACCTATTCAGTAGTCTGCAGTCTATTCAATAACAGACAAGAGCTCGCTATAGGCGGGCTTAATCAATCCAAATTTATCAGATGATCCCCCTCTGTCGGGGTGATGTTTTAGACACAATTGTCTGAAAGCTTTCTT
>JBIKLL010000013.1:0-50395 GCA_044359815.1 Pseudobdellovibrionaceae bacterium
AATTTTAGCGGCAAAGTTTCTAGCGTCACAGTAACAGCTCCAATCACAAATACTGGATCTGCTTCTGCACCTATCATCGGATTATCTGGTGACTTTGCTGCTATGGATATTACCAACATTGGTTCCATCAGCATGAACACTAATGAAAACTTAAGACTGGGCAACTATGTTACTGACCCAACTGGCCTGACAGCTGCTGACAAAGGACGTACATGGTTTAACTCGACCACTAACCAAATCAAATACTGGGATGGAACTGCCATCATAGTTGTTGGTGTTTCTGGTGCTGGTCTGACTAACCTAAATGGTTTAACACTTGGTACACAGACATTTGCAACTGGCACTGCAGGATCTGATTTTGCGATCAGCTCTGCGGGCTCTGTGCACACATTCAATTTACCAACGGCCTCTGCAGCTAATCGCGGTGCTTTGAGCTCTGCTGATTGGACAACTTTTAATAATAAAGTTACCAGTGTTTCAGGATCAGGCATTGTTAACGTCACTGCTGGAACAACTCCAACTGTGTCACTGAACGGCATCGCTGACGGAAGCATCCTGGCCAATACATCAGGCGGTACAGCGGCTCCAACTGCAGCCACACTGACTGCGGGTGCTGGTGTTACAATTTCTAAAACACCAGGTGCAATCACAATTTCTGCCACTGGTACAGGAGTCCAATCATTGAATGGCGCTACTAATGCCACACAATCTTTTGGCCCCGTAGGTACAATTGGTGTTGCACCAGCATTCTCTACTAACACTGGAACTGGCGTACACTCACTAAACATCCCAATGGCTTCATCATTAGGTGTGACCGCTGGATTGATTTCAAACGCTGACTACCTAAATTTTAGCGGCAAAGTTTCCAGCGTTGCAGCAGCTTCAAACAACACTGCTTTTACAATCACTGGTGGACCTATTACTTCTGCTGGAACTTTAACTTTGAACACTCCTCCACAAGCTAACGGAACTATATTTGCAGCTCCTGCTGGTGGTGGTGCTCCAATTTTCAGAACATTGACTGCTACTGACCTGCCAGCTATTACATTGGCTGGTGATGTGACTGGAGCTACAGGTGCAAACAGTGTTGTTAGAATCCAAAACAGAAACGTCGCAGCCACTGCTCCAACTGCTGGGCAGGTTTTGGCTTGGAACAACATTTTGTCACAGTGGGAACCAACCGCAAACGCGGCCTCATCTGCAATCACTTCGCTGAATGGAGATGTGACGGCAACTGGTCCTGGTGCTGTAACTGCTACTATCTCTAACAACGCAGTGACAACTCCAAAAATTGCTGATGGCGCAGTTACAACTGTCAAAATTGCTAACGATGCAGTGACTACTGTAAAAATCGCAAACGACGCAGTAACAACAGCCAAGATTTTAAATAGCAATGTGACTTATGCAAAAATCCAAAATATTTCAGGCCAAAGAATTTTAGGTCGCTTTGACTCTGCAGCTGGCATTGCTCAAGAAATTTCATTGGGTGTTGGTCTTAACCTTAATCCAACTACTGGTGTGCTTTCAGCCTCTGGAACTGGGATCCAATCATTAAATGGTGCTACTAATGCCACACAATCTTTTGGCCCCGTAGGCACTGTGGGTGTGGCTCCAGCGTTTTCTACTAACACTGGAACTGGCGTTCATTCTCTGAACATCCCCATGGCTTCATCACTGGGTGTAACCGCTGGATTGATTTCAAATCTGGATTACGCAAATTTTAACAGCAAAGTTTCTAGTGTTGCAGCAGCTTCAAACAACACAGCTTTTACAATCACTGGTGGACCTATTACTTCTGCTGGAACTTTAACTTTGAACACTCCTCCACAAGCTAACGGAACTGTGTTTGCGGCTCCTGCTGGTGGTGGCGCTCCGATTTTCAGAACACTAACTGCCACTGACCTGCCAGCTATTACATTGGGTGGTGATGTGACTGGTACTACTGGTGCAAACAGTGTTGTTAGAATTCAAAACAGAGATGTTGCTTCTACAGCTCCAACTGCTGGACAAGTTTTAGCTTGGAATAACGCCCTTACACGATGGGAACCACAAAATAATCCAGGTGCAAACGCTTGGGCATTAACTGGTAACAGTGGCATATCAGCTGCGAACTTTTTAGGAACCACAGACGCTCAGCCATTATCAGTCAGAACAAACAACATTGCCAGAATGACAGTTTTATCAACAGGTGAGGTCGGTATTGGTACAGCCACTCCTGCTGGATTTTTTCATGCAGCTGGCACCACACCGTTTTATGTGGACAGAGCTAATGGTGCTAACGGATCAAATCTGGTTCTGAGATCTTCTAACGGATCAATCGCTGCACCAACAGCTACAGCATTGAATGATATGATTGGCCGAGTGACTTTTGTGGGTCATACAGGTTCTGGATATGGCACAACATTGTCTGGCATCAGAGCACATGCGACTCAGGCTTGGACTACAACTGCACAGGGTAGCCGATTAGTGTTTGCAACCACTGCAGACAATTCGGCCACACAAACTGACCAAATGACTCTGGATCAAAACGGAAACTTGGGTATTGGTACTGCAACCCCCGGTGCAAAATTAGATGTCAATGGTACAATCAGAATCACTGGCGGAGCACCTGGTGTTGGAAAAGTTCTGGGATCAGACGCTACTGGATTGGCCTCTTGGGTTAACGCTGCAACAGGCACTGTGACTAGTGTTGGAATAGCGGTTCCATCATATATGACGGCAACACCTGCAATCACTACATCTGGTAATATCACTTTGGATTTTAGCTCTCAGGCTGCACGAACATTTTTTGCAGCACCTACTGCTGCGGCTGGCGCGCCAAGCTTCAGAACGATGGTTGCTGCGGATTTGCCTTCATTTGCTGCTAACAGAGTAATGACAACTAGTGCAACTGGAGCCCTGCAAGCCACAAATTGTGGACTCAATCAGGTTATCAGTTTTGATGCTACAGGAAATTTTGTTTGTACATCGTTAACTGCAATTGGCGGAGTCACTCTGGGTGGTGACGTGACTGGTGCTTCAGGTACAAATACAGTTGTCAGAATCCAAGGCAGAAACGTAGCCTCTACGGCTCCAACAAACGGACAAGTGCTGGCATGGAATAATGCCCTTACACGATGGGAACCAGCTAATGATGCCGGATCAAATGCATGGGTAATTGGTGGCAATGCACCTGCAGCAACTTCATCAATTGGTTCAACAAATGCAACTGGCCTAGATATCATCACAGGAGGCCTTGCCAGAATCCAAATCGGTGCTGGTGGCGGCACTACAGTAAATGGTGGTGCAACAATCAACGGCGGAGTGACAGTTGCTGGTGGAGCAAACATTAGTGGCAATCTGGTAATGAACGCAACTACTGGTGGACAAATCGTTGGTCGATCAGTGGCCAGTGTAACAGCTCTGCCTACAAGCTACAGCTGGAACAACGGAAACACTCAGTACACTTCACAAAGCTGTACAGCTTCCGCAGTAGATACAGATTTCACCTTTAACAATGCTCAAGACGGTGCTGCCTATTTCTTTATCGTAAAAGGAACTACATCAGGTGCTTGTTCGTTTGCATTCCCTGGCTTTACAGTTAGGTATCCACCTGATTGCAATGCTGGAGCTGGTCCTTGCACAACAACTGCTGGCAGACACACAGTATTTAATATGGCAGTGGCTGGAACTGATGTTTATATATCTTGGACACCAGGGTACTAAACAATTAATGCTTGATATAGGTTTGTTTAAAAGATTTCTAAACCAAAAACCCCTAATCACTGGGGTTTTTGTCTTATAAGGATGTAGAATATTAACATGGGCTTTATCTGCAATCTCAGAATAGCTAAATTGATTTTTGTTTTAGCCAATCTGTTTTGCGTTTTGTCTGAGGCCCAATTTCAACAAGGTGCTTTTTGGAAACGCAGACCCAGTGCCCCCATGACATGGTTTGGCGGTGTCCCTGGAATTTCTGTTAACGAGGACCCTGGTTCAAATATTTGGTCTAACCCGGTGACTTTTCCCTCTGGCACTTTGTTGGTTGCAGTTGCTATTTTTAATTCCAATACTGGATCGATCGATATGAAAAACAGCGGCGGCGGCAGTTGGACTGAGATTTTCACCAATAATTCGTTGGGCCTAAGAACTGGAATGTATCTCAGAAATTTGACATTCACGGCTATACCGGGTGATTTGCAGGTTGAATGTGATGGATGTCCTAATAACACTCACGGTTCGATTTATTATTACGCAGTGACTGGTGCCACAGCAGTCGACAACACGTCTGTTCAATTTTTTAATACCCCCGGCGCTATGTCAGACACACTGATTGATAATGCCATTCAAACCACCAATAACAGTTTTTATATTGTCACACAGATTTCAGTACCCTCTGCAACAAGAGCCGCTCCCGCTGGAGCTTTTTTGGCAGGAGCTGCGGTCAATAATATTTTGTCTTTTTCTACAAACGGATTGGCGGGGCAGTACGAAGTCTTTTCGTCAGGCCAAGCCGTCCAATGGGGACTGGGCTTGTTCCCAGGTGTGCGCTTGGATTACAGCGCCCCCCAAAACAACCCCCGCCTGATTTATTTAGTTACTTTTAAGTAAGCACTTTTTCAGTTTTATAACCCAATAAACAGTTTGATCTGAGTTTTTCTGCTTTAACAATAGGCCGCGTTTTCATAGTGAAAATCTCAGATCAATACAGTTTTTTTGTACCTAACTGATACAGCGCTGACACCGATATCATTGTGATACGACTTATTCAAAATTTCCTGCACAAACACTGTGAATAACTCAATTTTTGGGACGTAAGTACCGATAAAAGACAGGTACACCTAAAGGGGAATTTTGGTGAAGAATTTTGTATTACAAAAAAATCTTAACTTATCAAATCTGAATGTCAGTACCCTTGACGTCGAAAATATTTTAAAAATTAATGCTTCAATTAAATCGGGTTTTGTTTTTTTGGCCGATGTAGTGCCGATACTGTCTCAAATTGACTTATCAAAGTCAGAAATCAATCAAGCCTGTATCAAAATACGTCGGAATAGTGACTACAATTTAATTAAAAAAGCAAAAATTCAATGTTTGCTTTATTCTGGGGATATCAAGGGGTGAAGGTGATGAAACACTTAATTATTCTATTTGCATTGATGGCATCAAGCACGACGCTGGCGTCATTAAATAGCGGTATAGTTTTAAACGGTAAGGTTTTAAACCCTGACGGCACCAAGTTCGTCGACCCAGGTGCATATTTCCAAGTTCAAATTATCGGACAATCAAACCTGATTGATGGCGTGGGCCCAGGTGTTGAGTCTTGCGTACTTTATTCTGAAATCCAACCCCCAGGATTGATCCAACCTGAAGGAAATTTTTCTTTAGTAATTGGTGAAGGCAGCTCACCACAGTTTGGTACTGGCATCACTGATATGTCTAAAATCTTTATTAACCCACCAGTTGATACTACAAACCAAGCTGGAGCTTTCAAAATCCCAGCGGTGTCATGCCAAAGCGCCTCTGGTTCAAGATTATTTGTTCCTGACCGATACCAATCAGATCGATTGCTAAATGTGACTATTGTCAAATCTGATGGTCAAAGAATAGAAGTCGGCAACATGAAAATTAAATCAATTCCTTTTGCCCACCAAGCTCGTGAAATCGGTGGTTACGGTGTCAACCAGATCGCAAAAGTCGGTGTCGCAAATAGCAAGAATTTTAAAATATTTTCTGACAGTCATTTTAATTTCCTAGTAGATTTGTTTGATTCAAATACCAATACAATCAATGCACAGAATTCTGAAATTATAAATGTTAATACCAACAGCACTAATCCTAATTCAGCGGCTAACGTAAGCTTTGTAACCAGTCATACAGTTTCAGACAATCAACTGCCCAATGTGGGAACTCCTGGGCCCTATGGTTCAACCAGCAATGCCTTGGTAATCACTACGGACGCTAAAGGGCGCGTCACGACAGTGACTTCGAATCCAATTTCAATCACAGTTTCGCAATTACAAACAACAACTGGCGATAACGGCTTAATACTGATGAGTAATGGTACGACATGGTCAGCGCAACCTCTGACAGCTTCAAATATTACCGGTGTTGTAAAATCTGTGGTGGGAACCGCTGGGAATTTAACAGTCAATGCCACTGATCCAGAAAATCCTATTATTAATTTGGCTTCGAGCGGTGTTTCGGCAGGTACCTATACCAAATTAACAGTAGACGCCTTTGGCCGAGTAACAAGTGGTACTGGACTTGTTGCAGCTGACATTCCGAATTTAGATTGGACAAAAATCACTTCGGGTTTACCAACTACTTTAGGTGGCTACGGTATTACAAACGCTGTCAGAAATGGTGGCGGAACATCGGCAATCACTTCGGGATTAGATGGCGTGTGGCCTACCACACCAGCACCAGCGAATGGTGATTTGTTTGTGGCCACAGACACAAGGCGCATTTACAGATATGATCTCTTAACTACAAATTGGGATGTGATTGCATCAACTGGGATTTCTGGCCTGACAGTGGATTCAGGCAGACTGCTGGGCAGATTTTCTGCTGGCAATGGTCCCGCAGAGCAAATCACTTTAGGTCCATCCCTCAGTCTTTCTGCGCTCGGAGAACTAACTGCTACAGTTTCTGCAAACGGTCCAACAAACGCCGTTCAATATAAAAATAGCGGTGGAAATTTTGAGGGTTCAGCTAATTTTACTTTCGATGCGGCTTCCAACAATTTAGCAGTGGCTGGATCAATCCGTGTGGGTAACGATGCTGCTTGTTCTGCTGCTGGTAAAATCAGATACAGCGGAACTTCACTTGATTATTGTAACGGAACCTCATGGGTTACCCTGGGTGTTGCAGGATCTGGTGTGCAATCTGTTGCAGCAACTGGTGGATCCCCAATAGTGATTGCTGGAACCGCGACTGCTCCAACTGTAGGAATTAATCAAGCCTCGACAACTACTGATGGATATTTGTCTTCTGCAAACTTTAATACTTTCAATGATAAAATTGGCGCAGTTACTGGATCCAATGGCATTACTGCTGTAACAACAGGAACAAGTGTTGCTATTACAATGGCCGCTTGTGCTAATGGTGAAGTTCGTAAATACAATACGGCACTACTTCCAACTCCAGGATGGGAATGTTCTGCATCCGTTGGTGCTGAAACCGATCCAGTTTATTCTGCTTTTGCTTCGGCTTCTAGAACTCAAAACCAGGTTTTTGCAGGACCACTTTCTGGGTCAGGAGTGGCAGCATTTAGAAATCTGCAAATTCCAGATATCAGATCAAACGTAACTGGCGCTTGGTTTCAGGCTTCGGGATCTTGCCCTGAAGGCCAAATGCTGACTTATTTAAGCGGTAGCGATAATGTTACCTGTCAGAATTTTTCAGTTAAAGCAGCCAATGATCTTGGAGCCTGTAATGCTGGTAGACTGGGTGTGGTTCGCATGAACGGTGCCAACCTAGAATTCTGTAATGGAACAGGCTGGACAGGCTTAGCGGCTTCTGGTTCAGGCATCTCAAGCCTAGGTGTTGGGGGATCTCCTCAAACAGGCAATAGCCAAACATTGGCCATTGGCACTACAGGTACAGCCCCTTCATGGAATTCAGCTTCTGATACTCACACTTTAAATATCCCAATGGCTTCTACTTCTGGTGTTACTGCGGGACTTCTGTCAAATGGTGACCATGTTGCTTTCACTGCAAAACTATCAAATACATTAGCTAACAATAATATTTTTGTAGGGGCCGCAGGTGTCGCTACTGGCGTGCCGATGTCTGGGGATGCTTCGATTGCTTCTTCTGGATCTGTCACAGTTACTGGGATTCATGGTCGCGGTATTACAAATACAGCGGCTCCAACAAATGGTCAGGTATTGCAGTATAGCTCAGGCAACTGGGGTTACGCGACACTGTCTGGTTCAGCTGTTGGTGGATTTGCAAACAATAGTTTTATCACTTCTAACAGTACCGGAAATCTTGCTGCGACCACACTGGCAGCAAACCGAGTGGTAAGTACTGATGCTTCTGGATTACCAGCAGCATTATCAGCAGGGACTGCTGGCCAAGTATTAACTTCTAACGGTGCTGCAGCTCCAACATGGCAAGCGCCTGCAGTAAATGGTATCACGACTCTTACTGGTGACGTAACTGCTACTGGCACTGGCTCTGTTGCCGCAACAGTTGCACGCATCCGCGGAGTAAACGTAGCAGCCACTGCTCCAGGTATTTCTCAGGTTTTAAGATTTGATGGAACAAACTGGGCTCCAGCAACACTGGTCCCTGCCGACATCAGTGGTGTTGGTGACATCACTGAAGTGGCCGTTGCAGTTGGCGGAGGCTTATCGGGTGGCGGAACAACCGGTGCAGTGACTGTGGGATTGGCTCAAATTCCTGCAAATTCATTTTTAGCCAATACAACTGCTGGATCAGCAGTACCTACAAACGCAGGATTGAACACACAATTTCAGTTTTCAGGTGGAAATTTGACTCTAACTGAAAACCAATCAAACTCGGCATTTATTAATGGTGGAAATAATTTTGGTGGCACCACAGCTTCAACCATTGGCAATAATAATGCCGGTGATTTAAATATCGAAACTGGTGGTACCACAAGAATGAACATTTCAGGATCATCTGGAAACGTCGGCGTGGGACAGACAGCAAACGCTAATTTAAAAATGCAAGTCAACGGCGCCGGCGGATCAGTTGTAAATGTGATCCCATCAGGTGCCAACGTAAATATGTCATTGGGAAACATCCATGTGCTTGAAGCTCCGGGCGGATCCACTATCAATCTTTCGAATATTGTTAGCGGCGCAACCTACACCTTGATTGTAAGTGATACTGCTAATAGCAGGACGTATACATTCAGTGGCGCTTGTACAAACACGTATTTCAGCCCAGCCAACGGTCCCACCAGCTTCCAGAGCACTTATACAATCTTGGCTGTACAAGTAGGTGCTGCGATGAACTGTTACGTGGCTTGGATCACTGATTTCCAACCATAATTTAAATTCTTAAATCAACCCGCCTGACCCCTCTGGGTCAGGCCACACAAAAGACCCCTCAACTAAAAAACCAAACTAAGAGGAATTTGTATTTTTAAATTCTATCTTTATCTATAAAGGTTCTCCGCGGAGCCAGGAAGGCGGGGGCTTGGCCCGAGCGGAGAAGCAGGAGCTGTGGCCAGTTTAAAGAAGACCAAAAGCATAAATTTTGAAAATTGAAATCACAGAATTAATATTTTTCAGTCTCGTTTTGAGATGTGGCCAGCCCAAAGTCCTAAAGTTTTTAGGCTTTTTTGCCGAAGATATTGATGTGTGGGGAACTATGAAGCCTGAATTCAGACTTTCGTCTAACAAATATTTTCGCAAATTCCAAAGAGCTTCATTATTTGTCCTGATCACCCTGCCCCTGATGATTTCATTTAACAACTGCCAAAAAACATCCAATATGAATTCTGAAATCACGGATGACAGTAATCCCTTTAACGGTGTGATTGTTAATGATCCAGGCCTTAGGATCGCTGATGGCAAAGAAACTGAAAATCCACCCACAGACACCTCAGGTTCATTGAGCAAAATCGCAATCAGCTATGATTTAGCCACTGCTGCTGATCAATACATCCCTGACCATCAGCTTGAGCTCAGCCTTGATCAAAAAAATTATTCTTATTTCAAGCCCTCTGAAAATGGAAATCAACCATCGGCTTTTGATAAATCATTGATTCAAAAAATTTCGCCACTAAATCCCTATTACCTGAAATTCGATAACAGATTTTTTCTGGATTACGATTTTGACGCTGTCAAAGGCACAGTGTTGGCATCAAGCCCTGATCGCTTTCGCGCATCTGTATTAGCAGTTTGCAAATCAGATTCTGTGCTTCCGATAGATATTGCCGTATCCGCAGTTCGCAGTGACAGATCCATAGATCTAAATCCTTTTAGCGAAACCATTTTAACTCATTTTATGTATTTTGATCCCTATGATCATTTTAAATTAACCGAGCTCAAATTTATCAATACCTTAATCAACGACAACAACAGGGCTGTGAATCATCTGTCAAATTCATCTATTGCAATTGATTACCATTTTGCCCAATCCCAAATTGCTGGCGAAACATTGTTTCAAGCCGATCTGTTAATCAACGGCAAATCTGTGCCGCTTGACTGCCAGCTTGCCCCCGACATCGCCGACTTCTTAAACTAGTTGCGCCTTTTGATGATTGTATCATTCTGAAACAAGCTGCCTAATCCCCTCTGAACACAAAGGTTTTGCACGCCAATCATGTATGTATTTTAAAAAACTGAATCTGATATTCTGTATTCAAGAAAGCGATACCTGTCTGAACCCAACCAAGCTATCCCTGGGCGCTCACGGAAGAGCAACAGACTTTTAAGCAGCATTCGTCTGCGAATACCAAACTACCTCATGACATTTAAATCTGATCTCTGAATCCTTCCGACTGGCAAAGGATAAAATCAATCCCAAGTTTCCCACCAAGATTTCCACAGCCCTGTCCTGAACGCCCTCGGGTGGTTCCTGCAGGCATTTAAACACTAATATCGAGCCTTGGACCGCAGTGATCTTTGCCCATGGGCCTAAACCCTCAAACTCAACTGTCACGTTTAAAAGCTTATTCAGATCAAACAATGCATTTTGCGCATTCTGATTTTGCCGTCTGATTGATTCAGCATATTCGTTGACCGAGGCCATGGCTTGATTTGAGACACTGCTAGGACTTCCGACGGTTTCTGCTGCTGGCAATAAATCATTGGCAACAGACTCAGTTTGCGCAGTGGCTTTCAAGGGACCACCCCCGCCCTTGGGAACCAGATTTTTAATTTTTCGAGTCACAGGTTTACTGAATTCTGCCATATAAACAACTACGAACACGACGATGTTACACAGTAACAAAAACACAGGCAGTATCCCTGTCTTTTGCATTTCAGCTTTGAGTGTAATCAGATTATAAAAAATAAACAGACTCAACAAACCCAATACCGAAATCCAAGAATCCCGTTTGCCCTTTAACATCAGCAATCCAATAATCACACTGCAGGTCCACAGGATCCAATGAACAGTGCTGATATCATTTAACAGCAGTTTCAAAACTGGCCATGTCCATTTGTGGGGATTTTTAACAGGGTAAATGGATAAAAAAACATTCACAAAGGGCGACAGCAACATCATCACACCAAAGGCTTGAATCACCCGTTGCTGCCTGAGCAATCCCTTTTCAGTCATTTTAACCAGTGCCTTTTTTGCCTATATCTACAAATCGCATTTTAACAACCGAGGATTCCTGAGCTGAAGCATTGTCAGGATCCGCTGGCGACGGTGGAAATTGCACCTGAGCATTTTCAGCGGGACGATTTAAATCTACATTCATTGTGCTTGCCGCGGATTGGTTGTCTGCGCGGTTGGGTGTTGCGACTGGCTCAGAGCCGCCAAACATCCCAGTATAAGCAGATTGTTGATTTGTCGTAGCAACACCCGATTGCTGCACCTTCAATCTGTGCTTTTTGTTTTCTGCCAATGCAAAGCTGACTGCGATCACTAAACAAATCGCTAATGGATCAAACACTAAAACAAACGCCAGAATCAAATATTTTACTGTAGTATCGATATCGATTTTAAAAGCCTTAGCGATGTAAATCAGTGGGCCGACTTTACGTTTCACATCCAGAATCATCAAATCGGATTCGGTGATTTTGCTGATAAGGACTTCCTGTTTCTTTTTGAGCTCCAGGATCTTTGGCTCAAGCTCTTGCCGCATTTTGATTTTTTTAGTGATTCTGGAATCCGGAATTTCCTCAACCTGCGATGTCAGTCGATCCATTTCGTCTTCCAGTCGGATTTTTTCATTTCTGAGGCTGGCAACTTTGATGGTTTCAGATTCCAAGGTTGTCGATGATGCTTGATAAGCATCCGACAGATATCCAAAAATTCCCAAACTGGTGATTAAACTTAGCAACACCACAGACACAAGAAGATAAACCTTCATCAGAAAATTAATCCGGTCCCAGGTTTGATGTAAAAATGCAGCGATCGTAAATTTAGCCAGCTCCAGTGCACCAGCCATCAGCGACACTGCCAACCAAGCACCGGTAAAAAGGGCTTTAATACCCAAAATTGAAAACGCAGCGCCCAGGGCTGAAATTGAGAATGCTGACAGAATCAAACAGATGACTACCCATTGCTGTATCATACAAAAAACTGTTCGGTTTTTTTGACCTCAGACTCAAGGTCTGAAGCCTAATGAATCTGCTTATTTAAGACGTCTCATTTTGATAAAAAATTGCTCATTTATGTAAAACTTCAAATGACCTATTACAGAAAAAAGATGGGGTCCCAAAACCTTCATTCTGGGACCCCACAAATGGACTTTGTTTGCGATAAGCCGGATTCTGTACCAGTCGAATTACCAGTTCAACTGGTGGCGACCATTCCTCTGGGATTAAAATTACTTTTAACCTCAAGCGATCTACCCGGAGATAACACGCTGGCTGCGTGAATAATTTCTCCCTATTTGATCTTGCTCCTTGCAGAGTTTAGCTGTTTTCACTCCAGCGGCTCCCCTAGGTTCTCCCTGGCCAAACCTAGGCTCAATGCCCTGGACATTCTCTCTGTTCCACTGTTCCTCTGGTTTTCTGATGTAACGGTTTAGCCTTTTGATAAATCAATCAGCCATTCCCATCAAAACCCCAGGTGGGGCGTTACCCCATGCAATGCCATGCGGAGTCCGGACTTTCCTCTGCCAAAAATTTTATTGCTAAAATCTCAGACAGCGATCACCTGCAAACAATATTGGGGCAAGGTGTAACACACCCACTAAAAACCCACAAACTTTCTTTGGCAAAGTTTGTTGAGTTTTGCTGTCCTTTAAATTAGCCTTATTCAAAAGAAAAACCAGGAGCTAAGATGATTAAATTACTGTGTAGTTTATTTGTATTGAATCTATTTGCCTTTAATTGGGCCCACGCGGGAGGAAAAGTTGGTCAACTATTTCCACCCAAGCAGCCCATTAAGGAACTGGCCACTACACCGGAAGTCCCAAAAAATCTGGATCCTGCTGCATTTGCCAAAGTGGGCAATAATGTGGTTTTAAAATGGGGCGCAGTTGAAGGCGCAAATCAATATCATCTGCAGGTTGCAACTGACCCAAATTTCAAATGGCTGGTTTACAACGGCGAAAATGAAACAAACACTTCTTATGCATTGTCAGGTTTGGAATCCGGAAAATTTTATTACTGGAGAGTCTGGTCCAAGAAAACAAACAATGACCCAACCTATATGAAAAGCGATTCGTTTGCGAAGTCTGTTTTTAAAACTCAGTAAGGCCAATTAAATCATCCTAGCGGCGGCAGTATGGCAGATTGGCCGTGAAATAGCTGATTTGCGGAATCCGATTTTTGTGGCTCCTTGAAATCACAGCCCAATAGGCTCTCTTGTTTAGGACAATTTTACCTGTGCGATTAAGTTGCTTTGCCATAATAGCAGCGGCACAGCGGATATTCAAAAAAGGATCATAGGTTGTTTTGCGTGGATCCCTAGGATGCAGCAAGGAATCACGAACCCAATCAAACTGGCAGTCAGCACTGGCCATGATGTCCTGGTGAGACATTTGAAACAAGCCTTCGCTCAGTAAAGGTTTTCCTGTGACTTTATCGATTCGGCGGGGTTCACGAAATCTGGCTGTCGGATTGTATCCGCTTTCCCATTTTGAAATCTGAACCATCAACTGAGCCCAGAAATTCAATCGATCGCGTTCATTTAATGAATCATAGTTTGGGCAAAAATACTTGGCGTCGGTGGCCCTTGTTAAAAAGCTGGATTTCCTGGTGTGAATTTCATTGTACAACTGATTGGACCAAAGCTTGCGATTATCACGGCTTGCCGAAGTCGCATCATAAATGCCAAAATTTTCCCAGGGTAATTCATTTTGTTTTTCAAATCTTTCCACTGGTTGTGGTACAGGATTTTCAGTAACAGGTTGTCCCGAATTGTTACCGCCTGCGCAACCCGCAATCCAAATCAGTGACAATAAAATCAGAAATTTGTGTCTCATAACCAGATAATTATATCTCGAAATAAGACCAAAGTCCTGAATCAAAACACCAAACTACCTTTTTAGGCAAATTGAGTATTCACACTAAAGTCTGGGCCGTGAAATTTCGATAAGTACATAGACAAAAATGGGCATCTAACGCCCCCATAAAGGAGAAAACAGTGGTACGTCAGTTGATGTTTATAACTTTCTTGGCTCTTGGTTCAATAGTTTTATTAGTTCAAAATTCTATGGCCTTTTGATTAAAGACTTTTTGATCTGCTGCCATTCTGAAGTAGACTAAGAACTCGGCGGATGATTTGTCTTTCCCAAATGGTAGTGGTTATGCAGGACGTATTTGGATTGGCATGATCACTACCTAAACTTTTTTGGGGGACAGGTTGCGCGCAGAATTTGAACAGTTCAGACACGATACGCTGGCAGAAATCACAAATCCGAATCTGAAAATCATCACTCAAAACTATGACTGGCCCACACCAACGGGTTCGCAATGCCAAACAGATTACGTGATCAGGCAATGTGATTCCCAGGATCTGATTGTGGTCTTGTCAGGAACCCACGGGGTTGAAGGGTATTTTGGTTCGTTAGCGCTCAGAAGAATATTTTCTGAGCTCGGCACAATGTCGCTGAATGGCTTTCCCAATATGATGTTTGTGCATGCGCTTAATTGCTTTGGCATGGCCTGGTACCGTCGCGCAAATTTCAATAATGTTGATTTAAACAGAAATGGCTGCGGAAAAGTCTTTGATAAAAATCCTGACTTCGATCAAATCAAACCCTATTTTGAATTGACCAGTTCAATCTCAAGAAAATTATTTTTTCTAAAGTCCATTCCCAAAATCACCCGCACTTGGGGTGCTGCAAAGACTCTGCAGGTAACCTGCCAGGGACAAAGCCACTACCCAGATTCGTTGTTTTACACAGGCACACAGTTTCAACCTGAACTGGTTCATTTGATGTCAGCTATTAAAAGCCAATTTAAGAATTTAAACAGAATCTGGGTGATTGATTTTCACACTGGGCTGGGACGATTTATGCAGGAATCATTGATCCTAGAAGACTCCAGAAAGGTCGATCCCCAAATGATGACGGCATTGTATGATCGCAATAATGTAACACTGGAAAACAACGAATTTTTTTATGAGGTCAATGGCTCTATCAGCGAAGCTTTCAGAATTCATTTTCCAGAATGCTCAACCCACTATGTGTGTGCAGAATACGGTACTCAAAATTCATTCAAGGTCATTGAAGCCTTGGCAGCAGAAAATATGTTCTTCAGAAATTTTGACTACAAGCTGGATCAGCGGATTTCAAATCAGATGCTGGATTGCTTTTTCCCGGACTCTGAGTCTTGGCGCCAGGTCTGCGTCCAATATGGGCTTCAAGCTTTTATTAAAATGGCTCAGTTTATTAAATAGCTAATCTAAATAAAACTATTTTCGTCTGCCCTTTTGAACATCTATGTTTTTAAAATTCAAAAATTTAAATATTCTATTTTACTAAAAAAGACCCTCTGCGGAGGCGGGGGCAAAGCCCGAGCGATCTGAACAACGATGCTAAATAAAGAGCTGTGGTCTTTTTTAGTAAAATAGAATATTTAAATTTTTGAATTTTAAAAACATAGATGTTCAAAAGGGCAGAAAATAATTATTTAGTGCTTTGTCGCCAGATGTTGTCTTTGTCGTTTGGGGGCAGCCGTCAAAGATTTTGAAATCAAATTTTTGCTATCAGTTTTTGCCAGTGGACCGTTTGATCTTTCAGGATGTTTTTTTAAAAACTTAGGTACAGCCTGATGACTGGATAATTTAAAATCCGCTTCCAGCATAGCCGTGGCTTTTTCAATGGACATACCCTGATTCAAACAAAACTCATACAAGCCTTGCAACAAAGCCTCGTAAGAAATTTTGTGGGTTCTGCCAAAATGTGCATACATAAATTCAGTTACCAGTTTCATTTGATTGAACGGATCAATGGTGACGACTTGTTTAACAAAACTCGGAAACCGTCCACTGTTGCCAATCATATCCCAGTACCTGGCAAATCGTGATAAAAACAAAACCTCATCAAAACTCAGCGTTGATGTTTGCAGGATTTGATAGGGAGCTTTTGATTGATAAACCATTTTATATTTTTGCTGATGTCTGATTATAGGCGTGCCTCTTAGACGCTTGAGCAACCCAACTTGAATTTCGTCAGGTTGCATTGCGAACAATCGGTCAAATCCTGCTCCAAAGGAATTTAAATCCTCTGCCGGCAATCCCGCTATCAAATCGGCATGGGTGTGAACCTTTGTTTGGTTTTTCAAAAAATCCATATTGGCCCGCAGTTTATCCAGATCATTTTTGCGACTCACCAATTGGGCTGTTTCTGGGTTGAAAGTTTGAATTCCAATCTCAAACTGCAAACTGCCTTCTGGAAACTGTTTTACCAAATCTTTTAAATTGTCAGGAAACCTGTCGGGTACCATTTCAAAATGCACAAAAGCTGGCTTGTCTAAAAAGAACTGTAAAATCTGCGACGAAGTATTGGGATTCAAGTTGAAGGTTCGATCCACAAATTTAAATTGCCGTAAACCCCTATCATAAAGCTTTTGCATCTGCTGAATAAAAACATCCAGGTCAAAGGCTCGAACACCCTTGTCCAACGAAGACAAACAGTATTCGCATTTGTACACACAGCCTCTTGAAGCTTCGACATACACAATGCGATTTTGCAAATCATGATCCGTGTACAAATCATAAGGCAAAGCCAGAGTTTTCGGATCTGGTGGCGTGGCAGGAATGATTTTAGTTTCAGGAATGATTTGTTCTATAACGAGACTTTTACACAATTGATAAAACGCCCTATCGGCCTCACCAGCAATCACAAAATCTGCAAACCTAACGATGGGCTGCTCGGGGATTTCGTGACTGACCTCGGGCCCGCCAAGCACTATAAAAATGTCTGGCCTAAGTGATTTAATAACCTCAATCACCTGTTGAGTCTCGGTGACGTTCCAAATATAGACGCCAAATCCGATAACCCTGGGGTTTAGATTTAAAATCTTCTGTGCAATTTCCAGTGGGGAGTTTTCAATCGTGAATTCTAAAATCTGAGTTTCTGATTTTAGCTCATGCATATTGGCCATAAGGTATCTCAATCCAAAGGCTGCATGGCTGTAGCTAGAATTTAGCGTCGACAAAACGATCTGTGAATTCATAGGGCTAGCTATAAATTATTTTAGCCAAGAGTCAAAAGGTTGATCCCAGGGATTTTAAGGTACATCGCCGGGTTGGGAGGTAAAACATTGTGTGAAGTAATTACTGCCAGCTTCATCAACCGCAATGCCTGCACCGAATGAGATAAATAGGGGGTTTAGTATATTTGCACGGTGACCAGGTGATGCCATCCAGCTTGCGACAACAGAGGCCGCTGTGGTTTGCCCCTTGGCGATATTTTCACCCCTGGGATTACCTGTAACACCAAATCGGTCAAATCTGGCCCAAGCAGTTTCAGTGGGTCCATCATGAGCAAAGTATTGTCCAGCTGCCATATCTAATGAATGATATTGGGCTTCGCTTACACAGGCTGAATGAATCTTGAGGGGTTGCAATCCTGCCTTTGCGCGCTCTTCATTGGTGAATCCATAAACCTGGCATTCAAATTCAGTCATATCACCGCAGGTTACTGATTTTGATTGTGGTGGGATAGTCGTTGTGGTTGAAGGGTCCTCTTGGATACCCGCCAATTGATAATCACCACTGCCTACAGTCGGTGATCCACAGGCGGCACAGAACAACAAGAATACAGAAGAAATTAAAAGTTTCATCGGTAAGTCCTTCTAATATTTTTTATAAGCAATTATGAAACCTGATCCAAAAAACATGATTTCAGCAATTTAAGGGAACTAAATTTGCAATTTAATGTCTAGATAATCAAAAGTGTTTAAACTTTTTCCTTTTTATTGGCATTTTCGGTGGACTTAACTTGGCCATCATTCACAGGCTTGGATAATGCTTCATTTTTAATTTCTTCGGCTTCAGCTTCTGCGTTATTTAGGCCCTGTTTAAAACCACGAATGGCTTTTCCTAAAGACTGTCCCAATTGTGGAAGTCTGCTGGGACCGAAAAAAATTAAGACAATTATTAATACCAAAAGAATATGCGAAATGCTGAATTCACCCATAATGATTATACCTCTGTAATACCGCGAAACTATCAAAGCCTGCCAAAGATGCAATCAAAATTTACCTGGATTCGTTGAGCCTGGCCCAAACACTTTTGATTTAGATCTTTGCCTGATCTGCCAAGCGCCACAGATGCAAGGCCACCACGGTTTGATACGGTTGCCAGTTAGCATCAACAACCTTTAAATCCTTTGCGACAGGAAATTTACGTTTCCTTTTCCAGATCTGAAAGCCCCTTTTGATTCCAAAATCATCTACAGGCCAGACATTCAGCCTTCCCAAATTAAAAATAAGCATCATTTCCACTGTCCATTTACCAACACCGTATATTTGAGTCAGTCGTTCAACAATTTGGTCATTTGTTAGCTCTTGAATTTGAGATCTAGTCGGAACAACCCCATCAACTGTTTTTTGAGCGATGTCTTTTATGGCTTTAATTTTGTTACCAGAAAAACCGCAGGATTTTATCCTGCCTTCATCCATTTTCAAAATATCCTTAGGTTCAGGAAAACTTTTGTTAGGCCATAAATCTTTAAATCGTCCCAATATGGTTTGGGCTGCCTTACCATGCAATTGTTGGTGAGCGATGGCTTCAACCAATGACTGGTAAGGTGATTCAGAATGTTTCAAACTAAGCTCAATGGTTTTAACAGATTTAAAAAGACTCCTTAGGCTAGAGTCTTTTTTAACCAATGCTTGTTTTGCTTTTTTTATTTTGGATTGCATGCTGCCCGTTTATCCCGAAGCTTCCGAACAGGCAATAGCAATATACTAAAACTTAATACCCAAATGGATTTTGAAATAGGCTCCTGTATAGTCCATTTCAGTCAATGTCACACTACCAGAAGAAATTTCTGAATCACTGGTGTCTTTGAAGGTTTTAGCCTTAACAGATGCAACACCAGTTTCAGCGCCAATGGCAAATAATCCCAGCTTAACACCGCCTTCCAAACCCGCCGTGTAACTGGAATTTGTCTTAGCCGTGTATTCGGTAGAAACTGACGCTACTTCCAGTTTCATTTTGCAAGTATCAGCAATCCCATAAGAAACTATGGGACCAAAATACAACAATGTATTTATGAATCTGTAGTTCAACAACAAGGCAGTTCTGTTGTAAGTAAATACTGACTTAGCAACCTCGGGATATTCAACGCCTGCACCCAGTGATTCATATCGCAAACCAAATCCCATGTTAAACAATGGGGGCGAAACAATGATGTCTGCGCCGCCACCAACAATTTTATCTGATTTGACTCCGCAACCAGCTGAACCGCAAGCAGGGAAGGCGTTTATAAATTCATTCACATTTGATGGGCTGCCAGAGTTAGTAGTCAACCCCAGCCTGATATCCAACAAAGCATTGGCTTGATAGCTGGCCAAAATCCCTGACCAAAAAACGAACTGCACTATTAAGATCCTTTTCATTTAATACCTCCTAGTGGTATTGAATTTCCTTGTTCGCCGTACCTAATATTGTCGCAGCTGTTATGCAAAACACAAAAATCTATTAAGTCCGTGTTCTAAAATTCTACGAGCTTAAAATGCATCAGAACAGTATTGTTGTTGCATTCTAGCCTCAGAACAAATGTCCAGGAATTGATTTATCTGACTGAAGGTCCTACCCTAAGTTGGTTTATAATCTGTCGAGCCTCAGACTTAAGATCAGGATCAATCTTGCGCCAGTCTTGTTCAGTGACTGCCGCCATCAATGCAACCAGGGCGTTTAGATTGATTCGATTGGGATACCGCTCAACCCAACGATAAAACACTTTCTCCCAGCCGATGTTTTTTAATTGTTCTACTGTGTTTAATCCCAAGGATCTAAGCTCAGCCCCACACACAGGCCCCAAGTTTCTAGCCAGTTCTATTGGAGTCTGACCCAATTGAAAATTCTGATTTATTTTTCCGGTCAGCTTCAAGTACTTCATTAGCTTGATTTGATTTTCGGAATCTCTGATCAATTCATTCAATCTTGCATTCTTGTTCTGATCGTTTCTGGGCGCCATCACCCATCTGATAGCAAAATCTTTGTATCCTTTATTTTGGGATTGAAAATACTCCCACGCAGTTAAGTTGCTTTGAAAAATTTTTGCCAGAGACTCACTCAGTGCTGCAGGTTTTTCATTTAAATCGTTTTTGTTACGTTCAAGGTACATTTGCCGGCCATAGGCTGAAACCTGTTTTTTTCTGAGACACTGCTTGTATATTCTGACCGTGGTTTCGCTCCATTGACTGTTTGATTTTCTGCGCACATATCTGCATTTATAAAAATTTGCATCCATCCGTTTTATCAAAACAAATGTCCAACCAAAACAGATTGATAGCCTAAGAGCCGCCTGAGTGGTAAACCCGGTCTTGTTGCCTTTTTTAAAATGTATCCAAAGCTCAGTTTGCTTCTGGGCATTTTTTTGAAACCATTTTTTTAGATCTGATTCTGATTTAAAAGCTTTCGGCCTAGAAGACATATTTTAATGACAGAAGGCCTGTCTGCAATGAACCCTTGCTCCAAGTGTCTTCACTGTTAGCAGAGCCAAAAGTAACTTTAAAAGAAGTCGTGGTGATTTTAAAAATCCCTTCGACCGTCAGGTTATTGGTAAAATAATATCCCAAACCACCTGCATATCCTAGTCCACCAGATGGCGATATCCCAGAAGGTGTTCCATTGGGGTAAGCACTCATCGAAGCTTTTACCATCAATGCATAATTGATTCCGCCAAACACATAAAAAGCCGTGGCATTTCGCCAAGCCCCATTCAAATTAAGTGTGGTAGTGGCAATTGATGCCGACAACAGATCAGATGTGTAAGTTGTTGAAGATCCAGCATCGCCAACCTTGGTACTGGAAAAAGCTCTGCTGCTGATGTCGTAAGAAATTCCACCAATAAATCCAATCCGACTGCGCGGCAAAAACCTGCCGTCAATTTCCAGTGTGGGAACACTGCCAACTGAAACGATAGCTGACTGCCCCGTCCTGGTGCCGGCATTGAACGAAATAGATCCATTGAAAGAGTAACTGTTAATCAGCGAATACCCTATACCCGCCCCAAACCGAAATCGTGCTTCACTGCGAACGCGTCTGACTGCAGGCTGCTGAGGATTGTTGGGATCAGTAACTGCAGGCTTTGCAGCTCCGGGCTTGGTGGGTCTCTGGGTTTTGGGACTAACACTCTGAGAATTAGAATCACTCAAGGGAACATTCTGTGCAAACACTAGGTCGCTGCTGCTGATCAAAAATATAAAAGCCAAAAAATAAGGTTTTATCATGCTTGAGTTCTCTCTGTTTGATGCCCACTCATCCAGGCTCTTGTTTAAGGATATAAACTGCATTGCGACAGTCAACAAAAGCTAGACCTAGACCACAGATTTAAAACACAAACTGGTCGTATAATTTAAATATTATTTTTCCTTTAGAGCGCTCTGAACTTTATCGTTTAATTTATCAAGGGATTCAGCCATCGTTTTGGTGAATTTCTTCCATCTTTGCTTGGAGTCCTGTTGAAGTTCATTAATATCAGCTCTTAATTTATCTTTTGTAACAGTCAATTCGTGCAATGTTTTTTGCTGAGCTTCGTTGCCAGTGGATTTAATTTTTACGGTCAAGTCTTTGATCTGCGATTCAACATTTTCTAATTTTAATGCCAGTTCAGATTTTGCATCCTGAAAATCTTTTTTGGCTCCTTTGACGGTCTCAGAGGCAATTCCAAACATTGAGCCCATAAACATAATGACTAAAATATACTTCATCATTTCTCCTTCTTAGTTACTGACTTAGTTACTGACTTAGTTACCGAAATTTTCCAAATGCCAACCGACCATTAGTCAGACGCACAGACTGTCTTGTTGCAGAATTTCATATTAGATAGTCCAATGTCAGGAAAGGATAAAATCATCATGAGCAAAATTTTACCTGCTTTTTACCTGAGTCATGGCGGTGGCCCCTGGAATCATATGTCAGGCACTTGGCGAGCAATGCACCAAAGCCTTGAAGCTTCGTTAAAATCGTTACCCAAATTTTTAACTGCGACTCCTGATTGCATAGTTATGATTTCTGCCCATTGGGAGGAATCCAATTTTACTATTATGACCGCTCAGAATCCAAAAATGCTGTATGATTATTCTGGTTTTCCACCTGAAACTTATTCGATTAGTTACCCAGCACCCGGAGGAACAATAATTTTGGATCAGGTTACTGAACTGTTAAAAAAATCCAAAATTCCATTTTCGTTTAATGACCAGAGGGGTTTTGACCATGGTACGTTTGTGCCTTTGCAGGTGGCTTTTCCAGAAGCTTAAATTCCGGTTTTGCAAATTTCAATGAAATCAAATTATGATCCCATCGATCATATTAAACTGGGTAAATGCCTTAAAGATTTGCGTTCAGAAAATAGACTGATCATTGGCAGTGGCAGTAGCTTTCACAATTTGTCTGTTTTAGGTCCACGACGAACACCGAATGATAAAAGCAAATCCAAAGAGTTTGATGATTGGCTGACTGCTGCATTGACACAGTCGGTATCCGACCAAAGATCGCTACAATTGCAAAATTGGCAATCAGCCCCCCAAAGTCAGTTTGCTCACCCGCGCGAAGACCATCTGGTGCCCTTGTTTGTGGTGGCCGGAGCCGCCCTTGATGAAAAATGTGAACGGATTTACAATGATGATAATTTTTTAGGTGGTTTTTACGGATCAAGCTACAAATTTGGGTGAATCAAAGTGATTTTCATATTGCACATGGTGCAGTTTGCAGAAGATTTTGCCAAAAAAAAGGGGATCAAAAAAATTGAACTGTGTGCACGCGAGTCAGCGTTTAAATTTTATGAAAAACTGGGTTACAGTTTTGACAGTGATTTTTTTATCGAAGTCTGTCTAAAATACAAAATGATGAGTAAAATTTTATGAGCAAAGATCCTCGCCAGTATATTTCGCACTTTCAATCGTTGGACAAAATGGGTTCATTGATTGGTCACAGAATAATATCGATTAGCGACACCGAATGCCTGAGTGAATATCAGGCCACGGAAAATCACTATAACCCAGGCGGGATCTTGCATGGCGGGGCTTTGTTTGCAGCCATGGATAGCTCGCAGGGGGCGTTAGTTCATTATGCTCTGGACGAGAAATTTAAATACGCTGTCACAGGCACTGCCACCGTTAAATATCTGGCACCGGTTAAAACTGAAAAGGTTTTAATAAAATCTTGGTTTCATAGCATTCAAGACAGAAAACTATTTGTGTATTCAGTTGCCAGCACCCCAAATGGAATTGAGGTTGCTAAGCTTGAAGAAATTTGGATCGCCGCTATTAAAAACTGACTTGTGATGGCCTTAATTCATTCATAACTTTGCCAAACTTAGCATCGTATTGCAGCAGTTCATCAGCATATACCAATTTGTTTTCAATGGCTTCTCTGCGAATCTGTTTTTTGAAATCGATGATTCCCTGCGGATCTGGCCCTTTGATTGGTTCGGCGTATTTTTTAAAAAACAATTTTCTAAGATCCTGTGATTCCAATATTGCCATGGCCATATCCAGTTTTCTGTACAATCCATAGTACTGTATACGTTTAACCAAACCTGATTCCTTGGAGGTCATTTTTTTCTTTAAAAATTCCTTGAATGGTTCACTGGATTTCATCAGATCAATGGCATATTCGCTTTTGCGACCAGCTTTTGTGTCGTTAACGATGTCTTTTAATGTGTAAAAGGTCAAACCGATCATTCTTTTGTCGGTCAATATTCCGTTCAGCTTCATGTTAAATTCCATAGGATTTTTAGTTGTGCGCAAACTGCATTCAAGAACTCTGGAATTGCTGAGTTCGGCATCAGCCATGCTGATTAATGGCTGCAACATATTGCTTTGATAATCAAATGCTACAGTCATGCCCGATATGTTTTCGTTTTTATTTGCCTTAACTTGTTGTATCCAACTGCTAATACTCTGAGCCAGTTCGTCGTCAGTATCCAGTGGCATCAATAACATCACCATGGCATCTTGATAGCTTTTGGCCTGACTGAGACGGAATTTTTTCTGCAATGGATTTCCGAAATTTTTGCTTTGCTTTCTTTGCAATCTGAGCATGCGGGCTACGTTGTGGATCTGAGAAGGCAGATTGTATTCACTTTTTGAAAACACTCCAGGTGCTGTGCCTGTCCAGCCATAGATTCTGGCATTGGGAAATGTCTTTGAAAATCTGGTCGTGTAAGGTGTGTCTTGATCTAGCAAAGCTGCAAACTCTTGTTCGATTTCGAAAGCACCTTGGGGCAAATGATCTGCCTGTCTGACGTTAAAAACTCGGTTACTATGAAAATCCGTTAGATTAAGATTACTTTGATTAGCAGCCAGGAGCTCATCCGGTGCACCCAATGTTCTGCAACCTTGCAACCACAGTGAATTGACATTACTAAAAAACTGCTTTTGTTTGTTGTCACAAGAAACTCTTTCCATAAAATCTATGGATAGTGTTTTATCTGATCTGATCCCAGCAAAAGATCCCGTATGATGGCCAGATATAATCAATCCATGGCATTTAACATCTTGCTTGCTGAGATCATCGATGACTTTCTGAGGATCATCGCCTTTATCAATGTATTCGTGGACTTCAATTATGTCTAATCCAGTTCGGGTTTGAACTTTGGTAACAAAATCCTTCAACACATGAAATTCTTTATCGTGATTTAGCGATATAAAACAAATGTTTAATTTTGTACCCTTTTTCAGTTGAGTCACTGAGCTGGCCGTGGCCAATAAAAATTGCGCCTTGGCCGAAAAATTAATCAGAAACAAAACTAACAAAACATATGTTGATAAAAGCAATTTACTGGTCACAATAACCCCGCCTTTTGAAAAACATAAAAGACTACAAGCTTGATGCCATCTTTAGGAATGCATGTAATGGGTCCTCAGTTTTGGAATGCGGTAAGCTTTACAGTCAGTGCCGAATTAGGGAATTAAATCTGACAATCGATTTTGTGAGTTTTTTTGCATTTGAAATTAATAGGAAAGGATTTTTCACCATTTTGCAGATTGGTGGGACACTGAAAGCCCCCTTCCCAACTGGCTAAACACATCTGATCACTGATCACCAGATTGCTGCATTTTAAATTATTAGGGATTTGTAATTCTAACGACCGCCAAAACTGGGGATCAATAGCACAAGTTTTATCAGCAGATCGATTCAATAAGCATTTTAAAAATTTAGGGCAGTATTTATTAAAGCCCTGACTGATTGCTTTCGCGATCTGAGTTTTGGCAACATCCGGCTGAGCTCCTAACGGATGATCGCCAGGGCACAGCTTGTCGACATCAAAATTAAAATGACCCATAAAAAAAGGTGCGTTTCTGGCAAAGCCTTCTGCGCCGTCTGGGGTTTTAACCTTGTACCAAGTACCCGAACTGATTTTATTCACAATATCAATATTAGTAGTGGTCAAATCCTGAATGTCAGTCGAGGCCAAATCAATCAGTTTGTCTTTGTGGCAGCCTTTATAAAATCCATCGCCTTCAAAAAAAACCAGCTTTACAATGTCACCTTCTTTTAATCCTAGCTCTGCATCGGATGGCATTAGTTTTGTGATTTTTCCTTTTCCAAAACCCAATAGCACTGTGTAGGGATCAACGCTTTCCAGTTTTTGACAACGCTCCAAGGTGGCCAGTTTTTTAGATTTCAGGCTGGCTATCTGGTGTAAATCAATTTCTTGAATGACTTTGTCATACGACAACTGTCCACAAGATTCGCCCTGACAGCCTTTAATCATTGCCGGAAATTTTTTAAAATCCTGACAGTTAATTTCCTGAGCTTGCAGTAAGTACGTAAACAGTAATAACGAAATCATAGTGATGGATTTACCGTGTTAGCTTCAGCTGGTGCTACTGCCCATTGTGCCCATTCTGGCAATTGGCTCAGCTGAACCTTGGCTTGATCTTGAAAGGCGCTCAGATACTGCTGTGGGACCGGATCTGCCGATGGAAACTTTTTTCCCAATGGATCGACGTATCTGCCACCTTGATAAAACTCAAAATGTAAATGGGGACCAGTCGACAATCCCGTTGTGCCGACGAAACCGATAACCTGTCCCTGCTGAACCTTGGCTCCGTTTCTGATGCCTTTTGCAAATCCATTTAAATGTTTGTATGCAGTTTCGTAAGTGCCGTTGTGTCTTATCCTGACCACATTACCAGCACCCATGCCCCATCCAGCCTTGGTCACTGTGCCATCACCCACTGCCATTACAGGAGTTCCAATAGGAGCACCGTAATCTACACCTAAATGAGGTCTGCTTTGCATCAGTATGGGGTGAAACCTTTTAAGCGAAAACCCCGAGGTAATGCGGCCAAATCTGATGGGACTTTTAAGAAACATTTTTCTGAGGCTAGCACCAGCTGGTGTGAAATAACCTAATTCTTGATTGTCGACTTTAAACAAAACAGCTTGATGGACTTCACCGGCATTGATGTATTCGGCAGCCAGGATATCCCCCCATCCCACAAACTCACCTTTTACAGTTTTTTGCTCGACAGTGATGCGCCATTTGTCGTTTTCTCGGACTTCTCTGGCAAAATCAATTTCCCAACCAAAAATATCAGTTAGCTCAGCGATCAAGGACGTTTCCATTTGTGATTTCCGTGCAGAATCCCACAGGCTGGTCGTGACGTTACCAGAAAATTTCACGACCCTGATGTCGACTTTTTCGGTTATTTTTTCTGCATTCCATTGATCATTGATTTTGTTTATAACCAGAAAATCTATAGCTGAAAATCTGAACTTGATTGCAGTCAGTTCGTTTTGATTAAACACTGCTTGAAACTTGATACCAGGTCTGAGCTTGGCCAGATTCTGAATTGGTTTAGCCGCATCGACCAGTTGTTTCACAACACTGGGTGGAACCCCAATCTCATCCAAAGCTTGGCCCAAACTGGAGTTTGGCAGAATTTCGTTAGGATAAATATCTTGCAACGAAACCACTGGTGGTTTTTGAGCGGCTTCAATTTGGCTTTCCAATATCCCTTGGTCTCTTTCAGTATAAAACAAATGCACTAATACTGAAACCAAACTGATAGCTATGGTTGCCAAAATAGCAGGCAACATCCATTTAGAAATGTGTTTTTTCTTCATAATGTTATTGTATCTTACTTTGAAAAATTCATAACACAATTTAGCTGCTGAATATAGACTTTAGTCAGGAAAAGTTTATGCTGAATTTATGAACACAAATGATTTAGATATTAAAAATATTCTGCTCCATCACAAAAAAATTTGTGTCGTAGGCCTTAGTCCCAATGTCACAAAGCCCAGTCATCAAATACCTCTGTATTTAAAAAAAAATAATTATGAAATTGTCGGTGTGTACCCCGGCGAAACACAGATAGCAGAATTTAAAATATATAGTTCTTTAGCAGAGGTTCCATCCGAATTCAGAAAATTTATTAATGTTTTTCAAAGATCAGAAAAAATTCCTGCATTGGTAGATGAGATTATAAAGCTAGGAGGCTGCGAGGTTCTGTGGCTGCAGCTGGGAATCGAAAATCAAATTGCAGAATCAAAAGCTCAAGATGCCGGGATCAAAGTCGTTTCAAATCGCTGCGCCCTGATTGAACACAAGAAATATAATTAATTAGTTTTATGATTCACTGGTAGTTTCAAATACTCAACAACAGTGGATCGAAGTGTCGAAAAGATACTGAGTTGTTGGCCCTGTGATTGCAGACACAAACAGATGGTGCACGAAAAATACAAATTATAGGGGGATAGATGCGCTTAAAATATAAACATTTATATATGGCGTTTTTGATTTTTAGCTCGATGGGCATACGGCCCTTTGGCTTTTCAGAAACTGCGTTTGCCGATCCAGACAACCAATTAAAGTTGCCACAAGCAGACGGTAATGGCGGAGGCCGCGGCGGTGGAAACCGCGGCGGCGGTGATCGCGGTGGCGGTGGAAACCGCGGCGGCGATGATCGAGGCGGCGGTGGAAACCGTGGCGGCGATGATCGAGGCGGCGGTGGAAACCGTGGCGGCGATGATCGCGGTGGCGGTGGAAACCGTGGCGGCGATGATCGCGGTGGCGGTGGAAACCGCGGCGGCGGCGGCCGAGGTGGTGATCACATTGATGACAATCGCCAAAGAGATCGCGACAAACATCGTGAAGAGCGACGTCGAGGTGGATATCATGGTGGAAACGGTCGAGGCACTCCTGAACGTGGTCACTGGGACAGAGGGTATGAAAACAGAAAAAATTGGTGCGATTGCCGAGTCAGCCAATATGTTTGCGACCGCGGCAGTCACGGACACCACAAGTATCCGATTGATCCGAGGTATCCAAGACCGCATTATTTTTACTACAATCTGTATGCTGAAATCGAACGAGATGTTTATTCGCAAGAATCAATCTTCCTAGAACAATTCATCCCATACCTGGGCGAATACTGGGATTCAGAGTTATATGCGGTAAAAATCCGAGCCACAGATTATTCCTATGACAATAGCAGTGTGATTTATGTTTATGTAAATGGTATTTACAAAGGATTCGTCAGACCATCCATACATGGGCTGGACCAAATCCTGCACATACCAGGCATCAATCACATCACACGCAGACAATCCATTGAACTGCGGGTAGTCGGTGATCTTTATATCGATGAGGCCATAGTAACAGTCGAAGACGTCAGATATTATTAATTCCAGACTCCCCTGAGTCGAAACGGCCCAGCATAACAGTTGGGCCGTTTTTATTTGATTGTTTCAAAATAAATTGTCACAAAATATATATGACAAAAAAATTAAAAAGCTTTCTTTACCTGGATCTCAGATCATTGGCTTTATTCCGAATTTTATTGGGTGCGCTTTTGATCAAAGACATCGTCGATCGCTTACCTTATCTGGCCACGTTTTATTCTGATTATGGGGTATTCCCCAGAACAGCGTTGATTCTGGAATTTGGCAGGGACTGGATGTGGTCGCTATTCAGTATTTCGGGCCAGCCCGTGATTGTGTTGTTACTGATGCTGTTTACCATATTGGTCAGCTTTCTGTTGATGATCGGTTGGCGCACCAAGCTGATGAGTGTTTTAGCTTGGGTCATGTTTGCCTCACTGTACGCCAGAAATCCAATTTCCAATCACGGCGGTGACGACGTGATCAGAATGGCTTTATTTTGGGCGATGTTTTTACCCTTGGGCCAATATTTTTCAGTGGACGCATTAAAAAATAAAATTAAGGTTACGGACAATACAATTTTAAGTCTGCCTGGATTTTTCTTTATCTCGCAGATTGTGATCATTTATTTTTTCACCGGAATTTTGAAATCCCACCCCATTTGGACAACAGAGGGCTCTGCGATTTGGTACACATTGCAACTGGAAAGCTTTGTCAAACAACCCATTGGAGGGTTGCTGAAAATGTTGCCCTTGCAACTGCTGCAAGCAATGACATTGTTTACTTTATGGATGGAAAAGGCCGCGCCATTTTTGCTGTATTCTCCATTTATCAATGCACACTTCAGAATGTTTCTAATTATTTCATTTGTGCTATTTCATATTGGCCTATCGATGACTTTTCCGCTGGCTCTGTTTCCGTATATTTGTATCGTGTATTGGATTTCGCTGCTGCCTTCAGACTTTTGGGACAATTGGATACCCTCTGTTTCCCAGCATAAATCAGTTAAAATGATTTTGAAAAAAACAGAAAATTTTAGGCTTCAGTTGGTTAAAGCTTTTGAAGTGTTTCCTAAAAACCCTGAAGGATTTAATTTCTCAGCTAATGCCAGTCGCAAAATTAAATTTTTAGGATCAGCCGCTACAAATATTTTTTGCATTGTAGCTATGGTTACGGCTTTAACTTGGAATATTATGAACCTAAAAAAATCCGACAATTTCAGAATCCCATCGCCCTTATTCGAAATGGGTTATTTTCTTAGGGTGGCTCAGTATTGGGCAATGTTTGCGCCCTTCCCGTATCGCGAAGACGGTTGGTTTGTCGTAAATTCAAAATTATTTAATGAGACCAATTGGAATACCTTTCACAACATTCCAGCAACCTTTGATAAGCCCGCAGATGTTTATGCTATCAACGGTGGATCGCTGTGGCGCAAATACATGTCGTATTTGCCAAAGGCAAAATACAAACAGTATTTACCCTATTTTGGTAAATGGCTCTGCAGAAGTTGGAACAACAGACATCCAGAGCCTGAACGGATAAATTACACCGAGCTTTATTTTATGGAACAAATGGTACCTAACTATCCATTAACGGAACGTACGATTAATAAGAAACTTATATGGCGGCACCATTGTTATTCAAATCCGCCTAAGACCTAAATGCACTCCAAGTAGGTGTGTGGTACGGCTGATTGATTTCACTCAACCACGGAAAATCCATGCTGATCCAGTTTCTGATTCCCCTGCCACGAGCAATCACCCGTACAGATTTGGATTTAGCTAAATTTTTGATTTTGAACAGCACTTTATAAACATCATACTTAGATCCAAAATCATAAATGAAATACAAATCAGCTTCAGGAATTTCAAAATCATAATTTGCTATATTGGCTTGTGTGATTTGCGACATCCCCAATTTCCATTTATTAAATATCCGATTGCCTTCGTTGGCTCTTTCGGGAACAAATTCAAAACCACTAAATCTGACCATGGGACGTAAAAATCCTAAAACAACACCCATCCTGCCGTAACCCGCACCCAGATCGACCCATTTGTCACCGGGACTGGGATCCAAATAATCTATCATGTCTAAAATTTCGCTATACGGAGTTTGCAATGATTGAATATCTAACCCATACCACAGCTCCTGAGGAGCTTCCGTAGGACCCATAGAGCCTTTATCATACAGCTTGTCTTCGATCTGTTTGCTCTCAAATCCCAAAATTCTATCCATTTTTTTTGCATGGAGTTTTGCGGACTTATAGTTTGGTTGTTTATCGCACAAATTTCTTTTAATTGTTTCAATCAAGCTTGCAGATTTCAGAAACAGATCCTCAGTTTAGACATTTAAATTTCTTTTGAACAACAATAATCACGCACCCTCGACAGGCAAAACATCCAAATCTTTTGGTCTGATTTTACGAATTTCATCAGGTACAGATTGAATAATGGCTTCTGTCAGCGCATTAATCAACTCAATTTTGTAATGCTCGCGTCTGTATATCAAACCAATTTCTCGTGCAGGAATTGGTCTTTCAAACTCGATCAGCTTTGAACTCTCACCAATGTGATCCTTGGCAAGCCACGGCAGCAAAGTGTATCCGCCATAACTGCTGATTAAATTTTTCAGTGTTTCCAGATTTCCACTTTCGAACTTGTATTTTCTTTTTTTACCTTCGGTGTCTTTGATTTTGCAAACATCAATTATTTGGCTTCTGAGGCAGTGACCTTCCTCAAGCAGCCACAGCTCTTCGGACCTGAGCGCTTGATGTTTGATTTTTTTATACTGTGCCAACGGACTGGCTTTTGAACTCAAAACTAAAAAAGGCTCGAAGTACAAAGACTTTTCGATCAGCTTGTTATTAGAAATGGGAATCGCCAATAATCCCACATCAATTTCATCACCAACAAAGGCATCAATAATCTGATGTGTTTGCAGTTCTTTGATTTGCAAATAAATCCCTGGATACAGGCTTTCGATTTTTGGCAGCAATCTGGGTAACAGATAAGGAGCTATTGTGGGAATCACTCCCAGCACTAACTGACCGGTAAGCAGGTCAGAATTTTGCGTCTCAATAATCCCATCTATTCTGCGCGCTTCTGAAACAACCTTTTGGATTTGATCCAAAATTTGTTCGCCAATCTTGGTTAACAAAATTGGCTTCTTGGATCGGTCAAAAATAATGACCCCCAGGGATTCTTCCAATTTTTGGATTTGCATACTAAGCGTGGGTTGAGTCACATGACAGGCCTCGGCAGCTTTTGCAAAATGCCCGTGCTTTTGGACAGCCAAAACATACTCAAGTTGAGTCAAAGAAAAGTTTAATTTCGAACTCATACGCGCCTCATTATGCTGCAGGCGTTATCACTGCCTGTCAAAAAGGACCTAAATACCACCTGGTTTCAGCTGCTTATGGTCATTCGCAGAACTGAAAACATTATGATAGATTAAATCTATCGTTTATAATATATTATCGATTTAACAAATTGGCAAGAAATCCGTAATCTAAGTAACAAGAACAAACAAACCAATAACAAAGGAGATCTCAATGCAAACATTAATCAATACCAAGGTTCCTGATTTTAAAGTTCAGGCTTACCACAACAGCCAATTTAAAACGGTCACTCAAAGTGAGCTGAACGGCAAATGGTCTGTGTTTTTTTTCTATCCGGCAGATTTCACTTTCGTATGCCCAACAGAATTGGGTGATATGGCTGACAAATATGCTGAGTTTCAAAAAATGGGTGTCGAGGTTTACAGCGTAAGCACGGACACGCATTTTACCCATAAAGCGTGGCATGACACATCTGAAACAATCAAAAAAATTAAGTATCCAATGATAGCTGATCCCACAGGGCATCTGTCTAGAGCCTTCGGTGTATATATCGAAGACGCGGGATTAGCTTACCGAGGAACATTTTTGGTGAACCCAGAAGGTCACATAAAATTAGCTGAGGTCAACGACAACGGCATCGGCAGAAATGCGAATGAGCTTCTAAGAAAAGTTCAAGCAGCTCAGTACATTGCTAAAAATCCAAATGAAGTTTGCCCTGCTAAATGGCAACCAGGTGACAAGACTCTAAAACCTGGATTGGACCTTGTAGGAAAAATCTAATCGTTTTTTGAATTTGTAATTTAAGGCCCTCTTTGCGGAGGGCCTTTTTTAAACCCACTTTCCTAAGGAGTGTTTATGCTCGACGAAAATGTGAAAAACCAACTTGTTCAAGTTTTCAGTCCTTTAGAAAGCGAAATCGGTTTTGTTTATTTAAATAATGGCCATGCTGATCAAAACGATTTGCTAACTCTGCTGGGTGACGTGGTCGAAACCAATCCGACAAAGCTCAAGCTTATAAAATCTGAAATTTATCCGACACAAAATAATTCCCCGGAGTTTTATATTTCTGTTAATGGAAAACAAACAGGTGTGACCTTCAAAGGCATTCCGAATGGACATGAATTCACCTCACTCATTGTTGCTATTTTAAATGCCGACGGCAAAGGCAAGATGGCTGACCCCTTACTGAAGGAAAGAATCAAGTCTATCCATGGTCCGGTACATGTTAGAACAATTGTATCTTTGACCTGTGAAAATTGTCCTGAGGTCGTACAGGCGTTAAACCAAATGGCGCTGATCCATCCAAATTTTAAACATGAAATGGTTGATGGCGGGTATTATCAGGACGAAATTAACAAATTGGGAATCCAAGGCGTTCCCTCAGTAGTCGTGAACAATCAGATGGTGCATTCGGGTCGATCAAATTTATTGGATCTGATTGGAAAAATGGAAGAAGTCTTTGGCAAATCCGCTGGTCAATTAGATCCATCAATGTTGAACCTGGGAACTTTTGATGTCGTGGTTGTAGGCGGTGGCCCCGCCGGTGCGAGTGCTGCGATTTATTCAGTCAGAAAAGGCTTATCCACCGTATTGATTGCCGATAAAATTGGTGGTCAGGTTCAGGAAACCAGAGGTATCGAAAACCTTATTTCTGTGGTTTACACCGAAGGCCCGCAATTGGCGGCAAGCTTGGCAAAACACCTTGCACATTATCCAGTGAAACTTTTGGAAAACAGAAGATTAAAGTCTTTGAAAAAATCTGAAGGTCCTGGTTTACACGAAATTGCTCTTGAATCAGGCGAAACGCTCAAAGCAAAACAGATCATTATTGCAACAGGTGCAAAATGGCGCGAGCTCAACGTGCCCGGAGAAAAAGACTACATGGGCAGAGGCGTGGCTTTCTGCCCCCATTGCGACGGACCGTTTTACAAAGACAAAGACGTTGCTGTCATTGGTGGTGGAAATTCTGGAGTCGAAGCAGCGATTGATTTGGCGGGAATCGTAAAAAATGTGGTTTTGTTTGAATATAATAATGAGCTCAAGGCAGATAAAATCCTGGTCGACAAATTAATGTCTTTGCCCAATATCAAAGTTATGACAAATGCGAAAACTGAAAAGGTTTTGGGGAATTCAGAAAAAGTCACAGGACTTGAATACACCGACAGAAAAACTGAACAAAAAAACAAAATTGAATTAGACGGAATTTTTGTTCAAATTGGATTGGTTCCAAATAGCTCTTTTGCAAAAGGAGTCTTGGAGCTTTCAAAATATGGCGAAATCATCGTTGATGAAAAATGTCACACTTCGGTTGATGGAATTTATGCAGCTGGCGACGTGACGACCACTCCGTACAAACAGATCATCATATCTATGGGCGAAGGTGCCAAGGCTGCATTGTCAGCCTTTGAAGATCGCATGAAATCTGCGGTGGGTTAGCTTCGAAATGGCTAATGAGTCTATAGACTGGTGATTATTCTGTTTATACCTGTTGGACTCATACCTTTTTGGACTTATAGAATTTATGTCTCGAATTGAGATTAATTAATCATTCGGCCTTCAGAATTGCTCGGTCAAATTGAGTGTTTAAGTATTAGCTATTTATTAATACTCAATTTTACACTAACCTAGAACTGGGATGAAATTTTCGGGATGGCTTAAATATAATAAATTTTTGGATAAAAACTACGTCAAATTGGTTTATAAATTTGTATTTGTTGCTTTGATTTTATCAATCCCACCAGCCCTTGCGTTGATTCCAATGATGTACATACCACTGCCTTCTTCAACTGGCACTTTTCCACATGCGAACACTGTGGTCGCCAATCAAGCTGATATTTTGTTTGTAGTTGATAATTCGTTTTCTACTGAAGACTATCAAGGCGAACTTGATAGAAGGGTCATCAATTTGATCAGTCAGCTAGTTGGGATTGATTACAGAATTGCGGTAACAACTTCTAGCACTTTTTGCAACGGCGGCAGGTACTTGCTGTCAATGCCACCCAATTACAATCACCCACCAACTCCTTCCGATTTTGTTTTTTCAGATGCTGGCGGAGGCATAGGTACCAATTGCGCTTTTGATCCGCCTTACAATGTATCGAATTCTCCTAATTACTGGCACATAGATGGACCACTTGAAAACTATGGCGGTTACATTATGGACGGATTGATCATGCCACTATTCAACTCACCAGGATTTTGGGTCACAAATACAACCCCAAATCCGCAGACTGTCGTAGGAGCAACTATCGTTGAAGCTGGATTTAAAGGTGCATGGTCTGAACAAAGTATTAAAGCCGTCTATCGCGCCGTAGAGCGAAGTCAAATAAATGATCTGAATGGTTATAACACTAATAATATAAACTTTTTTAGGCCTTCAGCTTCTTTTGTTGTAATCATGCTATCAGACGCTACTGAATCGGGAAATTTACCTGAAAACCAAGCAGCCAATTTATACAACTTTGTAAAAACAGTTTGGCCCACAAAGAATTTCTATTATCATTCTATTTATAATGCTTCATGGGATCTATCTTGTGAAACGCTTAGAGGCTTACTTGAAACATGTTCAACTGGACAGTATACCGCAATCACAAATTTGACCAACGGCATTGCCGGAGATATTCAAAATAGCAATTACACAAGCTATTTATCAAGCATGGGAACTCAGATCAAAAATGCCACAAAAGTAATTCCACTAGATTGCAATCCCATTGGACCCGTTACTATCACAGGCCCACCGAACCCTACTTATTCAATCGTGTTAAATGAAATTCATTTCACAGGTTTTTTAACACCAGGAACTTACACATTTAATTATAATTGTTCGACACCCTAAAATTTATTTTTGGAAATTCACATTGCCTAAATAATCCATTTTGCCGATATCGACACCTGCGTTTCTGAGAAGCGCATAAACTGTCGTGATGTGAAAATAGAAATTTGGCACTGCTACCTGCTCTATATAATCTTCTGCCTGTAACCATTGTCCCTGTGCCCAGGTTGGTTTTACTTTCACCGCAGAAGCTTTTGAAAAATCAGATTCCTTAAAGCCTTCCAGATAAGTGACGACTTTCTGAATGCGCTCACGCAATTGGGGCCAAGTTGTTTCAGTGTCCTCATGTTTAGGTGCAGTTTGTTCTGACAAATAAGCCGCCGAGAATTTTGCTGTGTCACAGGCAATCTGAATCTGTCGACTCAGGGGAAACATATCAGGCGCCAAACGAGCATGGGTAAGCACATTGACATCAAATTTTTTGCTGTCTGCGTATCCCGCGGCCTTAGCCATCAGTTTGTCCAGATTCTTGAGCATCTTTTGAAAATGAAATATTTGGTTTGTGTTCATTAAATTTCCTTTCGAAATTTTATTTAATTAACTTTTTGTCCGGATGAACATATCAAAAATCACCTGTCTGCGGTAATTAAAAATTGTCGATACATCTGATGTGACCTTCCAACCTGCAGACAGCTGTCCTAAATAACCCAGCGGTAGCTGATAAATAACAACATCAGTCATTAGGGTGCCATTACCCAGCTTTTCAAATGTATGAGTGTGATGCCATTTCTTGTAGGGACCAGACAGTTGAGTATCCACAAATTTCTGCGGAGGATTCCAATCCAAAATCTGGGTCCGCCATTTAAACGGAATCCCATAAAGCTTCAATTGATAATCTATCAACGAATTGTTTCGGACTTCGTCTGTGGATTTTCCCAACACCTTGAAATTTAAAAAAGGCGGAGTCAGTTTTTCCAGATTATATTCGTCCGCAAAAAACGGAAACAACTCATCAGGTTTTTGGGGTACATACTGTCTGCACACCAGCTCGTTTTGTGACTGCTTTTGGTTTTGCAAAATATCTAGCAAGGACTCTGTCAATTGAGAAAATTTAAACTTAAATCCCAGCTCTTGGGCTTTTTGGGGTAGCACCTTTGCTGAAGCCAGCAAAACATCTGACATTTCACCCAAGGCCAGCTTGAGTGCAATGGAAGGTGTATTTAGAATCGTAGGCCTGTCAATAGCCTGCCCTAAAACCTTGGCAAAGTCTTTTTGCAAACTTGGGTTCGGAGAAGTCGCATTGATCACGCCTTGGTAACTGTCTTTTTTGACTGCTGCTAAAATCAATTCTTGCAAATCATCCAGATGAATCCAACTTAACCACTGATTACCACCACCCAATGGGCCACCAGCTCCGGATTTAAATGCTGGCAGCATTTTATCTAAAGCACCACCGCCTCTGCCCAAAACAACTCCGATCCTGAAACACACGGCCTGCCCCTTGAATCCGCGATCCAAAACCTCTGATTCCCATTGGCGACAAACATCAGCCAAAAATCCTTGGCCCACTGTTGAGCGTTCGGTTAGCTCTTCATCGCCTCTGGCGCCGTAAAATCCGATAGCTGAAGCTGAAATAAATTTTTTGATTTTTTTATTTAATGCAAACTGCATCAGTTTTTTCGTGGAAATCACTCTTGAATCCAAAATGCTTTGCTTTACAGATTTGTTCCACCGTTTACCCGCGACTGGTTCGCCCATCAGGTGAATAACGGCATCGATGCCAGCAATTGAATCCGGCACTGATTCATTTTGTTTGTAATCCCATTTAATGAAATCAGCTGGAAAGGGACATAATTTCTGGGCGGCCTCTGTGTCCCGCACTAATGCCACAATGGAATGACCTTCTTGCACAAGCTTTATGCCCAACGTTTGCCCGACCCATCCAGTGGCACCAGTCATTAGAATTTTCATTTTTACCTCTTAAATTTGTCGTTTTCAAATTACGGAAACTGATTTTCGATTGCACTGTCAAAAAGTATTTTTCTTTACCCGCATGCAAGAGCAGATTGTTTTATAAAAACTGATAAATGTCCAATTTATTATCGTCCACAGTATTCGCGTTGTATGACATCAAGAAGCTTCCTAAGCCTTTGATCAGCAAGACAGTAGTATCTGAATTTTCCGTCTCGTTCACGATTAACTAACCCCTCATAGTTTAGACGAGCTAGAAAATGTGACATTTGTGATTGCGGTAACTGACACAATTCCACCAACTGGGTAACGGTTTTATGCCCTGAGCTTAAATGACCCAAAATCATAAGTCGACCTGGATGCGAGAGCGACTTTAGCACCCTACTGATATCCTCACATGACCTCTGCATTTTAGCCATAGACAATTTAGACTGCACCTGGCCCCTCCAATTTCCTTCTGCCAGTATTTACTGGCGCAAAACAAGACAATATCATAATTTAAACATGTTCATATTGACATATTATGTATTTAACATATATTAAAGAAAAGGAAGGTGCAATATGGAAATTTTGAGTAACGAAACTTTCAAACAAAAAATCTTTGACTATGAAAAATCCAAGGAATGGTCATTTACTGGCACCAGGCCAGCCATTGTTGATTTCTATGCCGATTGGTGCGCGCCCTGTCGAGCGCTAGCTCCCGTATTAGAGGAAGTTGCCCAAAAATATCAAGGCAAATTGGACATCTACAAGGTAAATACCGAAACTAATCCTGAACTGGCTAGTTTGTTTGGAGTTCGCGGCATTCCTGCCTTGTTGTTTATACCCATGAACGGTGATCCAGCTATGCAGGCTGGATTTATGCCAGCATCAGGTTTTGACCAAGCAATTTCTGAATTATTTAACATCAAAGGATAAAACATGAAACTCAATCTAAAATGGACAGACATGATGACGTTTACAGGCTCTGCTGATGGCAAGCAGGTTGATATGGATGCTAAAGCTCCTTTAGGCAGAGGCTCCGCCATGACTCCCAAGGAACTGGTGGCCGCTGGATTGGCCGGCTGCACAGCTATGGATGTGGTAGCGCTCTTCAAAAAACACAAACAGAACATGAAAACTTTTGATGTTGATGTCGATATTGAAACAAGCACCCAAGGTCATCCCGTGGTATTTACTAAAGCCATATTAACTTTCAAAGTAACTGGTGAAGTCACACCTGAGATCTTCAAAGAATCAGTTGTTTTATCGCAAACCAAATATTGTGGAGTCAGCGCTATGCTAGCTAAGGCCTTTCCGATTCACTATAGATTGCTACTAAATGATCAAATAATTTTGGAAGGACAATCACATTTTGAAACTCAGTTTGTGGCTTTGGAAACTTAGCCGACAACTGAATTTTGCTTTTTGATTCTGTACAAAACATGTCTGCATAGGGGATGGTCCACTGGTATTTTTGGATGATCAAAATCACCTCCGGTATCCCTAATCATCCCGATTCTTTCCATTACCTTCATAGAGGGCGTATTTAATACCGTGGTAAAGGAAACTATTTCAGGTAAATTTAAATCCTCAAAAGCATATTTTAAAACTCGCCTTGCAGCTTCTGTGGCAAAGCCCTGACCCCAGAATTTCTTGGAAAGCCTCCATCCGATCTCAACACAAGGCGTGAAGTGAGTCTGATAGCTGGGTTCAGCTAATCCCACAAATCCTGCAAACTGCCCTGATTCTTTGACAGTGGTTGCCCACAGGGTGAATCCCTTGTGCTGCAAAAACAAATTGGACTTAGTAATAAACTGCTCTGCATCTTCTTGTGACATTTGTTTTGGGAAATACCTCATTACATCTGGGTCCTGTCCCATTTCAGCAAAAGGCTTTAAATCACCTTCCTGCCATTCTCGCATCAACAATCTGTCAGTCTCTAATCGCACATAATTCATACTAAATATTTCAAAGGGCATTTAAATCTCGATTTTCAGGTTAACCAAGTGTATTTGCTAGAACCTCGTTTAACAAATATTTATGCAAAAAAATTATATAAGTTCATTTTATTTTTTAACCTTTTCTGCAGCCTTTAACATGGTTTGCATTGGTCAAACCAAAGCTCAATCCAGCAAACTGACAAATATTGATAATGAAACAACTATTTCAGAAAAAGTAGGATCATCTGAGAACCCCTCTGCAGATTTGAGGATAAACAGTGTCAGTTACCACAGCGAATTTTTTAGCTCAGTGGCCAATGCCAACACCATCACAAAAGACCAAATAAACAGACTGGCGCTATTTTGCATTGCAACCGCAAATAGCCCACGATTGGATCTGCGAACAACAATTATTAATTACATTGCAAACAATGTTTACCGCCTGAATTATGATGTGATTCACGATAACGAACATTTAAAAACCTTGAAACAATTAACCTATATTTTGTATCCCAGCACAGCAAACCGTTACAAAATGATGGATTTTTTTATATCCAGAAAATTACTGGAGCCCACGGATTTAAAACTGATGATCTCATTTATTGCCAAGGTCAAAAATGCCGAAACGGCTCAGCGGCTGGATTCGTTGTTTGAGCTTTTATATCAGGGTATCGAACTGGCCAAGCAACAAGAAAAACAGATGCTGATCGATAAATTAAATTTTCGGGACATCACCACTATGTCGGGATCACTGTTGTTGTATAAAATGGGTGTATGGTCAAAATCAGAAGTTCAAACACTGATTAGGCTGTATGCGAATGATTATGCAGAAACCATGATCAATCTGGAACTGGGAAAGTCTGTGGCAGATCATCCCTCGGTAAAAATGGGAATTTACGATCAGGTATTAAGCGAAATCAGTGAAGTGTTTTTTAAGGAAACCAGTTTTGGCAGCGATATTCGCAAAGCTTACAAAAAATTTAATGAAATTATAAAGCTGAACAGAAACCCCGAAACTGACAAATACCGATCTGAATTTATGAATCTGCTTATTGATGGGTATTTTGTATTGTCACCCGACAGTAATCATCGGACAGTTTTTGCATCCATCAGATGCGAAAGTGTTTTTTTAAATTGAGATTTTCAAATGAATTATCAGAAGATATTTTAACACTTGGATAGGAACAGCTGACCTTAATTGCTTGTGTATTCCATGCAAATGTTGCCAGCTATATTACAGGTTCTGATTGTGCCAGTAAACATAGATACAGTGCCATTCACACGCCCACCATAAATTGTGATATTGGCCGACGTATTTGAGATGTTTTGAATATTTCCATAAATATACATTGAAGTCGCAGTGACATTGTTGATGTTGGTAACATTGCCGTCCAAATACAGCTGTGTATTGTTGATGTTTTCAAATCTGCCGATATTGCCAAAAATATAAAACTGAGTACCCCCGCCGGTTGGGTGGGTGATGTTTGAAATCACACCCAAGTTGTAACCACAGATGTAAGACTGCGATACCTGCGAATCAGTGTAGCTGCCAATGGTGCCTGTCGGTAACCATGTATTGAAATCAGTATTAGCAGGCAATTTCAGGTAAGAGCTAAAGTGTCCATTAAGCTGATTATTAGCAAATGTTCCGATAGACTGTGTGGCGTAGCTGTGCACATGGCTTAGGTTGGTATTGGATTCAAATCGATTTATATTTACTGATCCAGTATAAAGCTGCTGATTGGTCCCAGTTAATCCGATAAAATTTCCCATCTCAGGAATTGAAATATTTGATGAAGCTGCTCCTGAAATCATTCCCATATGACAAACCGAAAATGCTGTGCCTTTGTTAACAACTGGCGGAGGCGGGGGTTGGGTAATTGTTGTCGTCGGTGATCCAGAAGGTGCCGTTGTAGTAGTTGATGCTGACTGCACAAATCCGCTACCATTGCCATTACCAGGATCATTATTGTTTGTTGGTGTTTGAGAACTTATATCCGCATTGACCGGGACCGAATCAAATTCGGCAGGGGAACAGTTTTGAAAAACCGCAATCACAGTCAATCCAATAAAGGTCCAAAAAATTATAATTGGTTTTTTATCATTAGAAAAAATCAAACTCTTCCCCATGGGTTTATTATGCCTGATTCCATCACTGTAAACATGTTAAGACTGGATAAAGTTTCTCAAAATGAGACGCTTTACTGATTCAGGAATCAGAACTTTTAAACACCCAAACAAACCTTAGTCACAGCAAAACTACTGATACAGATAAGTTAACAGACTAAGTAATTTTTTAACCTTCTGTGCATCGGCTGTTTTAGATTCTATGCAAAATACCAAAGCCTTTTTCGTTGAGCTGATTTCAATAAATGATTTAGGGCAAAATTCTTTGGACTGACTCTGCATCAGCATTATTTCTGTCAGATCTTGGGAAATGACGTCCCTGTTTCTGTCAGACAGATTTACAATTTTCTGAGTGTTGTTGAATTGCAAATCAATCTTGCTGTTACCACCCACAACCAAAAAAATCTTGGCCAGCGTAATATTGTGGGGACCAAATTCAGTTTTGATTACATAATCTGCAACTGGCCCTGCAGCTGATGTTCCCGCATTGGCTGTACAGCTGAGCATGATCAATGCCAGAATTTGAGTTAAAAATATTTGCTTCATAAACTTCACCTGACACCTTTTACTGGAGTGGATCTTTTTTCTGGCTTAGCTGAATTACCTGGAACTTCTTGGCTGCCACAGTATTTACCTGTTTTTGCAATGGGCGGACAACCCATTTGTTCTCTGATTTTTGGATTCTGCAAATAAATATGATTCAACCTTAGTTGGTCATCAGGATGTTCACCAAATGTGGAATTGGGTCCATTTGTATTGCCAACAAATGATTCCATGTAGGTCAATCGCACCGCTTCCTTGTCGGCCAGTTTCAAATTTTCCACATAATGGGGCAGCACTTCGGCAGACAGCCAGTCACAAAAGGATTCATTGATCTGATCGGACTTATTATCATACACACAGGTAAAAACCTTTGCTTTGGGATCTTTTTTGGCGTTTACAGACTGTGAACTTCTGAGACAGCTTAATAGTTTGGGTAAAAAATAATGTCCATCCGTAATTACTTTTAAACCTTGTACGTCATCAGGGTAAACATTTTGATTACAGGGATCGATTGAGTGACCAATTTCATGCACTAGGACTCTGGCAAAAAAGGCTGAATTATTAGACATGTCCAAGTAACCTGGGCAAAATGTAACTCCATTGTTACTTGGATTAAGAAAAGCATTTTTAACATAGAAAGCCTGCAACGAAAAGTCTGTGAAAATCTCGCAGCTTTCGTTTTTCATGTGTACTTTTTCTAGCTTGCGCAGAATTCTGTCTTTGGCTTCAGGGGCAATGTCTAATTTGTCAATTTTCTGCCGGACCATGGACATCATTTCAGGAAAAAGCTCTGTTCTGATTTTTTTTAAATTATCCCCACCAGGCAATTGACTGATTGATGTTTTTAATTTTGATTTCAAATGACGGTTTAAGTTTAACGAAATTATTTTTTTAAATGTCTGCAGATCCGGCACTATTTTTGTCTTTTCAGAAATCAACAAAGGGTCAGCCGACAGCAGTAAAAAATTAATTAAGTGATTTTTGTATTCTGGTGAATTTTTGTTTTTACATTCCGGAGGAAGGACAGGATGCAGTTTACAGTTTTCGTCCAGAATTTCTTTGGCCAGTTTGATATCCCCAGAAAATTTTCGGCTTCTCATTGCTTTTTCAATAACTGCAGTCATCTTTGCTTTAATGGCTGATATTTTTTCGCTGGCTTTTTGTTTTATTTTTTTATCTCGATGCTCACCCCACAGATTTTCTTCACGTCTTACAGTGGCCTCGTAGATATTATTGCAAACATCCACTCCGTAATCGCTGGTTTCCAAAGTCTGTGGCGACTGGGTACTGGAATCAGCCCCTGAATAGGTAGTAACAAGCAAAATCAATAGACATAAACAGTATCTTAGACTCATAGGATATTTTCGGAAATCCCTGCAGTTTTCTGTACTTGGCAAAAGGTCCAGATATCCGAATTAACTGCGATCAGGACGCCTATACGCGCATTAGGTTAGTTAAATTGCCCATCAGTAAACTAACGCCAGATTCTGGATTATCGATTTTTCGAATACACCAAAGCCTTACATCCAGCCATAGACATTCTTTTGTCATCAAATGGCATCGGGACGTCTTTGAACAGTGCTTCCATTTCGACCATGACTTTTTTATTTACAGCGTTTCTGTGGGCCTTTGATTTATAAATAATAAAAGCAAAAATAAAAGTTTCATCCGATTTAAGCTTGCACATTTTTTTGAAACCAACACCATGATTAATAAAATCATCACCGACGCATTCATAGTAGCTCAAAGCTCCGTGCTTCATCCATGATTTGCATCCGGCCTTGGCCATTTTTTTATATTTACCCAAGTTCTTTTTTTTAAGCGGAATTACAAACGAGTCTACATAATGTGACATATTTCTCCTAATTGTTTTTGTTTTATCAAATGTAACTTACTTTAGGTAAAAAAATACTGTTAAAATGTTTCAATTACTGGAGGCTTCCATGTTTCAAGTGAGTCGTTCAAGATTTTTGCAATAAAGTACTCGTCAACAAACACATTGTTTATAATTGCTGCCTTCTTTCGAACCCCTTCAATACTGTAACCGGAGCGTTCATATAATTTGATCGCTCGATCATTTGAAAAACGAACCATTGCTTCAATACGCTGGGCTCCAATGTTACCTGCGTGAGCCTCTTGAATTTGCAACATTCTTTTGCCAATACCCTGCCCCCAATAGGATTTCAAAATCATCATGCCAAACTGGGCAATGTGTTTTGCCCAAGGGTGATCATCCCATGGTCTGCGAAAATTCAGATAACCAACAAGAGTGTCGCCATCAAAGACTCCAAGATTAAGAATACTTTTATCATCAAGCTGTGAATCGAGTCGATTTGCTGTCTGTTCAACTGTCGGATATTCTTGCCCCTGATATTGCATGGTATTTGTTGATTCAATTGCAATTTGTTGTCTGAAAGCCAAAAGTCTTTCAGCGTCCTTTCCCTCGATATTCCTAAAAACAACAGTCGAACCATTTTTTGTTAGAAATTCGACAGGTTCAATTTTCGCCATAACCATCCCTCAATGCAGATTCACAAAAAGTATTTGCTTGTTTATTGAAATCATCGAAATTCATTTTTTAATTTTCACCCATTTTTTGTAAAACCATCGCGATGGTCTGCGGATCGATATTTGCCCGCTTCATTAATGACTTTGCCCTACCAAAATCATCGGCGTCAACGGCCTCAAAAAAAGCATCAACTTTGCCGATCTCTGCCAGTTTTTCTAATACTAAAGTGCCCTCAAATTCACTTTCATCCATTGTTTTTTTACTTATTCTTTTTCAAAATCGATTCACAGCACATACTTAAGCGATTAATTCAAAGGATAGTCCGTGTACCCCTTGGCGTCGTTTGTATAATAGGTGTTTTGATCGGGCTCGACTAAGGCAACACCATTATTAATTTTTTCTACCAAATTGGGATTGCTGACATAATGATGTCCAAAGGCAATGGCGTTGATTAAACCCTTTTCGATACTGTTTGCAGCTTCTTCAGGACTGTATCCCATGTTTCCGATAATGATTCCCTTAAAAGACTCTCGAGCTGCTGCCATGACGTCGACCTTTTGAATTCCATAAAAATCAGATCTCATCATGTGCAGAAAAGCTATTTTTAATTTACTTAATTCTGACACAACATAAGCCGTCAGCTTTTGCGGATCAGAATCCTTCATACTGTTAAAGCTGTTTAGCGGCGATAAGCGCACGCCGACTTTGTCTGCTCCCCAAACATTGATCACCGCTTGGGTGACCTCTAAGATTAATCGACAACGATTTTCTATGCTACCGCCATACATATCTGTTCGTTTATTAGCAGAATCACGCATAAACTGATCCAGAATATATCCGTTGGCCCCGTGAACTTCGACCGCATCAAACCCAGCAAGCTTTGCGTTTTTTGCAGCTTTAACAAAGCCTTCGATGATGTTTGGGATTTCCTTAAGCTCAAGCGCCCTTGGTGTGACATAGGGGACTTTGCCCTTGGGCGTGTGTATTTCCCCCTCGATGGCAATCGCACTGGGCGCAACCGGTACGTGATCATTATTTAAAAACGGATGACAGGCCCGACCGCCATGCCACAGTTGCAACACGATTTTTCCACCCTTTTTATGAACAGCATCTGTGACTTTCTTCCAACCATCTATTTGTGCTTGTGAATAAATCCCGGGTTCCCTGCCACCAAAAGCAGAGTTGTGTTCCATGATCATCGTGGCTTCGGCAACAATCAATCCTGCGCTTGCCCTTTGGGCATAGTATTCTGCCATGATATCAGTTGGGTTGTGATTGACGTCGGCGCGACATCGGGTCAGTGGCGCCATAACAATTTTATTTTTAAGTTCAAGACTGCCAACTTTAATTGGTTGAAATAAAGTTTTTAGATCAGACATGGAATTCCTTTGGTTGCTTAGTTTACTCAAGTTGCTTCAGTAAATTTATATTCCTAAAAAATTGCTTTTACAATCAACCTCATTTTTCTGGTTTTAAAATTTTTCTGTAATTAAAGAGTTCAAAAAAATGGCGTGGGGAGCTTCGCTTTCGAAGAACTTGCGTCATCCCCAAATGCGCTCTGGCAATTTAATTGAAATCCGGCAAACGCTGCTACTGTCTCATGACCTAGACGGCCAAACGGCTTGGATTCGAATTAAGCAGTTTGAATTAATTTAAGAATTTTTTTGGCAATCCGATGAACAAATGAATGAAATCAGCAAAAAAGCCTCTTAACGAAAAACAACGTCTTGAAGACCTGCGCGCACTTAAAATCCTGGATACTCTTCCAGAGGATCAGTTTGATCAAATTACCTTCTTGGCATCTCAAATCTGCGGGACTCCAATCGCACTGATATCTTTGATTGATGAAAATAGACAATGGTTCAAAGCCAAGCACGGGCTTGCGGCCTCAGAGACTCCTCGTGACTTCGCATTTTGTGCTCACGCCATTCTTGATGATCAAGTTTTTGTTGTGCCAGACTCAAGTCAAGATGAACGGTTTTTTGATAACCCACTAGCAACTGGGGCTCCTCATGTGCGATTCTATGCTGGCGCAACAATCATATCTCCGAGTGGCCACAACATTGGCACAGTATGCGTTATTGATTCAAAACCACGCAATCTTGAGCCAGAGAAAGTTGAAGCACTGAAAGCTCTTTCAAAACAGGTTACTAAGCTGCTTGCGCTGCGCACACAGGTCGAACTGATCAAAGAGTCTGAGGATAAACTTAAATTTATCTTGGATGGTATCCCACATATGATTGGTCTTTGGGATATTAACCAAACTAATATTCATGCAAATGCAGTTTACGCAAAATATTTCAACAGAGATCCAGAAACTATAGAAGGTCTTCATATGAGGGATCTCTTCGGCGAAGAACTTTACTTAAAAAATGAACCGCATATAAAAAAGGTTCTCGCTGGAGAAAAAGTCACCTTTGAAAGGACTCTCAGTCAAAAAGACGGATCAGTTCACACAAATCAAGTCTCTTATATTCCCAATTTTTCTGACGGCAAGACGGTCAGTTTTCTGGCAATAGCGATAGACATCACTGAAATAAAAAATTTAGAGCGCGATCAGCGTGTCTTGGAAACCAAGCTTGCGGAATCTGAAAAGTTATCAGCATTAGGCGAGATGTCTGCAGGCGTGGCGCATGAAGTGAATAATCCATTGGCAATCATCAAAGGTAAAGTCGCAATGCTTATCCGCAAGGCCAGTGATCAAAACTTTGACTGGACATCTGGAATTAAGGATCTAAAGACGATTGATACTACAGCAGACAGGATTGCAAAAATTGTTAAAGCACTGAGAACATACTCTCGTGATGCTGAAATTGACCCATTTGATACAACAAGAGTCTTAGAGGTTATTGAAGATACCTTTGAGCTTTGTAAAGAACGCTTTCGTAACGCTAACATTGACGTCCAAGTACAAGTTGACCCATCATTTAGTATTCGCTGCAGGCCCGCGCAGATTTCCCAAGTATTTATGAATCTGTTAAGTAACTCTTACGATGCTCTGGCTGACTTGGAAACAAAATGGATAAAGATTGTTGCAAATCAAAGTCACGGAAGAATTCAGCTTAAGTTTATAGACTCTGGCGGAGGCATTCCAGATTCTATCGTGGAAAAAATGATGAACCCATTTTTTACCACTAAGGAAGTTGGCAAGGGTACTGGCCTGGGATTGAGTATTTCAACGGGAATCATTAAATCTCATGGCGGAGTCCTCGGCTATGATAAATCAGCTTCTAATACGACTTTTACTATCGATTTACCTGACGTCCAAAACTTCAAAAAGCCTCAGGCCGCCTGAGGAAACTCAAAAACGTTTCAATCTTAATTGCCGATTATGAGCACGAACTTCGGCATTCTTTATTCTTCAATGCTAAATTCTTATTTTCCGGTGGCTCTAAGGCACTTATTTTATCTTCACTCCAACATCCTTCAATTCGCCTTTAAGTCCCCACAGTTTTCCAAGCATACGGGGCGCATGTGATCCCAAATAAGCCATGACTAAAAACTTGATGAATCTTCCAACAAATATAACGGCAGCAAGCTCCAGAAGTGGAGTGTTCGCGAGGCTGGCTAAAATGACTGCCGGTTGTTGCATAAACGGAGTAATCGCTACGGCAAATACCAAAAGCATCCCGTACTGTTCGAAAAATTGCATCGACAAAATCCATGTCTTGGTTTCGCTAACACCAGGATAAAGTTCTAGAATCCAAGGTAGGCCTTGAAGTTCAACAAGGGCCGCTAATGTGATAGCACCCACTGTTGATCCAATTGCCACACTCAACGCCAGAATAAACCATCTCTTTGGCATAAGCATTGAGCTTGAAATCAGAATCCCATCATTCGGAATGATAACAACAAGATTATCCAGTGCCGCTAAAAACCCAATAAACGGTGGATACCAAAACCGATCCGCATAACGCTGAAGGATTTTGACATAGCTCCGAATTTTTTCATGCAGTTTTTCAGAAATCACTTATCACACCTTTCATTCCTCATTTGGAATTACTCTAGATTTTACCTTAGCAGCATAAACTTTTTGAACCCGTTCATCATCATCTTCGTCAAAAATATCCCCAACCACTTCCTCAAGGATGTCCTCCAAAGTAACAATACCAAGACGCTCCCCCGTGGACGACACAACCACTGCCATGTGATTCCGTTTGTCTTGTAACAATCGCATAACACCAAGAGCTGAATCTGTCGGTTGTACCTGTAAAACGGGTCGAATCAAAACATTCCAATTTAGCTCGCCTGATTCTTTCAGAGCATTAAATTCCTTAGTGTGCAGAAGACCCGCAACATGGCCGTTGTCCTTTACCGGTAGTCTCGTATGGCCAGAGGTAATTACCAGCTGGGTGACTTCCTCCATGGATGATGTCTTTTGAACCGACACCACTTGCGCCCATGGCAGAAGGATGTCTTTGATTCTCTTTTTCTCAATGTCAGCCATGTTGAGCATAAACTTCTGGTGCACTGGGGAAAGTGAGTCAATTTCAATTGGAGCATGATCGGAAGGTGGTGGTGCTGTGGATTTTCTAAAGAAAATTTTCAAAATCTTTTTTGTTGACCACTCAAGGAGCGAAATGATCGGTGACAAAACTCGATCCGCAACAAAAAGAACGCTTGCACCCGCAAGCACAATCTTGGTCGGATTGCGAAGTGCAAGAGTCTTAGGCACAAGCTCCCCCACCACCACGCTCAAATAAGTAATCGGAATGACCACCAAGGTAACCGACAACACTTCGGCAGTTCTTTCTGACATATTTAAAGTCTGCATGAAATAGGGTTCAAGAGTTTCACTGGCTCCAGCACCACCAACCGCTGCCGCAATAGCACCAACTAATGTAATACCAACTTGAATAGCCGAAAGGGTTCTTTCTGGATGTTCTCTTAGGGATATGAGTGCTTTTGCGGCCTTGCTTCCTGACCGAGCCAAGCCTCGCAGTTCTGATCTGGGAACTGATACAAACGCCATTTCATAAGCTGCAAACAACGCGTTCAAAAAAAGACAGATGGCGACTACTACAATTTCATCCATAAAAAAACAAAGTCCTTTCAAGAAACACTGTCGGTTTAAGGTACCGGAATTTTCAAGCCGAGTCAGCAAGCACACAGACAAGTGTCTAAAGTACTGAATTCTCTAGATTTTTTGATGATTCTTCGCCAAACAAATTTTGCTTCACGACTGTGGTGCTCAGTCGATGAGCTAGCTATCCGAGAGCCTCTTTGCTGCTAATCGAATTCTTCTCGAAACCAACTTTTCAGCTCCAAGTGCGATCAAAAAACCACCACCACCACACAACCACTTTAAGGCGTAATCATCGATATTCAAG
>JBIKLL010000057.1:0-18030 GCA_044359815.1 Pseudobdellovibrionaceae bacterium
GCTTGCAGAATTGTCGCAATTTGAACATGGTGTTCACGCTTAAACAAGCAAACGCTCCCGTCCAAAAGCAGCCAGTAGGTTATCTATAAACTCCTTTTCATCTAAATCCAGTTTTTTGATATCAACGTGACGCCAGTTTCTTTCGTATAATTCAAGCGCCTCTTGGGGACTTAACTCTTTGGTGCCCTTTAACTGCCAAGCCAGCTTTTTCAATTGTCGATATTTTCCAATTCGAATTTTCCTTGGGAGCTTGGGGATTTGTTTTCTAGTTTTTAATTTGTCAGGATTTTGCAATTCAATTTCAAGCCCCAATGCCATGATCACACTCATGTATGCCCCCACAGAAACAGAGGCTTCCCCGCGCTCGATGCGATGAAGGGTGACTCTAGAAACTTCGGCGGCCTCAGCTGTTGCAACACTGCTGATCTGTAAGTCTTTGCGTCGATCTCGAATAATCTGACCCAGTTTCCTCAGTGCCTTTTGATGGTTCAAATGTTGGCTCATATGTTACTTATTATATACAATATTGTTATTTTGTAAAGTATAAGAAACATATTTTTACATAGACCAAAGACCGTTTCCTCTTGATTTTCGCTTATATCAAATAAATGTTCCACCAAAAGTGCTCACATCCTTGTGAACAAATTTGTTTCTTTTTATTCAAGCGGTGTGCAGTAGCCTTGAAAGTGTACGGTTTTAGCTCCGACCTCGATCTTTAACATTGCGCGATCGTACCGAACCAAGTCGCTATTAAGCATCGGCACCATGTACACCAACGAAAATCCATTGCCAGTGTATTGGGTGGACTTTGACCAAGGCTCAATCACCATCAAATGTTCGGCGCTATTGACGTCTCGATTTGCAACCGTTAACCATTCTGACAGATCTTTGTCGTATTTTAACAAATTGATCGAATTCACCATCCCCCTGTCATTCATCTCAATCCGCAGATTTAACTGAAATCTGGCGTCTGCCATTTCAGTATCATCTTGTTCGCACATCACAATGTCTTTCATGATGTAATCCGGTTGCGCTTGCGCCGACAGCGCAAGCAGTGTTGTTAGTAGTATCGTTTTCATTTCCCCTCCTTAAATTAGGTGTTTGTGAGGAGGGAATATACTGATGGATTTTCGAGATACAATTTTGTAATTGGAAAGTTATTATGTGGTTTTTGAATACCGAAAAAATTGAAGCGCCACACCCGGTGAGGAATTGTGGAGTTTCCTAATAATAAATCCCTCAATTTTAAAATAATGGTCCGAAAGACCTCCGACTAAAAAGTAATCCGGATTTTTCAAAAATATTTTTTCAATTGTTTGCTTTGCAAGGCCGGCTGAAATAACAAAGGCGCATTGTTTTGCGCCCCCGTAAGATTTTTGGAGACCCCTTTCGGCAGAAAGGAGAATCTAAAAATGAACAAACGAAACTATTTGTTTATTCGGAAAGTTTTATGGGTAACTAAAGACCTGTTAGTGATCCTTTTTCTTTTGTTAAAGGTCCTAACAATCCTAAGGCTCGTCTGACCGTTGATTCTCCAACGTGTTCAAAATTGGTGACTGATGCTCCAAGGCTGGACGTTGTACCGTCGAAAGGATGATCCATGATGATTTGTACGGGGGCGCTTTTTGTGTGGATGATTTCGCGTTCACAATCCTGCCTAAATTCAACCAAGAACTTAAGCAGGGAATGTTTTTATTCAATCTTATTTGGTGACGCGCTCAAAGATAGTTTGTTCTTTCAAGCATTCAGCATATTTGCTTTCTTCTACAAATTGAGCATAATCAAAAATTGTAACTAACCGATTACCCGATACTTTGAAACTAAATTCAAAGGATCTTTCTATGAATTGTTGATTGTTAGCATTAAATTCTTGTTCATAATCCGGGTATCCTGGACACTTAACTTCAGATTTAATCGGGATTGCTTTTATAAATCCTCCACTTACTTCGTATCTAGTCACACTGGAAATTTGGCATGAAAATGGTTTCTCATATTTTAGAAGATTTTTTAAAACACTAATACTATTGTTCATAGTTTCAATATCGGACTTCAATCTTTGTAATTCAGCTTCATCACATTTTTTGTAGGTGCCATCTTCACATTTTTTCAGTTCTGAAAGACTATTTATTAAACTTCTATTTGCAGTGACTAACCCACTTTCAATTTTGTTTTGAAAGTACCTAACTTTAAGTATCTCACTCGACCTCATTGAATCTAAGTCAAAACTCGCTTTTCGAAGTTCCAATACAATTTCATTTATTGAATCTGCAGCAAATACAACTTTGTTTTTTTCAATGCATTTTTTTTCGACCATTTTCCAATTGCCTAAAAGTTCCTCGTTGTTAGCCAAAGCCAGGTTTGCAAACAACAAAACACTAATCGTAATAAACAATTTCATAAAATAATCCTTCCTCAAGGTTTTTTGAAATGAACCACAACCCTACTCAAAAAAAAAAAAAAAAAAAACCACTGTCAGGAAAGTGACAGGTAATGGTTCTACGATGATGTTTTTGACGACGGTGACACTTATGGGCAGCTGAAAAACAGATAGTTTAGATATTGGGTGATGCCTGCATTCAATTTTAGATCAAATCGAATTAAACTGCGCTCACTCCGGCGCCGGAGTGAAAATAAAAAAGCACCCCCGTAAAATCAGTCATGGATTGCCCCTTCGACGGTAAAACGTCCAGCCTTGGAGCATCAGTCACCAATTTTGAACACGCTGGAGAATCAATGGTTGAACGAGCTTTAAGATTGTTAGGACCTTAATCAATAGAAAAAGAATCACCAACAGGTCTTTAGTTAACCATAAAACTTTCCGAATAAACAAATACTGTCGTTTATTCATTTTTAGATTCTCCTTTCTGCCGAAAGGGGTCTCCAAAAATCTTACGGGGGCGCAAACAATGCGCCTTTGTTATTTCAGCAAGCCTTGCAAAGCAAACAATTGAAAAAATATTTTGGAAAAATCCGGATTACGTTTTGGTCGGAGGTCTTCCGGACCATTATTTTTATATAGTCCTCAATTTTTTGATTCCAATAAGCTTTTGTTTTGATTTAAATCCATCAATTTTAAAAATAATTTGAACTTCTTATTTTAAAAACGAGTTCGGACGTGAAGCTGCGCGGATGGTTTACATTTTTGATAATAAACTAATGCGCGCAGCTTTGCGCCCGCTGTTTGAGTTTTTAAAATAGAAAGTTCAAATTATTTTTTAAATTGAGGGATTTAGTATTAGGAAACTCCACCACATCCTCATCGGATGTGGCGGTATATACGGAATTAAACAGATTAGACGGTGTTGGCTTTAAATTCTGCTTCAGTGAAATCGTCGACCTGTATGGCGTCATATCTGACAGCCGCAGATTCTTTGATTAAAGCGTATTCTTCGGCAGTGATCACGCCAGCATTTTTTGCGTCTTCCATGGCCTCTGGTCCCTTTTTCTTGGGGATTTTCTGAGCCTTGATAGCAGCGCGGATTTTGCGGTCAGCAGCCTCTGCTTTCAAAGTCACAACCATTGCATGATCCAATTTTGCCATCTGCTCTGTCGCAGTATTTTTAGGAAGGTATATTCCCTCAGTCAGCCTTTCACGATGTTCAAGGTCATTAAGAATGGAAACCACGACTCTGGATCCCAAACCATCACTGCCTTGTGAACCAATCGAATTGATTCGCGACCAACCACCCATCCAGCCTTTGAAAAACCAACGAAGCCCTGGGACCTTGATGTTGTCATAGATTCCGTCAAAAGCTTTTTGAATCTGCGACAAATTGTGTTTCAAAACAAAATCCACCATTGGCAAATCATCAGGTCTGCGTCCTTCAGCCTCGTACCTGCGTAAAACTGCACAACTGAAATACATATATGCCAAAATATCTGCAAAACGACCTGTGATTTTTTCTCGGAATTTCAATGAACCGCCCAAGGCACCCATAGCAATATCCGCTAAAATCGCAAAACTTGCTGAAGCCCACGATAGCCTTCGGTAATATTTTGCAGTCGGCCCAGACACTGGCGACGATGCCAAATATCCCCGAGTGAAACTCAACAACAAAGCTCTAAAGGAATTCCTGACGATATGACCGATATGACCCCAAAAAGCGGCATCGAAAGCTTTTAAATCATTTGCTTCAACTGCAGCCACTTCTTTATAAGCATAAGGATGTGCTCGCAAAGCGCCCTGACCAAATACGATTAAAGTTCTGGTTAAAATATTGGCTCCCTCAACTGTGATACCAATCGGAGTTCCAATATAAATTTGCGCTAGCAAATTTTTTGGTCCCAATGAAATTCCAGCTCCACCCAAAATATCCATAGCATCAGTAACACAGGCTCGACCCAGTTCCGTCGTATAGTATTTTACCATCGCTGTAATCACTGGTGGTTTGATACCTTTATCTAAAGCTCCAAGCGTGTATCTGCGCATGCCTTCCAGACCATAAGTAAATGCAAAAATTCTGGCCAATGGCTCTTCAACGCCTTCAAACTTACCAATGCTGACACCAAATTGTTGTCTGATCACCGAATGTGCTGAACAAACTCGTGTCGCTAATTTACAAGCGCCCACTGTTTGCGCTGGCAATGAAATACCTCGGCCAGCAGCCAAACATTCCATCAACATCAGCCAACCCTTACCTGCGTAATCTGTTCCACCAACGATAGCATCGATGGGAACCACAACGTCTTTGCCTTGGGTCGGACAGTTATAAAACGGCACGCCCAATGGATCATGACGATTACCTAACACCACACCTTTGGTGCTGGATGGAATCAATGCACAAGTGATTCCTAAATCCTCACCCTTACCCAATAAATTTTTTGGATCGCGCAGTTTGAAAGCTAAACCAATAACCGTCGCCACAGCTGCCAGAGTGATCCATCGTTTGTTCCAGTTTAATCTGATATACAGTTTTCCGTCTTCTCCCTTAAATATTTCACCACTTGACGTGATGGCTCCTGCATCCGATCCAGCCAATGGCTCGGTCAAACCGAAACAAGGGACCTCTATACCCTGAGCCAATCTGGGCAGGTAATGTCTTTTTTGTTCTTCGGTACCATAGTGAATTAATAATTCTGCAGGTCCCAATGAATTGGGCACCATTATAGTAACACAGGCCGGGATGGATCGGCTGGCCAGTTTTTGCACGACTTCAGAGTGAGCCATAGCTGTAAATCCCAGTCCGCCGTATTCCTTAGGAATAATCATCCCGAAAAATTTTTCTTTTTTGATGTAATCCCAGATTTCTTTTTCAAGCTCTCGGGTCTTCCAGACCTTCCATGAATCAATCATTGCACAGAGTTTATCAACAGGTCCCGCCATAAAGGTTTTTTCTTCTTGGGTTAACTGGGGATAAGGTTCTGCAAGAATTTTTTTAAAATCAGGTTTTCCAGAAAATAAATCTTTTTCAACCCAAACCACTCCTGCATCCAAAGCGGTGCGCTCTGTTTCAGAGATTTTGGGCATTATACCCCTCATGACTTTCATCACCAGACTTGTGACCAACATCGATCTGACAGGCTTAATTAAAAACAGCGCAAAAAAAGCTGCGGCTGCAATCATCACATTGACAGAAGCTCCGAATCCATACAGCAGAGCTAAATCTGCTACCGCCCACAAAATTAATGGGCTTCCCGTGTATCCCAAAATCAAGGTGATTAAAACCGCGCCTAAACTGGCTGCCAAACAAAATTCATTTAAAAATCCGTAGTAGGGCAATCCTTCCATCGTGTACTCCTCATGCTGTGTTTTTCTTCTTGAATAGTGTGCGACTAATGGATTTTAGGGTCAATCTAGTTCTGACATTTAGGACACCAATAGACAGAGCGGCCCGTTAAGATTTTGTGTTTTATTTTTGTGTTACACAGGACACAGTTTTGCCCTTTGCGATCGTAAACCTGATGGCGATTCTGAAAATCCCCCTTTATCCCATCCACCGAATGAAAATCATCAATACTTGACCCACCGGCCAGTATGGATTCAGCTAAAATTTCTCGAATGTGCTTAAGCAACAGGCTGACATGACTCATCTTAAGTCTAGCGGCTGGCTTGAGTGGATTAATTTGTGCCCTAAACAGCGCTTCCGAAGCGTAGATGTTTCCCACTCCACACAACACACTTTGATCCAACAAAACATTGCGAATGGGGCTTTGCTTGTTGCTGATTTTTTGAAAAACTTCCGAATCGATGTTTTGCTGCAACAGGGGATCAGGCCCCAAAATCTTATAAAATCTGTTTTGCCCTAAACTGTCGGCCAAACACACGTCCACGTATCCAAACCTGCGCGGATCATTATAAATAAAATAGCGGTTAGCGATTTTTAAAAACAAATGATCGTGGTTTTTCAAATCTGGCTGCTGTTGCACACGCCAGTTGCCCGTCATTCCTAAATGCGACAGTATCACATGATTTTCGAATTCAAAAATCAGATATTTACCCTTGCGATTAATGGTCAGAAGTTTTTCACCAATCAATTTTTTGAGACTCTTGCCGGGAATTCTGAATCTTAAATCAGGTCTAAATAATTTCACTTCTTGCAGGAAAGATTGCGACGTATTTTTTAAATCAATATTTGCCTGATGATTATTCTGCAAATCCGAATCTGATTTTAAACTAAGATTTTTTAAAAGTCCCTGTCGGACGATTTCGACTTCTGCTAATTCTGGCATTGGGCTTATGTAAACTAGGGTTTTAGAAATGACAAATTAAAGTCTTCCAAAAAAGGCGCTTTTCTTTGTTCTGAATTAATCCTATTAATTCCCTGATTCCAATTGAGGCTAAAATGTCTTGGCGTCGATGACAAAGCGGTATTTAACTTGGCTTTTTAGAACCCTCTCGTAGGCTTCGTTGATTTTATCAGCCCCGATCAACTCGATGTCTGAGAAAACTTTTTTCTTGGCGCAAAAATCCAACATCTCCTGAGTTTCCTTGATCCCACCAATTAATGAACCGGTTAAACGCTTACGCCCGCCGATCAATGAAAATGCCGCAATTTTTGCTGGCTCTGGCGGCACACCCACAAGCACCATGGTTCCATCGATTTTTAGCGCTGCTAAATAAGGCGCAAAATCATGAACCGCCGATACTGTGTCAATTATCAAATCAAAATAAAACTGCAATTTTGAAAAATTATTTAAATCTTTTGAATACACAAAATGTTTTGCACCTAATTTTTTAGCATCGCTTTGTTTGTCCATCGAAGTGCTGAACACCGTGACTTCAGCCCCCATGGCCTTTGCCAATTTTACGGCCATGTGCCCAAGCCCACCCAATCCAACCACGCCGACCTTGGAACCCTTTTTGGTATTGTAACGTTTTAGTGGCGAATACGTTGTAATGCCCGCGCACAGCAACGGAGCAATACGCTCAAGAGGCTGGCCCTTTTTGATTTTCAGAGTGTACTTTTCCTTGACCGTGATGTGAGTGGAATACCCCCCAAAGGTAGGAGTCTTATTATCCATTTCGGTGCTGTTGTAGGTGAACACACATTTTTTCTGGCAAAACTGTTCTTCGTTGGATTTGCAGCTTTCGCATTTGCCACAAGAATCCACGAAACACCCAACGCCGGCCGAATCACCAATTTTAAATTTTTTGACTTTTTTCCCAACCCTAATGACCTGTCCCACAATTTCGTGACCAGGCACGCAGGGATAAGCAGTCGGTCCCCATTCGCTGCGTGCAGTGTGGATATCCGAATGACAGATTCCACAGTGGGATATCTGAATCACCACATCGTCAGGATTGGGTTCTCGCCTTTCGATTGTAATTGGCTGCAAAGGACTGGTTGCGGATTTATTGGCGAAGGCTTTTGTTTGTATCATGCGCGCAGACTAATTTGATTTTTTTTAAAACTCAAGCCCCAGCACTTTGTTGACATTGAGTCAGAACTGACAAATAGTTTTCAGTCTGATGTCACAACGTAAAGAAAATGGCTTTATAAATATCATCGTCAATGTCGTGATTCCGGTTTTTGTGCTGAACAAACTGTCAGAAAAACTGGGACCTGGAAACGCCCTGATTCTGGCGCTGATGTTCCCTTTGGGGTACGGGATTTATGACTGGATTTACCGCAAAAAAATCAACGCCATTTCAGCCCTGGGCTTGCTGAATGTGACCATCACTGGCGGATTGGCCCTGCTGGGTTTGGGTGGAATTTGGTTTTCACTCAAAGAGGCCGCCTTCCCGTTGTTGATTGGGATTTTTGTTTGGTTTTCAGCCAATTCTGAAAATCCTTTTATAAAAATGCTTTTAATCAATCCACAGGTCATGCATGTTGATAAAATTGAATCAAAGCTGAAAGAGCTCAATAACCAATCACTGTTTATGCAACATTTGTCGACATCCACCCGACTACTGGCCCTATCGTTTTTTATCTCTGCTGTTTTTAATTTCACCTTGGCGCAGTTTATCTTCCTGCCCTTGCCTGAGGGACTGCCTCAAACAGAAAAATCATTGCTGCTTAATCAACAGATAGCGCAAATGACTTCATGGTCATTTTTGGTGATTATGGTGCCTTCGATGCTGTTTTTGATTTTTATTTTTTATCATTTGCTCAATGGCATTAAAAAACTCACTCAACTGACTATGGAAGACATCGTCAGAAACTAACTTAAAAAGAGACCGTACAACTTTTTCTGTCTACACCGCAGAATGAAATCAAAAACTTATAAAGCCAAAACTGCAATTTCAAAAAAAATAATATTACTTTGCAGTCTTAAAAGCGAGTTCGGACGTGAAGCTGCGCGGATGCCTTAAATGCTTTGATTGCACGAATGCGCGCATCTTTGCGCCCGCTGTTTGAGTTTTTAAGACTGCAAAGTAATATTATTTTTAGAAATTGCAGTTTTGGCTTTTATATTCTTTAGACCGTTTTATCCTGCGGTGTAGACAGAAAAAGTCGTACGGTCTCTTTTCAGAAATCATCATCTATGATCGGTGGCGGTGGGATTTCATCAAAATCTCCCATTGGCGGCGGTGGCGGTGGCGGAATGTCGGGTTCAAAAAACTCTGGCGCAGGTGGTGGCGGTGGTGCTGATTCAGAATAACTGGGCGGTACATAGGATCCACCGGATGATCCTGTTGGCCCCCCAGATCCTGTGGTGCCCAGCTTAAATTTACTCATCCAATTAGTTTTGCCATAAAGCGACCGTTTTTCTGGATCTGCCCTGTCTTTATCCTGATCCAATCCGTATTCGGTTTCAGGGCTTAGCTTGACAGCTTCGGCTTTCTCCCGCGCACGCTTGCGCTGTTCTGAATACTGCCGTTGTCTGGCCTGTTGAGCTTCCCATTTTTTGTATCTGACTTCGCGATCTGCTTTATACTCTGGCCCCGTATCGTCTACGGACTTTTTTTGCTTTTTGCGATCAATCTGGTGCTGAATGATGGCTTTTTTTTGTTGCTCATCCCATTTTGCTTTTGATTTGCGAACATCAGCGGCCCCTGATTCGCGAGCCTTATCAAAATTTTTATTAGCCTTTTGCTTTTCTTGAAAGCCCTTAAGTCGTTGAGATTCAGAAAACAAGGGCTCAAAAGTTTCTGCAGCCAATGTCACCGAACAATTGCTAATGATGAAAATCAAAAAAAAGGCTTTCACAGGCTTCAGAATAAGAGTCATTGCCGCACCCTACAAGAGCTTTCCTACTGGACCTTTCATAGATTCTGTATGATAGTCGCCGCCTATGACTGAAGTCCTGATATTTTTAGCCAAGTTTGCCATTACTTTTGTTTTTTTAGCGGCTCTGATTTTGCTGATCGCAATGATTGTTTACAAAAGCTCTCATAAATCAGAAATGGATTTGGAATTACTGAATGATAAATATGATGATTTCAAAACGGCTTTGCATTCTTTCACGATGCAAAAGTCAGAATTTAAAAAGGAAAAAAAGAAACTTAAAAAAGACCGCAAAAAAGTCGAAGATTTTAAAAACACAGTTTTTGTCATTGATTTTAAAGGCGACATCAAAGCTTCTCAAACAGAGAATTTACGAGAAGAGGTCACGGCCGTTTTGCAAGTCGCCACCCCTACTGATGAAGTTGTGATCAAGATTGAAAGCCCTGGAGGTGTCGTACATGGGTATGGACATGCAGCTTCGCAACTTCAGCGCATCCGAGAAATCAATATCCCATTAACGGTTTGTGTTGATGAAGTTGCTGCCAGTGGCGGCTACTTGATGGCTTGCGTTGGCAATAAAATTTTGGCTTCGCCCTTTGCCATTGTAGGATCCATTGGGGTTTTGGCTCAGGTGCCCAATCTAAATCGATTGCTTAAAAAATATGATGTGGATTTCAAGGAATACACGGCGGGCGAATACAAACGAACTGTGACTATGCTGGGCGAAATCACCCCGCAGAAAGAGCAAAAATTTATTGAAAGACTGCAGGACACCCACGTTTTGTTTAAGGATTTTGTCCTTAAGAACCGCCCCCAGATGGATTTAGCCAAAGTTGCCACGGGGGATTTTTGGTTTGGCGAAGAGGCTATAAAACTGGGACTGATTGATCAAATCAAAACCAGTGATGATTATTTGATGAGCAAAGCAGCTGAAAAGTCTCGCATCTTAAAAATCAAAATCGCTCACAAAAAACCATTAACAGACAAGTTATCAGACCTTGTGGGCAAGGCTTTGAAGCAAGCTCTGGAAGCGACTTTGCATCCCTTGAACAATCTAAAATTTCCTTAAAGAATTGTTTTCTTTGCATTTTATTTTTGTACAGGTTAGACCTTTCTTGTGTTTTGCAAACAATGGAGGAGGGGCCAAGCGTTGCAAGAAACAATTCTCAAGGTTGAAAACCTCGAAACAACATTTTTTTCTAAACTCGGCGCATTCAAGGCTGTTAATAATCTATCCTACGAAATTAAAAAAGGTGAAACCCTGGGAATTGTGGGGGAATCCGGCTGCGGAAAATCCGTCACTTCTTTTTCGTTAATGCGTTTGATTGAAAAGCCTGGTCGCATCACTCAAGGCAAAGCCATCCTGAAGGGTCGTGATTTGTTGTCACTGCCGATGGAAACCATGCAACAGGTTCGTGGTGGCGATATGGCTATGATTTTTCAAGAGCCCATGACAGCTTTGAATCCAGTATTGACCATTGGTGATCAAATAGACGAACAATTTATCCGTCACAAAAAGGTTTCTAAGGCCGAGGCCAAAGACCGCTCCATTGAGATGTTAAAACTGGTGGGAATTCCGTCACCCGAAAGTCGCTACACTAATTATCCTCATCAATTGTCGGGCGGCATGCGACAGCGAGCTATGATTGCCATGGCACTTTCCTGTGATCCCAGCTTGCTGATCGCCGATGAACCTACAACAGCTTTAGATGTGACCATACAAGCACAAATTTTAGAACTGATTCAGAATCTGCAAGAAAAATTTAAAATGACAGTGCAGTTTATCACTCACGATTTGGGCGTGATATCCGAGGTCAGTGACCGCGTGATGGTTATGTATGGCGGGCAAATGTGTGAAAGCGCAAAAGCCCAAGATATTTTCAAACATCCTCTGCATCCTTACACTCATGCATTGATTTCGTCGCGACCCAAGTTTGGGCAAAGGGTCGCAAGGCTGAGCACTATTGAAGGATCAGTGCCTGCACCTCACGAATTGCCAAAAGGTTGTCCGTTTTTTAACAGATGCCCCAAGGCGCAAAATCACTGTCAGCATGAACGACCACCAATAACCAATTTATCAAAAGACCCTAGCAGTCCCCATCTGGTGGCCTGCTTTCACCCAATGGATTAAGATGGAAACAATTTTAGAAGTTAAAAATCTTAAAAAATACTTCCCGATCAAAAAGGGTTTACTGCTGAAAGAAGTCGGGCAAGTCAAAGCCGTCGATGATGTGAGCTTTTTCGTTAAAAAAGGCGAAACCCTGGGCTTAGTCGGCGAATCCGGTTGCGGCAAATCCACTTTGGGCAGAACCTTGATCAGATTATATGAACCCACAGGTGGTCAGGTTTCATTTAAGGGCAATGATTTTTTAAAAATCAGTGGAACAGAACTGCGCAATCAGCGAAAAGATTTGCAGATGATTTTTCAAGATCCCTTTGCATCCCTGGATCCACGAATGACTGTGGGCAGGATTTTGGCTCAGCCTTTTGATATTCATACCAAGATGAATGCCGAAGAAATCGAAGATCGTATCAAAGAACTGCTGGCAATCGTTGGTTTAAAACCGTCTCATATAAATCGCTATCCGCACGAATTTTCTGGCGGGCAAAGACAACGCATCTGTATTGCCAGGGCCATTGCCCTGAATCCAAGCCTGATCATCGCTGATGAACCTGTCAGCGCTTTGGATGTTTCAATCCAGGCTCAGATTTTAAATTTGCTGAAAGACCTTCAGCAAAAACTGGATTTAACTTATGTTTTTATTTCTCATGATCTGTCTGTCATCGAGCATCTGTGTGATCGGATTGCTGTGATGTATTTGGGAAAAATAGTCGAAATCGCTTCACGCGACGAACTGTTTGCAGCCCCTAAACATCCTTACACTCAAGCTCTGCTGGCAGCTATCCCTAGGGTGGGTGAAGGCAAAAAGAAAATAACAAAATCACTGAGCGGGGAAGTTCCCAGTCCTATCAATCCCCCCTCAGGATGTGCCTTTCACCCCAGATGTTCTAAGAAAATTGAGCCTTGCAATAAATTGCAACCTCAATTGTCAGGGAAACAAGATCATAAAACAGCTTGCTGGCTTTATGACGAAAAAAACCCTGAGCGAATGGTAACGTAATAAAACTCAAGACTGAGTCTTGAAAAGTAAAAGGAGTTTATCAATGAAAACAGTTTTAAGATTTTTAATACCGATGGTTTTACTGTCGCTGACGGCCCAAGCCGCTCCGACAAAAATGACCAATGAAGAATTCAAAATTGGAATCAGCCAAGAGTTTGAAACTTTAAACCCTATGATTATGCAAATGGTTGCATCCAATTATTTGTACAGCATGGTTGGCAGATCGTTTGTAACCATGGATACAAATGGGAAATGGGTCCCGCAATTGGCAAAAACCATCCCCAGTTTGGAAAATGGATTAGCCAAAATCACAACGGTGGCTGGCAAAAAAACCCTGACTGCAGTTTGGGAAATCCAAGACAAAGCTCAATGGGGCGACGGAACTCCGCTAACCTGTGCGGATTTTCAGTTTTCCCGTGAAGTGGCTGAAAACAATAACGTCAGCCTAGGCTCAAAAGAAAACTACACCATGGTTGCGAAAATTGATTTTGACCCTGCACTTCCTAAAAAATGCACATTAACCTACGACAAACCCAGATGGGATTTTTATCAAATGCCACAGTTTTTCCCTCTGCCTAGGCACTTGGAAGAGCCCGTTTACAAAAAATATGGAAACGAAAAAGAAGGCTACGAAAAAAATTCGAACTACAACAAAAACCCAACGCTTGAGGGTTTGTACAACGGCCCTTACAAAGTCGCAGAAGTTAAATTGGGAAGCCACATTGCATTTGCACCCAATCCTAAATTTTGGGGCGAACAACCTAAAATCAAAAAAGTTATTGTAAAAATAATTCCAAACACAGCAACATTGGAAGCCAACTTAAGATCAGGCACTATTGATACTGTGGCTTCATTAGGATTTACTTTTGACCAAGCGATTTCGTTTGAGAAAAAAGTCAAATCAGAAGGCCTTCCCTACAATGTGTTATTTAAACCAAGCCTGACCTATGAACACATTGATTTAAACTTGGACAATCCAATTTTAAAAGATGTGAAAGTCCGCAAAGCCTTAGTTTACGCCTTGAACCGACAAGAATTAGTTCAAGCACTCTTTAATGGCAAACAACCTGCGGCCATTCACAATTTAGCTACCATTGATCCTTGGTACACAGCTGACCCTAAAAAAATTGTGATTTACAATTACGACAAGAAAAAATCGGGTCAATTGCTGGATGAAGCTGGCTGGAAACTGGGACCTGATGGTTACAGATACAAAGAAGGTCAAAAACTCTCATTACAATTAATAACTACTGCTGGAAACAAAGTCCGCGAAACAGTGCAGACCTTTTTACAGAGCCAATGGAAGTCCGTTGGTGTTGAAATTGCTCTGAAGACAGAACCAGCCCGAGTGTTTTTTGGCGAAACTATGAACAAAAGAAAATATTCTGCCATGGGCATGTATGCTTGGGTTTCTTCACCTGAGAGCAATCAAAAACCTCAGTTTCATTCAAGCAACATACCGTCTGAAAAAAATGGTTTTTCAGGTCAAAACCAACCGGGCTGGAGAAACCCCAAGGTGGATGAATTAACAGAAAAAATTGAAGTTGAGTTTGATCCCAAAAAACGAGCTGAATTAGCGCAAAAGATTTTGTGGCATTACACAGACGATGTGCCCGTGATTCCATTGTATTACAGATCTGACATTGCTGTGGTCCCAACGGCTCTGAAAAACTTTGCTTTGCCTGGACATCAATTTTCTGAAACCAATTCTATTGAAGGGTGGACGATTCAACAATGAGTACCTACATCACTCGACGATTGATTCAAACTTTAGTGGTCATAGTAGTCTTGAGCTATTTTTTGTTCTACATTATGACCCTTATGCCAGGGGATCCTGTTGAACTGTTGATCCAATCTAATCCCAAGATCACATCTGCCGATATCGCCAGATTGAAATCCTTGTATGGATTGGATCAACCCGTGTACATGAGGTACCTTAACTGGGCACAGACAATTGTTTCGGGTGATTTTGGATATTCTAGGACCTATCGTATACCAGTGGGTGAACTGATGGGACCCAAACTGGTCAACACTTTCTTTTTGTCCTTGGGATCTTTGACCCTAGCTCTATTGATCAGCATTCCCTTAGGGATTTTAACTGCCTTGCGACCCAACACCAAAATTGATTATTTGGTAAACTTTTTTTCCTTTGCGGGAATTTCAGTGCCCTCATTTTGGTTAGGAATCGTTTTAATCATTATTTTTTCTGTGTGGTTTCAAATTTTACCGGCCGGAGGGACATACACAATTGGGATAGACAATGCCCCTCTGTTGGACCAAATCCTGGATCGCATTAAATATTTAATTTTACCAACAATGGCGCTTTCATATTTGCAGATTGGCAGATTTGTCAGATTCACCCGCTCTGCTATGGCAGAGGCCATGAGAAATGATTTTATCAGAACAGCTCGCGCAAAAGGCTTATCTGAAAAACAGGTGATTTGGAGACATGGCTTTAGAAATGCTTTGTTGCCGTTAATTACAATATTAGCACTTAGCTTTTCATCTTTGTTTTCAGGAGCTCTGATTACAGAAACAGTGTTTGCTTACCAAGGCGTGGGCAAATTGGTTTATGACTCGATAATTGCCAATGATTTTAATGTGGCGATGGTGAGCTTTATAATTTCGGTAACTATGGTCTTAACAATGAATTTAGTGGCGGATATTTTATATGCATTTGCAGACCCAAGAATCACCTACTCGTGAGGTGAATAAAATGAATCAAGAACCTGAGACACAGCAGTTGTCCAAGGCGGAAATGGCCCAATATGAAAAGGTCATTCCCATGTGGAAAATTGTTTTCACACAGTTCAAAGAACACCGCATGGCCATGATTGGCCTGATTGTGATTTCATTGTTTGCAACCATCGCCATCAGTGCAGATTTGATCTCAAAAATAACGGGCCTTGATCCCCAAGTTCAAAATCCACTAAACAGATATTCTGGAGTAATGACCGAAAGCTACCAGTCACACGAAATACGCGAAGAACGGCTGCAAAAATTCATAGATAAAAATCCAGATATGAGCCGTTTGATTGCAACCAATTTAAATGAAATCTTGATTCATGAAACCGCAACCGTTGTTGATCCCACTGAAATCAGGACAGAGGATCAATCGGGGGTGGTAGATCCCAATCAGAGTTTATTCAATCTGGTAGCCAAAGACCGTGAAGAAGCCTTTCAGATTCTGGGCAAAATTAATGTGGCCGGAAAAGATGAATTTGAAAAACTGTTTAATGGCTTTGTTAAAACACATGTTTTTGGAACTGATGAATTGGGTCGGGATGTTTTGATCCGTTTGATATATGGAACCAGAGTTTCTATGGGTGTGGGTTTGCTGGTTGCGCTGTCCTCTGCCTTGATTGGATTACTGATTGGCAGCATGGCTGGTTTTTATGGTGGCACCCTGGATGCATTGCTGATGCGACTGACGGATGCTTTGTTGGCTTTACCTATTTTACCTATACAAATTATCATTGCAGCTGTGGATCTGAACAAACTGCCTTTTATCAAATCAATGGTAGGGGCTCAGAGCGAAAATATTGTGAAATTAGTTTTTATATTAGTGATGTTTTCGTGGATGACGACGGCCCTGTTGGTTCGTGGAGCGATTTTATCACTGCGTGAGCGCGAATTTATATTGGCTGCCAGAACCCTGGGCGCCACTGACAGAATGATAATTGTTCGACATTTATTTCCGAACGTGATGGCTCCATTGCTAGTCAGTGTTACATTGGGCGTGGGGGAATCGATTTTATTTGAAGCTGCATTAAGTTTCTTAGGATTAGGAATTCAGCAACCCACTCCTAGCTGGGGAAACATGCTATTTAATGCACAAGATCTTATAACTGAGGCACCTTTTTTAGCTATATTGCCTGGTTTATTGATTTTGGCGACGACCATTTCATTTAACTATTTAGGCGACGGGCTTCAGGATGCAATAGATCCAAAAGCAGTGCGCCGATAATTTACCTTTTTTTGAATTGATTATTTACAGACACAAAATCTAGTCAGATTTTTTCAAATTGCTTTATGAGTTTTTAATCACTTACAGCCCATTTATTTCAAAACAATACAGGCACGGTACTTGTAACATACCTTTTTGAGAGTCTAGTTTTATTTTTTGCAAAGCCTTGGCTTTAAGCCTTAGGCAGAAAGGAGAGATTATGTTACGACAAGTGGGCCTGTCTAAGACAATCTCTGCGACCATGATGGTTCTTTCGATGTTTGCTGCTGGATGCAGTAAAGTAGAACCTGCATTTCTAGAAGATCCCAATTGGCAATCTGCCGTAGCACCGGGTGAATCCACGGGCTTAGTCAGTGGCATAGCCAATATGAAAACAGAATCTTTTAAACAAACCAACGATCAAAAAATCGACATTTTAGTTGTAATTGATAACTCGGGCTCAATGGGCGCCGACCAAGAAAAAATTGGTATGAGGTTTAATAACTTTATCAGTTCACTTGCCAATAAAAATTGGCAGATCGGAATCACCACGACAGCTGTTGAAGGTGGATCCTATTCTACCAACGGTGAATTGTTGGATCTGACTGGAGCCTCTGGCGCCATCATCACACCCACAACACCAAATGCTCAGGACGTGTTTTACCAAACAGTCGTCCGTGACGAAAGCAATGGTTGTTCTGGTTGCTTGACTGGTAGCGAACAGCCCATGAAAGCCATCAAAATGGCCCTCGAGAAAAAAGACACAGCCAATGCTAATTTCTTCCGTCAAGGAGCTGATTTTGCAGCGTTGATTTTAAGTGACGAAGATGAACAATCTAATCGCCCAACAACTGCTACTGCACCCATCGATGTTCTGAATACATTTAGAAATGCATTTGGCACCAGCAAAAGATTCACGGCACATTCATTTGTAATCAAACCAGGTGATACTTCTTGTCTGGCAACTCAGACATCGCAACTGTCAGATGGTAACACCAGCTACTACGGTTCGGCGGCGGCAGAATTGTCGCAATTGACTGGTGGTAAACTGCAGTCAATTTGTGATGAGGATTTTGGACAGTCACTGAATGAAGTCAGTGCCAATCTGTTAACGCTTATTACCCGAATCGATCTGAAAGAATCACCTAAGCCTGGTACAACAATCATCGAGCTTGATCCCGCAGATACGACAGTTAGATTTCAAGTTCAGGGTAAAACAGTGGTTTTTCAAAAACCACCTAAGGCTGGAACTGATATTAAGATTAGTTATCAGTCAGCGAATTAATTTTATTTCTGAGCTGAGTTTGAAGTGAGTACCAGTTTTGTGAAGGGTTTAACCAAAACTTTGCCA
>JBIKLL010000014.1:0-49060 GCA_044359815.1 Pseudobdellovibrionaceae bacterium
ATAACTGCGAACGCTTAACTGAATCAAAGATATTTTGCGGAACGATCGCATCTGTGTTTTCAAAAACAAAATCTGACATCATGGCAAACAACTGCACATCAAGGCTAAAATATTTTTGATTTTGGAGGGATCTGAACATCCCACTGTCAGAATCATAAAATACAGTCATGAAATTTTTAAAAGCATTTTTAAATCGCTGGTCTTGATATTTATCCAGTACACAACAATACAAAAAATTTGTGTAAGCAGTTTTTCCCAAACGTTTTGCTGAATCCTGCCAGTCTGAAAACGCCGGCTGCACAATCAGTCCATCTGAATCCAGCATTGAATCATAGTAATCAATCAAACCAGAAATTTCGACTTCATTGTCTGAAAACCATTTTGGATTAAATTTCTGAAAACATTTTGCAGCCAGCATAAACAACAAATTGGAATCAATTGCTTTTGAGCCGTGCTCATCATGGTACTGAGGCTTCAGGGAGCCACTGATAGGCAATGCAATCCCAGGAACCAAACAGGCTGCTGCTACCCTGATGGGTACAGGCAAACTGTCGATCACTCGGGGAATCAGATTTGAACTGTTTTTTGATTTTAACAACAGTTCCAGATGATCATGCACTGTTTGGGTTTGCCCCAAGGTCAAAAGCCCTGGCACAGAATAAGCAAAATCCCTGGTCCACAAAGTTTTAAATTGATGTCTGCCGGCTGTTAAATATTTTTTCCCATTCAGATTTTCAATATTTGCCAATAGTGATTGGGAGGCGATTTCATTAAGGCTTTTCATTAATAATCTGCTGCAAAACCAAATGAAAACAAAGTGCTGGTAAAATCTTTGCTTTGATCAAGGCCTTTCATAAAACGCCCTTCAAGTGTGATCCATACATCAGCAAATCCATAATCAGACGCCAATATATAGGCAGAATCTGGATCCAATCTGGTCAGCGAAAAATTTAATCCCCCGCCCCCACCAGTGGCTGGTGCTCCTGCAATGGTGTAAGAATCCTTGTCTTCGCGTTTTTCAATCATGCCGTAATAGGTAAATCCCCCGTTCACATAGGGAACAATTGCTTGTTTTGAAGTGTATTCCAGTTTGTAGGAAACAAAGGCCGTCAGTGGAACTATGAACATCTGAATGCTTTCTTTGGCCACAGTGATTTGCGATGTCCCCACCGGTGTTTCAAAGCGCCCCTTACCTGACAGAGTCGCCAATCCAGATTCGACTTGTAAGCCAAGCTTGCCAAAACTTCTGAAAGCCTGCCATTCATAGCCTCCTAAAAATATCGGGAAATTTCCTGATGAATAAATTGTTTTAAATGTGATGTCGCTGTTAGCACCTGTAATTACAGGAGGACTCATCATACCAAAGCGAAACCATCCAGACTGCGATTTATCTTTTTTAAAGGTTTCGTACTGATAAACGTTTTGCTTGCTGATTCCCAGCAGACCTTTTTTGGCGCTGGGGTGGGGCAAATAAACCTTGCCGCCCTGAGGGGGACCTTTTGGTTTTTCGAAGTAAGGTTTGTGATCAGGATATCGATTAGCATCAGGATCTGGCGAAACCTCTTCGCTGTAGTCCTTTTTTTCGTTTAATATTTTGTTCTGCAAATCGTTTTCTTGATCCACCAACGACCTGCTGGATTTTGCAGTATCAGAATTTATTGGATTCAGATCAATCGGCGGATCATCTGCAAAATCAGTCGGTGGCTCGCTACTTAAATCAGTCGGTGGCACATCTGTCTGGATCAAATCACTTTGAGCAAAAAGATTTTGTGAAAGACTGAATATCGACAGAAATAACAAAAGTAATCCTACCTTCATAATTCCCTTCGCGATTGAGATCTAAACAGAAAATACAGCGAGCCAAAAACCCCCAAGAGCAAAATATACCAGCCCCCGCCCTCTAAGAATAGAGCCGCCGACGTGACCACTGGCCACAGCAAAGTCCGCACAAAAGTTCTGGCGGTTTCGTTTTTTTTCAACCATTCAGCCCATTCAGGTGATTTTGCATAGTAAAACTGAACAAATCTTTTCCCCCAAGGATTGGGTAATAAAATCTGATCACGAAAATTTCTGAGTATTTCAACAGGCGGAGCCCATTCTGAACCAAAGGCTGCTGTGGCTATAAAACATTTTTTACCATCCAAAAGCCCAACAACCTTGGTGGGTGTGGCAGAATGTATTGTCTCAACCCACCCGCCTCCAATAATCTGTTCTATATTTCCTGCCTGGTCCACTGTGCCCACAGTAAAATAATACTGAATCCCATTGGCCAATCCAGATATCGAGCCATTTTGCAATGTTGAATCCTTGGTTTTTATATCTGTGATTGGCACATCATGGTGCCGGCCTGAGCTTGGGTTAATCCCTGTGATTGCATTAGTGCGAATAGCGTCCGTTGTGTAAAAAACCCTGATGGCTTTCCAATATATGGTCCCTGAAGATTCGGGTTTAGTGCCATCGCGAACGGGTGACAGTAAATAAACTTTTTCATCCCCCGGAAAAACTTCAAATTTGTAATAAGCATTATCTGGTGAAGTCGCAGTAGAGCCATAGTTGGGAAAGCTTGCAGATGTTGGTTTTCGCATATTGACCGTGATTGATGCCGCATTGGCTGTGTCTAGTGTTGTTGCCCCGCTGGCTGCCAATCCTACGCGCAGAGTTCCAGAATATTCGGTAAAGGTTGCAGCCGTGCAGGGGGATGAACTGGACACTGCGCAGATTTGACTCCACGGAATACTGACTGTGAACTGAGTTCCCACGCCGATTGTTCCTGTCACAGTCACATCTGTTGATATGATTGTCGCCGTGCTGGACGAAGTCGGCGTAAAATCCACAACCACAGTGGTGGACGGTGCTGCATTGAGGGTCAGTGAAACTGCTAAAACAGTGTTGTCATGAATGGCTTTTTCGTTACAAGCATACTGAGTTCCCGAAATGCTGGTCATGCCCGCACATGAATTACAGGTATTTGAACCAGCCAAATCAGCCGATGTGCAGTACGCAGAATCTTGCAGTAATCCAGCATAGACCACGGGCTTTAAGGGTTCTGGGATTTCAACAACAGAAACACCAGCCACTGATACAGCCGTCACGGCTGCATAGGCTGATAAATTAAAATTTAAAAATATTAAAATCCATAGGGATAGCTTCACTAAAATATTTCAACACGGGTGACTAGTTGATGTCAAAAATTTGATTGGCGATCTGAAGGCCATTTAAAGCTGCGCCCTTCAGTAAATTGTCAGAAACTATCCACATCAACCAGGTTTTGCTGTCATTGGGGTCTTTGCGGATTCTGCCAACGTAAACGGGGTCTTTGCCAGAAATTTTGTTTTGCAATGGATAAACAGAATTTTTAGGATCGTCCTCGATCACCAGACCCGGCGCTGATTTAAGACAATCTAAAAAATCAGCTTTTGAAATGTCTTTTTGCAATTGCACCCAAACAGCCTCAGCATGAGCATTCAGAACTGGGACTCGGACAGTTGTTGCAGAAACCTTGATTTGTTGATTGCGAAGAATTTTTTTGGTTTCGTTCATGACCTTTTTTTCTTCGCTGGTAAAACCCTGATCATCAAAAGAACCAATCTGAGGAATGCAATTAAAGGCAATCACGTGGGGCAATTGACTGGCGCTTGGTGATTTGCTGTTTCGGATATCATCAACCTGCTTTAAAAGCTCATCATGCGCTGCTTGCCCAGCACCACTGACCGCCTGGTAGCTTGAAACCTTGACGTCAGATATACCAAAACTTTTCATCAAGGGATTAAGAGCCACTACCAACTGGATAGTTGAACAATTGGGATTAGCAATGATTTGGGGCTTATCACCATTTAACAAATCACCATTAACCTCGGGCACAACCAAATGTGTGTTGGCATCCATTCTGAAAGCTGCCGAATTATCAACAGCCCAAGCACCCGCCTGCACGGCCACTGGTGCCCATTCTTTACTGATAGGATCACCCGAGGAAAAAAACACTAAATCCAATTTATCAAAACAATTTTTTGCTAAAGTTTGAACTTTGAATTTACGCGAACCAACCGAAACTTCTTTACCCACACTGTTGTCACTGGCAAACGGCCGCAACTCCCCCAACGGAAATTGCTTTTGTTCCAGGATATGCATAAAGGCTTTGCCAACCATGCCGGTTGCGCCAACCACACCGATATTTAAATTTCGATTTAATTTATTTTTTCTCATCTTCTTCCTCGATCAAATCCACTTCTGATGATGAAACCGGAGGTAAATAAACATTGTTTTTAATACGTCTACGTCTGCCAGTTCTCAAGACACCGAACACTGCACCTAAAATTGCATAGGTTAAAAACAATAAAAATAAATTCACTTCAGGTCTGTAAGCAACCACTGACAAAACCACAACCCCAATAACCAAATATCTGAACGGCAGTCGTTCCTTTAAATCCAAATCTTTAAATGATCTGTATCTGAATGTGCTGACCATCACGATGGCCAGCAAAAATGTCATCATCAGCAACCAAATATTACCCAGCGGATCCATGCCCAAATCCTGAAAGGCCAGCACTGAGGAAGCCACTATGCCCGCTGACATCGGAATGGGTAATCCCTGAAAATAAGCTTTTTCAATAACGTTCGCTTGAACATTAAACCTGGCCAGCCTGAGGGCTCCACAAGTTAAAAATAAAAAACAGGCCAGCCATCCCAATCGCCCAAATGGATGAAGAGACCACATGTATAACAACACAGATGGTGCCGCACCAAAGCTGACCAAATCACACAGAGAATCATATTCGGCACCAAATTTTGAGGTCGCTCTGGTCAATCGGGCCAGACGTCCATCCATCAAATCAAAAACTGCGGCTGCAACAATCGCGTAGGCCGCAAAGGTAAAATTTCCACGTATCGCCTGCACGATGGCAAAGAAACCAAAAAATATATTTCCGGTCGTCACCAGATTTGGGAGCAGATAAATGTGCATGGATAATTTTTTAGTTGGTTCATCATTCACATACATATCAGAATTATTTTTTGAGTCGGTAGAAGACATATTAATTAAAAGCTCCAAAATAGTTGAAAAGAACCCAAATACAGCTAGCACTGATCACTGGCAAAGTAAAATTGTCATCCAAATCAAATACTGGAACTAATTCTGCCAATGCTCCAATCACCCCACATAACAAACTGACAACAACCATGTTTTGTACCAAAATCTCATTAGTCGCTAAAAACATTGCCGTGGTGACGCTGCAAACAAAAAACGCAGCCATGGTTCCTTGCAAGGATTTGCGACCAAAAATTTTATCAGTTCCGTATTTTATACCGATATAACTGGCGCTTGGATCAGCTAGGGCCAAAAATAGCAAAGTCAGCACCACTACATTTTTAGGAAACAACAATACGATGATGGCTGTTCCTGCCAACAGATAGGTTGTTCCTGCAAGCTTGTTGACTTCGTTTTCGCGAATGATCAACTTGAACCATTTAACAATCAAAGCGTTAAACTTTTTGTTTTTCTGTCTAAAAATATCCAACGGGATAAAGGCCAAAATCGCCACAGACAAAATCGAAATGCTGACGACTTTGGGTGCATAGTTAAAAACTAAAGCCATCGCCAGAACCATTCCGACATGCCAAATCTTGCGAGCCAAATGCAAATCTGAACGGTTTTTTAACTTTTGATTGATAGTCAAAGCCACGTTTTCCCCCATTTTTGGGCTCAATTTTGTTACCAGCTGTAAACTGAAACTTTACATTAAATCTTGGAAAATATTGAGGAATATATCAGCCCCTGACTGATGGGCCAAAACTTATTCACATCCAGGGGTAAATGCCTATTGGAGCTTAAAACCACGCAAAAATACCCAATATATTCAGATACTTAGATTTAAACCCAGGCCCTGGCATTGCATTATTAAAGCAATGTATGAGAGCGATTTTGGGTGTTTTAATTTTGTTAAGCCTGTTTTTCAATGAGCTGTCTTGGGCTCAAAAGGCCAGCCATTTTCATGGTTATACTAACAATGTAAAGCACGAAAAATCCCAAAATTTTCGCGAAATATTTATTTACAGCTACGTGCCTGATAAAAAAAATAAATTGCTTGAAGTGATTTTCAATCCTCAATTATCAAAGGAATTCAAAGACAGATACCGCGAAAAATTTGGCGAACTGGATACCGAGAGCCTGATTTATTTAAATTCACGGACTAAATTTATTGAAGCTCCATCCAGAGTCCCATTGGATGACGAAATTGAAAATCAAAAACGCCGAGATTACGCAGAATACATGATCAAACGACTGACTGAATGGCATGTAGACAATTATGTGAAAACTGAACCCGCAGTGCGGCCGCTGTATGAAACCAAGGAAAGACTAAGTCACATCGAGGTTAAAGTTTCCGAGGAATCAAAACTGGATTTCAGATACGATCTGGCAGCTAACAATCTGGATTTAATTTATATAAATCCTTGGGTTGAAACTAAATACGGTCTTGAGATGGATCCCGATGCCTTTGGCCCATCGACCACGATTGAAAGCAAACTGAAGCTCGAAAAGCAAATCAACAGTTCGCTCAGAATAAAATCACACACAGCCTTTATTGACGGGATCACCAGATTGGAATTTGAAAAATGGCTTCCCAAGGCCTGGATGTTCAGGCTAGCTGGCAGCACATTTTTTAAAGATCAAGGCGTCACTATCCGCGAAAGTAAAATCGATTTAGGTTTTTCAAAATCTTATTGATAGGCAAAGCCCTAGAAATGCAAAAAAATTAGAAAATTAAATACACACTTTTTTTTAAAGAGGTCCTCTGCGGAGCCTGGACGGCGGGGGCTTGGCCCGAGCAGAGAAGCAGGAGCTGTGACCTCTTTAAAAAAAAGTGTGTATTTAATTTTCTAATTTTTTTGCATTTCTAGGGCTTTATTTATTTATTTACTTAGGGACGCCTTTGAGTTCGATGCCGACCAGCAGTCCAATGATGTCTTGCAATTCAACCCAAGGCTGAGTGCTGTTTGGCAGGTCTTCCTTAAGTTCCATGGTCAAAACTGGGGTTTTCCGTTCAAACCACATATAGCGACCTAATGATCCTGGATAGTGCCCTAGAGATTTCCATGGCAGATAATCAAATTTAGGTGGCTTAATTTTAGGACCATCAAAATCCAAAACTTTAAGCGGAGTGTGCACTGACACAACAAAATCTGGCTTAAATTCATCCAAATGCCTTAGGGCACACTGGGTTTCAGGTTCACTGTTTGATTTGTTTCCAGGAAATCTGCGCGGATTGGATTTTGTGTCTTTCTTCCAGTAACTCAAGGCCTTATCATCCCAGTCCTTTGTTGGAAAATTACGATTCACATCGACTTTATTGGCATTGGTTCGCGTGCGCGCTTTTAATCCGTCAGGATTTAACACAGGCACTACCCGCCAAGTGTTTCTGGGATCGATGCTTTCCAGTCGCTCCATCCAATAACGTCCCACGCTGCCGGCTGGAACTTCATCACCATGGATCACGCTAAAAACTAAAATTTTCTGAGAATCTTTTGAAGTTCCCATTCGGTTGTAATGATAAATCGGCACACCATTGACGCTGAAACATTCGGGGAATAATTCAGTTTTTGCACAAGCTTGTTTCAGTTTTTCTTTGTCGTATTTGCCCGGAAACTCTGACAGAGTTTTTTCGCAAATTTCTGCAAAATTAATTATAGTATTTTGCTTTAATGAAACACCGCCATCCATAATTTTGGGCTCAAGTTTAGACTCGATTTTAGATTCAATCTTGGCTTCTGGTTTAGATTCAGTCTTGGCTTCAACTTTAGCTTCAGCTTTGGACTCAATTTTAGATTCGATTTTGGTCTCGGATTTTGCTTCAATTTTAGCCTCAGGTTTAGGCTCAGATTCTTGGGCCACGACAAAATCAGTATTTAAAATCGCAGCCATCAAAACACCGCAAAATCTTGCGCAAGCAATGGGATGATTAAGAGTCTTTTTTGTCATCAGGCAGCTCTTTGTATTCAGCGTCGATTTCGTTTTTAGCGTCCCTAAATCCTTTGATGGATTTACCGATGGCCTTAGTTAATTCTTGGATTCGCTGGGGTCTGAATAAAATTAACACAACAATAACTAAAACTAATAAATGTGTCAGACTTAAAGGACCCATATAAATAACTTTATTCGATACTCAATTAACCTAGCAAGGCTAACTTGCCGATTACCTTGGGCCTAGGTGTGGTAATTTGAACTGATAATTTGAGTTTAACTGATGAGCTGCTTCAGGAACTTGATTAACGTCAGATGATCTTTTGATTTCAGACTGCACCAACAAGATTTTCAATCCGCGCAGGATGATTCTGACAACAAAGTACATAGCGAGTGCGATAAATCCAAAAAACTTGATCATATTTGCTCCGATAAATGAGCGAAATAGTTATCAAATTTCCCAGGGGTTTGGCTACTTTATGCAGTTTATTTGTAAAAATGAAACGCTATGTTGTTATGAAACTGTGCAATCATACCTTGGATTTAACAAAACGCCTGATCTTTCGCTGATTGTTTGAGCATTTTTTAACCTGACCCTTTGAATCAACTGGGCAAGCGGCGGTTCTGGAGTTTTTGGCCTCAAGCTCGTTGTCAAAGCAGATTCTGTTAAGCGTGGTTGGATTGATCCGGGTTACAAACATCATTTGATCATACAAAGCGCTGTTGGGCAGGTAATAAACCCCCGAGGCCACATCACCCACAATCGGACAATCAATCATACGATAGATTTTGTTAGAACTAGCGCTGGCATTTATACCTTGATCGATAAATTCGTGTTCTCGGTCATCTTTGTCGTTAAGCAACTTTGTTTGCGAAAATCCAAACTGCGCCAAAATAACAAAAAATAAATTACTCACCATCATTTAATTTACCCTCTGCGCTTTCCAGTGCTGGCAGGCCAAAAAATGGAGTGGCTTTACTGTACAATTGTTCGTTGTTTTTCAATTGAACTTCGGATTTCCAATATCTTTCGTGAAATTTTCTGAAATGACCAACAACAGTGGGAATAGTTATGTAATAACTGTTAACCATGTTTTTAGTGAAATTCACTGCTGTGAACTCACCCCCACCTGTGTAAACAGCCACGGGCGTATTTTCCCTGAACAATAAAAAATAATTGGCATTAAAAATTTGCTGATCCTGCGAATTGGTTTCAAAAAACCGAGCATAGGCCCCTCGGGAAGCCAGATCCTCGATAAACAGCCATTCTCGAGTATCAATGCGCGATGGGTGGTTGGGATTTTTTTGCCTGTAGTACATATCATCATCCAGCAAAAATCTGATTTCGGGCCGCGTTTTTTCATAAAGTCTGTTTTTAAGGGCCGCGTTCATGCGGTTATAAAAAAATCTGTGCGCCCCAATCCAAATTCGCTGAGCATTTTTGATACCCGGGAACGCTCCATAACCAGATTCCAGAAACTTCCAGGCCGATTTACCTGTGCTGCCGTTATCCAGCTTGCCATCATCACGGTTTTGGCCTTCGCCGGGTGCAAAGAACGCTTTGATGTCCTTTTCCTCATACACGCCCTTGTCGGCCAGATAATTTCGGCAGGCTTTGATGGATTTCATAAATGAAACTCGGTCTGTGCCTGTGGGGTCTTCCCACACAGAATTATACACACACAAATGCAACTGCGAAAAATAAGCTCCAGCGGCGGTCGTGATAAAATTCCAATTTTCAAAATTAATCACAGGGCCATTTGCCAGATTGCCGTTAAAAATACTGATTCTGAATTTATCATCATCGGCAAACTGGGTCTTCCAATCCTGGTTGATGTTAAGCTCTTTATTAAGCACCATAAACATTTTTATGTTGTAATAGCCTAAACCATTTTCCAGACCGCGGATTTTGTAATTAACCCTTTGGGGATTGCAGCGCTTAAGCTCTTCTGCGACGGAGGTGTCCTCGGACACTGACATTATAAACGAAACATTGATTTCGTTTTTACGGGTGCGTTCGCAAAGGGCCTTTTTGATGGCTTGGTTTCGAAACGACAGCGAGCTAAAAATAATTTCTTTGGCATTAGGGTCGTTGATCCATTCAAGCATTCTAAACTGCGGGCTTTTGTGATTGTCGCCCGAGGAAATCAAATCATTTTGGCTTCTACAAAAAATATTGTGCGGTTTTGATTTTAGCGCTGTGCCTTTGATCGATTTAACAGATGAGGTGTAAGAATATTTTTTGCAACTGGGTTCTGAAAACAAAACTTCAAAATAAGTGTCTTTGGTAATGTTGCTGTCGTCCCTATATTTAGTGTTCATCAACGTGATTCCACCGCTCATAGTGCTGGTGGATTCGGTGATGACAGCGGTTGCTGAAATCACAGGTTCATCGGATTGGTTTTCTGCAGAATCTGATAAGGGTTGATCGACAACATCTTGAGTGGGTGCGCTGGAACAACCTGTGATCACCAAAAATATTAGTGGGCTTACACATAATCTTAACAAAACATTGTTCATCAAAATTAGTTTTTCATTATAGCCTTGCGTTATCAACACAAATTAAAAGATCACAGGATTTTTTGACCCTTTCAAAAAATTGATTCCGAGATTTTAAGTCTCTGCTTTTTGTCCAAATGAATTTTAGATCACTCTAGCACTTGGTCCAACACTTGCTTTTCAAAATGCCAAAACCATCACCACAATGAAGTAGTGATCTAACTGCCAGGGATAATACCGGGCGACATAGGGGGACCAAATGAATTCAAAATTTTTTACAGCCGCTTTAGCAACAGCAACAATGACAATCTTACCAATGATGGCTTCAGCCGGTGATCAAAGACCCGAGGAAAAAGAAGTCGTTGTAGGCATCAGTGATGCTTTGGTGCCAGGTGGTTTTGACAGTCAAACAGATGCATATGTGATTGAGTCAGGCGTGTTTCCAAATGGTTGTTACAAATGGAAGCGTGCAGACGTTACGAATCCAAAAGCGAACCTGCTAGAAATTCGCACGATCGCTTCTGTCAGTCAGGGCATGTGCCTGATGGTTTTAGTTCCGTTTACTAAAGAGGTTAAATTGGGAAGACTCTCTGCTGGAACCCACACTCTGCGTTTTATAAATGGTGATGGCACTTATTTAGAACGTACAGTGTCAGTAGAAGAATAGATATTACCGTTAACCTACCCTCTGGGCCGTCTGTCTTGGTAGGCGGCCCTTTCCATTAATAATAATTTCTTGCTGGAGGGAACCATGAGAATTTTATTTTTAGTTCTATTAATCGCAGGATGCTCAAAACCACCACACATTGAATCTGTAAATTGGAATGGCCTTGGAGCCAAACCACAAATCAATATGAAATCCATGCAGCCAGAATGGATCACTCAGGCTGGATCTGATCAAGTTCATTTTTATCAACAAAATGTCAATGGCGCTTGGGTTGAAGGATCATTTGTTAAAGAGCTGAAAAAATCCGACAACCAAACAAAATACCTGATGGCCGAATACGCTAGCCGTGTCCCCAAAAAATCCAGAGACAAAATCGAAACTATGTTGGAAAGATCTCCGACCGTAGTCCCCGAGCTAATGAATCGGGATTCAAGATTTAAAAAATATAAATTTGATGGACCACCGACTGTCGTCATCGTGCCAGAAAATGATTTTGATGTTTTTTGGAAGCTTGTGTTTTTTGATGAACAAGGTCTGGGACATTCTGTCCTGGTCAGCCAAAATTATGTTTTATCCAACGAACAACCCGTAGGGTCGTCGTTTCATGAAGCCTCTGCTTGGGTTTATCCCGAGGGCCCAAAAGCTAGCGAATTAAAAGAGGTCACCCTGGATGATTTAACCGGTGACGGATCATTAACATCAGCCAGCTTGTCGGTGGTCACAGAATCTGTAAACAAGGCCCGCGAGGAAAATCAGCAGTTCAAATTTTCGCCTAATGATGAGAAATTTGACCAGGTTCAGATGTATTTTTATGTGGACAAGGCACTGAGCTTTTTCAAAGACAAGCTAAAGGTCACCATGCCCTTTGCTATCAGAGGAGTTTCTTCGCTGGGGTTTCCAGAAAAAACAAATTCTGCTTTTTATTATTCTGGGCAAATCAGACTCGGCGCCGGGGATGATGTGACATTTAGCAAGATCCCTCAGGATCCATCGATTGTAATCCACGAAACCTGTCACGCATTGATAGAGGCTTTGGCAAAGCTGCCCTATCAGGGTGAGGGCGGATCGCTGAATGAAGGCTTTTCGGATTTTTTTACGACAGTGTTATTAAAAAATCCAAAACTGGGAGAAGCTTCGTATAAAAAGGGCCCCTTTAAACGAACTGTTGAAAATGACAAAAAAGTTTCGGATAAGAAAGGCGCTTTGTATGCTGACAGCGGTATCGTCAGCGGAACGCTGTGGGAAATTTATCAAAAACTGGGTCAGGAAAAATCTTTGCAGTTTGCCCTGGATGTTTTGACCAGACTGGGACCTAATTCGAATTTTGAACAAACAGGAATGGTTTTTAAAGATTTGCTGAACACCGAATATGCCAACAAAGACCAAGAAGTTTTAAAAACTGTGCTAAAGGAAAGAGGATGGCTTTAATATTTTTGGTAGTTTTAGGAATGTTGTCGCCAAACACGCAGGCAGCTGATTGGCGCAGTAAAAATCAGTTTTGGACAGCTAATCCATCGGCCCCCCTAGGCGAATGGCAGTATTACGGATTTATCTATGATGGCAGGCAATACCCGGCACCCGATCCCAGTTTGTATTTGTCGTTCACGTTTTTCCCCACCCGAGTGGTCAGATTGTACTGGAAAAGATCAGATGAAGATTTTTTTTGCGAACGATTGGCTTCGTACAAAATCAAAGACAACGTCATCGTGCAAAAAATCATTTGGGTGAATCCCAAGAATCATCAAAGCTGTGGCAATGATCCCGACATGCAAATGGGTCGGGAAACCGAAAACCAATTGCTGTGGGACCAACATAAAATGCAATTATTTTTAGAGCTCAGCGGAAAGCCGCTGATATATCTGTTGAACCGAGTTTTATAAAGTTCGTACCGGACGGCAATTAACAGCGCCTTTTAGTGAGCTGACTTTGTCCTGATCACATTCAAAATTAATTTCCAGTCTGTCAGCTTTGCGGGTTGCAGTCATTGCACATTCGCCTTCGTTAAATGCTGTGACCTCGGTCATCGTTTGGTCAGAATTTGATTCCAGCAAACGGATGGTGTGAACTTTTACGGGCTCTTCTGATTTCGCCAATTCAAAAACATCGCTGTCCAGTTCAAATCTGAGCTGACGCTGTCCCTGATCAGTCACAGCCTGCAGAATGTTTCTGGTTTTTAGTTTCAATGGATTGATTTCTGGTTCTGATTCTTTTCTGATCAATGAACAAGAATCACCCACAGATCCTGAGCTGGTTTGAACTTGGATGGGCTTTTCGTCAGCAGACAGTTCTGCGTTAAAGCTGATGTTTGCACTGTTAGGGTTTAATAATTCGACTTTGGATTTTGCATACATATCATCTGTGATTTTTGAAAGCCTAAGGGTTTTAACATCATTGCCTGAGGTTTTTTGGATTCTGAGGATTTGCAAATCGCCTTCATTGACCAAGTCTAACAAACGGTAGTGAGTGTCGGCACTGTCGCCTTTGATATGAAACAGATTGATCCCAACCATTTCAAATTCGGCGGTTTCAAGTTTTGAAATCGTAATATTTTGATTGGTGATAGAGGTTCCAATGACTGTGGGTGTGTCGCTGGTTTTCTCGATGCGGTTTTTATCAAAAGAATAAATTTGAGCTGTGCCTTGGGGTGACAGTTTAGATTCGCCATTGATTTCTGTGGATACCAATTGCCATTTACCAGAAAAATTGATTTCAGCTATAGGAGTGGCTTCGTCCTTGGTACAAGCGGTCATCGCAAATGCGATAGTCATGCAGATTAACGATGCGATCAGTAGCGGCGATTTCATGGTAACTCTCCTGTTTAAAGGTGATCGCATCATACTGAATATTTTTTAAAGCCAACAGTTGCGAAATATTGTCACTGTTGTCAAAAATCTGATCAATGGGAATTTATTTGGCGGGATTATCAATGATTTGCAAGTTTGCGTGGATTTTTGCCTGTCAAAACAGTTGTCATGTAAGCAGGTAAAAAAGTGCTGGTTTGGTGGCTGGGATTACTGAGAACTGTCAGATTCTGAAGAGGATGTTGTCGCAGGAACAACCGCAGTTGGATTTAATGCTCTCCTAATGTCATTGTTAAAGCATTGAAGTGCGCTTAGTTTACTGCTCCCATTTTCAGCTTGTGCTCGGCTAATGCAATTATCCAGTTTCGCATTTACATCGTCTTGGGCTAGCTTTTCAGAATTTTCATCTAACATGGCAAATATTCTTTTCTCAAGAGACAAGATCTGACTATTATCCTCTGGCTTTGTGACTAACACTGAGGTTTTTTGCGCAATAGTAACCTTGGCCAAACTGACATTAAGTTTTGGTGCACCAGTACTGGCCAATGTTCTTTCGGGATTAGTTTGATCAGTTGATGAACCCTGACCATTTGCAGCAGTGGCAGATGATCTCCCTCTTCTACTTTTAGTAGTACCTTTTGATCCCGCAGATGCACTAAAACCAAATACAGAATTTGTACCAGAAGCCTGTCCAGAACTTGAACCAGCCTGCGGTCGTCCCGGCTGTGGCAATGATCCCGAACCGTTAGCTACTGTTGGATTTCTGGAATTGTTTGAATTTCGGCTGTTACCTTTTGAACTGTCACTTGTAATTGGTGCTGATAAACTGGAAGTGGATGAATCCCTGGTACTGGTGATTGGGCTGGCGTTAGTTAATTTTCCACCAGCATTAAAATCAGCTAAACTTCTGGTTGCTGACCTAGAACTACCGCTTGAAGGAGTACCAATTGCAGACCCTGTTGTTGATCCACCGTTCAATCCTCCGCTAGCTGCCGAAGATCCCGCTGCAGCACCTGCAGGCGCTGAAGCTGGAGTCGCTGCTGGTGTCGCATTTGGTGCCGAAGCTCCGCCTGATACTGGATAATTAGGATTTCCATAAAATTTTTGAATAACTCCGCCATAAACTACTTTCAGCTGGTCGGATTCTTCCTTAGTGATTCGCATACCGTTGATCATCTTCATAAATGTAACGTCATCCAAATCTTTATCTTTGATCAAATCACAAACCAGGTCGGCCTTTTTATTGGTATCAAAGCAAAAATAAGCTTTTGCTTCCCTTTCAGTTTTACTTACAAACGCAAGGATTGCATTGTGGTTAATGTCAGCTCTGAGTTTCTCTATTTTTCTTTGTAATTCTTTATTTTCTAAAGATGTCGCTTGTTCTTTTCGCAATTCTTTATTAGACCCCATTAATGACTGAGGTGATAATGTCGGATCCAGTTTTCTTTTTGGATCTACTGGGCTTTGATTCATTGATCTACCAGCGGACGCTTCTTTAAAAACAGACTGAACTTCGCTACCGTTTGCAATAAAACCAATATGTTGATGAATAAAGTTAAAATCTACAGTCTTGTATGCGGCTTTCTGAATAAGGGCCTCTTGGATTTTATTTGCGGTTTCGGCATCTGATGTATCAATGGCATCACCAGATCTAGTCAATCCAGAGGTTCCCGTAAAATTACCCCTAGCCAAAGTTGAAAATAAAGCATCTAAAGCATGAATATCTGAGGATATGGAAAGTGCTTTAATCTTATCAGCAAATTTTTGATTGTTTTTAGGATCTAACAACCATTGATTACCGACTTTTTTGGACCAACCGTACCAACTCGAGAATCCTAATAAAATTCTATCGGAACGTTCACTAATGCAGTTTTTGCTTTGAATTGAGTTTACTAATTCTTTGTAGTCGATTTTTTGTCTTTCAATTCCTTGAACAGAACCCTTTTCGCCCTGGCAGACTTTTGCCAGTTCTTTACCGTTTTTACCTTTTCTTCCAGTCAGACGAAATGACTGGTAACTGGTTTCTTCCAAAATTTGTTCAATTGTCTTTTCGCCATTAGCAGGCTTTGCCGCTGTACTGGCTGGGGCTCCGGCCGGCGTAGATCCAGCTAATTCAGGTGCATTAGCTGCAACTGCTTGTTGATTCAATCCCATCAAAGCATAAAAAGGTGCTTGTAAAAACGGAAACATTTTTGCTGTCTTAAAAACAGGCTCGATCTGAGATAGCAATTCATTGATTTTTTTAAGATCTAAATTCTTGGACGAAATCGTAGAATAGGTGATCGCAAACAATTTGCCTTTATGAACAAAAACCTGCTCGAGGTTTTGCATCACTAAAAAATCATCGATATTTAAACGACTGGACACACTAATGACCGAACCCATTTTTTGATGATTGTTTTTGGTGATTTTATTAATCTGAAAATTAGTGAATGCAAATTCCTTTATACTGGATGATCTGATTTTTTGAACTGTCATTTGGTGTAAATACAGTTCACTAAAAAACTGTGCTTCCTCACTATTAACATCAAATGAATGCACTGAAACGTATTGGGGGATTTGCAGTTCGGCATCGACATTGATAAATGTCGTCAGGTCAGATTCGTTGATCATCATTTTCCATGATGAATCCAGTTTCACTGAAAAATCAGGGTTAACACCGGCATAAGCTGGTTGCACTGATAATGCTGCTAAAACTATAAATCCCAGAATTTTCAATTGAATCCCCTCTTTACATACACCCTAGTTATCGGCACATTGCCCGTCCCAAGTTAACCCTGTGACTGAACAATTATGTCGCTAATAACTTATTCCCCTAGACCTTGGCCCATTAAATCCATCCAAGACCTATCTATCCGAATACAAAGCAAAAGGCGTACAACCATGAAGGCTTATTTAAACCCCAATGGCGCAAAAACACTGTCCAAAAAAAACACACTTGCAAATGATCTGCTTTACATCGGTTTTAAAAATACAGTTCCTTTCTGCCCATGAAACCATGCTTGAATTGCCAGACGTTGAGCCAGGTACATATAACTTTCAGTACTGATTCTATGGTTCCACCTACTAATTTGAAGTCTTAGTCCGTATCAAAATGAGATTTTTTGCGCCTGCCCGTTCGCTCCAAATGGGTCATTAAATCCCCACAAAGCCCTCTGGTTTCATCAGGTTACAGCTGGCTGCGGGCACTAAATTTGTACTGCATATCCGTTAACACAAAACCTTACCAAGGAGTTAACAATGAAAGCCATTCCAACGATTCAAAAATTTATGACTACGACGCCTCACTCAATCAATTACGAAGCCCCGTTGGAAGAAGCCATTAAATTAATGGAGAAAAACAAATTCAGACATCTGCCTGTTATCAAAAACGGTGAAGCTTTTGGTTTGTTAAGTGATCGCGATGTTAAAAATCTGCTGACATTTGCGGGAACTAATCCCAAAACCACAAAGGTCGGCGATGTTTGTGGTGATGAACCCTATGTCACTAAACCCCAAGCCCCAATCAATGATGTGGCTGCAATCATGGCCGAGAAAAAATACGGTAGCGCTTTGGTCATGGACAACGGCAAATTAGTCGGGATCTTTACGTTGACTGATGCCTGCAAAGCCTTAGCAGAAATCGTTGAACAAAGATTTCACAATTAGTCTGACCAAGGTTTGGTTGCAGATTAGCAGTCTTAACGTTGAGCTAATTTTGCAACAGTGCGATCGGACCTGTTTGCTGGTGCAAGGTCCGGTTGCTGCCATTTAACGGTAAAAAACAATACGACCAAAATGCTAATTGTCCTATACTGAAACCTATGAATAATGTCGCAGCTTTAGAAGAAAAACGAATATTTCTGGTAGCCAGTAATTCCAAACAAAGATCAGATTTGTTCACTTATGTGATTCAAAAGCACATTGCCAGTGCCAAGATTTTTTATTCGCTGGATGGTGTTGATTGTATGTTTCGTATATCAAACCAGGTTCCGAATATGTCGATCACCAGAGCTCTTAACTGGATCGCCAAGGGTGACAATAACGAATACCATTTGCGATTTTTAGTACCACGAGAAGTTTTGTTCAGACAGGGTCAGCCTGGTGATTGTGCTTATTTTGTCCGTAAGGGTGAACTGAAGGCTTACACCGGTACAGGTTTGGCTGAAAAAATGCTGGGCGAAATCAATGTTAATGAATTCGTGGGTGAAATGGCTCATATCAATAACGAACCCAGATCAGCAACCGTCGAAGATATTTCGGATTGTGAACTGATTGAAATTCCATTTGGGACTTTGGATTCGGTGTTGTTTTCAAAACCCGCATGGGCCAAGGCACTGGTAATGACATTATCCAGACGACTGAAAATGACCAATTCGAAAATAGTGAACGGTTAACCAGTTAAGAGGTAGTGCATATGCGCTTTGTGTTTCTGCTCGAAAATGAACCTAAATTCGAAAAAGAAATTGCAGAATCGATTTATCAAATCGACCCCAAAATTCAGTTAAAAGTTTTTAAATCGCTGGAAGCCTTTGCAGCCTGGATAAAAGTTTTTATGCAAAACGGGCCTCAGTCTGTTGAAGGTGCCGGAGAATACCCACAGGGAGTATTTTTTGAACCATTGGCAAAAGGCGACAAACACACATTGGCCCTGGTGATTTCAAAGGTCGAGTTTTTAGGTGCCGAACAATTGGGATTACTGCGTAAAACCCGCGACATGTTTATCCAAAGGGGCCTTTGTACCAAAGAAGACCCCACAGGTTTTGTATTAACAGTATTTGATGATCCCAATTATCATGTGCACGATCTGCAAGACAATATTTTGAATAACATTTTATATAAACCTTTTGATCGATTGATCCTGACCCAGCATTTGACCTACGCCATTGACGGCAGACACCCCCCGTCCAAATACACAATTGCCAATCAAAAAACCACAGCCATTGTTGAAATGCTGAAAGAACTTAAACTGGAATCCATGAGTGAAATTGGATTCAGAAGCATTTCTGATCGCGAAATCCCAGTGGGAGTTATTTCGAAATACTACGCTGGACAATTTATATCTGACCGGCACTTATCCTTGATGGGTGTTACAAGATCCTGTAAACCCCACCCCAGCGTAGCCAATCATTTTCAAGTCGAAGTCCAATATTTCGCAGTGGACCCCATACAGATTCAAAATTTACGGAAAGACTGTTTTAAAAGCTACACATCAAATCCAGACGGTGCATGGTTTCAAAACGTATCTGACCCAACCGCCACGTACACCTTTATCGGTGTTGATCCCGATGAAATGGGACCAGCCGGATTGTTTGCACAAATCAACCGGCGTTTTAAAAACGTCAATCACATTGATTTTGAAAACTTCGCTGATTTTATGGCAGAGCTTGATCCAGAAGCCAGCCTGAAACAGGGTGGGATTTTTGGCAAATCCTTTGGTGGAAAACCTGAAACCATTTTACGATTTGATAAAACCGGCAACATGTATTTAGGAGTCGATGACAAAGCCCAGGTTTCAACTTTATTTGGAAAACCTCCTGAAGAATGGAAAAACAAAACAGGTTGGATGCCATCAATTCTGGATGCTGACTCAAAAGAAAATTTCAAAAAGATTTTTAAACCCGATGGCGGCAATCAATTGCTGGTGTTATCAGCCAAAAGCGGAGAAGAAAAATTTCTGGTCTATGTCACCAAGATTGAACCGCTGGATAAAGAAATTAAAGTCAGTTTAAAAGAACTAACAGATTCAGAAAAAGCAGCCTTTTTAAAGAAGGTCTCAAAAATCCCAGCCAAAGTTGATTTTTTAATTATCAGTCACCGTTATGCTGGTGATAAACCTGTCGAACGCTGGGGTCCATTGTTGGAAGCCCTCGAGAAAAAAACCGGAAAAAAGCCTCTGTTGTTTTTGTCATCGAAAAAAGACTATACGGATAATGAAGAGCGAGACATTTCAGCCGTGTTTCATGATATTTGGTTTAAGCCCGTTGATAAGGTTTATATGTTTCAAAAACTAAAAATGTTTTTCCCAACTCTAGCTGACGATGGAGAACCCATCCAGCTTCACCCATTTAAAACAAACGAAATTATAAAATCCGCAAACCCAATCAAGGTCATTCAAATTTCCGAGGCCGGATTTATCATGCAATACAACCGCGCTATACAAATTGGGAAATTTCGCGAAATGGTGTTATTGCAGCCCTATGAAATCGGTTCCCCAGAGCTTAAGGCCAATTGCAATTTTAGCGAAGCCAAGGGCAAAGAAGGATTTGATAATCACTTTGTGTTTTTTGGGATGAACGATCAATTTTTAAAGCACATTCGCCAATGGATACTAACCAACTACGTCCAATCCAAAGAAAAAGGTTAAGATTTTGCCTGTTGCCAATGACATTTATCCCTTGCATCGCAAGCTTGCCCATATGTTTGTGTCGTACTATTAAACAGTCCTTGAATTTATTTCTAACTACCCTGATTGCAGTCTAAAGACCTTTAAATCAACCAATCATTCCTGCTAAAAATAACTGATGAGTAAACAGACTATAGCAACTAAAAGCCATCTGCGGAATCTTTCTCCTGACAGTTATAAATTTAAAAAATTGTATCTGCCAATTGCCCTGGTGATTCTGTCACTGATCAGCCAACCGCTGTTTGCCAAAAGGGCCTGTGAATCATCTTTTAAAATTGAAACCGGGATTTTTGAATCCCCAGTTAATATCACCAGACAGTCTTTGGACACTCTGGTTACCGAAAACCGCGTTAGTTGGAAAAACATCCAAGCCGGATCCGAGCAAAACAATCCCCTGCAAATCGGCACCAAACCTTATCAGCGAATAGTCTTGGGCCAATCTGGTTCAGACATTGTATTGCCAGCTTTTATGAAGACCTTGGCTTCAGAGCAATTTCAACAAGTACGCAAGGCCTTGAATCAGGAAAAAATTGAACTGGAAGTCTGGCCCACAGAAAACGACAATGGGGATTACACATGGACGATCGCGCGCTTTCGAAAAAACTCCAAAAGCCACTGGCAATGGCTTAGTAGCGATTTAAAGATTGAGTCAAAATCCACAGCACCAGAATTGCCAACAGTTTATAATATCACTGACCCAAAGGATTTTGGATATTTGTTTACTGATGTTTTAGACATGCCCGATCTGTATGATAAACCCATGTTTGCCAATACCGTGTTTACCAGCACAGATGGCCGATTGGTTTACCAGGCTTGGCCCCTGACAGAAACCCGTGAATTGCTGAAGGAATATTACACCAACAGTCCCAGTTTTGCTAAAACAGTGGTGGCCAGATTTTTTACCCAACCACCAAGGCTGAATGAAGAACCGGTTTCATTCTCGGTGTCTGTCACAGAATCAGGCATTGAATTTAACAGAGCTATCAGTTGGGATCCTCGCAAACCGTTGCCACCAATAAGACATCAATTTCAAAAGGTGCAGTTTCCCCAGAATTTCCAGCAACAGTATAAAACTGACGTTAAGACTTTTGCGGGCGAACTGACTGCGGAATTTCCTATTTCAAAAATGCTTGCGACATTTACCCGCAAAAACAACACACAAGCTGAAAATCAATTATTGCTGATGGCCCAGTATTTTAAAGAACGCTACGCCATGATGGGGCTTAAAACCTTTGAAACAAAATTTAAATGGCGGGGCATGGATCATTCAAACGTGATTGCTGTCATCCCTGGCACCAACAAAGGCGCTGACAATAAGCCTGTGATTTTGGCCGATCATTTTGACACAGCTTATGCCGAAGACGTGTTTGAAAAAACAGGCAAACGGGTCGCGGCCCCCGGCGCTGATGACAATTACACTGCCACAGCCGCATTGTTAGCCGCAGCCGCAACGTTAAAAGATTCTAAACCCAAAAACGATATTTGGCTTTTACATTTAACAGGCGAAGAATTTCCTGCTGATGATTTGGGTGCTAGGGTTTTTATCCAGTACATGTTGGAAAACAAAATCCAAACTTCAGGGATTATAATTATGGATATGATTGGTCATAATCCTGATGGCAAAAAGATGTTTCAAATCAGCTCTGGTAAATCCGATGAATCCATCCGCATCGCTGAGCTGTTACATCAGGTGACAGGGACTGTGGCTCCTGATCGAGACGGCAAAATCAGGGACAGGTTTAGTGATTTGAGCTATCTGTACAACACCGACGGCAGGGTGTTTAGTGCCTTTGGGTTTCCAGTGGTTTTATTAAACGAACATTTAAATCGTAAATTCAGGTTGTTTCGCGATGGGTATCACAAAACATCAGACAACAGTTCAAAGATTGATTGGAATTATGCTTTGGATATCGTCAGGGTTGCTATCACTTCAGCAAATGCGCTGGCTCAGAAATAATTTTTTGGCAGAAAGGCCCAGCCAGTATTGCTGGACCAGTTAGTTTAAAACCTACAGATTTGATAAAATATTTTTGCTTTCAAATCTGCTTTTAGTTTGTTGGATTAGTCTAAATGCAGACTTGTGAAAACTTCTTGTGAAATAGGTCTTCCGTCTTTGTCCGTGCGTTTACAAACAGTCAAAACTTTTACTATGATATTGTTAATTTCGGTAGGTGACACCATGTTTCTGGTGTCGCACTCTTTAGCATTAATAACTCCAGTCCTAAATCCGTTTTGCAAAAGATCGAGCTTGAATGTGTGTGAAGCATTGGCTGACATCCACAGGCCTCTGGCATCAACCGTCAGTAAACATGATTGTCCTGAGTGGATTGTTTTTTGAACCAAGCCTCTGACCTGAACTGATTCTACGTTTGAGGTTTCGCAGATTCTTTCCTCTGTTGTTGATGGCTGTGGCGCTGGAATGGTGTTTCCGTCGTCGTATCCTGAATTTGCCAGGGCTACGTTTGCCGACAATACTAGGGCCAGAGTTATTGCTTTCATGGGATCTCCTATTTTTTGGTTAAACTGTGTTTTTAAATATTTAGTTTCTAAGTCTAAATGAACTGATCTGTTGTCTGTTTTGACGTTGTTTTTAAACATTCGACGCAATGTAGCACGAAGGGGCGCAATTCTTCCACCGCTTTTGTTAAAGGCTCTCAATCCTTAAAAATTTTCCACTTTGCGCCCTCTCTAAGACCCCTCATTCAATAGGTGCACATACAGAGGGATGCAGACCAACGACCAAATTCAAAAATAGCGGTTTGACTTACACATATTTTACAGTGTAAGTTATATGTAAGTTACAAGGATAAAACATGGCAAACAAAACTAAGACTTCTAAATCAAAACCTGAATCTGCGATTAAGAATCCATCCAGAGTTTTGTCTTCTGCTGATCAAACTCCCCCTCCGACCCCACTGACAGCCAAGGAAAAATCTGTACTCGAATTTGTCGAGCACAGTTTGGCTGACAGTGGTGTGTCTCCTTCTTACCAAGAAATTAAGGAGCACTTTGGGTTTGCATCTTACAACTCGGTTCAAAATTATCTGAAACAACTTATCAGTAAGGGGTACATTCAAATCCCCTCTAACCAAAAGCGAGCCATTCATATTCTGCGCCCATCGACGGCAGTGCAAACTCAGCTTGAAGAAATCCGCGCATCCTCTCCTCGTGCTTCACTTCTACCCAATAGGAGTGAGGGCGGGGAGCTAATTTCTCTTCCTCTGCTGGGCCGTGTGGCGGCAGGGGCTCCCATTGAAGAATTTGATCACGATGAACATATCGATGTCCCGCCCAGTATGATTCGAAATCCCACAAAATCCTTTGCCCTGAAGGTTAAGGGAACCTCAATGGTGGATGATGGGATTTTAGATGGGGATATTATTTTGGTTCAGCGACAGGCCAGCGCCATTAATGGCGAAATCGTTGTGGCCACAGTGGAAAACGAATCCACTGTTAAAAGACTTTTTACTAATACAGACTCAAACCGAAAACTCGTGGAACTGCGACCTGCAAACTCAACAATGAAATCCATGTGGTACCCTCCGGATCGAATACATATCCAAGGGGTCGTCGTCGGCTTGATAAGAAAGTTCTGATAGGAAAAATGAAAACACAAACGCGCTGAAATAACCCAGCAGAATTTCTGCTGAGCGCACAAATCTGACGGTGTACACTGATTTGCCTTCTGGTCCGCTGGCCGATCCGCTTGTTGATCTGCTGGCCGATTCATTTGCTGATCTGTTTTTAGATCTGTTTGCAAATCGTCGCACTGTCATTTACGGAGGAATTTATGTCTGCAGCTCTTGCATTGGCAGAGTTTTCTGCCAAAGGGGATTGCTTTACCCAAAATTTGCCCAGACCACAGTCGTTGGCACAGCTTCGGCAGGAGCTGGGAAACAAGCTTTTGTCAGTGGATCAGTTGCGCCCACCTGAGGGATTACCCACAGGAATTTCCACATTCGATAATTTTTTGCTGTGGAAGGGAATTCCCAAAGGAGAAATTTCTTTGCTGTACGGTCATCCAGGGACAGGCTGTACTTCGCTATGGCTCAGCACCGCCAGACAGATTCACGCTCAGAAAAAATGGGTAGCTTGGGTTAATTCGGATTGGGAATTACTGCCATCACATCTGGTGCAAAAACAATTGGATCTGAACCGATTGTTGGTGGTGCAAAAGCCCAGCGATAAATCGCAGATGTTTTATATTTTGCAAGAACTGATCACCAGCTCATTGTTTGAAATGATTGGATGTCATCTGCAGTTGATGGATTTAAAAATTCATCAATTAAATAAACTCAAAAAACTGGCCAGTCTGCACAAGGTCGCGTTGGTGATTATCAGCTCGGCCCGCAGACTCAGAAATCATCCTCTGTTTAGTTTGATTATTGATTTTCAGAAGGACTTTTTAACAGTTCGCAGAGCTTTACACAGACCAACCCCCTTCCACATAGCGAGGGATCGTTCGGAAACACAACTTAATTACACCGGGAGGAATATCTATGAGAACTTTATGCGTGAACTTACAATGCCAAACGATGGACCCAAACTGCGCTGAGATTTTTTTAAAATTTTCTCCGCGGGTGCAGATCAGAAAACCTGGCTACCTGTTTATTGATATTGAATCCACCAGTGGCTTGCATGGTGGAGAATTTAAACTGATGAAGGCGGCCCTGCAGGCTGCGCGCAAATTTGCCAGCAACGCCACGGCGGCCATTGCCGATACGGCTTATTTTGCCCAAGCCTTGGTCCACTATAAGCCGTTTGAAATTTCACCCAGCGGCGAAGATCACAAAATTTTGTTTCCCCTGCCCGTTTCAATTTTGCGAGAAATGGAGGGCCTAGAACCCTGGAGTAAAGTGAAATCCATCGAGCATGTGATTGGGACCTTCCAAAACGTGGGGTTTCACACCTTTGAAGATCTGTTTCATCTGGAGCTCAGTCAATTTCGCGAACGCTGGGGCGAACTGGGTGTCACCATCTGGAAAAGGGTTCATGAACGCGAAAAACAAGTGATAGCCCCGTTGATTTCACAGGAACCTCTGTCGGGGTATTGTCATCTGGATGATCCCATCAGTCTGCAGCAGTTTTTAGAACCCTATGTAAAGAAACAACTGGAATATTTATTTATGCGGCTTGAGGGTTTAGGCAGATTTGCAAAAAAAGCCGAAATCACCTTGCACTGTGAATATTCAAACAAAAAATATTTTATCCCCGTAGAGCCGGTGAAACCCAATCGTGATCTGAATTTGTTTTTTGATCTGTTTTGCAAACGACTGTCTGAGCTGGATTTGGAAAATCCGATTCGTGAATTTGAAATCTATATTTATGATGTGCCAGAAAAGGTAACACAGTTGGATTTTTTTGAACCCCGCGATGTCAGCGAGGACAAATGGCGACGCCTGATCAGTTTTGCAAAAGCTGCTGGCTGCAATATGGGATTTTTGCAGATTGAAAATTCGTATCTGCCAGAGGCCAGTTACAGTCTGAAGGATGACTGGAGCCAGGATTTAAACATCAAAGACGTTGTTGAGTTTTCAGAAGAAGCCATTCAGATCAAAACTTCCTATGGAAAAGCTTTATTGAAAAGCCCCAGGCCTTCGCTGCTACTAAAGGAACCCAGTCCTATGCCAAGTGATCAGATAAAAAGTCTGAAGTTTTTAACTCAGCTACCCCAAGAGCGTGTCGAAAGCCCTTGGTGGAAATCTTGGATTCAGAAATTTCCGCAGCGTGATTATTATTTTGCCTTTACCGCCACCGGACAATTGCTGTGGGTGTTTCAAAATGCTTTTGATCAAAACTATTATTTGCACGGTTATTTTGATTGAAATCCGTGGCTGCCTATGTGCCCTTTGTTGAATTATTGGGTCGGACTAATTTTTCATTTCTGCAAGGGGCCTCACATCCTGACGAAATGGTCGAAGCCGCCATAGAGCTGGGGTATAACGGCATCACCATCTGTGATCTGCATGGCCTGTACGGAGTTGTTCAGGGATACAAAACGGCTAAGGCTCCTTCACTGTTTAAGGCTTCTTTGCATTCCAGCCAAGGATTTAGCTACCTGATTGGAACCGAATTTATTTTGACCGATCAATCACACATTGCCCTGCTGCCAATGACACAAATTGGTTACACACAATTATGCCAACTGATCACCGTTGGTAAACGGCAGGCCACCAAAGGCTTTTGCAAACTGTCACTGACAGATATTAAAAATCATAATCAGGATCTGATTGCACTGGCACTGCCGCCAACCAGTGTGGACCGATTTGAATCCCTGCACGAGATTTTTGGCGACCGTCTGTATTTGCCAGTCTGGCGGGACATGACCTGGGAATCGCGACAGTTTTTACAGCAGGCTCTGTATCTGGAAAAATCCCACAATGCCCAGCTGTTTGTTACCAACAGACCCTACATGCATTCGCCAGAGCGAAAACCTGTGTTTGATACTTTGACCTGCATTTTACATCATACGACCCTGGATGAAGCAAAAACAAAACTGCTGCAGAATTCTGAAAATCATCTAAGACCCATCGAAGAGCTTCTAAAAATCTGGAGCGACAGGCCTGATCTGCTGGCTGCCACACAAAAAATTGCTGACAGAATTCAATTTGATCTGGGGCAGATTCGTTATCGGTATCCGACGGCTCAGTTGCCAGCGGGAATGAGCTCTGCTGAATATTTAAAAAAACTGACCCACGAGGGTTTGCACTGGAGGTTTCCGGATAAAATTCCAGACAGTGTTTTAAAAATGGCTCAGCATGAGCTTACGCTGATCGCAGATCTGAAATACGATGATTATTTTTTAACTCTTTATGAAATTTGTCAGTTTGCACGGGAAAAACAAATCCTTTACCAGGGACGAGGCTCGGCTGCAAATTCGGTGGTTTGTTTTGCCCTGGGACTGACAGCGGTTGATCCGACCAAGGTGGATTTGCTGTTTGAAAGATTTATTTCAAAAGAACGCGACGAACCCCCTGACATAGATATTGATTTTGAACACCAACGCCGCGAAGAAGTGATTCAGCATATTTATCAAAAATACGACGAAAACCACGCGGCCATGGTGTGTACCATCATCAGATATAAATCGCGCATGGCTTTGCGTGAAACGGCCAAGGTTTTTGGGATTCCGCTGGGAACCATTGATCGCATAATCAAGTTTATGGGTCGCGATGGAATGCGCAGGCTCAAGGAAACCGAAACTATTTTTGCAGAATTTGGAATCGATTCTGAAAAATGGATGATGATGATGGCCATTGCCCAGGGGATTTACGGATTCCCACGTCACGTGGGGATTCACACCGGAGGATTTTTGATCACTCAGGATTTTATTTGCCAGATGGTTCCCGTTGAAAAAGCCACGATGCAGGGCCGTTACGTTATACAGTGGAACAAAGACGATGTGAATTTTATGGGATTAATGAAAATCGATTTGCTGTCGCTGGGAATGCTGACTGCGATAAAAAAATCTCTTGAATCACTGAGCAAACATAAGAACCTGCATTACAATCTGGCCACCCTGCCCGCCGAGGACAAAACCACTTACGATATGATCAGTCGGGCTGATACTGTTGGGGTTTTTCAGATCGAATCACGGGCACAGATGCAAACACTGCCCAGGATGAGGCCACGAAATTTTTATGATCTGGTGGTTGAAGTGGCGTTGATCCGTCCAGGCCCATTGCAAGGGGGCATGGTGCATCCCTATCTGCGCAGACGCCAGGGGCTTGAAAAAGTCCAATATGGTCATCCAAAACTGGAAAGCGTGTTGAAAAAAACTTTGGGTGTTCCGATTTTTCAAGAGCAAGTTATGAAAATCGTGATGGAAGCTGCAAGCTTTAGTGCCGGAGAAGCCGACGAACTGAGACGATTGATGTCTGCAGCTTGGCGGGGCAAGGGCACCATGGATGGAGTCCGCCATCGCATCATGAGGGGATTTAAAGAAAACGGGATTCCTGATGATTACGCAGAAAAAATTTATAAAACCATAGAGGGCTTTGCGAACTATGGCTTTCCTGAAAGCCATGCGGCCAGTTTTGCCCTGCTGACCTATGCAAGTTGTTATTTAAAATGCCATCACCCCGAGGTTTTTACCTGCAGTTTGTTAAACAGCCAACCCATGGGATTTTATGCGCCCCGAACGTTGATCGCCGATGCTCAGAGACACGGCGTCCGTGTGCGGCCCTTGTGCGTGCAAAAATCTGATGTGGAATACACTCTGGTTAAATCAGACACTGCCGTTCAACACAATCCCGATGCCGCTTTTAAAAAAGACCTTGATCCGAAATGTGCTGCTGAGTCTGCAAATCGTTTCTTGGATCTGCAGATTGGGCTTTGTTCTGTGTATGGGGTTGCACAACATTTTTTAAATATTTTGGTCCAAGAGCGCACAAAAAATGGCAGCTTTAAAAATCTGTCTGATCTGATTATGCGAACCTGTTTGCCAAAATCAGTTTTGCTCAGACTGGCTGCCAGTGGTGCCATGTCCAGTTTTAAAATCCCGGCCCGCGAATTGATTTGGCAAATCGAAGCCACAGAATTAAGTGATCAAAGTTTTCTGTGGACTCTGCCGCGCGAAAGCTTTCAGTCACTCACAGCCAATCAAACAAAACCCGAATCCGAATGGCAGTCATTGCACCGCGAGTACACGACAAAGGGATTTTCGATCGACAATCATCCGATCAAATTGCTGCGGCAAAAATCTTGTTTGAGCTCAAAAGATTTATCCAAATTACCTAATAAAAAACGTTTGCAGATTATGGGTCTGTTGGCCTTTACCCAAAGACCGCCGACGGCCAAGGGTATGTGTTTTATGACTCTTGAGGATGAGTTTGGATTTATTAATGTTGTGGTGCCGCCATTGGTTTACGAAAAGTGCAGATTAGTGATTTATAACCAGTGTTTGTTGCAGATTTCGGGTGTGCTCGAAAAAAAATCAGGGGTTTTAAACGTTCGTGCAGATCATATTAGTGGTCTATATCGCTAACTTCTTTTTGGATTTATTTTTTTCGGCGTAGGCCTGCAGAACTTCTCGTATTAAAACTTGATATCGACCTTCGTAATCTTCGTTAAGTGACAATTTCTTCAAGTCCTTCACCAGATTAAGAGGCAACCTAATTGAAATATGAGCAGTGATATTTTCATCCACGAAATCTTCAATCGGTATGTTGACGTTACCAGTTTTTAATTTTTTAGCCATGCAACTCCTCCCATCTTTCTAACAACAATAATCTGTTTTCCTTAACGACTCGTAAAATTCTGTTCAAAGTTGATGTCGTAAATTCAGTTTCTGAATCCATGACTTCAAGATTCAACAAATTTATCCGAACAGAAGCCCCCATACCCTCAACATGCACATGAGGCGGACTATGGTCGTTCTCATTGATTTTATAAATCAAATGTTTAGAAGAAAGGGCTTTAACCCTAGTCATGCTTAAAAAGAATACAATATATACTGTATATACGCAACATCTTTTTAACAAACAAAAATTTAAGATACGAGCTGCATTTTAAACAATCTGAACCTAAAAAACTAGGGTTACAGGGGCTTTAGCGACTACAGCGCCAGCGTTATAACTGCTTGAAAAACGCAGAAATTCCTGTCAAAAGGATTACATCAAAAAATACGGAGAGGTGGCCGAGTGGCTGAAGGCGCTCGCTTGGAAAGCGAGTTTACCCGTTAAAAGGTAACGCGAGTTCGAATCTCGCCCTCTCCGCCAAATAAAAAAGCACCCAAAGCGGTGCTTTTTTATTTGCTGAAAGATGTGAATTTCGAATCTCTCACAGTTTGCGAGTTCGACAAAAATCGCAGGAAGCCATCGAGGCGTTAGCCGAAGAAGCGACGAAGTCGCGCTGGCGAAGCGATTTTTGAGTGAAAGCCCCTTGTGGGTGAGGGTCATTGATGGCCCGAACAATCTCGCCCTCTCCGCCAAAAACACACACATCAAAAAACTTCGAACATGCGGTGCTCGCCTTTTCAAGGCTGCGCTCGCTATTTTAAAAAAGACGGAATTGGAATATCAACATCACCAATCCGATAGCTATAAAAAACCTGAGTGCTAAAAGTTGCCTGACTGACCTGTCCATCTTCTACTGTGGTGGAGTTTTGATCCACAATAATCTGAATACCAACGGCATGACTATTATAGTTATAACCGGTGCCCAGCCGCAAACCTACGCGATGAAGAGACGAATTTGACCACTTCCCAGATTTGTCGATGACTTCTGCTTTTTGATAACCAATACCGGCACCCAAATACGCGCTACCTACAAAATAATAATGAGTCCAAATAGGTAAAGTATAGCCATAGCCAGCACCACCCATTAAATAGTGAGTCTGCAATGAAATCAGATCATGAATACGACTTCGACCAGAAGTGATATAGGAAGGTAACATTGGCGAGTCACTTTTGATATTTGTACGGCCGGCGCTGGCCCACAATAGAAAACTCCCTCCGCCCTCTTTTTGAATTCCACTTTGAGCAAAAGCCACAGCATTTGAAAAGTACGCAGGAGATAGAACTGTGATGTAGTTATATCCCACAGTTTGTACCTGCATGTCGGGACGCAATTGAGGTTGACCTGTCAATGCATCCTTCCAATCTTGGATCGAATATCCCTTGAAGTCTTGATAAATTAACTCGTGGGTATCGCGATGACCAAAAAATCGAAGCTGATAATCTTGAATTGCCGATGTGCCCTTTTCTTCGATAGAAGCCGCATCTGGCGATGATGGCAATTGAAAGCTAAAACCGACATTTTGATATCCAACCCCAAATGAAAGAAGAGTGGGACTGTTTGGAATATAAACGACATCAGCTCCGGGACCTGAGACTGTAAAATCCAAACCCGGTCCTATCAATGCAGCTCGCAGACTCAAAGTTTTGTCGTGCTCTGGGGTCCACCGAGGTTCTGAAGCTAAGCATGCTAAAGCAGAAAATAATAAAAAGTTTACGATTGAGAGCAAGAATATCAGCATAAATTTTAGCTTGCAAATAGCCTCTAAACGCAAAATTGATTGGTAGGCTTAATAACATAAAACGAAAAAACAGTTGAGATCAAAGACATTGAATTACTCAGCCCACTCCAAACAAAAAGTTCGAAAGCTATCTACTTCTGCTAGCCAAAAGTCCGTTACTAAAAGCTTTAGAATCACAAGTGACACCATTGATTTTGATAGTATCATTTGATACTATCAAAAAATGAATCTACCACCATTTCAATTGACCCCAAAGATAGTCAATCTCTTAAGTGAAATTCAATTTATGCTGGGTTCCCTGCAACCGCAGGCCTTAACCAGGGCACCAGTTAAGCTCAGAAAAGAAAATAAAATCAAAACCATTCAACACAGTCTGGCCATCGAGGGTAACAGCCTTAACCTGACTCAAGTCACCGATCTGGTTGATGGAAAAAGAGTGTTGGGACCAAAACGCCAAATCCTAGAGGTCCAAAATGCGATCAAAGTCTACGAAACGCTTGCTAGCTTTAAGTGGAACTCTGAGAAAGATCTTCTTAGAGCCCATAAATTGCTGATGCAAGACCTGGTAAAGAATCCCGGCAAATACAGAAGTGAGAGTGTTGGCATCTTCAAAAGCGGAGTCGTGAAACACATGGCCCCTTCAGCCAAACAGGTTCCGAGCCTAATGGGTAAGCTATTTAATTTCTTGAAACAGGATTTAGACACTCACCCTATAGTCAAAGCCTGTGTTTTTCACTACGAGCTTGAGTTTATTCACCCGTTCATGGACGGAAATGGCCGCATGGGCAGACTGTGGCAACAGGTCATTTTAATGAACTTTTCTGAAGTTTTTGAATTTCTATCTATTGAAACTTTAATTCATCAAAGGCAACGCAACTATTATTTGGCACTTGAGAAAAGTGACAAGGCTGGTGAATCAACAACCTTTGTTGAGTTTAGCCTTGAAGTCATTCGAGACACACTCACCGAATTTTCAAATGATTTCAGGCCAAAGAAAGCTAGTGCCAGCGATCGCATTGAATCTGCTCTCGAAAAATTTGGACCCAGGCCCTTTAGTCGAAAAGATTACTTGAGATTTCATAAAACTCTATCAACGGCCCAAGCAAGCCGGGATCTTAAGCATGCAGTCGATCAGGGGTTAATCAACGCCAAAGGAAGCAAAGCTCTAACCACTTATAAAAAGGTATCGACGTGAGCACTAACAAATGACTGCAATTTTATTATTTTTTGTCACACCGATATTAGCATCCCAAAGTTTTTCAGTCGAAAGCAAATTCAGTCGACTGTCCATTGAATCAATCCTGCAATACCAATATTTTCAATCAGCTGATAATGAAAAATGGAAACATTGGATGCTGGAGGTTTTTAAATACCAGGACAAAATCAACACAAACAATCATTCCCAGGGATTCAGCACAACATACGATATGGATCTGAATCAAAACGTAAATCTGGGGTTTGGCATAGGTTATGAAAAATCTGAACCAGGCCCTATGATAATTATTGATCCAAAAGTTTTTTTGACTTTGGATTTTCCGGTTCAACCAGATAAATCCCTGTTACCTAAACTGAAATTTTCGCAAATCCGAATCAGGGACAACGGGGCAGCAAACACAACCTCGGATTCAGACAGGGTTTTGATATTGAATTCCATCGAAGCTGGTTTGGGTTATCAGAAACTTAAAAGTTTTTATTTTGAAATCGGAGTTTCGAAAACCACAACGGCCGAAGGCTTAGCCAGCAGGCTGGGCCTACGCAGGACTGAAAAAATTAATTATTCTGGTAGTGCCGTTGATTCTGGCTTTTACAGCAAATTTTCTTTTTTTTGGAATCTGGATCACATCACTGATTTGAGCTTTCAGAATCAAAAGGACTTGGTTGAAGAAGCCTCTAACCAAACCTGGGAATTGGCTCATCAGATTTATTGGTCAGACAGTTTTTCATCACAGATTGGATTAGGATTATTAAAAAGCTGGGATGCCACCATTCAATCGTATCAAAATGATACATCCGGCAGAATCAAGCTGACCTACAGCCCCGAATAAACCCCTAAATACTCCAATGATTTTGAACTGTTAAAAAAAACCGTAACCTTTCCTGTTGATCCCCGTTTAATCAACAGGAGGTACTGAATGAGTATCAAAATTTTGTTAGCAATGTTAATCGGACTTTCCTTTTTGGGCTGTGGCAAAAAAAACGCAGCTGACGATGAAACACTAAATGCAGTGGAAGCCACTGTTGAATCCGGTGTTTCAATGATTTCGGGTCTAAGCGACGATCAATCGGGTACCAGTTACGCCAGCAAAAGCGAAACTGCCCCTAAAAATATTTGGCAATTACTGCTGGGTGAAAAAGCCTATGCAGATAACTGCACCAGGGCGATTTTTCAAAGCTGTGTTTCCGGAGTCAAAACAACGGACTTTGATTCTTGCCAAATTGCTGGAACACTCAGATCTATAACTGGCAATGTGACCCTGTCTTTCAGTGATTCAGGATGTTCAATGGCCAGTGTCGGCAATAGCGTTAACAGAACCTATGATCTGGATATCAGCGGCCCCCGCGGAGGAGTTGTTTCGATCACTTCAGCAACCAATGCTGATTACAACGGTAATTCGTACGGTGGCGGCGGTGTGCTTGAAAAAACCAGTGGTGGTTGGGAAATCGAGATCCTGGGCAGACATTCTGCTTTGTCAAAAAACGGAAGGCAGTTTTTTAATATCAGCACCAGAACACTGAGCAACGTTCAAATTACCGGAAGCCTGGACCGATCAAACCGAGTGGTCAACAGCGGACAAATAGAAGTGAATCATAATTTAGCGAAATTCACAGCTCTGTTTCAGCCTAACAATCTGACTTGGACATCAAGCTGCTGCCATCCTGTATCAGGATCATTAGGTGTCACATACAGCGGATCAAAAACTGGAACAGCCACTGTTACATTTAATGGTTGCGGAACAGCAGAGCTAGATGAAGATGGACAAAAAACTGATCTTACGCTGAGCTACTGTGAGTAGATGAATGACGATACACAGTTAATAAAACAAATCGCAGATGGGGACTCAAAAGCATTTGAGTCCTTGTTAGATAAGTACAACAACCAAATCTATGGATTTTGTATGAGAATGTTAGCAAATAAAAACTTAGCAGAAGACATCGCCCAAGAAACCTGGCTGAGGGTTATTCAGAACGCAAAAAATTATTCGCCCAAAGCTCAGGCCAGTACTTGGATAATCACGATCGCTAAAAATCTGTGCCTGGATGAAATCAGAAAAACCGCAAAATTCGAAGAGCTTGATGCTGAAACCGAAAATCTGACCCAAGATCCCAGCGAGAATTGCCTGGAATATCTGAGCAAAGCTTCTGACACAGAAACAGTAAAGCAAGCCCTGGATCAGCTTACAGACCGGCACCGCACAGTGCTTTGTCTGTGGATTTATGATGAATGCTCGTTGGCTGAACTGGCTATTCAACTTAAAATTTCAGTCAATGCGGTTAAGGTTCTGCTTCACCGGGCTAAACAAAACTTTGAAATCGAGTATTCAAAACTAAAATGAAAAACAAAAACGATATTTTTAATGATAAGCCCTCTAAAGATTTCAAAGACAAATTGATGTCTAAGGCCTTGCCATTATTGGCTGATAATAAAAGACAAAACCGCAGGTCTTTTTTTGCGAACTGGCAGTTTATTGTTGCCGCCAGTGCCACAGCCACGGCCGCATTAGTTGTTTTGTTAAACAGAAAATCTGTTCCCGATAATCAGTTTGAAATATTAGAATTTGCGGAACTGGACGCCAACGACGAGGAAATGCAACTACTGACTGAACTTGAACTTGATGAGTTTGAATTATTAAGTGACGATCAGTTTAGTAAGGAGTTTGAAGACTTTGTTACCACTGAAACCAAGGAGTCCTAATGAATAACGACGATAAAGAAATCATCGAGAATCTGGATATGTTGATGAATCTGGATTTGTTGGAAGATGAAGACAATGAGGTTATCGAAACCATGGACGAAGGGCGGGAAAATGAACCGTCGTAGTTTTTTAAAATTTTCATTGTTAGCCGCAGCCGCTGGTACCTTTGCCCTTGATTCAAAGGCTCAGACAACCACTGGCACCAATCCAACTTGGGATAATCTGACTGATGCGCAAAAGGACGAATTGCGACAAAAATGGAAGAGATTTAAATCTTTGCCAGCAGACAAACAAGAGCGGATTCGCACGGCCTTTAGAAGGTTTCAGGGATTTTCGCCCGAGAAAAAAGAACGCATTCGCGCCAATTTTCAGCGCTGGAAAAATCTGAACGCCGATCAAAAATCAAAAATCAGAACCAGACATCAACGATGGATGAAGCTAACACCTGAACAAAGAAGAAATCTAAAAATGAAGTGGATGCACAAAAGACGACAGAATCGCTAGGACCTAGGTCGGGATTCAGCAGCAGCCATTGCTCGACTTTGGGCCAATGAATTGGTTATTTTGGCCGATGCCTCCAGCATAATGAATTTGATAAAAATTTGCTGCCATTGCTCGACTTGCAAGGGTTGCTGCTTGTGCCGATAAGTCTGTCATAATGAATGTCCTTAAATTATTAGTTAGTGTTATTTTTCTTCCAGTTTTTGGATTTAGCTCGGAACTTGGTAAACCAAATTCTGGGACTAAATCCTTTCAGGGATGTCATCAATCCTGGCAACAAAGTTGTCAAAAATTTGCAGCACAGTACGGGGAAGATAATCTGATCCCCTGTAATAAAAACCCCTCTGAAACCACTACAGACAGCACTGTTACAGATTGCTTTAATGGAATCAGGGATTCCATAGAGTTCACCGCCATGGGACCGCTTTATCTGATCGAGGCAGTTCAGAATTTTTCGACTCAGTTTATCCAGTCTTGCAAAGGCGAAACCTTAGAGCTCAATACGCTAAGGCAGGAAGCCCGTCAAAACCTGCTAAGATTGGAAGCTGAATATTTTAAAGAACTTAATAAAACCCAGCCTGCACCCGTCGAGGGATCTTGGGAAACATTAACATGCGAAGAGCTTAATCAGATTAATACAGTTTGCAGTTCCGAAAATACTTCTGATTTCTGTTTAGAAACCAAAATCAAACAGCAAAAAGCACAGCAGCTGGTACAAAAAAGCATTTACTATCAGCAACTGTCTGTATCTAAAGAGTTAAACGGTAAAAAAGTTATTTTTAACGATTCCCAAGTGAATCGAGCCATGTTGGATTTCAGAGTCAATCAATGCAAAGATTTTATCCGCAAATACCAACCAGTCACAAAAATTCAGAACGATTATTTAAAAAAAATAAAAGACAGCAGTCGTAAAACCGGTGCCTGCACAGAGGCCATCAATGAGGTTTTAGATTGGACCCAAGAAGCCGCAGTTGGTGCTGGAAATTTTATGTTGGATAATCGCGACCATTCAAATGCTGCCAGACAAAACAGATCAGCGGCGCGACTTAAAGAACAATCATGCTTTACAAGCGCCTATCTGACCAAAAGAAACTGCGAAATAGCTTTTGATATTGCTACCATGATCGGCCCCTCGGCTGTCGCTGCATTGAAACTGAATAAAACATTCCAATCTGTGAAAGCCATGATCACACCCAGCAGATCTGGCTCAGGCATAGTTTTAGCGGACGCAGCCGCGAGCAAAACCATTGATAGGTATTTAACCCTAACCAGTGATATTAACGTCGCCAATGCTCTGAAGCGGGCTCACGAAATGGACGGATCCTTTGGTAGCTTTACCGTCCCCGCGCTAAGGCAAAAGTACAAAAATATTCTGGATGAACTGTCAAAAGTTGGCGTCACAGGTGATGAAGCAAAACAATTGGCCAGCAAATGTATCAGAAGCGGACTTTGTGGGGATCTACCGGCAGACCTTGTAACTCTGAATATGGCTGCCGAAGATTATTTAAAACAAATACCTTCAGCCTATGAAGAGTATGAAACCGCGCGGAAGACGGGGGATGTAAAAGACGCAGCAGAGATTCTGGACAAGTATATACCCTATATATGGAAAGATCTTGATCTTAGCAACGATGGAAAAATTCCCCATTCCCTGCGAAAATACCCAAAACCAAAAGCGGGTTCAGCTTCTGGTTCGGTTTCCGGCTCGAGTGTTAGGTCTTCGGCATCAGGCTCAAGTGTTAGGTCTGGATCAAATATAGGATCCAGTGCCAAAAGTGACTTTGATATAGTCAGAGAAAAACCCAATTTAATTCAACCCGACAAAGTGTATGATGTCCCAATTGCTGAGGGAACAAATTTAGCATTTAGGGCCTCAAAGGTTCAGTTTCAAAAGAATGCATTAAAGGACCTTGATAAGCTGGACAGTATAACACAAGGAAAACTTCTGGATGCGTTAGTTGTGGGAGGTACCGAGACTCAAGGAAAATCTGGCTTAAAACTTATGAATGATGTTTCACCTGGATTTGTTGAAGTAAAAGCCATACCTGGAAAAATGCGTTTGTTAGGTTGTATGAAAAATGGAGTTTTAGAAATTAAAAAAGTCTTCGAAAAAAAAGAAAATGGGCAAACCCTTGCTTCCCGTCCCGAGCTTAAAAAACTTTGTAAATAAAAATAAATTTATTCAACAAAATGTAATTCAAAAGGTCTTGATGCTGGATCGATATTTATATCGACGGGATCATAGCGTCTTACATAACCCTGACATCCGCTATATGGTAATGTGTAAGTCAGTTCTAACATTTGTTCCTGGTGAATCAGAGTTTTTGATGAGGTATCATTACAATCTGGAATTTCGTAAACCTTGATATCTACAGAATCGAATACTTCGTACACAGAAGCTAATATTGAACTGTCTGTTCTTTGAATGTTAACGTACTGGCCTATGTTTACAGCTTCACAGGTATTTCCCTTAAAAACATAATCAGCTCTGACATATCCGGCATTTGGATTTTGTGGATCGACAATTCTGGGTGTAAATTCAAATTCATAGTTTGAATTCAGCTGACCCAGCATTGAATGAAATTTAAAGGGAATGGGCTCAATTATAAACTGCATGGTGCAGACTTCATAATCATAGCCATCGGAATCACCCAGCTTGGGCTCTGAAGCCACTTCTTTGCAGCCGATATTGGCAGCACAAGCTACCAATACAGTGATTTTAAAAACGTATGATTTTAAGACATTCCCCATATAACAACTTATAATTGCAACAGAAATGCCAATTGGATCATCCCAAGACCGTATATACTCGGTCGCTGAGTCCTTTTCGCAGCCCAATCTGTTCAGGTTTTTAAATTCGTACGAAAGATAACCAGCTATGGTTTTGAGCTTGTTCTGTAGTTCCAGGCTATACTGACGATGCCAGTCAGTGCGCTTAAAACCTCGTTTATCGAGGTATTACTGACACCCCTAACCCGATTAACAAAAATTATGGGAAAGCTTTTAATAACAAATTTCTGAGTTAAAAAATAAGACAGAGTTTCGCTTAAATAAATATAGCCCTTATTTTTTTGTGGCATTTTAACCATCAAAGCTGCGGCCTTTCGATTATAAAATCTAAAGCCATTGGTGAAATCACAGATTTGCCAACTGATTAAAATTCTGGCCAACAGGTTTGCACAAAAGCTCAAAACCCGTCTGTGAATGGGCCAACCAATAATTTTCCCGTCGGGATACCTGGAACCCAAAACCACATCAGCAGAGCCCAACATTTGATAGCCCTTTGGTATGGAATCCGGCGGGTGCGAAAAATCACAATCCATTTCAACAAACACATCAAAATTTTTGCCAATCCCCCACTGAATGCCCTCGCGAACGGCCCCACCCCGCCCGTCTTTTTTTAATCTAACAATTAAATGCACTGATGAACTGTCTGTAAACTGAGCTGCATTTTTATCAATATATGCTTTAACTTTTTCAGATGTTTTATCAGGACTGTTATCATCGACTACGCAAACGGAATTTTCAGGATCCACTTTGCGAATGGCTTCGATCAATTGAATGATGTTATCGCTTTCGTTATAAGACGGCAGGACAATGAGCTTTCTCATAAAGCCGCAAGTTTTTTACAAGCGTTTTCCAGAACCTGCAAATGCTCAGATTCAATTTTTGGATGACATCCAATCATCAGACCGCGGGTCAGGATATTGTTGGCATTGTTTAACGGCGATCCAATTCTGTGTTGAATGTATTTTACACCTGGATGTTCAGCAATGTTGCCTGCAATGATGGGCCGAGTTTCCACACCGTTTTGCTCCAAAATTTCATGAACTTTTTTAACATTCACCGGAGCATCAGCTGCCAGTCGCAGTGGTAAACTCATCCAAGAATGTCTGCGGCCGTTTCTGCCTGAAACTTTGTTTAAATAATCTTTGCCGATTAATTCAATCCAAGAAACCTTAGACAAAATTTCTTGAGCCGCCTGGGCGACCTGCAATCTTTTATCCAAAAACTGATCCAGCTTTTTTAATTGAACCAATCCAATGGCCGCTTGGACTTCCATTGGTCTGACATTGTAACCAGGCATAATAAACATAAACCGCGGATCAATGTTTGAGTAATCATCCACCCATTTTTGTTTATCACTGCGTTCACGAATCCAGCCATGGGCCCTTAAGCTTCTCAGATCATCGGCCAGCTGATCGTCGTTTGTAAAAACACAGCCGCCTTCCATTGTCGTTAAATGATGCGAGAAAAAATGCGAAAGCGTTCCGCCCAATCCAAAATTTCCTACGTGCTTGCCTTCATAAAAGGCCCCAAGGCTTTCACAACAGTCTTCCAACAGTTCTATTGAATTGTTTTTGCAGAATTTATTGTATTCAGACATGTCACAGGCCAAACCCAAAACATGAATCAAAAACATTCCCTTGGTTTTAGGGCTCAGGCTTTTTTGAGCTGCCTTTAAATCAATGGCCAAAGTTTTTTCATCACAATCCACAAAAACAGGAACCAATCCCAACTGTACCAGTGGCCAAACAGTCGTTGACCAAGCCAGCGCTGGAACCAAAACTTCATCACCTGTTTTGAATTTTGCCAATTTTGGATTTGTTCTGGTGATCATTGCCTGGATCAATAACAAATTTGCTGACGAACCCGAGTTCACCATTATGACGTGCTTAGCACCAATCCATTTACCGATTTCAGATTCGAAACTTTTGACCTGCTCGCCCATAGTATAAAATCGAGAATCCAAAACTTTTTTGGCGGCATTGATTTCTTCTGCTTCAAATGTGTCGCTAGCTAGCGGGAATCGAGTCATGGTCATTTCTTTTTTTGTAAATATTTAATGTCTTCATCTACCATTAGTTTAACTAAATCTTCAAATCCTAAAGAGTGTTTCCAGCCTAATTTGTTTTTGGCCTTGCTGCAATCGCCAATTAGCAAATCCACCTCTGTAGGACGGTAGTATTTGCTATCGACCTCAACATGTTTTTTCCAATCCAATCCAGCGTGAGAAAAAGCAATTTCGCAAAATTCTTGAACTGTGTGAGTTTCACCTGTCGACAATACATAATCTTCGGGCTCGTCCTGCTGCAGCATAAGCCACATTCCAGTGACGTAATCCTTGGCAAAGCCCCAGTCTCGCTTTGCATTAAGATTTCCTAAGCGGAGTTTTTTCATAAGCCCCAATTTTATACTGGCTACGCCCAGAGTGATTTTTCTAGTAACGAAGTTTTCTCCCCTACGAGGAGACTCGTGGTTAAACAAAATCCCATTGCACACAAACATCTGATAGGCCTCTCGGTAATTTACCCCCAGCCAATAACTAAAAACCTTGGATATTCCATAGGGCGATCTGGGATAAAATGGTGTGGTCTCTTTCTGTGGAGTTTCCAAAACTTTACCGAACATTTCTGATGAACCCGCCAGATAAATTCTGGATTTTAAATTCAATTCACGGACTGATTCCAGCAATCTTAAGGTCCCCATCCCCGTCGCATCCGCAGTGAAAAAAGGCATTTCAAAACTGACCTTTACATGGCTTTGAGCTCCCAGATGATAGATCTCATCGGGTTTTACCTTTTTCAAAACATGATATAACGAGCTAGTATCCAAAAGGTCTCCGTAGTGCAAAACAAACTGGGCGTTTGCACCGGCCTCATCATTTAGGTTTTTCAAATCATAGAGGTGTTCAATCCGCTGACGATTAAAGGTGCTGCTGCGTCTAACGATCCCGTGCACTTCATAATTTTTCTGCAGCAAAAACTCGGCCAAATAGCTGCCATCTTGTCCCGTAATACCTGTAATCAACGCCTTTTTTTTCATTGTCTCTCCATCAAAACACAAAGTTGCTTATGCACTTAAAAACTATTGCAGAGGGATAAAACTATCAATAAAAAGAGATCATGGCCGAAGGAGTCGAAGTGGATCCGATTAAAATTTTTGTGGGCACAGACGAATCCCAGTTTTTAGCAGTGAAGGTCTTAGAATATTCGATTAAAAAACACTGCAAGAATCCAGTTGAAGTGATTCCAATGATTAATCTTAAGGTTCCCAAACCTAAGGATCCACAAAACCAGGCCCGTACAGGTTTTTCGTTTTTCAGATTTTGCATACCTGAACTTTGTCACTACAAGGGCCGCGCGATTTATATGGATGCCGACATGTTGGTGTTCAGAAACATTCAAGAACTGTGGAATCTGCCCTTCAACGGTAAAAAACTGCTTGCTCAATCCGAACTAACTGATGAGCAAAAATCTAACGTTAATATCAATTCGCCAAAACGACGCTGGAAACAATGTTCTGTGATGCTGTTGGATTGTTCAGCCCTGCAGTGGGAGGTAAAAGCCATTGTGCAGGATTTGGATGCTGGTAAATACAATTACGATCAGTTGTTTCGCGAGCTTTGCATTTTGGAAGAAAGCGATGTGGGATACACAATCCCTTACGAATGGAATTCTCTGGAACACTGGGATCAAAAAACCGGAAACATTCATTACACCGATATGGGAACTCAGCCTTGGGTTTCGCCTTTCAACAAATGGGGCCTCAAATGGTATGAAACCGTCAAAGAAATGATGGACCAAGGGATTCTGTCCAGAAATCAAATCATCAGCGAAATCGCCAAAGGACATTTTAGACCTTCGTTATTAACTGAAATCGATAATTTTAATGCCGGCACAAAATACAATAGACTTAAGGCAAGCTATTATTTTGTATGCGACAAGCTGGCGGGTTACAAAAAACACAAAATTGTTTATCAGCAAACTAAGGATTTAAAATTAAATGATTAATTTTTTAGATTTTTTCAAACCAAAAAATTCTGCTGATCTGACAAAGGCGGCTCATGAAATTCCAGGCCTTCGTTATTTGACCAAGGCTCAGATCAAAGAGCTCAATGAACTGTTGCCGTGGAGCTGTTTTACTGTGGATAAACAGGGTAACACTTTTGGCTCTCGTGCCAGTCACGTCAAAAGGGAAACCCCACAAACAATACCCGATAAAAGAATTTTACAATTGAATGATCTTATAAATTTAAAAAATAAAACTGTGACTGAATTTGGATGTTTTGAGGGCATTCACACCATTGCACTGAGTGATTTAGCAAAACATGTTAAGGCCATTGATTCGCGAGTTTTAAATGTTGCAAAAACCATGGTCCGATTAGGTTTTTACAAAAAAACTGCTGAGGTTTTTCTGTATGATTTAGAAAACCTGGGTCCCGAAAATTGTTCAGATCTAGAATGTGATGTTTTGTTTCACGTGGGAGTGTTTTATCATTTATCAGATCCCGTAAAACATCTAAAGACTCTCCCGCTTTTTACCAAACAGGCAATCCTGCTGGACACTCATTACGCAAAACCAGAATCAGTTAATAAGTCCTATTCTGTCGATGGTCAAAGTTACAAATATTTTAAATATGCCGAACACGGATACACAGAGGTTTTTTCTGGGATGAAAGATCATTCAAAATGGCTGACCCTGGATGCAATCACTGATTTACTAAATGCAGGTGGCTTTAATAAAATCACAATCTTGAGTGATAAATTACAACGGAACGGACCCCGAGTTTGTCTGCTAGCTGCCAGAAACAATCTTTGATATGAAGGTCGCAATCATTCTGTGCACATACAATCCACCAATAAAGTTTTTGAAAGAACAATTGGAATCCATTGCCAATCAATCTTACACCAACTGGGAATGTTTTATTAACGACGATTGTTCTTCTGATGAATTCAAAGACCAAATCAAAAACTTGGCTGCGGATGATCCCAGATTTAAAATAAATTTTTGGGAAACCAATAACGGAACGGTTTATAATTTTGAACGGGGCCTAAACCTGGTCACACCTGATTTTGACTATGTTGCCCTATGTGATCAGGATGATATTTGGCACAGCAATAAACTGGAAACAATGGTCAATTTGCTGGAGCAATCTGGCCTGATGCTGGCTCATTCGGATTTGCGTGTCATCGACGAAATTGGATCAGTGATCAGCGAATCCTGTTGGAAACTGGAAAAGCGAAATTTGTATTCGTTTAATCCCTGGCAATTGATTGTTCGCAATTCAGTCACAGGCTGTGCGACTCTGTTCAAAAGACGACTACTGGATCGCGCTCTGCCCTTTCCGCGACAAAAAGCCAAAAGACCTACATTTTATCACGATCATTGGCTGTCGATTTGTGCCGAAAGTTCGATATTACCCATTAAAAATGCATTGATTGATTACCGACAACATTCAGGTAATCAGGTGGGCGCACAACGGCGAACAATTTGGGCGCGATTTAAACAATTCAGATATATTTTGTACAGAATCAAAGAGCGGATTTTTCTGATTAACAATTATTTGGATTACCGATACAGGGAAAAAGAACGTTTAAAAATTTTAGCCGAGAAAACTAAAACTTTGGCTCAGAAGAATATTCCTTAAAACCGATCGCCGACAAATCTTTATCACTCAGCAGTGGATTTTTAATGGGCCAATCAATACCCAGCTGCGAATCGTTCCAGATAATTGCGCCCTCACCCTGTGGACCATAGGGCTGATCGACCTTGTACATTACATCAGCTTCAGATTCAGAAATATTTAAAAACCCATGGGCAAAACCAGCGGGCACCCAAAACCAGGAGGGCTTTTCGCCGTCTAACACTACAGATACGTGCTTACCAAAAGTTTTAGAATTTTTGCGAATATCCACTGCCACATCAAAAATTTTCCCTTTGATACAGGTCACCAGTTTTCCCTGAGCAGGGGCAAACTGGTAATGCAGACCCCTAAGTACTTTGGGCGCAGACCTTGAAAAATTGTCTTGTACAAACTGACGACCCAAAATTTCAAAATCAACCAACTTAAATCTTTCGCAAAAAAATCCCCGCGAATCAGCAAAAGTTTTATTTTGAAACAGTAAGGGGCCGTCCACAGAAAATGATTTTACTTCTAGGGCCATTTATAAATCCATTGCCAGACGTTTGACGTACAGGCCGTATTCTGAATCCGGCATCTGTTCAGCTAAATTTAAAAATTCTTTTTTGCTCAGAAAGCCTTTGCTAAATGCGATTTCTTCCAGACAAGCAATTTTAAGCCCCTGCCTTACTTCCAATGATTGAACAAATTGGGTTGCAGAAACCAAAGATTCAGGAGTTCCCGAATCCAGCCAGGCCACTCCCCTGCCCAGTCTTTCCAAGTGCAGATTTTTTTCTGTTAAATAGCTTTTGATTAAATCTGTGATTTCTAATTCATTTCTTTTAGAGGGCTTTAGCTTTGCAGCCTTGTCGCAAACAGAGCCATCAAAACAATACAAACCCGTGACGGCCCAGTTGGATTTGGGCTCTGCAGGCTTTTCCTCGATGGATAAAATATTTCCCTGCGCATCTGATGCCACCACCCCATATCTTTTGGGATCATTGACCTGATAGGCAAAAATAGTTGCGCCCTTATCTTTGGCAACTGCTGATTCCAACTGTTTGGTAACATCATGACCGTAAAAAATATTGTCGCCTAAAATCAAACAGGCAGCTTGGTTATTTAAAAACTGTTTTGCAATGATAAAAGCCTGAGCAATGCCTTCGGGCTTAGCCTGTTCCGCAAAAGAAATTTGAATCCCCCACTGCTTGCCATCACCCAATAAATTTTTAATTACTGGCAAATCCCTGGGCGTGCTGATGACTAAAATTTCTTGCAAACCAGCCAACATCAATGTGGACAAGGGATAATAAATTGTGGGCTTGTCATAAATGGGCAACAACTGTTTTGAAAGGCTTTTTGTGGCCGGATACAGTCTGGTACCGCTACCCCCTGCTAATAAAATACCTTTCATTTCAAGACTCCCTTCGCCTTAATTTTTTCAATCCATTGGCCGTTTTCAAGATACCACTTAATGGTGTGCAATAATCCCTGTTCAAAGTTTTTAAATTTTCTGGTGAATCCAAATTCAGACATGGCCTTGGAATCATCAATCGCATACCGCCAATCGTGGCCAGCTCGATCGTCTACAAAATGAATCAGATCGGAGTATTTAGATTTCATTGGTTTTAATTCATCCATGACTCTGCAAATGGCGTTCACTAAATCGATGTTTTTCAGCTCGCAACGCCCACCAAAACAATAATGCTCCCCAGGCTTCCCCTTTTGCGCCGTCAAAAATATCCCCTCACAATGATCATCAACATAAATCCAATCACGGGTGTTTAACCCTTTACCGTAAACAGGGATTTTCCGGCCCTCTAGACAGCACAAAATGGTTTTAGGGATCAATTTTTCCGGCAGCTGATTGGGACCATAGTTATTTGAGCAATGAGTGATTGAAATGGGCAAACCATAGGTATGGAACCATGCATCACAAAGCAAGTCACCGCTGGCTTTGGTTGCTGAATAGGGTGAATGAGGTTGGTATTTTGATTCTTCGGTAAAAAACCCCGTATCACCTAAACTTCCAAAAACTTCATCAGTTGAAATCTGAACGTACCGACTGGATTTATTTTTTGCATAATAGTTTTTAAAAACCTCCAGGCAATTAAAGGTTCCCAAAATATTTGTATTCACGAACTCAAGCGGACCCAAGATCGAATTATCCACGTGGCTTTCAGCAGCCATATTGATAAAAACATCAGGCGCAAATTCATTCACAGTTTTGCGTAAAAATTCGATATCGCAGATAGAGCCTTTAACAAACTGGAATTTTTTATTTGAATTCAATGATTCCAAATTTTCCAAATGGCCAGCATAGGTCAAAGCATCAAAAACCAAAATTTCATGACCCCGATTAACAGCCATCTTACAAAAATTGCTGCCAATAAATCCTGCGCCACCGGTTATAAGTAATTTCATAGCTTCCTCTAAAGAATCTGGATACTATATTCTACTAGCTATGGCAATTCGTCGATTTTCAAAATTTTTGTTTAACTTAAAGCTCTTTGTATTGGGCATTGATCTGTTGTTGCTGTCTGCCGTGACCTATTGTGTGTTTCAATACCGGGTGCTGGATGCAACGGCGACTGATTTGTTTTCAAGCCCGGGATATTGGTTTTTTGCATTTTCAGCTCTGTTTTTTTGCTATTTATTCGGGTCCTATGACATCGACAAAAGATTTCGCAAGGTTTTAATTTCTTGCTTTCTGGGTGTTTTCTTTTCTGCCTTGTTTGTGACCTTTGTAAACTACGTCTTATACAAAGAACGTTCAGGGATTTTTGGTCGAGGCGTCTTGGTTGGATCATCTCTGGGATTTTTAGTATTAGCCATTTTTCTGAGATTTTTCTTTTCGCAAATTTTTAACAAAATAAAAAGCCAAATCGAATGGACAATGTTTGTTGATAAAGAATTTAAGTCTGACATCGAAGCTGACATTAAAAGAAAAAACATAGAGGGCATGTTCAGATGGGAAATCGCCCAACCGCAAATCACTTGGCATGAAATGCAGAAAATCATCGACAAAAGCAGCCACCTGGTGATTGGCGTTAAACCACAAGCTTTTGATCAAACCGTGAACAACGGGATTTTGGAAAACCGACTGAGTGGAAAATCATTTATAGATTTAGCCGAATTTTACGAGCGCTTTTTGGATTGCATGCCCGTTTTTTATTTGAATCCTCAAACTCTGGTTTTTTCATCGGGCTTTTCACTGCTTGAAAATTCTTATCAAATCAAAACCAAAAGGCTTGCTGATATTCTGTTGGCTGTGTTGGTTTTTGTTTTAACTTGTCCTTTTCTGCTGTTGACGGCCTTGTTAATTAAATTAACCAGCAAAGGACCTGTTTTTTATTCGCAAATCAGAACGGGCAAAGACGGCAAACCCTTTACGCTGCATAAATTTAGATCGATGATCACAGCGGCTGAAAAAGACGGCCCTCAATGGGCCTCATTAAATGACAACAGAATCACAGTTATCGGAAAATTTATCCGCAAAACCAGGATTGATGAACTGCCTCAGCTATTAAATATCCTCAAGGGCGAAATGAGCTTTATCGGCCCCAGGCCCGAACGACCCGAATTTGATAAGGAACTTAAAACACAAATTCCTTATTATGATTTGCGATACATTGTCAGACCGGGGCTGACTGGTTGGGCCCAGGTCGAATTTCCTTACGGTGCCAGCATCGATGACTCTAAAAAGAAACTTCAGTACGAAATTTATTATATTAAAAATTATAGTTTTTATTTTGATTTACTGATTTTGCTAAAAACTTTTCGGGTTGTGTTTTTTGGCAGGGGCCGATGAAAACAATGCGCTCTTTATTGTTGCTGACTTTTGTTGGCACCCTCAGCTCGCAATCACTGATGGATTTGTTCACAGCGATTTTGTGCCTGTTTGCTGGTTTTAGTTTATTCCAATTAGACAGAGTCTCAGTCAAAAAACATCTTAGGTTATTTTTTATAAATCCTGCTGTGATCGCTGCTGGCATTTGGTTTTTATGTGCTGTCGTAGGTTTTGTTTTGGCAAACCCCTCAGATTGGCCTTATTCGACTGAAAGATTGCTGGAATTCAGATGGATTTTGATTTTGTTTTTTCTGACATTTTCTTTGTTCACTATCAAATTTTCTGAGGCTGACTTGAAACCCGCAGCCATTGTGCTGATTTTATTTTCTGCCTACGCCTGTGGTTTGTATTTTTTGGGATTTGATCCATTAAAACCACAGGAATCCATGTCTGCAGCGATGAATATTAATCGCACAGGTGGCTTGATTGGAAATTCTATGACCTTTGCTCACATGTACAGCTTATTTGCTGTTTTGTTTTTCGCAATTTCATTCAAAGACGGCCTCAGCAAAGAAATTTTAAAATCAGTTTATTTCTGGGCAGGGTTATTAACATTTGCAGGAGTGATATTTAGTTTTACCAGGGGCGTTTGGATATCAATGACTGCTGGATTGCTGTTGGCGGGGTTTGTGATTCACAGACGTATCGGTAGCATGATGCTGGGTGGATTATCACTGGGATTTGTATTGGTGTTTACCGTTTGGCGCGATTTCCGTGAACGAATTTTATACGTGTTTAATCCGACCAGTTACGATGAAACCCGATTATGGCTTTGGAAAGCCCATCTGAAGATTTTTTCAGACAATCCAGTTTTCGGTGCGGGATACGGATTAAACACACGTAAAATACCTGAGGTCTATTCAGCCATAGGCGCACCTGGCGATACCTTGGTAAGCCATGCTCATAATCAGTTTATACATTTGCTGTCGGCCACAGGAATCATTGGCTGTGCCGCTTACATTTTTATGCAGGGATATTTTATGCTCATCGCTTACAGAACCTTCAGAAATTCCCACAGCGCAATTGATAGGGCTATGGCGATCGGACTTTTTTGTGCCATGGTAGCTTTTAATATTGGGTCTTTAACAGAATCAAATTTTGAACATGC
>JBIKLL010000058.1:0-17755 GCA_044359815.1 Pseudobdellovibrionaceae bacterium
GAGTTCTCCGCAGAAGGTCCTGAGTAACTTAAAGTTAGATAAAAAAATGGATGATGTTCTTGCGTATTACGCCCAGAAAAGAAAAATCAGATCTAATCTGAAGTATAGAACTCCAGCTGAATTTGCCAGTTTTAATTGCTTATCCTATGGTTCAATCAAAGACGAAGTCATCAGCAGGGACGTGACCTACAAGGGCGAAAAATTACAATTTAGATGGTATAAGACAGCTGCGGTTTCAGAAGATTCAATACCTAACGTCGCATTTTTCAAGAAAGCAGCCAAATTGCTGGCGCCTGGGTTTGATTACGGAATGATGCAAACTAAATCCAGCCCCACTGTGGATGGGGCTTCGACTATCAGCGAAGATTTGTTTGCTCAGGCCGATTTTAGATTGAGCCGATTGGGATTTCTGAGGGACGCAGATATTTTTATGGGTTCACCTTGGCTTGAGAAGCGTCCAGACATTATGGAAGTTTATCCCTATTATTTGCATCTAAATCGTTACGTGCAGGTCTTTCGTGACAGATACCGACAGACTAGGGGAAGTTTTCAATGATTATATCAGTTTTTCTGTTTTTACTTTCATTCGGAGCAAAATCCCAAACTATGATTTCAGCGGACTATTCGGCACCAGCCAGAGTCCAGTATTTGAATCAAGCGATTATGGCGTTTAAAGTAGCTGATAAAGAGCTTATCAACAACACTCAACAATTTTTAAGAAACCAAAATCGTTATGCGTGTTCTGCCCAATCCGAGCAATTGAAGATTCAGTGTTTGATCCAACAGGCAACCGCCAGCTGCGAGGGTGGCAAAAAAAATCTGATCAACGAATGCAAAATAATTTCTGATGTGGTGGTCAGTAATTTGATCGAAGAAAAAACCATGCTTCCCAAGAACACCTTGAACAAATTGCTTCGCAGTATGAGTGGCTCGCGAGACATGATGTTAAATGCTATCAATGGACGCTATGCTCGTTTGACCAGTGATTTTATTTTGGCTTCAAAAAACAAATGCCACAGTCTGGATGAAACCTGTTTGTCTGCTGAAATAAACAAATTTTGCACTGAAAGATCAAACAGAAAAACAATTGCTTGGCAAGGCTGTGCGGGAGCCATTGTTTGGTTTATTGGTTCGCACATCAAGGAATAAAAGGGGGCTAAGGTGTCTAAGAAAATTTATGCTTTATTGGATAAGGCCATCGACAACCTTAAAGCGGGTGGTTTATTTAAGCCAGAATTCGTAGTCAACTCTGCTCAGGGCCGTGAAATCAAAATTGGAACTAAGACCTATTTAAACTTTAGCTCAGACGATTTTTTGGGATTGGCAAACAGCGATCGCATTCAAAGAGCCGCCATCAGATATGTGCAAGAACACGGAAACGGATTGGCATCACCCAGAATTATAACTGGCACTCAGAAAATCCATCAAGAATTCGAGGAAGACATTGCAGAGTTTTTCAAAAAAGATTCTGCCATGATTTTTACCAGCCAATACGATGCCTGCCTGGGTTTATTTGAGTCTTTGTTTAACGAACAGGATTTTATTTTCTGTGATACCTATGCTCATCCGTCGTTGATTGATGGAATTTACAAAACTCCGGCGCAGAAATTATTTTACCTGCGAAACATACTGGGGGATTTAGAAGATCAGTTAAAGCGATCACCCAGGGCCAGATTCAGAGTCATTGTCACAGAAGGTGTTTATGCCATGGATGGACAGACGGCTCATCTGGAAGAAATTTGTAAGCTGGCAGCAGACTACGATGCTCTGGTATTTTTGAATGATTCACTGGGCGTAGGTGTTTTGGGTGAAACAGGCAGAGGCACGGCTGAATTTGCCAAGGTCTTGGACAAGGTTGATTTAATCACAGGTGGATTCAGTCATGGATTGTCGGGGATTGATTTAGGTTACATTGCTGCTAACGAGAGTGTCATTGATTGGCTGAAGCAAAATTCTAAGCCTTATTCTTACAGCACAGCACCAGCACCTATGGCAGTGGGAGCTGCGCAGGAAGCTTTGCGTGCGATTCCAGAAATGACTGACGCCAGAACCCGCGTGATTGAAAACTCCAGAGTGCTCAGGGCCAAGCTGGGGCAGTCGGGCTACAATGTTACAAAAGGTCCTCATCCTATTATTTCAGTGATTACTTATGAAGCCGTAAAAACTCAGAAGCTTATGGATTCATTGTTGGACGAAGGGATTTTTGCGATTGGATTATGCTATCCATTGGTTCCCAAGGGATTTGCCCGGGTCAGATTGCAATTAAATGTTTCGCACATTGATGATGATATCAGACACGTGGTTTCGACCTTCGAAAAATACGGCGAAAAGCACAAGATATTAAAAAAGGGCGGCTAGCTTTTGTGGGCGACTTTACCAGATATGGCTTGTGCATTCGTAAATATATTCACAAGGTATTGAAAAAGACGGCTAGCTTTTTTTGCGCGAATTTACCTGATGTGCCCTGCTCACTAGTAAATGTATTCACAAGGTATTAAAAAAGGGCGGCTACCTTTTTTTTGCGCGACTTAACCTGATGTGCCCTGCTCACTAGTAAATGTATTAACAAGGTATAAAATCATAGAATTATTTTTTTAAATTCAATTTAACCGCAGGCGAGTGGGTCGGCAGATATCAGATTTTTGTTTTTATCAATTTGCCTCTTGGTTAGTTTGAGTTCACCGAATATCTACATTCTCCGATTCCCGATTCCCGATTCCCGATTCCCGATTCCCGATTCCCGATTCCCGATTCCCGATTCCCGATTGATTGGGGTTAGCCCGCGGTTATCGTAAATCTGTATTCGCTTTTAGGATTTGAGGTTAGTTAGCGGCTACTGAAGATCTACCTTCGCAGGTTCGCTGGTAACCGAACTGAACTACTACTACAGATTTCTCCGATTCGCATACGGATTGGCCTCACAAGAAAATATTTATTTAGAAGATTTTTCAATTGTTTCCGCTAGTTATTGAGTCTTGGATCACATTTAAATATATTGCCCCGTATGAGATCAAAAAATCATAAAAACAATCAACAGTTATCGCTAATTCCGCAGCAGGATTTGCGTTTTGTAAAGGCCATGAGCTTTGGCGGCAGCAAGCTAAAAAAGCGCCGAAAAACTGCTCGGCCTTTGATTCCTGGAGCCATTCATCATGTGGTTTTAAAATCCAGCAAAGCTGTCGGTTCGTTGAGCTTATACAAAAATAAAAACATGACGACGGCCTTATTAAAAGAAAGATCCAAAAAATATTTCGTCGAAATCATCCAGTGGGTCAATATGGGGAATCATTTACATCTGAAAGTGCGGTTTAAAAGCCGCCAAAACTTTCAGAATTTCCTCAGAACTTTCACAGCTATTTTAGCTCGTAAAATCACCGGAGCACACAGGTCAAAATCCTTTGGAAGATTTTGGGATGGCTTGGCTTTTACCAGAATTATCACCACTAAGTTTGAAGAGCTGGGATTGCGTGCCTATTTTGAAGCCAATCACCGACAGCGAGAACTTGGATATTTTGCCCGAACTGAGTATCTGAAATCATTTAATCAGTTTTTGTACAGATTGAAACAGAGACGCGCGCTATCCGTTGATTTAGACAGAATCAAATTTCATGGTTAGATTAACGTTCACGTGTAGATAATTTTTTTGGCAGAATCAAATTTCAGACTTAATCAGATTTTTTCTTGGGGTTATCGCTGAATTTATGGCTCAATCTGTTTTGTTTGCCGAGATCATTTTTTTGATGATTCACTTCGCGGCCTCTCGATTGATTTTCGTGACGAATTATTTCTGAACGATTTTTGCTGGGATCGCGGTCCAATCGATCATCGCCACGATCAAAGGTCGAGTTATCTTCATTGCGACTATCCTCACTCAAACCACGGTGTTCTTCTGAACTATCTGAATTATCTGTATTCGCGTTTCTGTCAAACCCTCCACCATCACGTGAACGGCCAAAACCACCGCGACTTCCGCCATCACGGGAGCGACCAAAGCCCCCGCGACCTCCGCGTGAACCACCGCGTGAACCGCCCCGCGAACCACCACGATCACTGCGACCACCTTGCGAAACTGGCTTTACGGGTTCAGGCTGTCTGGCAACCAAGTCTTTCCAAAAGGACAAATCTGCAACAGGCATTAGCTTTTCAAAATCTAACAATCGCAATGTCATCGGCAGTGGCGCAAGTTTTCCAAATGCATCTTGTCTGCGTTCTGATCTTTTTCTAAAGGATTCAATTTTTGGAAGTCTTTCCATCAGTTCGATGGCACTCATGACCATGCCCTGCTCTGATCGAAACATTCCCAATTCTGTTTTCATAAATTCATCAAATGCGGATTCATCACCATTAAAAATTTTAAACATGGCATAGATCAATGGCAGGTAAAGCTCTACAGTGGAATCCTTGTTAACACACAATGAATCAAAACAACTCATCACTTCATGAAAAATTTCTTTCTGCTCAGGATTGTCTAATACCTGATCCAAAGTTTTCAGAGTGTACTTCAGAACATCCAGATCCTTCATTTCCAACAGCGCAGCAGTAGGATCTTTTAATTTTAAAATTTTAATATATTCTTCGCGCTTACGTGGCAAAATTGCTGGCTCTAATAAATGCGCATTTTTAGCAATGGATTTTCTGAACTCAAATTCAATAGCAAAATTTAATTTATGTGACAACCTGATTGCCCTCAAAGATCTGATGGGATCTTCTGTTATTCGAACATCGGGTTCACCAATCATTCTGATCGTGCGATCTTTTATGTCAGGCATCCCGTTGCAATAATCAATTAATTCATCCTTAATCGGGTCGTAAAACAATCCATTGATGGTAAAATCTCTTCTGAGTGCGTCTTCTTCTGGTGAGCCAAAAGTATTATCACTTTTAATTGGCTCTTCGGAGGATTCTTCCTCGGATCGTTTGGCTTCCTTTCTGAAGGTTGCAATTTCAAATTGCTTTTCACCCCGCTTGGCCAAAACCAAACGAAAGCGATTGCCAATGACGTAGGAATTATAAATCTTTTTCCGGATTTGATTCGGTTCTGCATTAGTTGCTATGTCAAAATCTTTGGGGTGAATGCCTACCAATAAATCCCTGACACATCCTCCAACCAAATAGCTAGTGAAGCCGGCCTTCTGAAGGTTTCGAACAATATCGATCGCCTGCGGATCAATCCAATCTGAATGCAATGTAGGTCTTTGACTAACTCTTAACATTTGATTTACTGTGCTGACCACTATGTCATCATACTTATCCCGCTTCAATCACCAATTTTTTGGACCAGAAAATGGGCGAAAGTGGGTATTTTTACATGGTCTGATGGGTTATGGATTAAATTGGCGAACCATCGCTCAGGGGATTTCTGCCACAGAGCGTGTCTTGATTTATGATCAACGGGGGCATGGTCGATCGTGGAAACCTGACACCGGATATGCGCCTGATGATTTTGCTGAAGATCTTTTTTTGATTTTGCAGGAACTGGATTGGCAGAAAATTATCTTGGTTGGCCACAGCATGGGCGGACGCAACGCGATTATGTTTGCCCATCATTTTTCTGAAAGACTTGAACGTTTAGTCATCGAAGACATTGGACCCGATTCAAATCCCTCGGCTCCAGATTACTACAAAAAACTATTTTCCCTGATACCGACGCCCTTTGACTCTAAACTGGCGGCAAAAGAGTTTTTTATGAATGATTTTCCCTCGAAAATCAGGGGCCTGGGGCAGCCCGAGACCTTGGGGTCCTATCTGTATTCCAGCATCATTGAAACCGAGGATGGTAAGGCTGATTTTAGGTTTAGCCCAAAAGCCATGATTGAGGTTTTAGTGCTGGGGCGAGTGCAAGATCATTGGAAAGAGCTCAGGCAGATTCCCGTTCCGACTTTGGCCATTCGTGGAGAGCACTCCCAGGAGCTCACCCCAGAGGTTTTTCAGAAAATGATTTTGTGTAATCCAAGGATTCAGGGTGTTCAGATTCCTGATGCAGGGCATTGGGTTCACTCGGATCAGCCTGTGGCATTTTTAAAAGCACTAAAAGACTTCACTGGACTTTGACAATCAGCAGTTCAGTCGTTAGTTTGACACCCTGTGAGCGAAACAAGCGACTTAATGTTTAATCAGCTAAATCTTGAACCCAGTTTATATTCCAACATACAAAAAATTGGTTTTGATAAATGCACACCGATACAGTCTTTGGCTATACCCAAGATTTCGGCAGGTTTAGATATTGCTGGATTAGCACAAACTGGAACCGGTAAAACCGGCGCCTTTTTGATTCCAATGATCGATCGAATTTTGAAATCAAAAAGGGGACAGCTCACTGAGGACGAACAAAAGCACGCTTTTGTTGATTGGCAAAACAGAAATTTTATTTTGATTCTGGTTCCTACTCGTGAACTAGCAGAACAGGTTCAGCAGAACGCCGAGGGTTTGCTGTATGAAACTGGTTTATGTGCTTGTTCGATTTACGGCGGTACGGGGTATGAAAAGCAAATCGAAGCCGTAAAATCCGGTGCGGAATTTGTCGTGGCGACTCCTGGGCGATTGATTGATTTATACAAAGAACATCATATTGATTTAAAACAAGTTCGTGCTGTCGTGTTTGATGAAGCCGACAGAATGTTTGATATGGGATTTAAGGACGATATGAAATATATTTTGTCCCGCATTCCCAGGACCCGGCAGTTTTTGGTTTTTAGTGCGACCTTGAATTTTGATGTTTTAAATACTGCTTATCAGTTTGGTGCAGAACCCATTGAAATTGATATTTCCAGAGACCAAGCTAAGGCCGAAAACGTCAAAGACGAAATTTTTCATGTGGGTCACTTTGATAAGCCCATGATGCTGTTATCTTTAATAAAAAATCAGAATCCGAATCAGGTTATTATTTTTAGCAATTACAAACACAGTGTGGATCGCATCGCTCAGTTTTTGACCAGCAATGGACTTCCGGCTATGGGAATTTCCAGTTTACTGTCGCAGAATCAGCGCAACCGAGTCATCGAACAATTTAAAGCTGTTAATAATAAAAACATTTTAGTTGCTACAGACGTTGCAGCTCGAGGCCTGGATATTAAAGGCGTCGATATGGTTATCAATTTTGATCTGCCAGGGGATTCAGAATCCTATGTGCACAGAATTGGTCGAACTGGCCGCGCAGGTGCCGAGGGCAAAGCCTTATCATTAGTCAGTGATCAAGATGTGGATGCTCTTTCCAGGATTGAAAGTTATTTGAAGCACAAAATCGAAATTGGCTGGATGGATGACACTCATTTGATCAAAGAATTTGTTCCTTATCCGTCAGAGCAAAGACCCAAAAAAGACTTTGGCAACAGAGAATTTGGCAGAAAACCGCATGATGGAAATCGAGATCGCAACAGGCAGCCTCGAGGCGGCGGTGACCGAAAACCATATCAGGATGGCAGACCAAAATCTTTTGACAACAGAAACCAAGCAGGCCCAGCCAAATCTGCTGAGGGTAGGCCGCAAAATCCAAATCACCAAAGGCCCAACGACAAAAGGCCTCATGAAAACAGAAGTCATGATCACAAAAAGGGCGAAAAACAATTTGGTGATAAAAATCGAACTCACAATAATAGTAGCAAAAAGCCATTTAGACAGAATGATCGGTCTGCACAGGGCAAACCGATAAACGGTCAGGCGCCCAACAGACACAGAAATCAAAACAATAAATCCAGGCCTAATCTGAATCAGAACAGAAATGTGAAACCACCACAAGGGACGGGGATCATTTCAAAAATCGGCAAATTCTTTAAAGGGCTTTTTCAGGACTCTTAGACCATTCAAACGACTGGATGACTTGATTGCATTCAGTGATGGCCGAATTAAAAAAATCTTTTTCATCAGAGCAAGTTATCACTAAAGCGACTTTGTCTTTCACTTGAATATATTGTCTGGCCATAATTTTAGAATTGAGTTCCCTTAAGTCGATGGCAATGGCATTAGTGCCACCCATATTAAAAATTTTCTGATTGGTGATTTCAAACCCATAACTAGAATAATTTTGTATCCATTTTTTGGTGTAGCCTTCGATGCTGGTATCGGCCTTCAGTTTTGTTTTTGTGACCAGTAGTCGGGGCCAAGAGCGCTTTTTTTGAAAGGCCTCCAGCACGGATCCAGAATTTGGTTGCATCTGCAAATCCCAATTACTATTAAATGACATCTTAAATCCATGTGGCAGCAAAAAGATTCCCTTTTGCTTATTTAATAAATGCTCAGTACTTAAGCCAGGATGAGGTGCCGCGATCACCGATCCTGTTACAAAAGTGACTACTAACAATGCAATCAAGCAATTATTCATATCAAAAATAATACTCTTTTATTTGTAATTTCATAGTCCTGAAAGTACCTTTCCTGCAGCTGAATCGGGGCTGTGGGGGCCTTGATTTTTATTTTGAGGGGGAGTCTATGAAAAAAATAACTATTTTTATGCCTTTGCTTTTAACCTTTTTGGTGGGATGCCAACCAAATAAATCAGTTCATTCATTTTTGGGAGGTGAAGATCCAAATAAATTCACCGCAATATTTAGCACTCGTCCCCAGAATCAAACTCATTTTATTGCAATAATAAAATTACAATCACCGGCTCTGCTCACGCAGGCTAAGCTGGTTAACGGTGTCAATGTCATTGACCCCAAAGCCAATGAATTGCTGAACCAAGAGCAAACAGAATTTATTGAAGCGCTTAAAATTCTGTCCAGCGAAATCAGAGTTTTATACACTTACAAGTATGTCGTAAATGGTTTAGCAATCTTGGCTCCGATTGCGCTTCAAGAAAAAATTAAAAAAGACTCCAGAGTCGTATACATCGAACAAACAAAATCTTTTGCTCATCCACAGTATTTCAGGTCTTACTTAAGCCTGACCTTGGATTTAAAAGAAAGAAACTCGGTTAAATTTATCGGGGGCGAACAGGTTCGCAGCACTTTGAAATCACCAGTAACAGGCAATCCAATCACTGGAGCTGGGATCAGAGTTGGAATCATTGATACAGGTATTGATTACACCCATTCGATGTTTGGTGGTTTAGGCACTGAAGCTGCATTTAAAGCTGTTGAACCTGCAAAACCGGCTGAAGGTTATCCCAACAACAAAGTCGTTGGAGGAATTGATTTAGTAGGAACTAAATATGATTCGGGGTCAGCGATTTTTGATCACCATATCCCTGAACCGGATTTAAATCCTGTGGATGAATCAGGTCATGGAACACATGTGGCTGGAACAGTGGCCGGTAAGGGTGATTGGATCGAAACTTATGATGGCGTTGCGCCTGATGCTTCTCTGTATGCAATCAAAGTTTTTGGTCAGGATGGTTCAACTTCCGATGCGGTTGTTGTTGCGGCTTTGGAATATTCTGCCGATCCTAATAAGGACGGGGATTTGTCTGATCAATTGCATGTGGTGAATTTGTCATTGGGAAGCCCTTGGGGAAATCCCAGTATTTTATATTCTGAAGCCATCATGAATTTGTCTAAAGCTGGAACTTCGGTTGTGTGTTCAGCAGGTAATTCCGGAGCTGTTGATTACATCACTGGTGCCCCTGGCAGTTCTGATCATGCGATTTCTGTGGCAGCCAGTGTGGATGACGGTTTTCACAATTGGCAGTTTCGCGCAGTTAAGTTTATAACTGGCAATGGTCAATCAGTGCTGACTGAAGCCGTTGAATCTGCGATGGCAAAACCGCTAAGCGAACTGACTCAGCTGAAATCACAGCTTTTTTATATTGGTCTGGCTAATCAAGAGTTAACTCCCGAACAAAAAGCCACACTTAAAGACAAAATTGCTTTGATTGACAGGGGTGCTGTTACTTTTGCCGAGAAAATTAAAAGAGCCGCCGAAGCCGGTGCTGTTGCAGTTATTGTTGTAAACAATAATCCTGATGCGCCCTTTGTAATGGGTGGCAATGACAAGTTTTCAATACCCGCAATTATGATCGGTCAACAATTGGGGCAAACATTAAAGGACACTATGCGAACAGAAGCCATTGAGGCTGATTTTGTGGTGCCCGATCGGATTCAGAAACCTGAATTGATTGATACCATCACGGGATTTTCATCAAAAGGTCCCAGGTCTTTTGATAGTGCTTTTAAGCCAGAAATTTCTGCGCCAGGTTCGGCAGTTATTTCAGCAGCTATGGGGTCGGGCGCAAAAGGGGTTAAATTTTCAGGAACTTCAATGGCGGCTCCGCATTTGGCAGGCGTCGTAGCATTGGTGAAAAATTTTAAACCAGAGCTTAATTCGGAAGAAGTAAAATCAGTGCTGATGAACACATCTAAAATAATTCAAAATACCAAATCCGAGAACTACCCACTGACATTGCAGGGAGCTGGGAGGGTAGAGGCTTATCTTGCCGCTTTGGCTGAAACAGCCACTGTGCCTGCGGCGATTTCACTGGGCGAAATCAGTCTGGAAAAAGCTAAAATCGTAAAATCAGAATTGGTGATTAAAAATTTAACTGACAAGCCTGTGGAGTATTCTGTGGAATTCAGCTCTTCAAACAGTTTAAAATTGGTTCAGCCAACAGGATTAAGTCTGCTGACTGTGAAACCAAAAGATTCACTTAAAGTGGATTTAAAATTTTTGTTACAGGCCCAGGCACAATTCGGAGTCGGAGTTTCAGAGCTGACAGGAAATTTGATTCTTAAAACAGTCAATGCACAGACTCGGGTCCCTGTTTTGGCAGTTGAAAAACGGATTTCAGCCGTGCAGGCGACCGAGTTAGCGGTTTCAGCCAGCAGTGCTGTGGATTCATTAGGGGCATTGACTGAGCTGCATTTAAAAAACAGCAGTCAGTTTTCGGCAAAAGTGCTGCCGTTTAATCTGTTAGCTAAGGATTCAAAAAAACAGGATTCAGTGTCTGATCCAGCCGTCAGCAAGGCTTGTGATCTGCAGGCTGCGGGATATAAATTGGTGGATAAAATTGGCGGGTCTGCAGAGCTGCAGATTGCAATCAAGCTGTATCAGCCGCTGACGACCTGGAATGAATGTGATGTGTCTTTGTTGATTGATTCGAACAATGATGAAGTGATTGATCAAGAGCTGGTAACCATGCCCGCTGAAAATCTGAAGGGTTTGGTAGTCCCAGCTGGCTACAAAATAGTTTCGGTATTGTTGGATGCAATCAAAGCATCTGAAATCAGAAAAAAGTATGAACAGGAACTGGCCGAATCTATAGCCTCTGGCAAGCCTGCCCCCAAGGAGGATTACCAGTCAGCTATACTGGATATTCAGCCACAAGAAATTTTTAATAATTCATCAGTTCATGTTTTGAAAACTCAGCTTGGATTATTGAAAACAAATTCAAACAATGAGTTGCGGTTTAAATTAGTGACTCAAAATACAGGATCAGCAGTGATTGAGTCTGATGATTATTTAGGAACAGATAAAGCTTGGCAGAAACTGGTTGTGCACAAGGGGGCACAAAGTTTTGTAGGGTTGCCTGAGACTGTTGAGGTTTTGCCGAATGCGGATGCAAAAATTGAATTCACTAAGGGTGAAGGGGACAAAAATTTGTTGTTGTTGTCGCCAACAAATAGGAATTCATTTTTTAATGATGGCACTGATCAGCAGATACAGGTGGTAGTGCCTAAATACAAATTGTGACTTTAATTTCAGGCTGAATGCTATTGCAGTTGGGCGCAATACAACTGCTTCATTTCGATAGGTTTTACAAAAACTTGATAACCTTGATTTTTTTCAGCAGAAAGAATCAAGGTGTCTTTTGTGTCGACAAAGATTGCGTTTTGGATTTTTTTGTCGCTTTCAATCAGCTTTTTAAAACATTCATCATTTATCACATACAAAAAGACAAAATATTTTAAATCACTTTGAAATACGAAAGATATTTTTTTGCCATCCGTGCTCCATCTGACTTCAATCAAATCCATTTTGCTGGTGGGCAGATCCACTGAAATTTCATACAGAGCATGTTTGATTTGAATTTTTTCTTTGAAAGCCATCAGCCAAGCTTCAGATACATTAGAGTATTCAAGGCCCAGTAATTTCACATCCCATGGAATCAGATTTTCGGTTTGATTTAGTTTTTTGATTGAGACTCCACTGACATCCAGTTTTTTATAATAAATCTGATCTCTGATAACACCAAGGGCCTCATCTCGTCCCGGTCTGTTGGTCAGTCTTTCGATGTCAGAGCTTTCAATGTCGCTTTGATAAATTTCGTAACTGGGTTCGGTTTGCCCGGTCACTTTTTGCAAAATATTTGGTCTTTCTTTGATTTCGTCAGTGGTTGAACTGTAGATGATTTTATCTTGATACCAAAATGGCCTGATCACATCACCGTCTTGGTAGGTCAGTCGTTTTTCAGATAGGGTTTCCAGATCCAACAAATAACCTTGTGAATGATTGTGTGCAATTCTTTGGTTTGAAGTGTAGGCCAGTTGAAAGGGTTTAAGATTTATACTGGACAATGAATTGTTGCCCTCAAATGTGGCCTGAGTCCCCAAGACGGGATCAGAATTTGTAGCGCTGACAGAGTCTTTGATCGGAACAAAAATCTTTAGTGAACCTGACGGTTGGCGTTTTTGTGAAGACTGGCAGTAAACCACAGAGAACGCGCAAACCAATCCCAAACCATAGCGCAAAAATTTAGTACTTATGCTTTTTCGTTCAGCCTTTTTTGCAAAATCTTTTGCATAAGTGACGAAGGATTGATTGTCGGGATCTGGTTTAAATTTATCCATTTAATGAGTTCTCTTTTATAATTCCATTTTACCTGTTTCGGGAATTGAATGTAAATATCATGATGAGTAATTCTGTGTTTTATGTCGAAAGTCTTTGGTTTTTTATCTGGACGCAAAATCTTTCCTGGAAAGATCATTAGTTTTTTTAAAAACGGAGCGTAAGTGTTTTGCACCAAAGCAATTTTATTGGCCTTTAAAACAACTTTGGGCTGCCAAATCAAAACTTGAGTCTTTTGTCGAGGTTTCTTGATTGGCAATAAATGTGTTTGATTTTTCTTTAATGACTGGCATTGCTTCTGCCAGGGGCACATCACACACAGGGGTTTATTGGCAGTGCAAACAGTGGCCCCTAATTCCATCAGCGCTTGATTGATCACACTGGGTTGGCCCAATTGTGCAAACTTATCTGACAGAGTTTGCAGATAATTTTTATTTTTAGTTTCCCACCATTTTAATTTTAGATTCAAGAGTCTGCATAAAACCCGGATCACATTACCATCCAACACTCCGACGGGTTCTTCAAAAGCAATGCTGGCAATGGCTCTGCTGGTGTAAGGGCCTAGTCCAGGTAATTGAATCAACTGATCAGCAGTTTGTGGAAACCCATTGGCAGCTATGATTTGTGCGGTTTTATGTAAATTTCTGACCCTGGAATAATACCCCAATCCTGACCAGCTGTCGTAGACCATTTCTAAATCGGCAGATGCTAACTGGTGCACGTCAGGAAATCTGTCCAAGAAACGGTTATAAAATCGATCGACAGATTTACACATAGTTTGTTGCAGCATGATTTCAGAAATCCAGATTCTGTAAGGATCTTTGCTGGATCGCCAGGGTAAATTTCTGCGATGAGCGTGATACCAGTCCTGTAGTGATTTTGCTAATGGTGACTTGATCAATGCCGAATTGCCCTGGGCTGATCTGGACACAGCTGGTGTAATCAGTTTTGCGTCGATGTTATTATTTGATTTCATTAATCAGCAACGATACGAATGTAGCTTATGAATAGCAAGAACAATGAATACAGACCCCTTAGTGGGCGAGAATTTCCCAGATTCTCTGCCATCAAAACTTTTTTCAGATTGCCTCAGGCGGATATAGATCAAGATTTTGAAGTGGCAGTTTTCGGGATTCCCTTTGATGGAGGAGCTAGCTACAGGCCCGGGCAAAGGTTTGCTCCACAATCAATTCGTGAGGCCTCCAGTTTGGGTCGAGGCTTTCATTGGACAAGGGCTGAAAATTGTTTTGAGAATTTGAAATGCGCAGACGTTGGTGACTGCCCAGTTGTGCCTATTGATTTGAATCAAACTTACACAAAAATTGAAAAGTATGTTTCTGATGTTTTAAAATCTAAAAAACGATTCATAGCTGTTGGTGGTGATCACAGTGTCAGTTTGCCTGTCTTAAGAGCTTTAAAAAAACACTACAAAAAGCCTGTTAATTTCATTCACTTTGATGCTCACTTGGATACTTATCCAGCAGCTTGGGGTTGTGAATACCATCATGGTTCTTTTGCAAGACACGCAGTTGATGAAGGCCTGGTGAATCCCAAAGGGGCTCTGCAGATTGGTATCAGGGGGCCACTGGTTTCTAAGGAAGATTTGGATTTTGTAAATAAAAATAAAATCCGAGTGGACACAATAGACGATATCAGAAAAGGCACTTTAGCAGATTATCTAAAGACTCTGCCTGAATTTAAGGGACCAACTTATATTTCATTTGATGTGGATTGTTTGGATCCTGCTTACGCACCAGGGACCGGGACTCCTGTACCTGGGGGTTTGACGACTTATGAAACTCAAAGGATTTTACGGGCACTAAAAATCGATCAATTGGTTGGTGCTGACGTGGTCGAGGTTTTGCCTGCTACTGATCATTCAGACATCACGGCATTGGCTGCAGTTGATGTCATGTTTGAATGTCTTCATTTGTTTTAGATTTTTTCTAAATCAATGTGTCCTTCGGGCGGGCGAAGGCCTTTCTTTTTGATTTTTTCAACCAAAGTGGTGCGATTAAGTCTGAGTAAAATTGCTGCTTGATTGCGATTCCAGCCGGTTTTTTCAAGCGCTTTCAGGATCAACTGATTTTCGTAGTCATCAACGGCTGCATTAAAGTCCATTCCGTTGTCAGGGATAGCCAGTGAAAAGGCCGCATCTGTTTTGGATTCGCTGATTCTGTATTTCGGGGGAAGATCTTCGATCGAAACAGTTCCTTGTCCTTTTAAAATAGCCAGTCTTTCAATCAAGTTTTCCAGTTCTCTGATGTTTCCGGGCCATGAATATCCCGTCAATTGTTCCATGGCTTCAGGTGTAATGCCCGTCAGCTTTCTGCCCTTTGATTTGTTAAAAACACCAATAAAATGTTCGATCAAAAGGGGGATATCAGTTGGTCGCTCTCTTAGTGCAGGAACATACAATGGAATTACGTTCAGTCTGTAAAACAGATCTTCACGGAACTGACCTTCTTTGACCAGATCCTCCAGATTTTTATTTGTAGCCGCAATCACTCGCACGTTGACCTGAATGGTTTTAGCACTGCCTACCGGTTCGAATTGGCGTTCCTGTAAGACTCTTAGGATTTTTACTTGCATGGCTGGTTCCAGATCGCCAATTTCATCCAGAAAAATCGTTCCACCATCAGCCAGTTCAAATCGACCTATTCTGTTTGCAATAGCGCCGGTGAAAGAACCTTTAACGTGACCAAAAAATTCACTTTCCAATAACTCTGATGGGATTGCTCCGCAGTTGATGGCCACAAAGGGATTATTGGTTCGGCTGGAGTTGTAATGTATGGCTCGAGCCATCAGTTCCTTACCAGTGCCACTTTCACCGTGAATCAGCACAGTGGAATCCGAATCGGCGACTCTTTCTACCATTCCTGTTGCGGCTTTTATCCCTTCGCTAGTTCCAATGATCTGATCAAATTTATATTTTTTGTTCAGTTCAGTTCGCAGCTGAAAATTTTCAGCTTGCAGTTTTTTATGGCTCAAAGCTTTGTCAACTAGGCTCAGAAACTCGTCCATATTAAAGGGCTTTGTTATAAAATGAAAAGCTCCCAGTTTTGTGGCTTTCACTGCATTTTCAACAGTGCCGTTTCCAGTCAGTACTATGACTTCGCATGCTGGATGGATGGCCTTGATATGATTCATCAGTTCAATGCCGTCGCCGTCTGGCAGATTTATATCGACAATTGCCAGATCCAATTGTTGGTCAGCTTGGCAAAGCATTTTTGCTTCGTCCACTCGATTGGCTGTGATTGCATTGATGCCTTTTCTGTCGATGGCTCTAAAAAGAGTCGTGCGCAATGTTGATTCGTCATCAACTATCAGAACTCGTGACTGTTTCATCAGACTATCCTTCCGTGGACTGTGCTTTATTTAATGTTACAGAATCTTTGACGGGCCTGTCAAAAATCAGGCCCAGTCCTGGTCCCCACAATTAAAAAACTGGACGGGGGATTGAAATAATTGCCGTCACTCCATCGATTCCGATCTTGTTAAACCGAATGCTACCTTGGTGTTCGTGGATTATTTGATTGGCTATGCTTTGGCTCAGTGTCGAGCTGCTGACAGCTCCTAGACCGTTGTCTGTGATAGAAACTTCAAAATGCGAATCGGATTTTTGAAACTCCACAGTTATTTTACCGCGAAATTTATTATCCAAAGCCAATTTCTGAACCACTGATTCAATCGAATTTTGCAAAATATTTCTGAAAGCTTCAGACAGCAGATTGAATCGACCTTTAAACATCAGTTCATCGGGGTGGGATGCAATTTTGATTTCTATGCCTTTGCTTTTGGTTTGCAGTTCTAAAACCTTGATTGCCCGAGTGACTGTGTCCACTAAATTAAATTTTGTGATCTGATCATTGGCTGGGTCTCTGGCAAAATTCAGCAGGTTTTCAATGATATCACGGCATCTAAACACACCCTGTTCCATTTCTGAAATATCCTTGTATTTTTCATCGGATTTTTCCAGATCCATTTTTATCAACTGAACCAAGGATAAAATTCCTGCCAGGGGGTTGTTCAGTTCATGGGCAATGCTGCCGCCAATAGTGCCGATTTCAGCCAGTTTTGCTGATTCGACGATTTTTCTTTCCAGTTCAACCTGCGCTGTTACCTCGTGGTACAAATTAATATATGTGGTCCCATAGTCAGGATCACTGACTGTCTTGTGCGAAATTACATCCCAAATGGTTTTCTTCTCGGAGCTGTTAGTGATTCTGAATGAGCTTCCCAACTTGCAACCTTCACAGGGCTGAGATCTGGCAAATAAGGTCTCATAGCAGGTTTTTTTCAATCCGTGTTGCTGTCTGGTTTCAAAAGCGTGATTGGCTTGAACGATTTGATAGTTCTGATTAATCAAAACAATCGGATCAGCAACAGCATTAAAGGTTGTTTGCCATTGTTCCTTTAGTGAAAGAGTTTGTTCCAGTTTTTTTAACCGATCTACCGAAATAGAAAGTGCCTCTGACAGTTTGTTTAAAAACTCAGTTTCGTCTTTGGTAAAAGGCCGGCCTTCCTCGCGATAAAACACGGCTGTGCCTAAGATTTCTTGATTTTTAACAAGGGGAACTCTGATTGCTGAAAAACCAATTCTGTTTGGTACTATCAAAGGGTGCAAAACTATTCGAACTGATTTCAGATCAAAAGAATATTTCAGTGAATCCATCAGTCCCTGTTCAATTGATGAAAGCGAGATTCCCTGTTGAATGGCAATCAAGGTTTGTTTGGTGAGCTCCCATTTAGTTTGCGCAATAAAGGTTTTTTTTCTGGCTTCCAACAAAAAGGCCTGCCTTTTTTCAACCCTTTCTTCCAAATCCTGCAGAGATCTTTTGAGCTGGGCATTGAGCTCTTGAACCATTGATTCCAAAACCTGCTCTTGTTTTCTTTTTTGGGCCTGTTCAATTGCTGACAATACAGCTTGTTTGATTTCATACAGATTCTGTTGGTCAATCAGCTGTACGACTTTCAATTGAGCGCAACCCTCTAAAACGGACTCCAGATTATTTGAACTGGAATGCAGAATGATCACGGA
>JBIKLL010000059.1:0-17753 GCA_044359815.1 Pseudobdellovibrionaceae bacterium
GAACACAAATCACCCACCAACATCGAATCACACTGTGAATAATTTCTGGCATTTTCTGCTTGAGGCATTACTTTAACCAATCCCCTGTAAGCATTTACAGAATGGCCGGTCGAAATGCCTTTAGAAATTATTGTGCTCTTGGTGTCCTTACCTATGTGAATCATTTTTGTGCCCGTATCAGCCTGCATGTAATCATGAGTCAGAGCTACCGAATAAAAAGCTCCCTCTGATTGATCACCCTGCAAAATCACACTGGGGTATTTCCAGGTAATGGCCGAACCGCTTTCAACCTGTGTCCAAGAAATTTTGGATTTTTTGCCAACGCACTTACCACGCTTGGTAACAAAATTATAAATCCCACCACGGCCTTCTTTATCGCCCGTGTACCAGTTTTGCACTGTTGAATACCTGATTTCAGCATTGTCTTTTGCAATCAGCTCAACAACTGCCGCATGCAATTGATTTTCGTCCCTTTGCGGGGCCGTACAGCCTTCCAAGTAATTTACAAAACTGCTGGGTTCGGCAACAATCAAGGTTCGTTCAAATTGACCTGTGTCTTTGGCGTTAATTCTGAAATAGGTCGACAAATCTATGGGGCATCTGACGCCTTCTGGGATATAGCAAAAAGATCCATCTGAAAACACGGCAGCATTCAAGGCCGCATAATAATTGTCCTGATACGGAACCACAGAACCTAAATATTTTTTAACCAAATCTTCATGGGTTTTTATCGCTTCAGATATGGAACAAAAAATAACCCCGACCTTTTCCAGATCAGCTTGATGAGTGGTTCCCAATGATACGCTATCAAAAACCACATCGACCGCTACTCCAGAAATTCGCTTTTGTTCTGAAAGCGGAATCCCCAAACGTTCAAAAGTTTTGATCAACTCTGGATCCAGATCATCCAAAGATTTTGGGTTTTCGATTTTTTGCTTGGGTGCCGAATAATAAACAATGTCGTTAAAATCTATTTTGGGGTATTTCAGCCCTGCCCATTTTGGCTCTTTCAGGGTTTTCCAGTGCCTGTAGGCCTTCAAGCGACTTTCTAATAACCAAACTGGTTCTTTTTTAATTTCAGAAATTTTTCTGATCACGTCTTCGCTCAGACCCTTAGGAAAGTTTTCAGCTTCAATGTCTGTTGAAAAACCATATTTATATTCGTTTTGTCCAATCACCGACATCTAGGAAGCCCCTTTAAATAATAAATCTTTAACATTCATACTTTGGTAAAAATGATTTAATTTTGTATTCAGTGTATTGATCGGCGAAATAATATTGCAGTGATCAACCATTTCGCAGCTTTCATGAACATTTTGGCATTTTGCTATTTTGTTAGGGCCGTTAAAAATTTCGATCAGATCTAAAACAGAAATTTTAGACAGGTCTCTCTGAATCTGATAACCTCCGTGAGCCCCCTGTTCTGATTTCAAAATTCCACTTTGAGCCAACACCTGCATGACCCGGGCAGTGACATCAAATGGACTTTTATAAGTCTCGGCAATTTCCTTAGCCGTAGTTAGCTCGCCTGGTGTCTTTTGAACCATGTGCTTTAGAGCTATCAATGAGTATTCGATCTTTCTGTGAACCTTAACCATAGATGCCCATCCTTCTAAATGAGAACTTACTGAAAGTCTAACATATACGCATAAAAAAGTCGTATATAAGGTCTAGGTGCCTGCCAATATTGTTTAAATGATTAATATTATCATATACTTAAATATTATAATAACGCTTTTAAAAGGCTTTGTTTATTGGGATTTTTGGGTTTAAAACGAAACCATGCGTTTTTTATTTTTGGTAGTCGGATCAGTCCTGGTTGTTTTTATGATTTTAATGACCTTTAGGTTTTGGGGGCTGGGCCAAACCTATGCAACCTATCCGGTAGGATTTTTTCAGCAGCAGGAGCCCCTGCAGATCAGTTATTATGGTTCCCCCGAAGCCAGTCGACGTGCAATCTGGTGGATTGATGTCAACTTCAAGGATGATCAGCTGTGGGCTGACACCCAAACTCCGCTCGAAGAAGTTTTTAAAAAGAATCCTGATAAATACTTTGTTTTGAATATTCTAAGTAATGTGCACAATATCCATATAAAGGTCGCAGACCTGGTGACTCATCACAAGCTGGCAAAAAAAATTTTAATCCAATCGGATTTTAAAAATATTTTGTCCAGCATCCGGGATTTATTACCAACAGCTGCCTTTGGCTCCAGCATTGCTGACCTGACTAAAATAAAAGTCTACCAATCTCTTTATATTCTGCCTGCGGTGACTTTTCTGGGCGATGCGCTGGTGATGCCACTTAATCGCGAGCGCATTAAAATGTTAGATCAGGAAATCGTCGACGAATTCCATCGCCGGGGCAAAAAAATTATTGTTGCTCCAATCAATGACGCAGCGGAAATTAACGAAATAAAACAATTCGGTGTTGATGGTTGGATTGTTCCCACAATATTATAGTTTATCTATTGGGGGGAAAAATGAATTATGCCTTTGCCGCACCGGCGGGTGCCAACGTTGCAGTCAACATGAGCGTGCTAGACGCCATCCTGGAAGCTTCACTGATAGTTCAATTAACCTTATTGCTTCTGGTGGGTTTGTCAGTGATTTGCTGGGCAGTGGGATTTTTTAAATATTTTCAGCTTAAAAGAATCCAATTGGCCAACGAGCCCTTTGTCGACAAATTCTGGAAGGCCACATCCTTGGATGCCTTGTTTAAAGATTTAGATTCTTACCATGCCTCGAACGTCGCCAGAGTTTTTGAAGCCGGCTACAAAGAAATGCAAAAACTGGCTGAAAGCGCTGCCAAAAAAGGCAAAGCCAAAGGCGATGAACCAATTATGTTATCTGGCATAGACAACTTAGAACGCACGCTCAGAAAAGCAGTGGATTCTGAAATCAATTATCTGGAATCAAAACTGACTTGGCTGGCCACTACAGGCAGCACAGGTCCATTTATTGGATTGTTTGGAACCGTGTGGGGAATTATGAGTTCGTTTCATAAAATTGGCGTAACGGGCTCTGCCAGCTTGGCAGTTGTTGCCCCTGGTATTTCAGAAGCTTTGTTCACTACTGCAATTGGATTGGTTGCCGCCATACCAGCTGTAGTGATGTTTAATAATTTTGCTTCTAAAATTCGAAAGCAAGAAGTCGAGCTCAATAATTTTTCGAATGATTTTCTAAACATTGTAAAAAGAAATTTCTTTAAGGAATCATAGTCATGGGAATGGGTGGGGGAACCAGAACTAACAGCCGAGTGGTCAGCGAAATCAACGTGACCCCTTTGGTGGACGTAATGTTGGTGCTGTTGATTATGTTTATGGTGACAGCACCGCTGATGCAACAAGGGATCGAGGTTGATTTACCCAAGACTTCGTCTTCGGGGGTGACTCCCTCCGAAGATCCGCTGACGTTGGTGATTCATCAGTCTCGTAAAATCACCATTTCAAATCAAGCTTTGCAGCTGGACGAGCTTAAAACTAAATTGACCAGTATTTTTGGTAGCAGAAAAAACAAACAAATTTATTTAAGGGCAGATAAGGATGTCGCCTATGGTTTTGTTGCTGAGGTGATGGCAGAAATCAGAGCAGCAGGAATAACCAATATTGGGCTGATAACTTTACCAAAAGACCAGTGACAACAGCAGCGATTGAACAACCATTTAAAAAGTATTTAAAATATTCTGGCATATTTCATGTCGCCGTATTTTTATTTTTTATGGTGCAGTTTTATTTTGCCCCGGATACAGAAGACGACATTGTTGCGATGAAAGTCGACCTGGTCGCTTTGCCAGATAAAATTGACGATAAGCCCTTGCCCCAAACAGCTAAGCCAGAAAAAAAACAAGAGGAAAAATCCGTCCCCGAGCCTGTAAAGCCAAAGGCAGCCCCTAAGGAAGAAGCCATCAATCTGGATAAGTCTAAAAGCAAACAAAAAGACGCCTTAGAAAAACTGAAGCAACTGGAAGCTCTGAACAAATTGGAAAAAGAGGCCAAGGAAGAATCAAAACCCAAGCCTCAGTTTAAAGGAAACGTGTTGAGTCCCGGTACCGAACTGACAGGTATTTCGAAAATTCAAGAGCAAACCTATCGGGGCAATCTGAAACGACACGTAAATAGTTTTTGGAGTTTACCGCAGTACCTGCGTGATCGCGGTTATCAGTCGTTGGTTAACATTAAGGTGGACGCTCAGGGAAATATAATTAAAGCTGAACTGGTAAAATCCAGCGGATCGCAGGCTTATGATGAAATGGTGATGGCTGCAGTACATAAATCATCACCTGTACCTGCTCCGCCGGAAAAATTTGTGCGAATATCTGAAATAGATGGTTACTTGTTATCATTTGAACAGTGAGGGTGTATGAAAACTTTTTTAATCCTTGGGTTGTTATTTTGCTTAAGTACCAACGCACAGATCATAAATATTGATCAGGCCAAAGCCAAAAAAACCGCATTGGCCCTTCCGCCACTGCAATTTGTTGGCAATCCCTCTTCAAATCCAAACCACAACTCTGTGGGCAGCGAATTGTTTCGCGTGATTCAAAATGATCTGACCTTTTCATCGTTTTTTAGTTTTATTCCTCAATCCTCTTTTTTGGAGGACGTAAAAGCCGGTGTAAAACCATTCCCCGAAGCCGGTGGTTTCAAATTTGATAGCTGGAAACAAATCGGTGCAGAATTTTTGGTTAAAGGCCAATTTTCAATCGCTGGTCCTAATTTGAATATCGAAATGTTCACCTACAACGTGAATTCTCAGAAGCTGGTTTTTGGTAGAAAATATTCAGGGACTGTTAATCAAGCCCGCAGGGTCGCTCACACTTTTACAAATGATTTTTTAAAAGAACTCACTGGCAAAGAAGGCGTCTTTTTATCCCGAGTGGTGGTAGCCAGTAACCGTGGTGGCGGAAACTTTAAAGAGATTTATATTATGGATTGGGACGGCGCCAATGTAGAAAAAATCTCAAATCATAAATCCATTGCCCTGTCCCCGGCCTGGTCACCCGATGGGACCAAGGTTGCCTATACAGCCTTTGTTCAGCGAGCAAAAACCAAAACCAGAAACGCTGACTTGTTTGTTTACGAACTAAAAACCGGAGTTCGCTGGTTGGTCAGTTATAAACCCGGAATCAATTCTGGAGCGAATTTTGATCCATCAGGTAAATCAATTTATTTAACTGCATCCCAAGGTGGCAATCCGGATATCTACAAAATTTCTACGGATGGAACCGAACAGGGCCGATTAACCAATGGTCCCAATGGAGCCATGAATGTTGAACCTGCGATCAGTCCCGACGGTAGCAAAATTGCGTTTTCATCTGATCGCCACGGTCAGCCCATGGTTTATGTAATGAACTTTGATGGCAGTGGTATCAAGCGACTGACCTTTGCTGGCAGATACAATGCCACACCTAATTGGTCACCTGACGGAAAGCGATTGGCTTTTGCGGGATGGGAAAACGATCATTTTGATATCTTTACGGTTAATGCTGATGGCACTGATATGGTCAGAATCACCAGTTCAAAAAAAGCTAACGGCAAATGGGCCAACAATGAAGATCCTAATTTTTCAGCAGATGGAAGGCTTTTGATGTACACCAGCAATCGCACTGGATCATACCAAATTTACATCTCAAACCTTGATGGATCCGAGGAGCGTCGCGTAACGAGCGACAATCATGACTACTACAAGCCAAGATGGAGCGGCAATTTATAGTTTTGCTACCGACTGAACAAAGGTCCTGATAAATTGATACCAAAGATTAGGAGTACTTATGCTTTCACATGTGAAACAACCGGCAGTCTTTCGCCATATCAAAATTCAAAAACAAAAAGACCTATTAAAAGCAGTATTTATTTACTTAGTGGGCTTGGTTTTAGTGTCTTTAACTTTTCATGCTCAGGCAGCTGACAATAAAAAATCAAAGGAGATCAAACAGATGAACGCTATTTTCGAAACTTCTGAAGGAACATTCAAAATCAAATTATTTCACGATAAAGCCCCTAAAACTGTGGCTAACTTTGTGGATTTGGCTGAAGGAAACAAAGTAAATGAAAAAACTAAAAAGAAAATCGACAAAAAATTCTACGACGGAATCATTTTTCACCGAGTGATCCCTGATTTTATGATTCAAGGTGGGGATCCAGATGGCAATGGTACTGGCGGACCTGGTTACAAGTTCGATGACGAAATTGCTTCAGGCTTGTCGCATAGTAAACCTGGGATTCTTTCGATGGCAAACAGTGGACCAAATACAAATGGTTCTCAGTTTTTCGTAACTGTAAAGCCCACACCTTGGCTGGATGGTAAGCACGCAATTTTTGGTGAAGTTATCGAAGGCATGGATATCGTCACTAAGATTTCTACTGTAGCCCGAGACGGTTCTGACAAACCGAAAACTCCGGTTGTGATCAAGTCTCTCAAAATCGAAAGACTATAAAAACTAAAGCGCAAAAAAAGATCCAGAGTTTATATTATTACTTAAAACGGTTACAGCCTCATGCTTCATCCGCTCGGGCATAGCCCCCGCCATCCTGGCTCCGCGGAGAACCATTTTAAGTAATAATATAAACTCTGGATCTTTTTTTGTGCTTTGGTTTTTATTGAAGTCTTTTTTGGCGCTGGAGGAACAGGTCAAAATAAAAAACCCGCTTTTTGAGCGGGTTTTTTTGAACATATCTTTTCTATTTACTGATTTCTTACTTCTTAGCGCAGTTCTGACGGATGTTTTCTAAAATCTTATCAGCTCTGTCACCGTACTCTTTTTTAACCCATACTTCGAAAGCCAGGTCTGCTTTACCGTTAACAATATAGTTTCCGCTAGCATCTTTAGCATCAGATTGAATTGTCTTAAGTGTACCATCTACAGCTTTTAACCACAAAGTTTTGTTGGAAGCGTTTTCCATAACTGGAATATCAGGAAGGTTTCTTACAAACAGATCAAAAGTTTCGCTATTTTCTACTGAAGTTTCATTCATTCGAGACATCAAATCTACGATTGATTTCAGTTCAGCTTCTTTGATCAATGTGAAAGAAGGGTCTGTTTCCTTCAAGATTTGAAGAGTTGAAACTAGCTTTACAACTGCATCAACTTTGTTTTGACTTCCGCGATTTAAAATTGACGCTAACGCCTGAGCTTCAGTTGAACCAACAACAGTTGAAGAAGTCAGTTCTACAATTCGGGCACCATTACGTGCAGCCAAATCAGCTTTTTTAGCTTTATTCTCAGCTTCAATTTTTGGAAGACGGTCTCTAGTTTTTATTCCTGGTCCGGCTTCTTTTGGTGAGGCCGCTATAGCTGCCATCGGAAGAGCAATTAATAGCCCCGTTACAAATTTCATTACCTTCATAAATCCTCCAAATTATTATGGTTTCAATTACCTATTTCATATTCACGTTTAATGCCAGGTTTTTACAGCATTTATGTATAAATTGCTGTCTAAACTTTGGCTAGTTGCCACTATTTGCTAAACAATCTTTGTCAGTGGTCTTACCAGCTAATCCTTGGTTCCTGTTACAGTTTTTATGATTACCTGAGTCCAGAGCCTGGCCATCAGCAGCGTGCTTATCTTTGTAGCTAACTGCAAAAATATTTGCTCCATAATTCATCAGTTCTGCATTGATTTCGCCTAACCCATTAATAATTTTTAGAATCATACGGGTTCTGAAATCCATCTGACCTGTCATCATTGATTCTATGTCAGGCGGAATAAATACCTTTTTTAGATTTTGGATTTCCTGATTCAAATCTTCAATAGCCTGTTTTAATTGGGCTGAGGTCACCTCTGTTTGCAGTCTCTTGTTTCCACGCTGGACAATTTTTCTGAATAAAGACTCGACTTTATCAAATGCCATTAATGCTTTAGCTTGAAAATCCAAGTTTGAGTTGTTAGGGAATTTGAAAACCCCATTGTTTGTAATATGCCCAGAAAATTTCCGTCCAAGCCAATCTATATCCAAATAGTCCACTTGTTTAAAAATACTTAGTAAATTAAGTCCTATAGCCATTTTAACATTGGCTTCTGGCCCCAACTTTTCCACTGGGTAAGACTCTAAATTATCCTTAGTATGTTCTGGCAACAAAACTTCTGGAATTTGCCAATCAGGTTTATAAACAGGGAGCTGTCCCAAATCCGGTGCATAAATACCGGGTTCAAACTGATTCCCATATTTATAAATGTCGCCTAATACTGATAAATATAATCTGTATTGTTGCTTCATAGATAAAATCAATCCGATTGCACCAGGGCCAGTATTGTAAGACCCAATATCATCAATGGTCCCAACGTTTTCAGCACGGAACATCCTTTGATACAGTTCAAAAACCATATTTTTGTATTCGGACTGAAAATAGTCCCATCCTTTTAAGTATTCTGGTGCTACGTTTTGAGTCCACCAACTGGTAAATAGAACATCCGCTGATTGCCTGCTATTGCCTTTATTTGTGTTTTTTAGAAAAGAATAATTATTAACATCCATTAAATATTCTAAGATCGATGAATAGCTTTTTAGAATTTGTTGTTTATTTCTTGGATTGGAATACACACTTTGTTTGTTGCCTGATTTCATCAAATAAAATGGTGTTTGATACACGTCTGCTTCTCTGCGGGTCACAACTCTATCGGTATATGGATAACCCGCTCGAAAATCAATACCGGTAGAAGTGTTCAAATTAACTATGCTAGGTGGATTGAAAGCTCTGTAAAAACCCTGACTAAAAAATCCATCGGTATCATCAACCATTCCTGAATTGGCTTTAGGCTCGGGTCCCCAAATCATGGATACCATCATTTTTTCCCACTGACTTTCTGTTTTGAGCCCCATTAAATTGGACTGGTTCGGCATTGTCCATTTCAATCCCTCGATCTCGGGAACTGAATTGGATTTTTTAGAATACAAAATAAAACCTTCGCCCTTATTCATTATAGGCCTCGGTGGTATGCCTGGCTCTGCTGCGAACTTCATTTGCAGATCCATAAGTGCTTTTTTATTTTCACTATTTGTATTGTTTATTTCTGTTTGCAAACCAACAAACAATTTTCCTATATTATTAAGTCTTGTTAAAACATCGGGTCTTTGCCTAAGCCCGTCTGCTGTAGCTCCGTTTCTTTTGTCAAATTCCTTTAAGAAAGTCGCTTCAGACTTAAGTTCTTTTGCAAATTTAAAGTAAAATTTCGTTTTATCTTTTGGTTGCAGTGATTTCCCGTGCTGCAATTCAATTGCAGACAAAATCGAATCAACGTTGGAAATCAGAAAACGAATTTGCTGTACAGTAACCAAAAATGGATCTCGCAGATAAATAGAAGGGTCAGAGGTTTTCACCTGCTCCTTAATTCCATTAAGCGGATACAATAACTGAGATGATTGAGCCTTGTTTTCATTACCCGCAGCATTTGCAGCTTCTTTTACTAAATATGAATAAATCGACCGTGATACGTCATATGTCGACATATAATTTGAAATTAGGTCTTTCCAGTTTTCTGATGAATATGTGATGTCTTCGATTTGCTTTTGACGCCATTGACCCATTTTTTTGTGTAACCGATCAAATGTAAGCTCCAATACATTCGGACACTCACCATTTAAACTGGTATCTTCCTGGTATTGATAAAACTCAAAGGTTTCACATTTACCCTTCATCACTGTTTTAAAATCTTGATCTGAATTGAAAAACCAATTGTTGGCTTTTGCTTGCATTAAAGCCCTAACAAAATCTAGTTGCTTGGCCTGTAAATTTATTCCACCAAAAACACTGTTATAAATCCTTGCTGTGGGTTTTGCGAAAATTACCTGATCCAAACCAACAAACAAAGCAAATATCAACACTCCACCCGAAAATGACAAACCCATTCTGGCTGCGCCAGCCACGCCGGAAGCTGTAGATTGAGCAGCTGCTGACAAACCGGTTATTCGCAATACAAAGGAAAATCCGCGGAACACCATATTCTGTGAAGCCCGCTTACTCATAATTCCTAACAACTGATTGGCTGCAAAAGCCGCAGAGGAAGTTTTGTTCAATACTGATTGGCCTACACTCATAATTACCGAAGAAGCCACATTGCTCAGAATCATCGAAGTCAATACAGGAGCCTCAGCTGACAACCTGTCACCAGAATCCCATTTCCAGAATTCATTGTAGGCCAAATCACAGCTTTTTTGATCCTTCAATTTTGGATCTTTGGGTGCGATTCCCATTACACAATCTGTAAGATGCGGAAAATAAGCAATTTCATGAACAATACTGGACGCCAAAGATCCAAAGGTCATTCCAAGATTTGAAAGAAAAAAAGTTCTAAAATTCATTCTTTGCTTTGCCATCGAATTTCGAACTTCTGCAGAATATACCATAGGAATTTCTTTGTTCATTCCGAACGCTTTATTCAGAAGCTCCACTGAAACTCCATTAACAATCATAAATGTATAAAATCCGATATGGGCTACTGGGTCTGCCAATCCTTCGATTTGACGAGTGAAGGCCAAGGGGTCATTGGATTCACCAGCAAGCATCATATTAAAATAAGTCACAGATCCTATTGCTAAAAAAAACTTAAAAGATTCCATAGGAAATCTCATGGTCACGTCTTTGACGATATGTGATCCTTTGTTGCCTGCGGCTTTAACTAGGGCTTCGGCTTTTAATAATGTCTCTTCTATTTTGGAGGGACGGTAGGCTTCCTTTTCATCGGGTGTGCCTCTAGGAATTTCAATTTTTAAAGTCTCTATTCTGCCTGGATTTGTTTCCCAAGAACTTCCAGATTCTGGAAACTCTATAAGCATAAAACGTTTTGCTGAAGGATCGTTGGGATTGTGTTTTTCAAAACGAGCACGATAATTTTTTGGATTTAAGCCCGCTTGTTCAAAAACATCCAGAATTTCTTGCTGTTCTTGCAGATGCGGTGGCAGGGGGCGCCTGTTCCCATTGGCGTTGGCCATTGGAGCAGCCGTCATGATTGAATTAAACAAAAATACAGCACTGATAAATATATTTAAAGTCTTCATATACATCCCTATCATTGCAAGGCGCATACTATCAATAATTTCAATAACTTACACATTCTTATGAATTGCCTAACATTGCCTATGGTTTAAATCAATCTGAGCTGACAATGATTTAGTCAGCTTGGAAACATTTTACGTCATTCAAATAGATCTGAATGCCTGGGATAAGTAAGCTTATTGAACTTCGGATCCGGGTTCGCCATTGGAATTTACGACCAATATTTCAATGCGGCGATTTTTTGCGCGGTTTTCATCAGAAGTATTTGGCACCAGTGGTCTGGTGTCGGCATAAGAAATCGCAGCAATCCGCGATGGATCAATCCCGTGAAATTTCAGCAAATATCTGACGACGCTGGTAGCGCGAAGGCTTGCCAGTTCCCAGTTGCTTTCGTACTGCCCGCCCACAGTGGCTATGTCATCAGTATGTCCTTCAACGATGATCTTGCGCTTTGACTGCAGCAACATCGGTGCAATCTTGTCCAAAGACTTCAGTGCTGCTAATTTTAGCTTCGCCGAACCTACAGGAAAAAATGTCGATGCTGATAGCGAGATTCTGACGCCGCTGCCATCATGCCTAAGGCCATTCACTGCTTGCTTTTTTTCCTCTTCGCTAAGGGCTCTGTCTAGAAGCTTATCCATGACTTCTTCCAAATCACTGTTTCCCAATCGCTGCTGTTGAATGGCTTCCAATGGATCAACGATCACACCAAACAATCCACCATTATCACTGGTTTTACCACCACCGGGTGTGTTCATCCGCATCTGAGATCTGATGGATTCTTCGAATTTCTTTTCTTTTTCCTCGTTTTGAGTAGAGGTCGCATAAAGCACCACAAAAAAAGCAAACATCAATGTGATAAAATCAGCGTAACTGACCAGCCAACGTTCATGGTTTTCGTGCTCTTCGTGCTTTTTATGCCTGCGGCTCATGCTCTGTCCGAAAAAGATCTAAGTTTAATGTCAATCTGACTGGGCGTTAAACCTGTTTGTATTCCGATGCCGCCATCCAAAATCATGCGCTTGATCCGCATGTCGTGGGCAATGATTTTTTTAACTTTGTTCCCGATGGGCAGAAAAATTAAATTGGCCGAGCCTACACCATAAACTGTGGCGACAAATGCAACCGCGATACCAGAACCCAATTTGGATGTGTCTGACAAATTTCCCATTACATGGATTAATCCCAACACAGCACCTATGATCCCAATCGTAGGTGCAAAGCCCCCTGCATCCGACCAGATTTTTGCAGCACTGATTTGCTTTTCTTCCTCAATATCAATTCTGTTTTCATAAATGTCTCGGACAATGGATGCATCCACACCATCAACGATGGATCTCATCACAGCTTGTAAAAATGGATCCTTCATATTTGTGATTCTGGGTTCAATGGATAGCAATGATTCCTTACGAGCAATCCGAGCACATTCCATGATTTCACGTCTGATCTCGGCCTCTGTATCAATGCTGGTGTCGTTAAAAACTTTCTTCAAAAATTGCATTCCGATTCTTAGATCTTGCTTTCGGTTTGACAGCATAACCGCTCCTGCCGTGCCCCCAAAAACTATCACTGCAGCTGCGAACTGTACCAAAGAGCCTGCGTGGCCGCCCTCTAGTAAATTTCCCAGCAATATGCCACCAATGCCGACAATCAGACCCAGAATTGCTGTCATGTCCATTGAGCATCCTTGTTGTTACGAATGTTTTTAATCTTTTCAACGATGTCTTTTGCAGAATCTTTAACGGGCATTCGGGTGCCGTCAGTAAAACACAAAATCGTATCCGGAGTTGTGTCAATTTGACGGATCAGCAAATCGTTAACGTAAACTGTTTTTCCTGCGAGTGTGGTTACTTGTATCATGTAAACATTGTGCCATTGGTTTTTAAAAATTGTGAGTTCCAGCAAGCCTAGGATCTAGTCAAGAAAGGTAAATTCCTAGACTTTCTGTCAGAGTATTTCTATCCTCTGACTCATGCTTGACGATCTATTGCAGTTATTAGGTAACGCGGATGTTGCAATGTTTGAAACTATCAACAGCCGTTGGTCAAATCCTGTGTTTGATCAGTTTTTTCCGCTGATCACGGATTTACACAAAATCCCTGTGATGTCTGTGTTGATAGTGGCTGTGTTTTTATATTTTTGCTATCGCAAGTTTGCACGCTGGGGATTTGCGGTTTTTGGGATCACCATTACCGTTATTGGAATGGGTGATGGTATTGTCGGACAATTATTAAAGCCGTTTTTTGCAAGGCTACGGCCTTTTATGGCAGGGATTGAATTGCAAACAAAAGCTCCGGTCTTTGGACAATTTGGATTTCCATCCAATCACGCTACCAATGTTATGTGCGCTGCCATTTTGATTGGATATTTTTTCCCGAAAGCCAAGTGGTATTTATTCAGCTGGGCTTTGTTGATTGGATTTAGCCGCATCTATGTGGGTGCCCATTATCCCTTTGATGTGCTGGCAGGCTTTATTGTGGGTGGGCTGCTGGCTTTCAGTTGCATTTTTGTTTTGTCAAAATTCAAAAAAATTCCTAATCCCAATCAGACTCAGGAATCAAAATCGTGAAAACTATAGTTACTGGAGCTAATGGATTTTTAGGAAGCTGGTTGTGCAAAAGATTTTTACAAGAAGGCCATGACGTATCAGCCTTGGTTCGCAAAAACAGTGATCTGACTGAACTGCAGTCGCAAAAAATTAATTTAATTTATGGCGATGTGACCGATTACCAAAGTTTAGCTGTGGCTTTTAAGGGCTTTGATTATGTGATTCATGCAGCAGGAGTTGTTGGATATTCAAAATCCCTGCGACAAATCATGCAGCAAGTGAACGTACAAGGAACATCCAACGTCGTCAGAGCCTGCCATCAAAATCAAGTCTCCAGACTTTTGCATATCAGCAGCGTTGTCGCCATAGGTGCAGGATTCACCGAAAACGAAATTATGGATGAAGATTCAAAATATAATTTATCAGATTTAGACCTGGGATATTTTGAAACAAAACGAATGGCCGAAGAAATTATTTTAAACGCAGTTGCTGAAAAAAAGATCGATGCGGTGATGGTAAACCCATCAACAATGTATGGTGCTGCCGATGCGAAAAAAGGCAGTCGCAAAAACCAAATCAAGGTCGCTCAAGGCCGTCTGCGAGTTTATACCCACGGTGGAGTCAACGTGGTATCAGTGAAGGATGCCGTCGATGGAGTGGTCTCGGCACTGAAGGTCGGCCGTAACGGCCAAAGATACATTTTGGCTGGTAACAATCTAACGATTCAGCAACTGTTTGCCAAAATCGCTGATTGCGCTGGTGTAAAGGCCCCTAATTCAGAATTTCCAACATGGCTGCTCAGATCATTGGGATCCGTGGGTGATACGATGATGAGTGTGGGGCTGAAATTTCCCTTTAATCGCGAAAGCGCCTATGCTGCGACGATGTTTCATTGGTTTAAAAATAAAAAAGCCATGGATGAATTGGGTTTTCACCCCCAGCATTCTGACATCGCCATTGAGCAAAGTGTTCGCTGGATGAAGGACAATGGGTATTTGAGCAAATGAAAGTTGTTAAATCCTCTGTAGTGATATTGTTTCAGGTGGTCGGCATTATCACTGTGATTTTTTTAATGTTGGGATTTTTTGTGTTTTCACAGTTTCCCAGCTCCAGCAAAATAAAAGGCTGTATGGTAACAAAAATGTATCAGGTAAACCTGTGTCCTGGTTCACCTCAGTATGTGCGAATCGATTCAGTCTCTGAATATCTGAAAAAATCCATCATCATTTCCGAGGATGCAGGGTTTTATGGCCACAAGGGTTTTGATGTAGCCGAAATGCAAAAAAGCTTAGAAAAAAACATTTCAGCTGGAAAATTTGCCCGCGGTGGCTCAACGATCACTCAACAATTGGCCAAAAATTTATTTTTATCCAAAGACAAAACCCTGATCAGAAAGGGTATGGAAGCCTTGATCACAATGCAGATTGAACGCACCTTAAGCAAAAATGAAATTTTGGAAAGATACGTGAATGTCGTTCAGTTTGGTAAAGAACTATTTGGCGTCAAGGCCGCCGCATCGTTTTATTTCAAAAAATCCCCCAGCCAGTTGGATCCGGTTGAGTCGGCTTTCTTAGCGTTTTTATTACCCAGCCCCGAGGCCTATTCTAAGTCCTTTTTTAAGAAAGAACTGACACCCTTTGCTCAGAAAAGAATCCGAGAGATCTTGGGCAAGCTTTATTCTGTTGGTAAAATCTCTGAGCCTGAATACGCATCAGCTATGGACAGTTTGCCTTATTTTCTGACCGGACAAAAGCCATCAGAAGAAATTTTGGAAGACTTGGAAATGATTGACGAAGAATCAGCACCGACAGAAATTTAGGCTTGGATTTTTTTGTTAAATCTAATTATCGCAATTTTGAAAACTATAAAAGAAAAAACCAGCAGTACAGCTAAATGAAAAACCCCGTAAGACCAGTTTATAGTTCCATAGATTAATCCCCTGCTCAGCTCAACAGCATGGGTCAGCGGAGACAAATAAGCGACATATTTAAAATATCCGGGAATAGAATCCAACGGAAAATAAGTTGAACTGAGCAACGACAATGGAATCACTATTCCAGAGCTGGGGTAAATGATTTGATCAAAGTTTTTCACCATGGTCGTAATGATTAATCCAAATGATGAAAACAAAAAAGCAATCAATGCAGCTATCAACAGCAATAATAAGATATTAAATGAATGGGCCAATCCAAAAAACACTGCAACCATTGCTACACCGGCCGCGCTGATTGTACCTTTGGTTGTGCCCCACAAAATTTCAGCCAAAGCAATCTGAAAAGGCTCCAAGGGGGCTAACATCAAAGTGGTGTAGGTTTTTTGTATAGATAGCTTGGCAAAATTATTATAAGTCGATTCAAAGAATGACACAAACATAGCTGTTGTACAAAGCATCGATGGAAACACAAAATCCATGTAAGTCAGACCCTGTATGTTGGAAATAAAGCTGCCCACTCCAAACCCTAGAGTCAGTAATAGAATTGTGGGCTCAAAAACAATCCACAACATGTTGATCAACCAGGATTTCTGAAACAAGTTCCAGTTGCGTTTCCAAACAAAGTAAACACCGTTTTGGAATGTTGCTGTAGTCACAAGGGCTCCTCGCGCAAATCATGACCAGTCAGTTTAAAAAAAACATCACTCAAATTTGCAGGCCTGATAGTCATTCTGTAGCTAGAAATAACTTCAAACACACTTTTGGCTTCTTGGTCCTTTTTGACGTAAACGTGGATTTGTTTGCCGACGACATTAAACTGAAACTTTTCTTTCGCCAGTCTGTTTGAATAATAACTGATGTCGTTAGAAGACAAATTACACTCTATAATTTCTTTACCAATTTCGCTTTCAATCAAATATTTGGGTTCGCCAATTTTCAGAATTTTAGAATTATCCATAATTGCGATTCGATCACAAATTTCCTGGGCTTCTTCCATAAAATGCGTGCTAATAATTAAGGTACCCATTTCTTGCTTTAAACTTCTTAGGAAATTCCAGATCCACAATCTGGATTGAGGATCCAAGCCCGAACTGGGTTCATCCAAAACTAAAATTTCAGGTTTATTTAAAAGACCTCTGGCAATGGCTAATCTGCGCCTGATTCCACCACTCAGTTCTTCTACAGGTCTTTCGCTGTATTCCTCTAGGCGAAACAGTTTCAACAATTCTTCGATTCGAAGCTTTGCTGTGTTTCCCACCAATCCAAAATACGATGCAAATAGCGCTAGGTTTTCATAAACAGAAAAATCGTGATCCAATCCGTCTTCTTGAGGCACCACTCCGATTCGGGCTTTAATATCAGTGATATTTTTTTTGGCGTTAATTCCCAGAATATACAGTTCACCACTGGTTATTGAGGCCCCACCATACAGCATTTTCATTGTAGTTGATTTTCCAGCACCGTTTGGTCCTAGCAGACCAAAACATTCGCCTCTGCGAATTTGCAGATCAACATTTCTGACTATAACAGAATCTCCGTATTTCTTAGTCAGTGCTTTGGATTCGATAACAATTTTTTCAGCGTCAACCATGACTACTCTTTTTCTATGTTCGATTTCCTTTTACGTTTGTTTGGATCTAATTCCCGACATCTGAGTCTGATGTGATTGGGTGTTACCTCAATCAATTCATCATCATTAATCCATTCCATGGCTTGCTCAAGAGTCAGCGGTTTAACTGGCACTAAACGAATAGCTTCGTCCGAGCCAGAAGCCCTGACGTTAGTAAGCTTTTTCTCACGAGTGATGTTCACTTCCAGATCATTTTCTTTGGCGTGTTCTCCGATGATCATACCAGTATAAACTTCAGTCACTGGAATGATGAACATTCTGCCACGTTCCTGCAAATTCCAAATAGCGTAAGCTGTTGCAATACCCTGTCTGTCAGAAATCATCGATCCATTAACCCTAGAGGTAAAATCCCCTCTGTAGTCGTCATACCCATCAAATTGAGTGTTTAATAATCCTGTCCCACGGGTATCAGTTAAAAACTGAGAACGATACCCGATCAATCCCCTTGAAGGAATTCTGAATTCTAATCTGGTTCTACCAGAACCTTTGGTAGTCATATTTGTCATGACACCTTTTCTGCGACCCAGTTCCTGAGTAACTGCACCCGTGAACTGATCTTCGATGTCGATTGTTGCCATTTCAAATGGCTCTTTCACTGATCCATTTTCGTTTTTAAAAATAACCTGAGGCTTACTGACACAAAGTTCGA
>JBIKLL010000015.1:0-48905 GCA_044359815.1 Pseudobdellovibrionaceae bacterium
TCACTTTCAGAAACTTCTCCGTCTTTTTTAAATTTAAAGAATTTTTGATGAATCTCAGTTACCGATGCAAATTTCATATTCATAACAAACCGCACAATTTCCGTATCCCTTTTTGTCACATACATTGTTATTTCCTTTCTTCCGCAAGCTGCATTTGTTCGTGACCACCCTATCGTTGTGAGAGGGTGGTCACGAACAAATGCAGCTTGCGGAACCTAAATTATTTGATCTTTGCAATTATTTAGCTGGGGCCCCCTACCCCAATCGCTGTGTGACGTGCTCAGTGAGTCTGCAATTTTAGTTTGCAAAATTGGCTACAATTTGACCTTCGGGCTATCGCGACCTTCGCACTAAATTTGAGCGATTTTTTTCGTCAATCGACGTCTACATTTTGGCTACAAAGTACCGAAAACCACCAAAATTGACCGAATTTAAACGAACTGATTTTTTGCTGCAAGTGATTGATATAAAACGATTTATTTATATATTTCGTACGTTTATAAAATGCCCGGTCCCAATCTCATAACCCGAAGTTGTGCCGGCGGCAAAATGTGACTGTGACTTTGCCTGTGGCACATTTTGATGACGAGCATGGAACGAAGGCAAAAGGGCTTGGCCCTTTTGCAGCAGTGACGTCGGCGGCTCGCCGACTGGTTCAAATCCTGCCCCCGCAACCAATTTCGAACCTAGAGAAATTGGCTAAGTGATCGAAGCAAATAAGAAAATTAAAACTGAAAGCGGTGCTCCGTGGGAAAAGGTTGTCGGTTACTGCCGAGCTATTCGTATGGGAAATATCATCGCCGTTACAGGAACAGCCTCAGTTTCAGATGATGGAAGAATCTTTGCCGTTGGCAAGCCATACGAACAAGCAAAGCGATGTCTTGAGATCATTGAAAAGGCCATTCAACCACTTGGAGCAATTCGAGAGGACATTATCCGCACTCGTATCTTTGTAACTGACATTAGCAAGTGGCAAGAGTTCGGTCGGGCTCATGGCGAGTTTTTTGTGAATCATCCTCCCGCAACAAGCATGATTGAGGTTAAGTCCTTAATTGATCCCGACATGCTTATTGAGATTGAAGCCGATGCCATTATTGGTGAGAGAATCTAGCAATGGGTCACACCCTTCTAGCCCCTGATATACGTTGGACACATTTACTACGTCGACTAGGCGTGGTACTAAACCAAGAAAAAGGTGTTCAAAATGAAGAGTTTCACGGTTGAATTTAAAGACCAAATTGTTAAAGAGGTTCAAGAGGTCGGCAATATTAGTTTAGTTTGTCGAAAGCACAACTTAAGAACCAGCACTGTTCATACGTGGTTTCATAAATTTTCGAGTAGATTCTCTATCGTCAACTTTCAGTGACATTCTCACTTCAAAATCTTGACTCCACAAAACCATAGGGAGTTCATTGGCCTCGCCATCTATTAAATGATGTGAGCAATTCGGATTTGCAAGACTTTTATGTCTGACTCGAATGGCCTTGAGAGTCACCTCAAAGCCCGATGCCTTTCGAAAAGCTGAAGGTGCATTTACAAGTAAATTCATAGAGAGATTTGCCGACTCTCGAGATCATTCATCAATTGCCATTTGGGAAGTGGGTCCTTTAACTTCTTCCACGCGGGAACACCCTGCAAATCTTCTTCATCCGTTAATAAGCAAGAATCCAGCAAATTTTTATCAGCCTCTTTATCTAAATTTTGACCGATAAAAACCAACTCTTGGCCTCTATCACCGTAAACCTCATCCCAATCTTTTTTAATAATATCGAGATCTTCTTTTACGGTAGGCCAATCTTCTTGAGGCGAAGCCGCATACCAGCGCCCCACACACTCTAGTGTTACAACTTGGCCTGCCTGCGACCACAGCCCAATATAATTCGGGCGAGTAGCGATCCAAAATAAGCCCTTAACTCGTAAAAATCGCTTCCCTTCTTTTAAAAGAAAGTTCCAAAGACGTTCTGGATGAAAAGGTTTTCTCGCCCGATAAACAAAGCTGCTGACACCATATTCTTCGGTTTCAGGCCTTTCTTCACCGCGCAAAACAGCCATCCAGCCGGGTGCCTCGTGGGCTTTTTCAAAATTAAAAAGGCCCGTGTTTAAAATAGCTTGGAGCGGCACTCTCGATTGAATGGATTCAATGACCTTGGCGGTTGAATTGAGTGACGTTAAAATCGCCTTCAGGGTTTCTTTTTCTTCAGCTGTGATGAGATCAATTTTATTCAGCACAATCACATCGGCAAACTCAACCTGTTCGATTAAAAGGTCTGTGATTGTTCGCTCATCATCTTTTCCCAACTCAAGATGACGTGATTTTAGACTTTTTGACGCTTTGTAATCTTGTAAAAAATTCTTCGCATCAACAACTGTAACCATAGTGTCCAGCCGGGCAACGTCAGAAAGGCTTTTGCCACTTTCTTCAGTAAACGTGAAAGTCTCTGCCACTGGCATAGGCTCTGAGATGCCCGTCGACTCAATCAATAAGTAATCAAATCTCTTTTCTTTGGCTAAACGCGAAACCTCGGCCAGCAGATCTTCACGTAGGGTGCAGCAAATACAACCGTTACTCATCTCAACAAGTTTTTCTTCAGTTCGACTTAAAGCAGAGCCACCGTTTTTAACTAACTTTTCGTCAATATTGACTTCTGACATGTCGTTGACAATCACGGCGACTTTTAAACCTTCTCGATTGTTTAAAACATGATTCAAAAGTGTCGTCTTTCCAGCACCTAAAAAGCCAGAAAGTACAGTGACTGGTAATTTTTGCTTCATTGACTGCTCCTCCAGGTTGAATCTTTACATATATGTAAAGCAATTGAGAAAAGCAGTATATATGACGAAAAGATTGCAAATGCAACTAGGTTGCACTACATGTATTCCCAGATTACATAACGAACTATTAGAGGTATATATGAAAAATATTTTAACGATGATGTTGTCACTGACTTTGATTTATTCGTTCTCGGCTAACGCCCACGGCGACCACCCAAAGAATCTTAATCTTGCGAAATCACCCACCATTTTAGCTGGCTTTGAAGCCGCCGCAGTGTTTGCGAAAAGCTTTAAAGAAGCTAATGGAAAGAAAATTACAAACGAATTGATCGGAATTCATTCACAGGCTGCAAACGATGAAGTCTTGGTAGGCGTATACAATGTGCTATCGCAAAGTCAGGCCGCAAAAGACTTATACGGATGTCATTTTCACAACGATAAAAATGGTAAAATCGAGAGCACGCACTGCCACTTTGAAGAAAAAATAACTTTTGAATATTTTGCTTCGCCTAAAAGCTATTCAATCGAAGAGTATGCAATTAGCGCCAATAGCGCTATTGAACTCTTCGAATCTCGAGGCGGTAACCCTGCCACAATTGATAAAGCTAAAATTTGGAAAGCAGGCGACGATATTCAAATTTCATTTAAATGGACTGGAGAAAACAACAATGCAAAAGTAGCCTACTTTATGTGTCACTACCACGGTAACCATATAGATTGCCATCGCCAAAGTCGACCCGGCCCCAATGAGCCACAGGATTAATTTATGGTTAATTGTTTGATGTTACGCGCACTTTTGACTCTTTTTTGCACTTTTGCTCTTATCGCTTGCGGTGGGGGCAGAAATCCTGACCTTGATGCCGCAAAACAAATCCCGGCTTCACAAAAAATAGGCAGTCAAAAAGCGGAAGTATTAATCGGAGAAGACACCCTAGTTTTTACTAACGGTACGCTTGAGGGCTCTGGCGTCGTGCGTTTTGCTTCGCCACTCGACAAGACGGAATCAGCAAACAACTTTACAATTCAGATCGAGCTTGCCGAGAACTCTTCTGTCACGCTGGTGGCAAATTCGAATCGCAACCTAGCGGCTGGTGTAGAAATTGAGATTTCTCGGCCAGCGGGTTCGACTTCGCCTCATGTGATCGCGCGCACAAGCCAAGATTCTCTGGATATCAGTACTAGCTTCTCTAACGTTGATGTCACAAGTGCAATGCATCTGTCCTTTGATATTCACAATGATCACGGAAATTCTTTGCATTTTTTGGCATGGAACGAGCAAACAGGTGAAGAGCTATTAAGCGATATCTTGAGCGGTCGCGGATTCGGCGCCAACTGGGGGCTAAAGTTACAAACAGCAAAAATAACCGGTATTGTAAAAAACGGACCCAAGGATAAACACTGATGTTGATTTTAGTTTCTTTTCTACTTTTATCAACTACCGGCAATGCGCAATCGCTTTTACAAAATTTAAATGTTGCAGCTGCTGTTGATATTGTTGCGCCCACGTCATTTGACGAATCAGAAGACAACAAGGTTGGCGTGCGATCAGCCGAACTTATGTTCTACGCTCCGATTGATCATATCTTTGACGGTGTTTTAAATGTTGCGGGTCATGATGATGAAGGAGAATTTCACTTTGAGCTTCATGAAGGCTATATAGGGTCATCAAAGCTGATTCCACAATCGCGATTTCGTATCGGAAAGTTTTTCTTAAATGTAGGTAGATTAAATACATTTCATCAACATGACTGGCCATTCATTGCAGCACCCAAAGTTCACCGCGAGTTTTTTAATCCTGGTGCCCATTCTGCTATCGAAGCCGAAGGTGCGGCTGATACAGGCATCGAATATTCTTGGATTTTGCCCACGGATAGATACTTTGACATCACTGTCGGCGTCACTAACGGCTACTGCTTCGGACATTGCCACGATGAAGGCGAGCGACCGCCCTACCCACTTCACTATATTCATCCCACGACATTTTTTGACTGGGGCACCGGCCGCGGTATACTGCTAGGCGCATCTTATCTGGGAAGAAAAGATTCTTCGGATGTTAAAACTGATCTCTTTGGCATTGATCTCACCTATAAAAATCGCGAAGGCCGAAAGCTGAAATGGCTTGTGCAAAGCGAGGTGTATTATCAGATGCAGTCCGCCCCAGCTATGGAGACTTCAAAAAAAGCAGGTCTCTATATCTACCCCCAATACGGCATCAATGAAAACATCAGCTTTGGCGTTCGACTTGATGGTTTTTCTCATTTGAATTTGGAGTTTCAATCGAATGGCGAATCTCGCGAAGACTTTGATTATGCTTTTGCACCGACACTCACTTATAAACCGAGTGAGTTCTCTGCGCTTCGCTTGGCTTATAGTCACGAAGTTGACACCACCCAAGGCGTAAGCGACGTCACTGATCGCCAGATTCAAATGCAGTTTCTTTTTATTTTGGGCGCGCACCCAGCTCACGAGTTTTGAGGTAAAATATGAGAATATTTATAAAAACACTTTTTATTATCATGGTCGCGGCCACACCAGCTGATGCCAGTGCCCGCCTCAAGGTTATCACGACTCTTCCTGATTTAGCTGAAGCCGCGCGTGTCATCGGTGGCGACCATGCCGAAGTGGATTCACTTCTAGAAGGCACAGAGGATGCCCACTTCTTAGATGCCGTGCCAACTTTTATTCGAAAAGTGGCTAACGCTGATATCGTTTGTGTCATCGGACTTGAGCTTGAGGTTGGATGGATGCCAAAAATACTTTCAAAATCGGCCAATTCCAAAGTGCAGCCCGGCGGCATTGGCTACTGCGAAACAGGATCATTTATCAATGCCCTTGATAAAGCGACGGGCCCTGTGGATCGTTCAATGGGTGACGTACATCCCGCCGGTAATCCGCATTTTACACTCGATCCCAAGACTCTTGCTGTAGGCGCAAGAGGCATTCTCGAAGCTCTTGTGCGCGCAAAACCAGATGCCAGTGAAACATTTCATTCAAACTACAGAAGCTTACAAGAACAAATGAGCTCACTACACTCGGCAATTGATAACAAATTAAAACCCTTACAAAACACAAATCAACTTGCTTTTGTCGAATACCACAAAGACTTCACTTACTTTTTTAATAGTTATAATTTAAAGTCTCTTGGTGCCATTGAAGAAAAGCCTGGTGTTCCACCTTCAGCCGCACGTCTTGCCATTTTTTCTAAAACAGCAAAAACCAACCAGGTTCGTATGGCACTTGGAGCACTCCACAGCCCAGAAAAACATCTCCGCCGCTTTTCTGAACTCAGTGGCATTCCTTTTAAAAAGCTCCCGACTATGGTTCAACCCAAAAATAAGAATCTCGACTCGATTGAAAAAGTCCAGCACTTTATCGCTGATTCAATTCTCAAATGAACCCAAGCCTTCAACTCAACGATGTAGCGGCTTTCACACCAGATGGGCGTCGGCTTTTTGAAGACATAAATTTTGAATTATCGCCTGGTCAAATTTTGATGATCGAAGGCGCCAATGGCTCTGGCAAAACCACTCTGGTAAAAGTGATTTTAGGCCTTCACCCCTATTATCAGGGCATTGTTAAGAACGATTTTTCTGAGACCACCTATCTACCGCAGATTGGCAACGTGCAGTTTTTTTTACCACTCACCGTATTAGACGTGATTCAACTGCAAGCACCTCACGCAAATGAAGAATCAGTTTTAAATCTTGGTTTACTTACAGATAAAAATTCACTATCTCGGCCATGGAACACCGCCAGCGGTGGCGAAAGACAAAAGTCTCTTCTTACACGGGCCTTTTTAAGGTTTGGTCACATCCTCGTTCTCGATGAGCCGTTTAATCATCTTGATAAGGTGGCCCGGCATCAACTCGTTGATTTAATCCTGAAGAAAAAATATGAAGAGTGTGCTGTGCTTTTGATTTCTCACGAACAAATCACTGAGTTTAAAGATTTTAAAAAAATTTCTATTCCTGCACATAGTAGCTACACATGATTTTACTTCTTGAAGCCTATAAATGGACCATTCTCGGCGGGATTTTAGGCGGCGCCGCGCTTTCGCTGATTGGCAGTCAACTGGCCAGCCGCAATCAGTCTGTCCAAACGTTGGTGGTCAGCCAAGCGGCTGCCATGGGCACCGTGATCGGGCTGGCACTGACTGTTCTTTTCAGATCACAAAAATTTCATCTCGAAGAAAGTAGCATCATACCATTGATAACAAGTTTTATCTCAGCACTCTTGTTTTACACTTTATGTGAAACTTTAATTTCCTACAAATGGCCTTCTCGCAATACCTACTATGTAGGTATTTTTGGCCTCTTGATGGCCGTTACATATAGCATAATATCCTTAGTACCGGGTCTAGAAACACATATGGCAGCCTCTTATTTTGGTGATCTAGCTTTAGCCAGCAATTCAGACTCTATCATCATGGCAGCAATTGGACTAATTGCAATTTTCTTCTTTAAATTTACTTGGCGACAAGTGACCGCTTGGTCGTTTGATACAGTGATTTTTGGGATTCAATCGCAAAGAAAATCTGATCGCACTTTGCAAGTTATTTTTGTTTCAGTTTCTCTTGTGACTATTGCTGCCAGTATTCAACTTTTAGGTTTTTTATTTACAGTGTCCTGCCTATTTCTACCTGCGATGATTCTGACAAGAACTCAAAAAAGACTGAGAGGGCTTAAAGCAAGGCTTGTTTCAGGTAGCGCCTTAGGTGTCGCGCTTGGATTCATATTGTCGCTTTGGCACGGGCAGCTACCAACAGTACCCGCAATTGGAATCTGCCTGCTTTTCACTTCACTTTCGATGGGAATTCGGCGGGCACGATAGTCTCAAGTTTCAGTACGTACATCCAGTACAAACCCCACGAAGAAAAATTGGCTGCTTTTTACCAAAGAAACGAAAGTCACCAAGTGCCGCCATAAAATCGCGAATCCGGCTATGATCTTTTATTTCTTGATGGCGATGGCATTTTTGACAAAAAAGTAAAAGGTGGGCGTGGCTTTCACATTCGTGTGAGCAAAAAACATAACTGTTGGAATCGACTTCGTGTAAAACTCCAGCCTGTTTTAAATTGGCCAAATTGCGGTAAATAGAAACGCGGTCAACAACCTCAATATCTTTTGAAATAGCTGCAATGAGGTCCGCTTGACTCAAGGCCAACTTAGCTTCTGCAAAAGCCAGCAATATACGACGACGTAATGGTGTTTTTTTTAAAGAGTGTTTTTCCAATACCTCATCGATACGCAGAAGCTCTTTTTTTCTTTGTGCTGACTGAACCATCCTCGTAATCTCCTAAAATCAGGCCCTATTATAAACCATGATTTCGATAGATGCAATAATGTTGCATCTACTCACTCAGCTTGGTATTCATAGGCTATAACGATGGCTTCGCCAGTTTTCTACACCAAATAGCGTTTTGTCTTTTAATTTCAATATGTTGGAAGGTCCACGATATATATAGGCATGGGATTGCGTTTTTCTACGCGAACTCATAGTTTAGAAAAGAACATCAGGCGCGCAACAGTCCCCCGCAACCAACTCCTAAAATAACTTATGACTTTGTTGAACTTCGGCGGCGCTTCCTTGCGACGTGGCGGTAACCACGCCTCAGTCGCTTGCCTCGTTCGCCTCGTCATAAGCTATTTTAGGAGTTGGTTCTTGCTGAGGGTTGTTTTGAATCTTTGTGCTTGGGGTTTTTGTCGGAGCCCCGCTCATAACCCGAAGTTGTGCCGGCGGCAAAATGTGACTGTGACTTTGCCTGTGGCACATTTTGATGACGAGCATGGAACGAAGGCGAAAGGGCTTGGCCCTTTTGCCTGAGAGACGTCGGCGAAACGCCGACTGGTTCTAATCCCACAAAAAGACAGAAAAATATTTGGCTTTAGTAAAAAAAAAAAGGCCGCACTTTATGCGACCTTTTTCATCTGTTGTCGAATTTAATATGGAATTTAGTTTCTAATTTGCATTTACAGTACAAGCTTCAGCGGCAACGTCAAAACTTTTTTCTTGTGCCAGAAGATCGTCAATGCACTTTGATTTCAATTTTACTCTATCTGCTCCACCTGTTAAACATGCTTGACTCGCAAGAAGTCCCAACTGTACCGCATCTTCTTCATCCACGCTTTTACGCATCTCTGGTGAATTAGTAATCTCACTAATGTATAAAATGTTTTTCGAAACACTTTTAATGCAAGCAGGTAGCTTATTCAGCTCTACTGCTATTTCATTTGAAATTTTCTGTTTTTTAACGCTGTTACGTACTTTATAAGTTCCATTTAAGTCCAAAGCTTCAAGGACTCCAAACCTATTACTGATAAATATATTGTTAATCGAGCTGGATCCATCAGGATCACAAATCTTCTGCCTTGCAAGCCGAATAATCTCTAGATGAAACTCAAGACCACCCGACTTCGAATAAGGCAAGACAGGATAGATTTTAGTTTTTTCTTCTGACCACACAATACCTTTTACGTTTACTTTGGCTGAAAAGGTTGTACTACCTAGTACATTCAAACAATCAACTACCTTAGAATTATAAAATCTAGCAAAACTGCGAAGATTTTCAGAGGTACTACAAAGCACTATCGGTGAATACACTTGAATCTTGTTATGAAGTTCAGGATCCGTTTCGCGATATTGATTTAAATCAATAAATTTGTTTAAGTTTCTTGTACAAGACAAGACTTCCGTCACTCTTTCGATGTCATATGCATTTTGTGCACAGACCAGAGCAGCAGATTCTACCGAACGACCTAGTCCATTATTATCCTTCATAGTCGAGAATTTTTGAATACATTCTGCTTTTTGTTTGGCTGATTGCGCGAAACTCAATTGCGCAGCTAAAGTAAACCCAATTATTAAAATCAATTTCACAAAAAAACTCCTTTTTAGATTAGTGGCGAAATTTACTATGCAATCAGATGCCAGCCATATTTTAATCAATAGTTGTCTAAAAAAGATTCGAACTTTAATAAAAAAGGTAAGGTAAGGTAAGGTAAGGCTTTTTTAATAATCCGACTAATAAATCTGCACCCTGACTAAAAACGGCACCTAATCAACCCCTCAGTTCTGCATATTTTAACTAAATGGCAGACGAACCGTCTATCAGGGAAACCCCGAAGTTGTGCCGGCGGCAAAATGTGCCAGTGGCACATTTTGATGACGAGCATGGAACGAAGGCTACAAAAAACCTGGCTCCCGCGCTAGCGATATAAGTAATCAAACAAACTACTTTGCAACTTTCCAAATTTATTGTGCGACCCAACCGCCATCAACAGCCATTGAATGACCCGTGATAAACGAAGCTCCGTCTGAACATAGCCAAAGAGCGGCCTCTGCAATTTCAGCTGGTTGACCAACTCTACCGATGGGTTCACCTTCAACAAGTTGTTTTCTGATTTGAGCTTCCCCGTGAACAAATCGATCGATCATAGGTGTTTCTATAACTCCGGGACAAACTGCATTCACTCGAATATTGGACTTCGCACATTCGAGAGCCGCCGTTTTTGTCAGACCAATGACCCCGTGTTTACTTGCGACATAAGCGGGAATTCCAGGAAATCCGATCAGTCCTGCGATGGACGAACAATTGACAATAGCACCATGTCCTTGTTTTAGCATTTGGGGAATCTGGTACTTCATGCAGAGCCAAACGCCCTTCAAATTGGTATTGATAACCCGATCCCAGTTTTCCTCCGAGCAATCCACGGTAAAGGCTTGCTCGCCTTCGACGCCAGCGTTGTTGAAGGCATAGTCCAGACCTCCAAAGCGTTTGACCGTATCCTGGATTGCGGTTTTGACTTCAGCACTACTAGAAATATCGCATTTTATAAAATGAGCTCTCCCTCCGGCTTCTTGAACCATATGGGCTGTTTGAGCGCCCGCATCAGCATTTACGTCTACAACGACTACCTGAGCTTTATTTCTTCCGAAAGCCAAAGCTGTTGCGCGACCAATACCCGTCGCAGCCCCAGTAATAAAAGCAACTTTCTGAGCAAAGTTGTACGTAGCTTGATTCTCCATATTTTCCTCCGTTATTGTATGACAATGAGTGGTGCAGGCACCCTTTTCATCATCGTGATAGTTTCAATTTTAGACAAAAATCCCGGTGGGCTACGATAGGCCAAGACCAGTAAGTCGTAAACAAGATATTTCTAATTAGGATATCTTAAGAAATTTTTAACCTAGTGAACCGAATAATTAAACCCATCACTTCAATTATTTTCTTTTTACAACTATTTGACAGACACTTTTTAACTTCCTAGCCTATTAATCTAAAAAAATGGGAGCAATTATGAATATGTTAATTTTATTTGTGTCTGTATTTGGATATCAATTCACTTTTGCAAATGTTCAATTGCTGGCGCTAAATCCTGATTCAATAGAACAACTAGCAAGTCCACTTTCAAATGATAGTGTTTATGGAAATTTGGAGAATTTATACAAAACCGGGACATCAGCTAGCGAGCAAACTACGAGCGGATGGTGGACTGGAAGGTGCTATTATTCTGGCAGTCGATCAGTTGCTCGAAATTCACTACTTGTTGGTGAGAAAAGACGTGATTCAAACAATGACGGTCCGATTAATCCACCAAAAGATAAATTTAAATTGATTAGCGTTTTTGCTGAATACGAAGCCCCTGATGCTTTTGATAATATTTCAGAGGGATTTCGCCGTGAAATAAGTAGCTTTATAGACAGCACATTCCCCTCGATAGGCGAAGCAAGGCACACGGAAAACAGCTTTGCTAGCGACAATTTGAACGCTAAAGTTCAATACAGAATCAGAATTTCAGGGAACTACCTCGTCAACAAAGTTGTAATAACAGAAAATCAAGATAGCTTTAAAGCTGGAGATACTTTTGGCTACTGCTATTACTTTAAAAAAGTTCAATAGGCTTGCAGTGATTTTTTAAATTAAAAATAACCGCTTTGATTTAAACAAAACAGACTTCATAATAAGGGGGAAAAAATGAAATTCTTAATAGCAGTGCTATTGCTTTTAAATACGGTATCCGCATTTGGTACTAACTGCAGAGTATTTGATAATAATCCACAAAGTTGTATTGCAAATGATTGCTTGATTGCAACAATCGGAAAATGCACCCCCACAGCAAACAGCTCTTATCCTGACAGATGCAATGATACAAAGTATGATGAGTTCACTTGTCGACATTATGCTGACTTTGGCTGGTGCAAATGGTCTGTGGAAGAGAGCTATTGTCTAGACAGAAAGATCTGCAAACAGTAATAAATGGCTCGCCGACTGGTTCGAATCCACTTGAACTCTTTAATTGGTAAGTTAACATTTTATCATGAAATTTTGCCTGATTCTTTTAATAGTATTTGTCAGTTCTTGCGCTACTCATAAAGTCCAAAATTCTGTGATTGATTGCCGGTTGCAATACGCCAATGAAGACGTGCTAGAACAATTGGATTCTTTTTCGGAATTATTTCAGCAAAAATGTTTTAATGAAGCAATTCAATTGGGAAAGCAAATTCGCAAAAACTACCGGGATAAATATTTTTCGGTCACAAAAGAAATCGGTGAAGTTTTCGTGGGGGAAGGCGCTTTCAATGACTATACCCTTGAATCCTATGAAAGATCCTATTTGTCGTACCTGATGGCCATTGGATATTTGAATTTAGGTGAAATTGAAAATGCGAAAATTGAGCTCAGAAAATCAGCCGAAGAAAATTCTGCAGTGCTTTACAATTATGGGGATGACCCTGTAATCCTGGTTTTACAGGCAACTCTTTGGGAAAAATTAAATCATCCTGCCGAAGCCAGGCCTTTTTGGCGAAAAGCTTTTGAACATCCAAACGCTGAGCCTTCTTTAAAAAGCTTTTGTAAAACCCAGATTGACCGTATCGATAGGAAAGAAAAAGTGAACTGGAAAATCCGGGGTGTTTCTGACTTTCCACCGATCGATTGGGAAATCTCAGGCAAAAAAATGAACGAATCCTATTACAGCATTTATGCAAAAAATGAATTTCCCCAAGTTTGTAAAAGCAATGACAGTTTAGTCATCAACACAGAAACTTGGATGAACAAAATTAAAATCCGACATTTTTATGACTACCACCCTGTTTTAAATGTGAAAACTTGGACTCGAATGCCTGTGGGTTTGGCTTATGGTGCAGGATTATTTGCCAGCGGTGTGGCTGTAACTGTGGGCACTTGTTTTGCGGCGGCCTATGCACATGCCAGTAACCTGTGCCAATATTCCCACAAAGCCGGTAGCTATTTTGTAAATAAATCTGAAGAAGTCTTTCAATACACCGTAGCCCCTGATCTAAGACACTGGAAGCGAGTGCCCGCAGGGTTTTACCTATCAAGCCAAGCAAACTCTAAAGAATGTGACAAATACGGTGTTGTGACCGATATTTTTTGATTTACAGAAGACCATTTTAATACCCTGATCCGAAATGAAAATCTCATTTATGCGTGAAAAACAAAAATAACAGACCTTAAACAGATCAAGGTATTTATAAAAATCAAGAACCTATTTTTTATTGCTTACACATTTGTAATTTACATTCGCGCCAATCAAACCAGTACTGGCTGCTTTAAACAAAACCGTTGCTGTCTTTAGGTCTGCATTTACCAGAATGATTGCATCTTCATTCGCACAGGAAACTGGGTAGAATTTTGCGTTACCAATCCTGGCTACATCGCCTAATGCGCATTCAAATTTATTGTCTAAACCTTCAATGGAAACATTGGCGACCATGGTGCCATCGTCATTAATATTTTCAGATTTTCTGTCAGTGCTAAACTGAATCAAAAATACCGGCATCACACCGTCACCTGGTTGCGCCAAAACATTTGCAGAACATTTAAGGTCAGCCTTTACCACTGTCGCTGCCTGGGCTACTGAAAAACCGATCAAACCAAAAATCACTAATAATGCTTTCATAGAAACCTCCGCTACAGCCTTGTACTATAGAAAACGATTTTCGCAAGAACCCGCGTTGACACTTATGCTTAGTAAGCGTCAATACGGATTTGAATTGCAAAGGCCATAGTCAGCTCCTGTCCTTGACAGATTATTTAATAAAATATTCAGGCTGGTGACACCTACGCTTATTGTTTTTATTCAAAACAGGTTCATTAATCACAGCACTAGTGATCTTTGTCAGAAAAATACTTTTTCATTTCAGGTATGGACTTTAAAAATACGGGTGGCTGAATGGCATTGAATTCTGGCAACGGCTGCCCTTTTGACAGAGCTTCCTTACAGAGTCCTTCCCATTTCATGTGCCACCGGTAAAGACAAGCCATATACATTTGCTCTAAATAGATACTAAAACTCCAAGCAAAGCCTGTATAGATAATCACACCCACCCATACCTCTGGAGGGAACTCAATAAGGGGTGGTTTGCCATCGTGTTTTGTCCCAAACAGGATACATAGAAAAACCGGTAAAAAAACCCACCCACTAGCAACCCAAGTTAAAACATAGCCAAAGGTAAATTGTTTCAATCGAGCTTTGAAAATAGCGATTCCCCTCTTCAGGGCATCTTTTGTTCCATACCCTTCCCAAGCAATCGCTGGGATCACCAAAAAAACGGCCATGCGAATTCCCTTTTGAAGGGCGTCAATTAAAACTCTGGAAAAAGAAAACTTCTCGTACCCAGCTAGAGTTTCAGCAACCGCCTGAACAGAACGCTCATGGTCCTCTTGAGTCTCTTCACTTTTTAAGAGGGCATTGATAACTGATAAAATAAACCACAAAAATGCCCAAACTAGGGCTATGGGCAAAATCTTATAAAAACTTTCGACCAAAACTCTTTTAAATGTATCAAATAATCTAATTTCTTTTCCCTCATCGATGTCTTGAAGCATTTCAAGCAGCCACGCGCACGAAAAGCACAACGAAACTGAAAACATCACAGTCAAACCAAAGACCACTAATATGTTTTGCAGTTCTGGGTGCTGCTTCCAAAGGTAAAAAAACTTTAGATAGATCACACTGGGAGCATAGATCAACCAAGCCAAAAGCATTGGTAAAATCAAAACAGGTTTCCTTACAAAAATGGAAAACGAATTTCCAATCAATTCAAAACTATCGCTGACATCCCTCATAAAACCCCTCCGAAATCCACCCGCACAAAAAACTAGTTACTGAGGTGAAATGGACCTGCCACTAAGGCCGCGGGAAATGATCTAAATAGTTCTGCTTTTACTTTTACTTTTGCTTTTGCTTTCATTGCCCTACCTCAATGCAAACTCGCTACCACTATACCCATTTTATCAGTCACTCAAATTTTCGCAATCTACGGCACTAAATAAATCAGAGCTGATGATCTGAAAAACCCTGCAGGAAATGGAGATGATGGCAGCAGCATGGCTCCGTATTCAATGGGCTCACCTACAATCGGATTTATAAAACGAGTGCCCATATACTGTTTGTGATCATTGTATAAGGGCGTGGCGTTGGGATCCAGAGAAGACCATATATGCACGTTATCCACTATCCGATTGCCTGACAGCAAATACCCGTTGACCTCAATGTCCGTATGGCTAAACACACTAATAAAAGCTGCAATCCCTTTGCTGGTCAAAATAGCGTCGTTGTATGGAGAAGATCTGCGAATTAAATCATAGACCGCTGCTTCGCTGGTACTCAATCCCTGCCCCCAAAAACGAACGTCGAACAAAGCTCGATTAACATTTTTAAAAACCTGAATGGTCATTTTCCATTTGTTATTAGGCACTACGGTGTACCTAGTAATATAAACCGATAACTGTCCTGGTTGAATATCTTGATTAACTTTACCACCCCAAATATCAAATTCGTGAATGCCTTCTCCGTTGAAAGCCGGATTAGGGGGTGAAGCAAAATTTCGATGGATTAATGTATAAGCCGTACCTTGAGCATCCGTAATCCTAAAATCCCCAGGATAATGTTTCGCACTGACAGTTACTAAAATATAACTTCCACTGGGAATTATCTTGGTGTTCCGAGCCTCTGTGGCAGATACAATGACGCCTTCATCATATTCGACAAACTGTGGATCAGTCGGCAGCGTTGTAGTGGTAGTTGTAGTTGTTGAATCAGTAAAACCTGACGGATTCGTGGTGGTCGTATTCTGAGATGAATTGCTATCAGAAAAAACCTGGCTTCCAAAGTCAGTTGATTTTTTGCCACAGTTTTGAAATGCCAAAACAACTGCCGACATAAAAATCAAACTAAACAAAAATGTTGAGGGCTTTTTTAATTTAATCATTTCAATAGTCCTGCGTTACACAATTGGTGCCATTGGCGGAACAGCGGTGTAATTTAACAGTTTTAGTTCCTATTTTACCCAAGATATTTCCACCATACATAAATATTTCGTTCACACCTTGATCGAAGTCAGTTCTGATTAAATTAATATTTCCACCATAGACTTCAACTTTAGAAGCCGACAGCTGTCCAAGGTTTGCCACATCACCATAAATCTTCACCTGACTGTTTTGCAAATCGTATACACCGTCCAAAACATCCCCAAAAATTTCTGCCGTACTGTTATACAAAGAACTTATTCCATCGACATTTCCCGCCACACTTAAATTGACGTACTCGTAAAAAGAATTCGAATCTTGATTTCGAGGTAGATAGGAACCTAATACCGAAACATTCATTATTTTACCGCGAATCGGATTACTGATGCGCTCAATAACCGGAATGTTAAATCCACAAACCACTAAATTATCGGCATGGATATTCGTCACACGATCGAGTTCACCTAAATTTGTAAAGTTCTGAATATTTCCTGCATTGAGGTTGCTGTTAATTAAATACAAACCAGAATTTTGATTACCAGAAGTTGCCATTCCAAAAAAACGAACTACAGACACAGTATTAGGTATCCAAAAATAGTGGCCAAAAGCTGATCCGGTGATTTCAATTCTTCTAAAATTAAACCCATTCACGTAACTGTTTCCTGAAATTGTCAGAGGAAACGGCATAAATGTTCCCATCTCACTTACAGGCTCCGCAGTTGCCGTTGTCGGAGCAACAGACAATGCGCTTAAACAATCCCGGTAAGCCTTGCTATTGGTGATAGAACCCACGTTGGAAGCCTGAGTGGTCGTGGGTGCAGAATTTGTATTGTTGTTATTGGAACCAGAACCTGTCCCCAAAGATGTTAAGTTTTCAGATTGAAAAATGGCTGTGAAGCTTGAAGGAGTGCAATTGGTGAAAGCCAATGCTAAAACCAAAATTAATCCTGAAATCCCCAAAAATCTTCGCAAACATCCCCCACTGAAACACTCAACTCAAATACTAATATATTATTGTATCATCGGCAGATTTTCAACACTACAGGATACCGGACGCAGTCTCATTTTGATACAGTGTCAATTCAGTTTGGAATAAAAGCATTTTAACCCAGGGGAACAGGGTCAATTGCCAATGGGAACTATTTCTTCTCGAAGCAAGAATTTTTTGATGAATCAAAGGATTTTGAATCGCACTCCGACAAATCAGAAAAAGACAGTTCTTTATTGATCACTGCTTGTATGCATACCAATTTGTCTCTTGTAGAGTCCATTTTTGCACAAATCCCTTTAGCTTCAGGATTGACGAATTTAAAACTATCTTCCAAAGCATTTTTGCATTTATCTACATCCGAAGAAAAAGAGAACATCAAACTCTCGCAGACCTTTCTTGCAGATTGTTGTCCGCCGCCATAATATCCACCAACAGAAACTCCAGAAGATTCCAAACACTCTGTCTTGCTACTTTCAAATGCTTCTTTCTGACATTTCAAAAGTTCTGAGTTTCGATATTTTTTACTCTTAATTATTTCAAGGCATTTCAATTTGCCATCATCAAATGAAAATTTAGAACAGATTAAAATAGCATTTTCATTCACAAAACCAACTTCATCGGTAGCTGATTTGCATTTTTCTTTTGATGAAGAAAACGTCAAATTCAAAGCACTGCAGACTATTTCAGGGTTGCGCATTTCTGCCTTCACCGACTGAGAAAGACCCATCATAAAAACAACTGAAAAAAGAAGCTTCATAATACACTCCAAAGGTATTGACTTAAAGTGAATGAAATCTAACAGCAAATCAGGGGTTTGAGAAGGTGTTGGGATTTTAGACAGATTAAATTTACACTGTGAATCTAGTTTAATCGAAAATAACCTAGTTAAAATCAATGAATCAAAAAAGCATTTTCGCATTTGTTAACAGTTTCTATTCCAACTCGGTCATTGTGAACGACATAATATTGTTCAGCAGTACGAACGATCACTGTGGATCCTGTCGTGTCCACGCCAGAACCAGGCATCGAGTATCGAACATCTTCGGCTGTGAAACCAGTGCGACTGATAACATCCAATAAAATCCATTTTGGCCGGGCCGAGCCAATATCCAATAACGCTAATAAATCGACCAATATTTCAAAATTATAATTAAATCTGTCAAAACTTTTTTGACTGCGAAAAACCACATTGCCATCTGAATCCACAACGGCATCGTTAAACATATGTCGCAGCCAAGACTCGTAGGAAGAAAATCTTTGCATTTTTTCAAAGCCTGAACGCAATGGTGTTCTGAGCCGAGTCCAATCAGTGGTCTTTAAACTCTTTAAGGAAAAATTTGCCACCACATTTTTTTGTGAATCAACCACAATACCATCATAGGCTGGCACTGTTTTACCCTGCCAAGATCCAATGAGTACAATCGTTAATCCGTATTTACCGTAAAGCAACTCAGACATTTTTCGCACTGATTCGATTTCGTGGTCCTCGCCGGTACCAACTACCAACACTCCGTTTTCAGCAGGAGCCTTCAAAAATTTTTCCAACGGACGCGCCGCCTGCACCCGTTCGCTTAGATAGGCTAAAAGCGAATCCACTGTCAGCGGAATATGTGGGGGAATTCGGGCCTGCGATTGCAGTGCCGCTAACGATATGATCACAAAAATCAATGCTATTAAATTCAGGGTAGGCCTTAAATACTTGAAGTTGCCAAATAACGGCCTACCGGTGACCAACATCTGATCAAGAAGTGCCATTAAAATGCGTCTAAGCCCGGAGCTTTGAAACATTATTTTTCAAGCTGAAATATCCGTGCCCGCATTTTTTGCGACAGTGGTGTCGCTGACTTCTTTTAAGGACCGCAGCTTGGGCCAACGCCTGGAACTATTGGACAAGGTTTGCAAGTCGCATCACCGTATTCGATAAAGCCATTGATATCATCCACACACCCACGAGAGCCTGAGCCACCCCAACCACCGCCGGCAGCAGTAACATTGATCGCCCCACCCGTCCAAGTTGCTGACGTGTAGTGAAATTTTCTTCCGCCATGTCTGAATTCGACAAGCTTTCCATCGTTCTGCAATCGCAAAGGATAATCATTTGAGTGATCTGCACAAATACCATTCTGAAACAGATTCCCAGATGAGGTATTGGTAGAAAAATTGTGATTTAAAATTAGAGCCTTCACAGTGCCCGCAGGCAGAGCGCTCAGCTCGGTGATTCTGCTGTCAGAAAAGGTAACACTGCATGTGCCATTGGTACCAGTAGCCAAACATTTGGTTACGCCCAACTCATCAGCCAATCGGAAAGCCTGATACAAACAGTTGCCCTTATTATTTAAAACCAATGGCGGCGGGGTAGTCGTGGTCGTTGACGTAGTCACTACCGGGGGCAGAGTTGTTGGTACCGGTGGAACCACAGACACAGGGGGAACAGGCACAGGGTTTTGATTGGAAGCCGTTTTAAATTCCACACAGGATTCTAATTTGGGTAATTGTGATTGAACACAGGCCAACCATCGACCACCAGCTAATCTGGCTTCTAAGGCATCATTATAAACAAACTGCGCAGATCCCAAATTAATAATTTCAGTCTGTGGAATCAAAGTCTTGGAACTCACTTTAGCAAATGCCATTGTAGAGTTTTGATATTTAGCAGAATTAGTCTGAAATGTTGGATCAGAAACCTGTATTGGACCACCCGGTGCAAACTCAATATTAACATCAATTACAGGGGTAGCAATCTCATATCCTAAACTCTCTAAATCAATTTCAGCAGTGGCATCAACCGAACGCCCTTCGTTAAGCAGTGGGCTGACGGCAGTGACCTCGCTGGCAGGATTGGCATCCAAAGTCCATGGTTGCATATTGGTAGCGGTAGCCTTTCCACCGATCAGAATCAGCTTAGACTCTGCTGGATTCAGCCCATTGGCTAGCACAGCCTCTGATCCGCTGACTTCTACCGTATAGGTTTGACCTTTTTCCAAGGTCACTGATGGCTGCCCGTTGACCTTCATCAGTAAATAGTCTGATTCAGACAGTAGTGATTCTAAACTGTTAAAATTAACCTGCGAGCAGTTTTGAAAAAACACCGCAGAAACCGCTAATGCAATACACATCGATTTAACATTATTTAGCTTTCCCATTTTACACTCCGTTACCGATACCTTAATGCAACAGAGATACCCGCCAAATGCGATAGGCGTCGTGCTGGAACAACCTAAATGTCGAAAATTTTGAATTAGTCTACTGCCTGTACATTTTTGAGTGTCTCAGAACGATACTGCTCAATGCGACTGTCTAACAAAATTTGTCCCCTGTTAGTTTTCAGACCATGGCTGTTTTGTATATTCCCTCTTATTGGGTTCTTTCTTTGCAATCTGTTAAGGTATGACTTCTATTTTGTTAAAAATCATAATGACTCCCTTTTTTGTGGCCCAAGCTTTTTCTGGTTCCTCTGATGATTGCATCATCATGGTCAAGCCAGATATGCCACAGGCTTTGATTTCACAGATGTCAAAAAAAGGATACAGAGTCATTCAAGCTCCTATTAAAATCGATCAAACTTTAAAAATTGGAATTCACACTCCCCGATCAACAGACCTGCTCAGTGCTTGGAAGCAGATTCCGGCAAATAGCTTTATAATTTCAGAACACACTGAATACGGCAGTTGGGATTTAGCTAAATTGTTTCCCAAAAAAACATGGAATTTACATTTTCGATCACCTGATTTCCCTGAATCCGTGGGCACCTTTAACACTCAATTAATTGGGCTTTCTAACCTGGGGCACACTGAAGATGCATTAAAAAACTTTCCAAGCTGCAAAAATATTTTTCAGTTTAAAGACAGGTTTCGAAGATCCTTCGCCATAGACAGAATTGCCGGACATTTCGCATATCAGGTCAAAAATCACAATCGACCCCAACCGACTATGGATTGGGCCAAAATGATTTTGATGTTTGAAAATCTGCTCAGGCATTCAAAAACTCAATTGGCCTACGAAAGGGCTCAGTATGAACATCAGCTATTTACTGATAAAACAGAGTCATTAAAATCCAGTCTTGCAACAATCAAAGATCCCAAAAAACAATTAGAAGTTTACCGACAATCAGTTTTGGCATCATTTCCGGTTGAAAAATATGTAAGAGCTTATGATGTGATGCAAACATATTTTTTGCAGACTAAACCCGGTGGAAATTGCGTGTCCCAAACAATGTTGTTTACGACTGTAGCAAAAAATGTTGGATTAAAAATGGATCCTAACTGGACTCAGGGTGTGCAACTATTCAGTGACCATATCAGACCTGTCTTGGTGAACTTAAAAGCCAAAAAGGTTTTTGATCTTGTCTACGGAAAAATGGACAACGAAATAGTGACCCCAGTGCTAAAACCAGAATTTATATTGCTGCAAGCACTGCAATCCCTCAAGCGCAATTACACAGGTTTCGCTACGGACCTAACAACGATTTTAGACAAAAATTTTGTAACATCTGAACTTTTGATTCATCCAGGAAAAATGACCCTGTCCGAAATCAAAAATGCTCTTGATTTGTCAGACGATATGAAAGCAAACTCATTGGGCAATTTAGAATCCGACACCAGTATGTCCCAAGGCAATTTAGAACCCGACACCAGTAAGTCCAAAGGTAATTCGAAACACAACAACAGTGTGTCCAAAGGTAATTCAAAAGCCTCCAACAGTATGTCCAAAGACAATAGAGCAAACCTGTACTCAGACATTTTACCTGGCATTCGCCAAGAATTTAACAACCGGACTCCTCCTGAATCAGCACAGTTAGTATTCTTGCAAAACAGCGATCTGGACGCAGAAGGAACTCTGTTCACAAGCCTGAATGCATCACCGGATGCAAACAATGATGTGACTGTCAGTGAAAATACTGTTAGCGAAATCGTATCACACCTGAATTCAATCAAAGATTTTGTCAACGACTCCGACCGTAAACATATCGACGATCTGGCCAGATCCAATCTAAAATCTGCAGACTTAAATAAATTTTTAAACAGCCTCAAGATCACAAAAGAATTTTATTCTAAACCAAAATTTATCATCGATAGTTCCTATAATTACACGGCTTTTAATTATCCATTTAGGGTCGTAGATGAGGGAAAATATTTAGAACAAAAATCCAATGATCCCATTGGCAGTTTAATTAAAAGCACCGAAAATCACACAAGAATTCGATGGTGGTATATTAATGGTAAAATCCAGCTGAGAGTCCCAGATACAGTTGTCATAGTGCCGGATCAAGAAACTTTTGATTTATTGAAATCCATTCCGATGATTGATTTTGATCGTTACTTATTTGATGAAGAACTCAGGCGCGATGAAGCTTTATATGAGTATTTAAAAGCCAGTCATTTTACAGAAAAACTGCAGAATCCTGAATCATTGGCACTTTTGCCCAGCAGCAAACTGGCAATGTGGACAGATGCATTTGATCAATTATACTTAAACGGAATAGTACGCGCCAAGGCAGCTTCAGATAGTACTCGTTGGTGCAACGCAGGTTATTTAATGTTTTTCAATAAGGATCTTGGTAATCGATTGGTTAAATCACTTTCGATGGCCAACGATAAACTCAAAGAAAATCATGCTCAGTTTATCCAAAATTTTGCCAAAAGAAATTCCCAGGACCAAAAAACAATAGTTAATTTATTTAAATCATTAAACACATATGTATTTGAATCTTTGGTTGAAGTTGGTCAAAATGGAGATACTTGGCTCAATGGAAATTGCATTGACACAAAGCCGCTGCTGGATTTTGATGGACGCCATTCACTGGAAAAACTGCTTCCGATCAGAAGCCTTATAGTCAGTATGTTCACGGATCCTAAAATTATTTATACTCCTCTGAAAATTGAGCCTTTAAAAAGTTTAAACTTTAAAAAATATGGCAGATTACAACCTTTGCCCGCAGGACCTACAATAAAATCAGAAACTGGACAAATTCCCCACAGCACAGGAAATGGATCAGGAATCAATATTGATGGAACCACTCTAGAACTGATTTCCGAGGAACAATACCAAGAAATCCAAAAACAATCTCCACAACGTCAAGCCAGCCGATTGGAAAAACTTAAAGCTCGAGAAATCGTGTCTCTACAGCCAGAAACATTTGCGCGGCTGATTTTATTGGCGGACCAAGAATTTCTAACCCACAGAATGGTGCAATTTATGATTGCAGCTCACACCAATGAAGGGGTTCAAAAAGAAATTACATCCTCTGGAGCCTCGCTCTTTCCATGGGCCAATATTCCCGCTCTGGCCTTTTTGAATATTTCTGCAAACACAAACACTCAAAAGCAGTGCGCATATAAGCTTGGATACCCGGCAGGCACCCCATTCAAAGACGTCAAAAAGGCTTTGGAACACTCAAAAACCCAAAGCATACTTTTAGAAACCTACTTTACAACAGCCCAATCTGGATTTTTTAAAATTAATCATCCACATATATTGACTCATGCGCCTGATTGGGTTCGACAAAATGATCATCTGGTTTTTTTGTGGGAATTAATTAAATCCCAAGGCGAAGCAGATCTCATTGCCCCATATGTTACAAACTTTGGAACTTCAGGAACATTAATCAAATACCCAAAATGGTTTAATTCTTTGATTGTTAAGATGGGTGAAGAAGCTGGTAAAACCAATTCTTTAATAAACACAGCAGGTAGCAAGTATTCTTTCGAGTCAAAAACCATAATGAATAGTGAATCCATTCTTAAATCGACCATGCCCTGGATTCATCTAGAAATATTTAATGGCGGGTGGTCCATTATACGACAAGTTCAAGCATCGTCGGTTGTGGATTCTTTCGAATCAAGCTTTTACACTGATCCCGAATCAAAAGAAGTGACTTTTCTAGGCTTTGAATTTGGCTCAGGTCAGTTAATTATGGCCCATTACGGTGAAAACAACCAATTACATAAAAGCATACTTTTACAACCCAAAGACTTTGTATTTCGCGGGACGCAAAACCACCAAACCTTGGGTGCCAGAAAAGTTTTGGCTAATCCAAACAATAAACTGCCACAAGACTGCAACGAAAATTAAGCCTTACTCGCTAATTTCTAGGGAGCGAATTTTTGGGTTGTTTGATTTTTTGATCGAATAACCGATGAGCCACTGATTGGATGCGATTTGATCTTCGACGTCAGCCTCAGATTTTGCCTGCACTGGGGGAACTGATTTCCCAGTGAAAATCATTCGCGACCAATACCGTTTCATGTCGATTCTGGAATTTCCGACCACTCGTTTATAAAATAAATCCCTGACTTCAGAAAGCTCGGGCCCATCCAGTGGCTGATAACTTTCGTTATCCCTAATCAACTCACCCTGCTTTAAAAATAAAATTCTCAGCTCACCCCTGCTGATGGAATTCACTTTTGACTGAACATTCACCAAAGCAAAAATCTTCTGATCAGAATCAGCTTTTGGATTGTTAGCCCAAGACACATTTAAAAAAATCATCATGGATAGGGCAACAGTTAAACTAAATATTTGAAACACTCTCATTCTCATCATTACCCCTAAAACACGATATCCGTTAAAATTGTGTAAACATTGAAATCATTTTTATCACTACCGTTTAAGGACCTATTGTAAGATTCAATAAAACTGGTTACACCGGTTTTAACAACAATATTTTCAAATCCATAATAATTCATACTGATCGCATAGGCTTCGCTTTTTGTTATTTTGGTCTGACCTAAGGGATCATTGGTTACAGTAAAATTAGCTCCATCCAAAGAGCTCTTCTGCGAATAAGTCACAAAAGGGGTCCAATCGCCCATTTTATAACCATAGGAAAAATATCCACCTTCAAAATAATTTATGTTGTCTGGACTGATTGCTAAATTTGCATACTCTGTGGCAAAAACTGAATTTCCAAAAGTTCCATTTAATCCGACGGATTTCATTTCTCCGTTTTTATGTTTGACCGAGCTGTAGATTCCTACATTCGGCACACCCAAGGTTGTCGTCACGATATCAGTAGCTGTCCGAGAACGCGAATAACCAATCCTAAACGTCCAGCTGTTGCGATCATATCTAATTTCACTGGCAACTAAATCATCAATTTTTACATGTGTTTTGATATTTGCCTTGGTTAAACCTCCTGAGCCATTTGGTATTGTTTGCGTCGTCATAGCTGGAAACGCGGATGCTCCGTAAATAACCTGAACAGACAAAACACCATCAGCCATAGGTTTTACGTATCTAATACCTGCACCATCAGCATTTCGCAAAGTCGCCGTTGAATACAACAGAGTCGGCGGTCTAATCCATGGCGAATTATAACCAATGCTTTGCTCTTCGCTATAAAGCCAAATTGGTGCTACCACTCGGCCCATTAAAATCTCAAATCCAGTGTTATCAATCTTGGACGCTAAAAAAGCCAAATCGACTTCTGGCGAAAAGCTGTTCCTGTCACCCAACATCACTGTTTGAAAGGCAAATCGTTTCGATCCCCCCAAGGACTTAGTAACATTAAATCCAATTTTCGAATCACGGGTAAAGCTTGTGCTATTATATTCTTCGGTTCCAAAATCATTAAATCTTTCGTTTGAATCAATAACAGAGGCCCCAAAAGTTCCAAATCCCGTAAACAGAGTTTGGTCCGTGTTGATTCCCCAAGAATATTGTCCAACTAACAGCATCATGGTCCAGACCAGGCTTGTTTTAATCATTAATAAACTCCCTCAAAGTATTTAGCCAATTAGAACATAAATATTTGATAAATATAATGTTAACGCCAAGCTGCATACTTAAGGTATTTTCAGCAAAATCCGATTTTAACATTGTGAAAATCTCTCTCAGGTTAGCCTTATTTCTGGCAGCAACTCAATTGACGTTGATCGTAGTGTCTTCGCTATTTGTGTATCAAAAAATTAAAAATGAAATCAGATCTGATTTTTCATTGCAAGCTGACAAAATCATCTGCGGATTCTCGGATGACATCGAGGGTATTCTGATCGAAAAACAATCTGAGCTGAAAAAATTTTTGGATGATCGGGTGACTCATTTTGGATTGTCATTTTTAAAGGTCATCGATCACGGATCCAACAAAACCTGGGAAGCTGAAAATCTCCACTCTCATACAACTTCAAATCAATCAGCTTCCAATGCTAAAAATACTTACAGCTCATTTTGCGAAATCCCAGGCTTTCCTGATTTTGAGCTGACCGGCGGAATCAGTTATGAAAACCTAGCAAGTCTGGAAAATTCCATTGTCAAAAATATTTATGTCACAATTTTTGGACAAATAGTTTTGCTATTAGCTGTTACTTTTTATTTAGCTTACTTTATTCAGTACCGAACGGCCCCTATTTTATCTGTGTGTAATAGAATTTCCAATGGCGATCTGGAAGCTCGAGTTCCCATCGAAGGCCGCGACGAGCTAACTCAAATTGCTGAAAGCATTAATTTGATGGCGTCAGGATTATTGCTCCACAATCAAACTGCCCACTCACAATCAAAGCTGGTTGCATTAGGTGAGATGGCTGGTGGCATTGCCCACGAAATCAATAACCCCCTGGCAATCATTTCATCCAGAGCCACGTTGCTAAAAACTTTGGCTCAAAAAGCACCTCCAGAATTTGCTGAAAAATTAGCCCTTGAAGCAGACAAAATCGACAATGTTGTTCAAAGGATAGCAAAAATCGTTAAAGGACTTTTGAATTTTGCCAGAAACCAAAACTCTGCACCCTTGGCAACTACAACAGTGCAAGCGTTAATTGATGAAACACTAACCCTGTGTCTGGAAAAATTCACCAGTCACCATGTTAAACTGCATCTGGAAATCCCAAAGGACTTAGTGGTCAGCGTTCGGCAAACAGAAATGACTCAAGTTTTGCTGAACCTTTTAAACAATTCATTTTATGCAATCAAAGACCTGCAGGACAAATGGATCAAGGTTTCGGCGCAGAAAAATTCAGAAAAAATCGAAATCCTGGTTTCTGACAGCGGCCCAGGGATTCCACCTGAAATTGCTGAAAAAATCATGCAGCCCTTTTACACTACAAAACCTGTGGGTGAAGGCACTGGCTTGGGCTTAAGTATTTCTTTGGGAATCATTCAGTCATTCCAAGGTCGCTTGGAACTGCTAAAGGACACACAAAACACGACTTTCAAAATCACCCTTCCCGTTTCAACCGAAGTTGTTTCTAAAAACACGGCCGCTGCCTGAAATAAATTTATGGGACTTTGTAACAGTCCACCGGATTGAAAATTCAAAATCAACTAACACATCATACAGGCTATAAATCCCGGGCACAGCCATTGCAAATACGGCTGCAAAGCAAAGTCAAAATGACACCAAATTTTCGGGGGGATATCCATGAATGCAAAATCCAAAATTAATCTTGCGGCCTTATCACTACTGGCAATGGGCTTAGCTGCCTGTCAGCCAAATATTTCAGAAAACGATCCGCAATTAAGCCCTGACCACATCCAGATTGAAGACTCCCGCATGGGCGAATGGTCCAATGCCAAGGCAAACAGTTTAAATACTGAAAATCTGAATTCAATGACAGCTACTTTGAATCATTTCACTGTCAAATTGGAAATCTTAAACCAACTACCCATAGCATCAGTAAAAGCTGTCAATCAGTTTGAGCCAGCTAATCCCCGTGAACTGACTGATGGCAAAATCGAAGGCTCGTCAGTCTATTACACAGAGCTAATTGACTTGAGCACTCAAAAGCAAAATCAAGAATTTAAAATCAAATACACTATCACACTGACTAATGGTCAGACTGTTGAAAAAACAAAAACCCTCAGAAAAGACTTAGTGATTTCAGACTTATTCAGCACTCAGCAATACGGTATTTCAACAAAAGACAATGCAAATTATTTTGGTAAACTGTGGCTGATGAAAGGATCTGTGCTGAGAACCTCTGGTGATGATATTAAAATCATCGCCGAAGAAATCATTTCAGATGGTGCAACTATTGAGAGCTTTTCTGAAGCAGAGACTTTAATCCCATCCGCACAAGGTTTCCCCGGCATAAACGGTGGTAATATCACAGTTGAAACAGATTTGATTGCTGGTGAACTGACTGTGAACATGCGTGGCGCAAAAGGCGGCCGCGGTTTGCAAGGACCTGCCAGAGACTCTGGCGACAGACCCGAAAAACGAACTGCTGACGGAAAAAACGCTGAACTCAAATACAGAACCCTGGGTGGAGTTACCGGCATCACTAATCCCAGATCACCTGATGCCAGGGCGGCATATTCCTATTGCGCACAAGAGCCCACTAATGGCCAAGACGCCACCAGAGTTGGATTTCAAGGCATCAAGGGCGGCACAGGCATGCCTGGGGGAAATTCAGGAACCTTCAATCTGAAGGCTAAAAAGGTTGTTCAGTTTAACCGAACCATAAATCTGCTGCCTGGATTGGGTGGTGACCCAGGACCAGGTGGACCTGGCGGAATGGGTGAGCAAGGTGGCTTAGCAGGCAAACAAGTGTCTTTGGACTTTGGTTCTTTTGAAAATCAACCCATGACGACTGATAAAGCCGACATCCAAAATTCTTGGGATTCTAACACAACACCTGGATTACGTGCGAATGCAAAAGCCTGCACAGGCAAAGCCGAACCAGGCAAGGACGGCCCCAGTGGAGCCCCCGGACCAGAAGGCGACACTGGTCGATCAGGATATCAGAATTCTTACTGTGCACCAAAGGGCGATTCGGCTGAAGTCGAATGCAGTCACTACACTCGGTAACTATCTGAGCCAGCGTTTTTGCAGCTGTACTGACAATGATTTGCTAAGAGCCACATTGCTGGGGCTGCCAAAAACGCTTTGGTCTGAACAATTAATCGCAATGGACCATTCTGATCGCAGTGCTAAATTCATTGCTACCGAAGCTGCGACAAACTGCTGAGACTGTCCTTTTGAATTAATGTCGCCGGATACATTGATAGGATCATCATAATTAAAACTGAGACCCGCTCCAACTCGAAGATTTTCAAAATTATATCCCAGACCTAAACCAGTGATTGTTCCAAAACCTGGTTTGTATTTGCGAATTGCATTTTGATCATTCTGCGAACGCTCCAGTGAATTACGAACTTCAAAATTAGCAAATCCATCTAGGCGGCCAATATTTTTTGAAAGTATAGTTCCCAATCCAAAACTCCAAAAACCCTTCCCCAGCCCATTAACTGCACCCATTGAATCTGTATCATAAATTGATTTTCCACTGGGAACAGAAATCTGCAAATACCCAAGACCTTTTGGTCGCCAAGGATTGTAATCCCAGTCGGTCAAATATTCGTAGCCAACATTCACAGTCAAATCACCAATTCCTGAAACCTTTTGATCCGAAACTGACCTTTGAACAATCGGTAAAGAAACTCCGGCTTGCCATCTGTCCTGAAAAACTAGGGATCCATTCAGAATAACAGTATCCGTTTGATCTTTTGCTGAAGCCTTCTGCCACAAAGAGTCCCGATCAACGTAGTCTGATACTTTTGATTGAGTCAGACCCAATCCCATTTGGGCTTTTTCATCGCCTAGAATCAACACAGGAATAGCGCTTGCGCCGCCACAACAGGATGATGCAGAAATTTGCTCAGCAAATCCCAGACTAAAAATTAAAATTATAAATAAATTGTTCATTGATTTCATTATTGAGTTTTAAAATAAATCTGATTTCCCATTCACCTTTCATACTAAAAAACACTTTATTGATCTTGTAGGTACCCACATCCACTTTACTGACAGTGACTGGCGATGAACCATGCCCCATACTGGGCATCCACAAAATCACACTCAGCTCACCCTTTAAATCGGTTAACACATCAGATCCATCAGTCGGATTGCCATTAAAAACTTGTAATAAAAAACTGCCAAAATCATCTGTTGTAGGCTCAGTCACCCACTGCAGATGGCCACAAACATCATTCTGAAATCTAACATCGCAGGACAATGAATTTTGTTTTTCAGTCATTGCGGGTTTAGGTTGTGCGTATTTGGGTTCAGCACAGGATATCAAAAATCCTGCGACTACAATTGAAAATAAAACCCTACCAAACATTTTTACCTCTGGAAATCGCGCATCCTAAAGTGCGTCCCTCGGCAAGCTTAATGGGCTGGTTATTGCTGATGTCATTCAAAGCCTCTTGCAAATAAATTCTGTCTGCAGCATCAGCAGTGGCCGAACTGGTGACTCCCCCTTTGTATAAAACATTGCCCGCAATATCTAAAACAAATGAATGTGGAGTTTTGTAGGCCTTAAATTTATCGGCTAATTTAAAATCAACATCTCTGATTACACCGAACTTAAAATCTGCATTTTTAAAATATTTTTGAGCCTCTGCAAGAGACTCATCACCATTTGAATGGATCACCACAAAAGAAAAATCCGAAAACTGCTGGGAAAGTTTTTTAATGATCTGAACATGACTGTTTGAGCAAGGGCATTTGGCTGACATAAAAATCAAAACCTGGCCAAGTTTGCCTGATTCAATTGTGACATTTTTTCCCGAAAATAAGTCTTTACCAAAAATCGATGCGTTTGCTTGAGCCTGGCTGAAAATGCCGAAACTGATTGCGAAACCAACTACTGCTATTTTGATTTTGGAAACAAAAGGCATTCTGATCACCTCATTAATCGATCTTACTTTTCGAGCTTTAGTCCCTTTTCAGTTATCTGCTTTTAAAAACACATGTTTTCATACATTCTGGTATTCTAAATTGACAACTAACATCACAAAATTTTATCGACTGAACTCAATGCTGTATTGTATATCCTCAATCAGAATTTTTGTTCAACAGTTTTGATGAAAGGTTTAAACACATTTTATGAAATCATCCGTAGCTTTAATAATGGGATTGTTTTTTTCTGTAATGACCTATGCCCAACACATTCATGAAAAACAAATTGAATTGAAATTTGAAAAATTAGGGGTGCATGCCCAAGTCCGTTGGATTAAAGGCCCCATAGTTTCAGAGGAATCAAAGCTACTGGTAGAATGGAAAACCGCCAGTGAACAAAAAGCCACAAATCCGGGATCCTTTAAAGTTTCCATATCAATGCCCGAAATGGATCATGGATCTGCACCTACACAGATTGAACAAGCCGTTGATAAACAAGGAAAAGCCATATTAGGCTTATACAATGTTAATGAAATCTATTTCACGATGGGTGGACATTGGGAAGTTAAAATTGCCATCAAACAAGCTGACGGCTCAGTCGAATCACAAACTTTTTCAGTTGATTTGGCAGGCGGACACCATCACTAAAAATTTTAAGCTGCGTTGTCCACCTTATTCATCACTTCAATGACAATTCAAAATCACAAAGTGGGCAGTTTAGATAACAGGTTTACCACTTTATCACAACACAACCATGGGAACCACGGCGTGACCTGAAGTTCACCGCATTTTCCGGCGCTACGATCTGGTCAACATATTCTCCGCCGCCGCCACCGCAGCCATTAAAATCTTCTTTCGTTGAAATACCATTGCCACCGTATTCGCTGGCACCGCCGCCACCGCCACCAGAGGTTCTGTTACCAGCATAAATGGCTGGATTTAAACTTTTACCTGAAGGCACTCCCTCACAAACCGGAGCGTCACCGCCGTGACAGTAAAAATATCCGTTCAGACAAAATGAACCCACTCCGCCTTTACAATTAACATCTCCACCAGTACCGTCCCCGCCCGCAGCAGGAGTCACAACAGCTCTAGGCACGCGGCCACCGGCAACTTGCCATCTGGCAACCTTACCTCCGGTGCCGGTAATGACAGTCGCTGGATGATTAAAAACTGAAGACTGCCCCTCTGTGCCAGTTTGCCCCCATCCTAAACCACTGCTGCCCGCCCCTCCGGAACCACCAGCACCCACTGTTAAATCATAAACCTCTCCAGAATTAACTGTGAATGTTTTAATCGCAGCTCCACCGCCACCGCCATGTGCTCCTGACCAGTGACTGTAGTCCCTGGATGAAGCTCCACCGCCACCACCAATGGCTGTGACTTTTATTGAGCTGACGCCCGCTGGAACTGTAAATTTAAAATTTCCAGCGTTATGAAATCTGCACCCATTTTCAATATTTTCACCACCCATAGAAACACAATCAGCCGCAATCGGTGATCCAAAATTAACTGCCGGCAGAGTTGTAGTGGTTACTGTGACAACTTCATTGGTCGTTGGAGGCGCTGGATTAGTCACAACTTCTGATTGTGTTTTTAACTCGACGCAGGTTTCAAGCTTTGGATCGCCTGATTGAACACATCCCAACCAACGACAGCCATTCAATCTGCTATCTAAGGTTTTATCATAAACAAAATCACGCGTGCCCAGATTAATGATCATGGCTTCGCTCCCTGAGGATAAAGCTTGGTTCATCATTTTATTTTGCAAGCCCCCTGCGCCCAATCGCACAGTACCACCAATTGCTGGATCCGGAGTCATTGGTAAATTAGTATCAGGATTATTTGTGATGGGCGCATTAGGATCTGCAACAATTGTTGGAATTGGGATTTCTATCATTGGAATATAGATTTCGAAACCCAAACTGTTGATATCAACTCCTGATGAAGCAGCGACAGAAAGACCGTTATTAAGCAATGGCGTCACAGCTGCGACTTCAGTCAATGGATCTGCATTTGCTGTCCACGGCTGCATGTTTTCAGCAGCGCAACTGCCAGCAATTTTAACCAGTTTTGATTCAGCTACATTCAGACCTGATTGCTGAACATTTTCAGAGCCAGAAACTTCTAGAGAATAGGTTTTACCAAGCTCCAAGGTAACTGTGGATTCTCCATTAACCTTCATCAACAGAAAATCTTGTTCACCTAATGCTGATTCAATGGAATTAAAGTTCACCTGCGAGCAGTTTTGAAAAAACAAAACCACTGTGGCCGCAATTAGAATTGGACTAACTAATCCCTTGAACTTTCCCATTAGTACTCCCCTAACTAATAGTATAAGCAACTGCTAGGCCCGCCGGCACGGCTTTATTTTGAACTGCAGACATAGGCACTGTTTAAAGTTTTGAATTAGACCACTTCCTAGTCAATCTCTGTCTGGTGAATCAGTACTGCCAAACGCTTGATACTGTCTCATTTCGAAACAGATGGATGGCTACGATGACTTCCAGACCCTACCAAGCCAAATTGATTTCTAATCAATCTATGTATCCTTAACAAAACTTTTTTTGAATGACTGAATTGATCACTCACTTTCTGTCGATTTGATTTTTCGCAATTGCAGATTTTGAAAAATTATTTTCCCAGTTCTTAGACAGATGGTTTTTTCGAAAATATTTTGTTCGGCTCAATTTTGTAATCGAACAAAATATGATCACTATCTTTGAAACAAAACTGAAAATTTTAATTTTACTTAAGTTATACTGGACCAAGGCCGAGGAAATGTTTGGCGATCGGATTGTAAGCTCTTGCCAGAAGAAACCACAACACAAAGGAGAGCGCTATGAACAGACAACAGACAACGGGACGCTTAACTATGGCAATGGCCATAGCCTTTTTAGGCATGTCCCTATCAGCATGTTCGAACAGTTCTTGGGTAAAGGGAGCCTCACTGGCAACTGAAACAGTCAATAATAATGACTACATCAGTTTAACCACAACATTAGATACAGGCAGCATGACATTGATCCCAATTTCAATCCCAATCCAGAATCCAAACAACCCCTCTGAGCAACTGGGACAGTTGTCGATTCAGACTGGGATGGGAACTGGGGCTCAATTGAGTTTGAAAGTTAATCTTTCATCCGCATTGAACATACCTGGTAGTTCCAGCGCAGGAAAATTACCAAACGGAACAGACATCCCTGTTGCCACACCTGATGCCAATAAATGGATTCAAATTCCAATCAGAGGTCAATCGTCACGGATTTACCTGAACCTAGACACAGCTAACAAGACTGCTGTTATGGGTGTTGCTGTTGGAATTTCCAACCTAAATGTTGGAGTCGGTGCAAACTTGCTGATTCCATTTAGCGTTTCAGGTGTTAACGGTTTAGCAGGTGTTTACTCAGGCACCGTTGCTGGACAGAGCGGTTTTGCATTGTTTGCAGACGCTAGCAGTTTGTTAAAAACCACAAATATCGGTTTTGGCAAATTGGCTATGGGTGATTTTTCAGACGCAGCCACTGGTAGCGTGACCTTTATGCCAGCTGCTAAAAATGATAATTACCTGACTTACAGGTTGTATCATTTGAACCGAAAAAAATCACAGTTGCAAATGCAGTAGTTTGATTTTTACATTCAAGAACAAAAAAGGCTCCGCAAGGAGCCTTTTTTTTAAACCTGAAATATATTATTTTACTGATTTAATAACTTAAGGATTTACTCTTAAGAAATTTGAAATCCAGTAACCATTAAGTTTTGCATGAATATAAGTATCTAAAGCCCCTACAATACTAATGTTGTAGTTAGCGCATCGTGATCCGGCGCTGATAATCACACTGGCTGGAACCTGTGCCACAGTTGTTGAATATGACTCTAAAGCTACAGTCACATTAGAGACTGCGTTTTGACTCAAACAAACAGTCGCACCAATTGATCTGGTTGATGCAAATGAAATTTCTGAAGCTCCTAATTGATGAGAGGCCAAAAATCCAATGTAGCTGCCTGCCGTGCAAGTATAAGTGCTTTTAGCAACCCATTCGGTTCTGACCAGTTTTATTGTTTTTTGAGTAACTGTTGGCTCTGATGCTTTAAATTGCCCGTTAACAGTGCTCAACCGACAATTGTTAGAGACAGTTAAAACATTGTTCATCAATGCCATTTTGGCCAGATGAACTTCATTAATAACCCCCGTTATTTGTTTTGGACTTGTTTATTCTGATTGCAATCACCTATTGCAAACAAGGGACCCGAAAAGCCTGGGTTAATTTTGAGTTCAAATCAAAATCGTCATAAAAATCCGTGATTGTGGCCCTAAATATTTTCTAAGCTTTGGTTTCATTAAGCCAATTTAAAGATTTGCTCAAAAGCTGATGAGCCGTCTAAAAATTTGACGGGCCCCATTTTGTCTGAGCCTGACTTAAACTTTTTCAGGCCCTTGTGCTCGCAATCCGCTAAAAGCCCTAATCAGACTTCAGTAAATTGGTATGTTTCTAGCAATTTAGCTTGGATGAAACCGAACAAAAGGGAAATCGATGAAATCGTTTTTGGTAGCACTTTCTGTATTAATGAATTCCATACCTTCCATTGCAGCTTTGGAAAACGAACCAAAATTGGAATTAAAAATTGCAAAATACTGCATCGTCGCAGGTCACCTTAGAGAAGTTATCGATGGCCACCCCTGTGGCTCCGTCATAGATGCAACGGGCAATGTGGTTTTGGATCCAACCATTGTTGGTGATTGCAAACCAAAGTCTGAAGGCGAACCAACGGTTGCATGTAATCCTCTGATTTTTGGCAGAAACAATACCTGTGTCCGATTGCCTTTACTCACAAAGGTCACACCCACCAGCACAGAATCTTGCAAATCATTATTAAACCGTGGCGATCAGAACATGATTGACCGCATGAAACATGAACTGGTGACAACCACGGACGCTGAACAATTCAGATCAGAGGCCTTTGAAAGGACCAACGAATACCTATCGCTTTCAAACTGCGGAATTTACTTTGCCAAAGACCAAGGACATTTGGCTCAGCAAAAACAAGACTTAATGGTTCGAAATATGTCCAGAGAATGCTATGCACTTAGAGACGTGTGGACTCATCTGTCCGCGGCCAACTGTTCTATGGATCGAAGCGGCCTAGCTTTGTTTAGAAAACTAAAAGCATCAGGGCAGGCTTGGATCACTAAGTTTAATAATAATTTTCGACTGTCTTATATCAAAAAAACTCAACTGACTGACTATTTACCCGATGCTGCCGGCAGGCCTCCGAAATTAGTTATTTCACAGGTTCCCTACTGCCAGGCCACCTATATGATGCAATTAAAACAGTTACTGGCTTTACATGAAGTCGCACCTGAAGATGACAATGAAGACTCAACAAAACTTGCTTTGGATTCTCAGGCCAGCCCAACAACTGAGGGCAGCACCGATGATTCCGAATTAACAGAATCTCAGGTTGCAGAATCCCCTGCCCCAATCCCAACTCCGCGAGCCAAACCCTCAATGGCAAGCCCAGTTAAACCAGCAATAGCACCTATTAAGGCACAAACCATAGGGTCAGCAATCATAGATGACAACCAAGACGCAGATGCTGCCTATAGCGGCGGTGGCTTTAAATGCCCAAGAGGCACTACTATAGGGCCTAATCGTACTTGCATACCTAGGAACTAGAAATTGAGTCCTACTGTGGCACTGGTGGGACTCTAAAAAATCTTCCTGCCTTTGATTTTTTGCTGATACCAAAATCCTTTTTATCTATATTGGGCGGATCTTTTTGAAGGGAATCCCTCAATGAAAAACATGAATATTTTTGCCTGCATTAAAATTTTATTTATCGCCTTAGCCTTTGCCTTATCTGAAAAAGCTTCTGCTCAAGAATCACAATCCCCAATCAAGGCTAACGAAAAATGGATTGTGATTTCTGACATCGATGACACAATTAAAAACACTTATTCCAGAGCCCGTTTTAATTTCGGTTATTTTGGATACTTGTTATCTGCTCAAGCTATTTTGCAACACCCAATGTCTATGAATGGCATGCCTGAACTGTATCAGCATTTAAACAGGCACTTAGGTTTAAAGTTTTTTTACGTCACAAATTTTCCCTATGCTCATTATAATAATCTGACCGCTGATTTTTTAAAATACTCTGGATTCCCGCAAGGCCCTTACTACAATCCTGCCCCAGATGTTTCACGCAAAGAATTTAAATTACAGATAATTTCTGAAATCATAGAAACCGAAAAACCAGACGGCGTGATTATGATCGGCGATAACTCGGATGCTGATGGCATGTCGTATTTTTGGGTTGCAGACAAATTTCAAGATATCAAAACCATTACTTTTATCAAACAATCCAACAGCACTAAATACAACAAAAGGTTTCCCGGCGACGAAGTTTTAAGTCTGTTCCCACAACAAAAGGGTTATGTTACGTCTGTGGATTTAGCTGCTGAATTAGCTCTGATGGGATTTTTAAACACAGATTTTTTATTTGATATGAATAAAATATTTTTTGAAAATTTCTATAACGAAGTTAACTATTTCCGTGAACCTAATTTAAGTTACAAACCCATCAGTTTCCCGCCATGGATTGATTGCCAAGACTATAAACCAAATGCAGAGTCCTTGGCTCGTTATGCGTTCTTACACAAATATTATAAAACACTTCAGCAAAAATGCACTCCGCCTAAACCCGCTAATCCCAACAAAATGCTTTACACAAAGTAAGCTTAGTAGATTTATTGGCTCTGCCAAAGCGATCGATGTAATTGCAATGCTGGCAAAGCTTTTCGGTTAATTTCCTGTGTCTGAATCCGTTTAAAATTTTCTGAGCTTTTTCTGACGACAAGATTTGATCCAGATTTTCAGCTGGCAATTTTCCCAGTGGCATTACACCTTCTTTGTCCAAGCAACAGGGAACCACAGTTCCATCAGCTAATATGCCTATATGATCTGTCAGTGCTTTGCATGTGCCCTGGGTACCTAAAAAAGGCTGATCTAATGAGGGCCACACAAACTCGGTATCAAAATGCAGATACACTCGATTAAAAATTTTAAGGCTTTTTTGAAGTCTTAAATCCAAGGCTTGCTTGATCTGAAAGCCATAGTGCTGCTGTATCATCGACAAAATTTTAATATGACTGTGCTGGTTTGACCTGGGATCTTTCAGATTCCAGATTCTAAAGTTTATATACAGGTCAGGTCTGTTGGCGGTTGCAGTTTCGGTAAATTTAAAAATCTTGGCTAAATATTCCGTGGGATCTTTGTCAGGAAAATTATCATTAAAACTATGCAGCGAAAAGTTAACCTGTTCGACAGATTTATTCAGCAAAATTTCAGAGTGTTTTTCCTTCAGCAAAACCCCATTAGTGACCAAAAATATCTTTACCTGATGCTGTTCACAGACGTTGATAAATTGCTCAAGCTTGGGATGCAGCAAAGGCTCACCCATCAAATGCAGACAAACCTGTTTTGTCAGTGGACCTGCCTGCTGGATAATGGACTCAAACAATTCAAGCGGCATCAAACGCTTTTCGCGAAGCACTTCAGGACAAAAACTGCATTGCAGATTGCAGATATTGCTGATTTCAATATTGATTTTTTTAAAACGCTTTTTCACGGTCTGCTCAGCCAACTGTCCCCCAGTAGAATGAGTCCAGACCTTAAACTACATGCACTTAAAAATCATCTCTACCGTGTAACCTTTGCCAGCCACATCGTCGGCAATGGCTCCGCCCAATCCAACCACACCGCCAGCGTTAGATTCGTTTCTACCGCCCAGGGCCCACACTGTGCCGCCAACACCCTTCGCGATCTTGGCTCCGGTCTTAGTGGCGTTATAGCTCTCCTCTGACATAGAACCCGTGTATTTAGCATTTTCTGAAACGACTGCGTAGCTCCTGTTTGATTCTTGGCAGTAATGTTGGGCTTGTTTACTGGCTTCTCGGGCACCCTGCTCTTTGTCTTCGGCCACAATCACCACTCGGTGATTACCATCGGCCGAAGGCCTAACATCTTTGTGATGGGCACAGCCAACAAGGGCCATTAAACCGATACTGATTGATAAAACTTTAATTGATTTCATTTTTACTTTCTCCTGTCTTAGTCAGATTACTTATCTTAATTGCCACCGGTCAAAGATTTCAAATACTCAGCCCTGGTTGATGCAAAAGCCGAATTCAAACCGTTGATTCTGGAATCAATAGGGGCCTTTTCTGCACGGTATCTGTCCAAAACTGGTTGTAATCCCCTGAGCTCATTCTGACTTTGTGCTAAATCATTTTGCATCTGAGCTAAGTCATTTTTAAAAGCTTGCAGTCTTTGCAGAAACTCTTGGATGTTTCTCTCCAATGTGGTTTTTTGATCCTGAGCCCTTCTGAATTCTGATTTAGCAGCATTTAGTTTTGATAAAGCTAAATCCGCGCTGGCCTTTTTACCTGCATAACCAACTCTGGCATCATAGGCATTCAAAGCTGATTTTGCTGATTGCAGAGAATTTCGCAGCCCTGGAATTTGCCCCCTCAAACTTTGTTCACGGGATTCCAACTGTGACTCCTCAGATCTGAGGTTTGGCAGCTGAGTCATTTGGATGCTGTCGATTTCTCGTCGCTTAGATGAAATGCTGTTATCAATATCGTCGAATCTTCTTTGGGCGCGGTCCCTGTTATTGATCAATCTGTCTTGAATCTGCCTAGCTTCGCGCTCGGCGTTTCTTTCAATTCTTTCCACTTCGTTTCTGGCGCTCCATAGCCTTCTGTTCACATCACGCTCTTGGTCTTTGGCGATGTCCAACTGTCGATTGGCTTCGCGCTGCTCGGCCTGCTGGACAGTACAATCTGCACCGGGTGTTGATTGACACTGACGCAGACTTTGATCAGCTCGGTCCCGATCAGCTCTTTTTCTGTTAACTTCATTATTTGCCATCTGAGATTCCCGCTCATACCGGCTCACATCATTTTTTGCCTGATTATAACCCGGATCAGCTTGTCTGCGTTTTTCAATCTCCCACCTTAAATCAAAACGATCTAATTCAGATTGCGCCTGCCTCAGATCAGACTGAGCATCCACTCGGTCTCGCTCTAAGGATTGGATCTCTGATGACAAACTTCTGGCTCTAGCTTCCAGCTGCTGCTGTTCAGATCTATTATTTGCCAATCTTCTGATTGTGGCTTCAAGACTGGATTGAGCATTATCTAAATTACTTTCTGCTTCATCGACTTCGTTTTGCAGACGATCGTGTTCAGGGGCTACCTGATCCAAAATTTCTTTTTTATTTTTGTAGTCAGCTTGCAAAGGCACGATAGCGGCTTCTAATCCTGGCAATCGAGCATTCACATTGGCCAGCTCAGATCTGGAATTGACCAGGGATCTTTCGGTTTCAGAAATGCTTCGTTGCTTAGCTGGGATCAAATTATTTTTCAGATCATTAATATGAAAATCTAACTGCTCAGCCCTGACCAGCTCTGAACCATATTTTGCTTTCAGATCAGCTAATTCTTTTTTAGCCCCTTCAGTTTGATTAAACAGATCATAGGCCCTTGCCAACAATCCCCTCAGATTTGTAGTTCTGGCTATGTCCATCTTGGCCGCGTCAACGACTGCGGGTATCCCCTGTAAAAACAAATTATCAAACTGAGGTCTAAGGATCGATTGTCCTTTGTTACATCGCTTTTCTAGCTCAGCAACGGTTTCAGCCAATCCTCTCAGTGAAAACTGCACAGGCTTGGTTTCGTTATTAGGTGGAGCAAATTTAATTTCTTTAGTGCTTGTCAGCGCTTCCATCACAGAAGCCAAAGATCTGTTACCCAAATAAATAAAGTTTTCTGCGCTGCCTGATGATACAATCCCAAACTGCATCAGGATCGGATTTGCTCCCAAACCACCTTGCAATGCAGGAACCTTTGCCCCCCGGCCAGTTCTGACGATGTACCATTCAGCCAGTTTGTTGGATTCCTTAGGCAACATCACGCCGAACTGGTAATCCTGTTCTTCCCGATCACCTTCGGTGAAGGCATAGCAGACATTGGATTTAATAGCTAAATTCCAATCTCTGGCGCTGGATACAATATCAGATCCCGCTGTCGCAAATCTAAACGTAAATAAAACCGACAAAATAAAGATAGTTTTCATATTCACCCCTCAGCAAATTCTGACTTTCCTTAGTTATTTTATCAAGGATCGACTGAAATCCCAGGGTGTCAAAATGACTCTGTAGGCTAAGTTAAAATCCCAGGACATTTACCAACATTGATCTTAGACTTTTTAAATACCCGAGGGGGATTTGATGCTAGCGATTCTGAACAAGAGTTCTAAATATTCTGTTAAGTTTTTGGGCCTTATGCTGCCTGCAATATTGTTTTTCAATTTCAGCTGGGCACAAGAACTGAATAAATCAAATCCATCCGCAACTGCACCCAACAGCGCCATGGACAGCTTGAGTGGATACACAGTTTCATTAAATAATTTAGAACTTGTTAACAGAACTCAGTGGCAATCCCATTTAGAATGCTACAAAGCTTCAGCAAATCTGCTGAAAGAAATTAAAAACACTGCAGGCCCACAGCTTTTTGAATTGCCAGGGAGTGATTCCCTGTTTGGACTGGCATCCAGCAGAGGCAATATCAGTTATAAAACAAAGATCTATGTTTTCAACAAAGACCAAATAGTTTTGAGTTTCGCAAAAAATCCCGCAGACAAAGTCGAAGGCAATTATCTGGGGCAAATAACCTTACCTATATCTGTACAAAGCAAAAGTTCACCCACTAAAAATTATTGCATCAGAATGAAAAATCAAATGATTACCGACACCATCCTTAATATGAAGTCCAACGGAACCGTGGCAAAATGCAATCCCGAAAACTCTAATTATCCTGTTGCACAGTTTATCCCGCCCAAAGAAAGCTTAACCCTGACTGACGCAAAGGTGTTTGAAGATGCCATGATGATTTTACGCGACAGCATCGACAGAAATTTGGGTCATATAAAAACCGACCTTAAATCTGTAACCCTTAAGGAATCAGGTTTGAAACTTCAGGCAATTGTTAACACAGCCTGTGACCCGACTATGCTGTCTAAAAAATAATTTTTAGGTTTTCTTTTTGGAAATTTCTATTTCCGCTGTGATTTTAAATTTATGACTTTCGGCAAACTTTGAAAATTCGCTGACTATATCTATTTTTTGAATCAGGCCTGAAATCTCTTTACCCACACGGGTTGTGACTTCCTCTTTGCTTTTTTGAGCGCTTTGCAAAACCACATTCAGGATTTCCTTTGGAAGCTTTAATTCACTTAAATAAATTCTAATGCTTTCCTCGGTCATAAAGGCCGCACTAACTCCCAATGCGAAAACCTTTCTGATGGTTTCAGAAATCAACCCCGAATTTTGTTTATCGTCCGAATCTTTACCTGCCATACAGATTTGCAATCCTTTTGTGATAAGAAGACATCATATTAGGTAAATTCACACTGACCAAAACCTTGGCCAACGGCCCTGGCACCATTAAGCCAAAGGTTGCTTCCACACTGTAGGTTGCCCTGGTTTTACCGCCTTCGGCTTCCATTTTCCAAAAACCGCTAGAGGTTTTAAAAATTTCCCCAGAGGCAAATTCCCATTTTATCAAATTTGGTTTCTCCTCAGTCATCCACAGGCAGTATTTAAAATTTTTAACAACAGACACTGAGTATTCAACCAGCTTTCTGTTTCCTTCGGTTTTTAAAACCTGACAGGCTTTAACCTCCTGTAAAAATTCTGGATATTTTGCGTAATCAGCCACCACATTAAAAAACTGTTCGGGTGTGCAGTTAAAAATCTCTGATGTTTGCGCTCCTGCCATTTTAAACTCCTGTCGAATACCCTGGCTTTAATCCCAAATTATGAATGGACTCCACTGTACGAATCGTACCTGATTTTGATCTCATGACAAGTGATTGCGTGGTTGCTTTATCATGAGCTAAAAATTTAACCCCTTTCAATAAAGGCCCATCAGTTACACCCGTTGCGATAAACATCACCGAACCTGTAGCTAGCTCATCGATGGTGTATTTCTTGTTAAAGTCTTTGATTCCCATTTTTTCGGCTCTGGATTTTTCAGAATCGGTTCTAAAAACCAAACGCCCCTGAAAATCCCCACCCAAACACTGTAAAGCAGCCGCCGAGATCACTCCCTCGGGGGCCCCACCCGTGCCCAGCAATAAATCTATACCAGTAAAATCCCAACTGGATGCCACTGCTGCTGATACATCTCCATCGCCAATTAATTGGATCCTTGCCCCCGTTTTGCGTACAGCCTGAATCAGATTTTCATGACGTGGTCTATCCAAAATAACGACAGTTACATCTTCAACGTGTTTACCCAAAGCTGCGGCGACCCTTTTGATATTTTCAGCCGGTGGCAAATCAATATCAATTTTACCCTTGGCCGCTGGCCCACAGGCAATTTTGTCCATATAGGTATCAGGAGCATGCAGAAACTTTCCTTTTTCAGCCACCGCAATGACCGAGATTGATCCCACTCCACCCTTTGCGCAGATAGTAGTTCCCTCCAAGGGATCCAGAGCAATATCAATTTTGGGACAATCAGGTCCCGTTTGACCGACCTTTTCGCCGATGTACAACATCGGGGCCTCATCACGCTCGCCTTCACCAATCACCACGGTTCCGTCGATTCTGACCGAGTCAAAAGCTTTTCTCATGGCATCGACAGCGGCTTGATCGGCGGCCTTTTCATCACCACGTCCCATAAACCGGGCGCAAGCCAAGGATGCGGCCTCGGTGATTCTGACAAATTCCAATGCAAGATTTCTGTCCATTGCTTCCTACCTTTGTTCGATATGAGTTCTCATGATTTCTGCAACATATTTCATGACGGCCTCTATGGTCACTTGAAAAATTGTTTCATTAAAACTGACTTCTTTTTCATAAAACGCCAAACACTCTACCTGTGTTCCTTGGCCTTGCGAGTCTAAAAATATCACATCACCTTGAGCGCCTTTAAAATAACCTTCGATCACTTTCATATGCACAACTCTCTCTGCGGACTGTGATTGAGGATCAAAATCAAGCTTTAGTTTGAGCGGAAATTCCTTACCCAAAATACTGATGACTAGGCTCAGATTTTTAAGAGCCTCATCATACTTAACTTCGTGCAAAAATCTGCTGGCTTTTTTTAGTTCCGAAAACTCCAGTGCCCTCTTCCAGCTGGTGTTTAAATCTGTTTTTAATCCACCAACTCCTTTGAAACTCCAACCCTGGTCCAATTTGCGAGCAGAAATTAAAATCTTGCGATTTTCAAACAGCAGCTCTTTCAACTGAGGATTCTTAAGCCAAAACTTGGCCGATTTATCAGTGTTTTTTGATTTCTCTGCCGAATTGGCTTGCAATGCAAAAAATGAAAGCACCAATATTGCAAAAAGGACATTGACAGTTCTTTGAGCATTTCTTCCAATAGGACTAGATGAATAAAAAAAGTTTAAATATTCCAATGATGCTAACTTACTCCAGAATTTTTGTAGTTCCAGTGATAATGTATTTTGTTAGCTTAGATTCTTTGTCTGGAAACATTCTGGCGGCTTTATTTTTTATTTTAGCCTCGATTTCAGATTACTATGACGGGTATTTTGCCAGAAAATTAAACATGGTTAGTAATATGGGTAAACTGATGGACCCCGTGGCAGACAAAATTTTTATCACATCTGTTTTAATATTAATGATTCCCAAGGGCATCATTCACCCCATTATGGTAATAGTGATTTTAGCCCGCGATACTTTTATAGGCGGCATCAGGTCAGTAGCTGCCGCAGACAATATCGTCATTGATGCCAAGGCTGCTGGCAAATGGAAGACAGCTTTACAAATGGTAGCTATCCCAGCTGTTTTGGTGGGCGATTTTGAATACCTAAGTCAAACCATCCCTGTGGGAAAGTTTGGTCACGCCATTTTGTGGATTGCTGTGATTCTGAGTATCATCAGCGGAGTTCAGTATTATCTGGCCTATTTAAAATCACGCTCGAAATCGACTGGCAGATAATTTTTGGTATTGAGCCTATAGTAAGTGCCCAGATAAAAACCTGCCGTCAATGACCCCAACCCCAACAATACAATCAATAGCCAAAGCTTAAAGGAAAAGCCTTTTTGAAATATTTCAGTGGCGCTGGTCGTGCTGATTTTCATAAAAATACCTTATTCAAAATCTTTCGCCTGCGCAACCACTGATATCTTATTGCCAGCCATTTTATCTTTTGCCGAATTTGAAATCTAAAAAATCGTATATTTAGATTTTTTAGATTTCAAATTCGGCAAAAGATAACTTGGCTGACTGAATCAGTCGGGGCAATGATGAGCCAAGATCATCAAGCCCTTGGCTTCGCCCTCGGGAATCAGGGCGCTGGTTTTTAGATTCATAAAGGGGCTATTGTTCCATTGATTTGTTGTGAGCGCTAAATCAATACAGAATTTCATTTTTTTGTTTTTTGAATTGATCACTAAATTATAGCTTTTCCCCACTGCAAAATCATTTCCCTCGACGATAAAATCACATTGTGGATGGCAGGCCCAGTTTTGCTGATAATTTGTGTACCAAATATGAAAATAAGGCTCAGCAGTTTCTGAATACAGTTTGTTATCTGCAGACAAATTATTTTGCATTCTCTTATCAGGCATGAGGGCGATGGGATTTTTTAAATACCAATTGGCTAACTGAGGAACATATTCAATCAAAACAGGCTGACTCTGCTGACTGTCCACATTTTTGATTTGATCTAACACAATCCTCAAGGGTTGCTTAAGCCCTAACTGATCCCATTTAAATTCTGTATAAACTAACCTAAACGACTGAAAGGGCCTTTCAACAGGTGGCAAAAACTCGATCATCAAAATAAAAAACAAAGCCACATATTCGGTTTTAATTTTTGGGATTTTTATTGATCCAATCAAATACAGGCTCAGCACGCTGATCCAAATATAATACCTGCCCTGCGAAAAGGGATGAGCTCCCATTACAAACAAACCCAAGGCAAAAGCCACCAGCGCCATTACAAATTGTTTTGACCGATTAAAATAATAATCCAGACCTACAAGCACTGTCGCAAACAAAAACCCCGGCCACACCATGGAATCTTTCAATACGTCGAACTGCGGCCTCCCCAATCCACCCCAAGCTGACTGCAACCAAGGTCTGCACAAGACAGCAATACCAATCACCGCAACAGCTATGGGAATCAAATCAAAAAACATTTTTTTGTTTTTAAAATCAATCCTAGAATTTTTAAGGCAAAACAACACTCCTGATGCCACAAGCCCAGACAGGGTCTGCGTGTTTACTAAAGGCACTGCCATCCAAAGAGCCCAGGATTTTTTATACTTCAATGCTAACAAACCAAATACAAACAGTAATTCCAGCAAGGCATGATATCTGGCAGTTCGATGATGGACGAACTGCACAGAGCTCATGCCATAAAATATTCCAGACACAATTTTAAATCCTGCAGACACTGGCAAAAACTCAACGGCAATAATTGCAGAGCTCAATGAATGAAAAAACACAAAAGGTATTCTGACCCAAAAGTCTGAATCAGTGCTGTTAACAAGCTTTCCCACAGCTAGCCCCAGTGCTCCTGTATAAAATTGCAACCAAGGCGTGTATCTGTGCAAATTGGAATCTTCGATTTCTTTACCAGCAGCATTTACACTGATGCGATTTTCAGAATCCACCAATCTGGGAAGCCCACCGTCCAATATGGATCTGGCTCTTTCAACGGTTTCAACTTCGTCAGCCCACATATGCCTTTGGCTAAGAGTCACCCCCTGTAATACCAACAGTGAAATCAGAACAGAAATAAAAACAATTACCTTCAAACACACATCCCAGTAGTGACCAAAAAGCGCCCTTTGATCGTAGTTTTTGCTTATTCAAATATCCCTGACAGGTTAATTATGAATCCAAAAAAAATCATGCTAATATTTGTTCAATTTATAAATCTTTAAAAGGAAATCGATATGAAAACCTTAGTGATGATTTTAATTGCAACCTCAGGTCTGTTGGCCCAAGCGGAACCTGCCTGCGAAACCATGCTGCAATGCCAGGTCAGCTACAGATTCCCCCTGGGTATGCATCATTATTATGACGTCAAGGTCACTGATCATTTAGAAGTCCAGATGTCCAAGACTCACCCCCATTATCCAGAAGTTAAACTGGATAACTGCTATGCTGAAATCCAACACAAGGACTCAGCTACAGATTTGAATTTTTTTGCTCAGGTCTATAGTGAAACCATAGAGACCCAAGACAGCAATCAGTACACCATGCAATTGGGGCAAGAGCAGAATGTTGTTACCTATTTAAATGAAAATTCTGAAAAATTTAAAAGCCTTAATAACAAGCCAAAACATGAGATGACCGACATTAACGGGCGAATTATGTCAAATGTCGTATTTAGCTGCATGGTTAAAAAAATTAGAAACTAAAGGGCTTTTTTGATTGACCCAAACCCGCAGGATTAGTTTATATTTCAGCCTCAGAAAATGAGGGGAAATATGAACAAGTTTTTTTTAGCCACAGGCTTTTTACTGCTTTTTATTTTGCAGTTTAATATCGCCGCTGCAAATTCATCAAAAATAAAATGTGAAAGTATCTTTCAGCCGATTTCTGCCCCGCACGGGTACCAACAGCAATCAGTAAGACATTCAGATTTGCAAAACACCCTGAAGGTCTGGAGACTGCAATCCACATTGGAGTTTCTCAGAAAAATCAACGGGACGCTTTTTCAAAGTTCTGATCTGCAAGTTTTTGGCAGATTTCTCCAGCTGAAACAGCACATAAAAAATGGTGGCAGGGAAAAAAAGGCCGTCGTCGACATGTACAGAAATTTATTTTCACAGGTTGAGTCTAATTATTTTCTACTAAACAAATATTATGACCTGCGCGAAAAAGTCTTGAGCGAAAAGCCTCTAACCGCCGCTGAATCCGAAAGCTATCAAGCTCTCAGAAAACAACATTACAAATTGGCCAGAATGTTTGGATCACAGTATAGCGAATATCTGGTTGTCAGAACTTTCTTGGAAGGCTTAGCCAACAAAGTCGACCAATTGGACACATCCGGCGTGACCAACGAAACCGTTCAACCTGAAGCAAAATCTAAAGGTAATAGCTCACAGAATGTAGCAAGCCTGAACATCACCAAGGATGAGGCCTCCATACGAGCAAAGGAAATTTTGGAATCCTTGGGTGGTCACGACATGGGCAACAGATCCAAGGCCTACGGGATTAATCAAAAAACATCAGAACGTGTCAGTATCAACGACATCACCAGATTATTTAGACGCGAACTGCCTGATGATCCTGATATTTTATTATCAAAATTGTACCATGACTTACACCAAGAACGTGGCATGTTGCTAACAACAGCTTCGCAAGCGTTGAGCGCAGTGACCTTTGGCCCCGAAACTGTGAACACTTTCTTGGCCAAGGCTTATCTGAATCTTCCGAAAGAAATCAAAAATCATATTCTAATTCTTAGAAAATCCTCATTGGATATGTACCTCAGGTCAAAATACATCGAGCCCATCGAAAGAATTTCTGAACGCCAGGGGAAAATTCAGGACAAATTAGCTTTGTTAATCGAAGAAAACGCAAAAACTCCTAACGATGAATTGCTGTATGCTTTTGCCAGAACTTTGGTCAGAAACCCTGAATGGCTAGAGCTTGTGCAGTTTTCAAAACTGCAGCGCGAACAGTTTGGGACAAATTCATTGCAGGGAAAATTTTATGAACGCATGGCCAAGGCCAGCAAATCAGCCATCGAAGACGGAGAGCTGACTTATTTTGCCAATGATAGCTTTGCTGTTTATGTTTCCACCAGCATCAGGCTTATCGGTTTTGCAGTGTTTGTTTATTTAGCTGACGACGATATCTTGCCACTGCAGGAAACCCAGAAATAGGCTTCCCTTATCTGCGGTTAAATTGAATTTTAAAAAATATTTCTTTGTTTTACACCTTGAGAAAACATTTGCGAGCGCGACGTTTAATTTACCGCCGCATATCTCGTGATGCGTAAATACAAAGGTAATTTTTTTCACTATTTTTAGACACTCGCTAACGGCCGCGGGCTCATCTCTCGTATTGAATCATTTAGACTAATCACTTTTACGATTAATAAATTATCTTAAAACTGATTAGTCTAAATGACTCAACACCAGATATGCCCCGCACGCTCGCTGCATGTGTCTAAAAACAGTAAAAACAAATT
>JBIKLL010000060.1:0-17690 GCA_044359815.1 Pseudobdellovibrionaceae bacterium
GAGGGGATGACACAATGAAGGTATGGGCGGCATTTTTAGCGGTTCTTATGATCGGAGTGAGCAGTTTTGCTTTTGATACTAATGTTACGCCACAGTATGAGCTTGTGCGGGTTGGTTTGCCGCCCAAGGTTGGACCTGGTGATTTTTTTCCGTGGGGTAAGGAAGTTCCCTTTCCATGGTCCAAAATTCAGGGGATTTACAGAGGCTACGAAAAAACTGGTGAAACATTTTATTTCTTTAACGTCAGAGTCCAAAACGAAAATCAACGAATCCTGGAAATCTGGCAGATCGACAGCAAATGCCGATGGACAGCCAGGGGCGCAGGGTTTGAATACAACAAAGTCGTCAGGGCAGTTGTTGCCAATCAAGCAGGTAAATCATTTGAGCTGACGGTACAGGCTTTCAACGCAAAAGATATTTATCCCAGCACAAAAAGTGGAATCGTAACTGTGATGTCAAAAAACATAGTGGGAATGCCCAGATCACGCGAAGATTTTGTACTCAGTTACATGGCGCCGACTTCACAATGTAGCCGCAGGTAATGCGGCTTAATTTTATTGGTGTTCATGACCTATTCGGATCCGAGTTGAGACTGGACTAGACTACTGCAGGTAAAGCGCTGCTTTGACTCAACTAATTCAGCTTTTATTCAGCCGCCTCATTTTGCAAAAATGACGACACAGTATTATCTATGGCTTCTTAATAAAGATTTAGAATTAGTGGCTGATTCTGGACTGAGTCGTCCTAAGCTCAATGACAAAAACCAAAATCCTGGCGAACACTGGCGCAAGGCTTTAGAAATTGCTAAGGGTGATTCACATTTGGCAGCTAGAATGATTTCGATGTTGGGCCATGATGATGCGATGAAAGAGCCCTTAAGCATTTCGCCAACAACACCTGGTTATGATGAATATTTAAAAGTTAGAAAAGAAATTTTTGAACGTGCAATTGAAAAAGCAAAAATTAAAAACCCGTCCATTGTGTCTGATCTAATGTCTTCTACCTCAAGTAATGTTTTACGCGTATTTAAAAATTCTACTTTGTTTTCCCCTAAATCAATTGGACCGGATATCGATATTTCAGACGAATTAAAGTCTAGGATAATTTCTGTTCAGTCCAAAGACGGTAAATCAAATACAATTCCTGCTAAAGCTTATCATTTTTTGGGTTCAATTAATTCAGCCTGTGCGTTTATTGAAAAGTCTCAGTTGGGAATTTCAACCGGGCTACTAAACCCAATGTTGGCAGGATTTTATCGTGGAATGCGTATGGGGGAAATTATTGACGGTGAAAGATTGAGCGACAGATATTCTGAATTTTTCAAGACCTCCAAAGAGAATTTTATTTTAGGCGCACAAAAGGCTAAAAAATTTTTAGAACCGCACAAAAATGTATTTATCAATTCTGTCGGTGATAATGGATCTGAAAAAACGTCGATTTCGGTTTCATAAATAAACTTTCTGAACCAAAATAAGCTTAACTTTCTGAGTGAAGTGGATACAAATACACTTTTAACTTTTTCAGACATGGATCAGTTGTATAGTTTTGTTCAAAATGAAAGTGCAAAGAGTGATGCAAAAAAAATCGCTGACAAAAATTTTAATTTCTCAACGATAATGGGATATAAAATGCGATTTCCCAAAAGGCCGAATGTGACAACCAGTTTGTACAGTTATGGCAAAATCGGTGGAACCTATATGAAACCTGGCCAGGAAAATCGCTGTGGTGAAAAGGGCTGGTCGACTGACAGATGCGACAGAGCTATGAAAGTGATTGAGTCTTGGGAAGTTTATTTTGATTGGACTCGGTCGCAACATTCAATTGGGGCTCAGTTTGCCATTGATAACTGTAGAACTTTGAAACACGGCGAAACCTTGGAAACTTTGGCGATAAAGGCATTGAATGGTCGTAAGTCACAAACCCCAGTTAAAAAAGGCGTAAATTAAAGATCACCTGACGGTTTAGGATTCGGTCTTCCCACAAATGCGCATCACGCGCATTTGTCCCAGAGCCGGGGCCGATCGCTAGAGTAGGGAGTACAGGATTGTCTCGGGCTCCTGCCCTCGCCCCCTTCGGGGTTTCACGCAAAAATAGCATAGTGCTATTTTTGCCGAACAAAGGTTCAAATCTGACTCTCTACCAAACTAAAAAACCACCTTTCGGTGGTTATTTACTTTGGTAGGGAGTACAGGATTCGAACCTGCGACATCCACCTTGTAAGGGTGGCGCTCTACCAACTGAGCTAACTCCCTGTCGTCATTAAGAAAGGGTTTTTTAACGACAAAGACCCACCTAATCAAGTCCTTTTTGCTGATTTTAGGCAGCTGAGCACTGAACTATTGCCTAAATCTAGATGTGGGCTTTTATAAACCCCGCCAGATCCCTGAAAACCTCATCACGGTTTAAATCGTTGTACAGTTCATGCCTTCTGCCAGGGTAAATTTTCATTTGAATTCCGGGATTGTTCGCAATCTCAACACACTGCTTGGTTTTGTCAGAATCAACTACGGGATCAGATTCAGGAATCTGCACCAAGGTGGGGACCTTTAATTGTGACAATATGGCTGAAACATTTTTAAAGGATTTTTGAATCCCTAAAAAAACGCCAGCACTCATTTTTTGATGTCTCAAATTATCAAGCTCATATTCTTTTTTGACTAAATCATCCCTGGTCAGCTTGTCGTAATCTATACCGGTTCCCAACGTAAGCTTTGGCAAAAAGCTCTCGGCAATCACTGAAGCCAGTTCTTTCATAAACGGAACCTGCATGCTGATCCCAAACAGTGGCGAACTAAAAACCAGGGCTTCAAATTTTTGCATAGAACCCGCTACCACCGCAGTCTGAATCAATCCACCCATCGAGTGGGCAAATAAAATCAGTTTTTTAAATTTCACTATTTTTTGGTTCCCCAGTTGCATGATCAGAAACTCTAAATCTTTACTGTATTCGTAAAAATCCACAGCATAACCCCTTAGGCCATCGGATTTACCATGACCCCTCAGGTCCCAAGCAATCACAGAAGCACCCGTGGGGGCCAGGGCATCCACCACACGCATATAACAGCCCGAATGTTCACCGTGCCCGTGGGTCACTAAAACCAAGGTGTCAGATTTGTTATCCCAAAGCTGAAAATACAACTTTGAACCATCAAAACTATCAATGAAACCTTCGTGATGTGCTTGCATGGATATCATTCTCAATCTGCCCTTGACTGATGCCAAGTAAAAAGATTTAAACGATGCATGTTGATTTCTGATTTATTAAAAATTTCTGATAACCAGCGGGACCAAAAGTGGGAAGACCAGTTTTTAACGGCTTTCACCCAATCAAACATTCAATTGCTTACCGAGGAACCTCAGATGGGTCCCGACAGTTGGCCCTATATGATTGTTCAAACTTCACAAACTTCTGATGAATCTGCGCAAAAATTATTGCAGTGGGTGAGCACCAGGGGCATTGGGATTGTGATTAATCCGCATAAAACCTTTCCTGATTTTGTTTTGACCTATGGGATGATTTGGCATTTCAGGGAAACAGGTTATTTTATCCGCAGAAATCTGACTAAAAACATTAACAGCACCGAAAGCTCTGTGCAGTTGGATCTATCCCAGGCCAATTTTGCAGATCCTACGCCAGAAATTTTGCCTGATTACGCCAGAAAAATTTTAAAAGAATTTTTTATTCAGCAAAATATTTTGCGACCTAAAATTTCAACTGCTTTTTGGCATGACAATAATTTTGATTTAGTGATTTCATTAGAATCAATCGGCAATCCGCCTGAAGCAGATCACCCAGACATTGCCGAAGCCCTGTCGTGGTTTTTGCCACCACATTATTCGATTTTGTTTTTAAGTGAAAAACAGCTTCCGTATTTTTGGGAAATCTAAAACTACTGTTCTTCTATTTCGCCTGGCATGGGCAATAAATCCATCAAACATTCACGCCAATATTCTGGAGCGTCTTCGGTATAATCTATACCCAGCTCGTAACCGGCCTTACCCAACAATTTGGTTCTGGCAATGCGCCCAGAAATTTCCAGATTTAATTGGGGCAGATTAATTAAAACCCGCATACCCTTTATTGAGTCTATAGTTAGATTTTTGCGCAGATTGGCCGGAACCAAGTCTTCGCGTTTTACGACTAACAACAGCCCTGTTGTTGATGCCTGCATGATTTCACCACCCTTAGAAAGCTTCATTAAGTTTTCTAGGGATGACATGCTGGCAACCTTTAATGGTTCGATGGACTTTCTGGGAGCTGATCTGCCACCGGGAGCTACTTTTTTTACTGCAACCATATTTGCCTTCCTGTTCTTTTCTTAAGCTTACCTTAAACTGATCGGCAAAACTGGACCAAAGTTAAGGAGTCCAATCAAAATATCCTGAAAACATTGAATCACCCTGGAACAGATTCCAATAACGATTCTGCCCCCCAATGATTTGTGGATCTTTTAAACATCACAATCTCAATATGAGACTGTAATATACTGATATTTAGCACAGTCCCTATAGCCCTCTTTCAGGTCTGAATGCGTATTATAGGGTTTAGTTCACGCTTGCTAGTGCAAATGGGAACCACTAATATCGTTCCCATGATCAACCATGAAGTCACACATAATGGAATCACCTGGGTCGACGTCATTGATCCAGCAAACGTTGATTTTTCAGACCTAGTTAAACGTTTTGGACTGCACAGTAGTTCGATCGAAGAATGTCTGGAGCCCGAGCACCTGCCAAAATACGAACATATGGAACGCTATAAATTTATGATTTTGCGGGCCATCGATATGGATGCTGATCGCAGGTCAGATTCTGTGCAAAGACTTACCAATAAATTAGCTATTTTTTATTCGGATGACTTTATTGTCACCTTTCACAGAATCAAACAGCCTTATGTGGAAGCAGTGATAAAAAAATTCAATGATGGATCTCAGATTTGCGATTTTGGTGCTAAATCAGTGGTTGTCGAATTAATCAATCAAGTCGCTTCAACATATGACAAAGCCGTCGAAGACACCTACAGAAAGTTCGAAGGGTTTGAAGCTGAAGTTTTTAATTCAAATGCTGCCATCAAATTACAGCAGATTTATTTGTTAAAACGACGGGCTTCCATTATGCACAGAATGCTCAAGATGATGGATGGACCTATTTCCGAAATGATCGTTGATTGCCCTGATAACGTAAAGCCCCAGTTTCAGACAGTCCGTGAACATCTGAATAAGCTGACCTTTCAATTGGAAGAAGTCCGCGAAAGCCTGATTTCGTTACTGAATCTGCACGTATCCTTTGCATCCCATCGAACCAACGAGGTCATGAGGGTATTGACAATATTTTCTGTGTTCTTGATGCCGCTGAATTTCATCGCCGGGGTTTATGGGATGAATTTTGAGTATATGCCAGAGCTAAAATCAGAATTTGGTTACCCGCTGGCTTTGGGTTTTATGGTTCTGGTAGCTGCGGTGATTTATCTGTGGTTTCGCAAAAAGGGTTGGCTGCGAACAGACAACCTGAGCAAAAAAATCAGCAACAGATAAAAAAGCAGATTTGATGAGTTTTACCGCCGAACACTATGCCTTTGCTGTTTTTTAAACCGTACACCTGAGGGTTTTCCAGGCTAAAGGTTTGGATGTTATCAGCGACTTTTTGAAAGGGCCCCAACAAAATCTGACTCAGCGTCTGAGGCTGTTTAAAGCCACGCAATCCCTTAAAGGAAGCTTCCAGGGCCACCCATGTGGCCTTGCAATTGTCCTCGGTGGCCTTTGGATAGATCCTGCGAACCACATTAAAGGTGATGTTATCAGTTTGCTCGATGTCCAATCCCACGTTGGTTTTGGTTTCAGGATTGATGGCAAAAAATCCACCCAAATTAGGGCAATGAGATTTTGAATATTTAAAATCAACATAAGGCTTTAATGAATCCAGCAACAAATATTTTGAACCGGTAACGTCTGCACCCCAACTGGGATCAAATTTATAAACTATATCTTTGGTATCAAAATCTTTAAAAACTTCTGCAATGTTAAAATCTAAACTGCTCACATAAACCTATCTGAAAACTGTACGGGTTTTCCGTTAACAATATCAACCATTCGCTGCAGAGGCAGCTTGGCCCGCTCTTGTACCTGAGCGTTTATCGAAATGGGGTTAAGCTTTTCAATCATAGTTTTTTTAATTTTTTCCAAAGTATTAAGCTTCATATAGGGACAATTGTTACAGGCGCAAGTTTCATCATCAACGGGGGCTTGTATCAACACAGCTTCTGGTCGAGATTTTTGCATCTGATGCAGGATCCCTGTTTCAGTAGCCACAATAAATTTTTTAGCTGGATTATTTTTAACCTCGTCTAATAATTTAGAAGTCGAACCAATTACTGCGGCATAGGCCAAAACTGGTTCATCACATTCAGGATGGGCGATCACTATTGCGTCTGGATTTTCACTAATAAGCTGATGCAATCGTTTTGCTGAAAATAAAACGTGGACCTGACAAGCGCCCTGCCAAATTTCCATTTTACGCCCTGTTATTTTTTGCAAAAACTTACCTAAGTTTTTATCTGGTCCAAACAAAATCGGCCGATCTGCAGGCAGCGAGCGAATGATTTTTTCGGCGTTGCTGGAGGTCACAATCACATCACTGATGGATTTTACTGCCACGCTGGAATTAACATAGGTCACTGCGATCCCATCAGGATAAAGCTTTCGCCAAGCCAAATATTTTTCATAGGGTGAATCATTAACCAATGAACAGCCAGCATTCAAATCAGGGACAAAGACATTTTTTTGCGGTGACAACAGCTTCACGCTTTCGGCCATAAACACCACTCCGCACATCAGGATATTTTGCTGTTTTAAGTTTTTTGCCTGAATGGCTAATTGGTAGCTGTCGCCGACAAAATCAGCCAGGTCTTGAATTTCACCGTCTTCGTAATAGTGGGCCAAAATGGCAAAGTCGTGCTTTTGTTTTAGATTTTTGATTTCTGTAACTAGATCATAGCCCATAGGACAAGGGTTTATACCACTTTATAAAGTGCTGCCACCTTTAAGTACATTGATGATGGATTTTGATGAGCCTAGATCTTGGAAGCTGGGGTCCAGGCCAGCAATTTAGAAATGACTAAAAATACCAACGAGTCATTTTAGTATTGACTAAAATTACCTAAAGGTCAAAATAGTCATATGGAAAGATATCTACATTCCCGTGTTTTAAAAGACCTCGGTTCTAAAATGGTCTTCATTAGCGGGCCCAGGCAGTGTGGCAAGACAACCTTTGCCCAAGAACTATTGAAGGCTTCAAAATCTGGCAGGTATCTCAATTGGGACTCAAAAGACGACAGAAAAACAATTTTGGATTCTAGCTGGGTTGATCAAGATAATCTAATCGTTCTGGATGAGATCCACAAATATCAAAAGTGGAAGAATCTTATTAAGGGAATCTATGACACACAAAAAAAGATTCATCAGTTTTTGATCACCGGAAGTGCGCTTTTAGATGTTTACAGAAAAGGTCAGGATTCTTTGTTCGGCAGGTATCACCATTGGCGCCTGCATCCCTTTTGTTTGGCAGAAAATCCTTTGCAGGATGATCCCAGTCAGGTTTTGGAAAGACTTATTGAAAGGGGCGGCTTTCCTGAACCTTTTTTGGCAGAGTCTGCAGTCGATGCCAAAAGATGGGCAAAGTCGCATATGGATTTATTGATTAAAGAAGACCTTCGAGACTTAAGCTTTATCAAGGATCTGACAGCTATCGAGCAACTGTATGAGGGGCTTCGGGCTAGGGTAGGGTCCATAATTTCGAATGCCAATATTGCTAGGGATATCGAGGTCGCCCCAAAGACCGTGAAACAATGGATCGCAATCTTGGAAAGCCTTTACATTATATTTTCCATAAAACCATATTCCGGAAAAATGATTCGTGCTTTGACAAAGCCTTCCAAAATTTATGTTTTCAATAATCCAGAAGTTGATGGAGATGAAGGTGCAAAGTTTGAAAATCTGGTAGCTACGCATTTGCTGAAGAGAGTTCATTTTCTAGAAGATTCAATGGGTGAAAAATTTGAACTCAGTTATTTGCGCGACAAAGAAGGCCGAGAAGTTGATTTTGTGATTCTAAAATCAAAAAAACCAATTTGCCTGATAGAGGCAAAATACAACTCAGATCAGCCATCTGGTCATTTAAACTATTTTGGCGATAAGCTGAAAATTGCAAAGCGAATACAGTTAGTACAAAAATTAAAAAAATCTTCCAAATTAAAAAACATTGAAATAATTCCGGCGGCACAATTTTTAAGTAAGCCACTGGATCAAAACATCTTCGAATAAGATTAAAGAGTGCTGCCACCTTTAAGTACATTGATGATGGATTTTGAAACTGTTTTTAATGAATCCATTACTCCGCGGCCCTCTGATGCCGTGGCCTCAAAGTCAGGTGCGTTGTATTTGTTAAGCTGTGCTCTTAGCTCAGAAAGCTTTAAAGCATTTGGCAAATCCCGTTTGTTGTATTGAAGCACAACAGGGATTTCTTTGATGTCATAACCTTGAGTTTCCAGATTGCGTTCCAGGTTTCTGAGCGATAACAGATTTTCCTCCATCCGCTCGGCCTGTGAATCTGCAACAAACACCACACCATCAAGGCCTTTTAAAATTAATTTTCGGCTGGCATCGTAAACCACTTGGCCAGGCACGGTGTACAGATGAAACCGCGTCTTAAAGCCCCTGATGCTACCCAGATCAATCGGCAAAAAATCAAAAAACAAAGTGCGTTCAATGTCGGTGTTCAGTGTGATTAAATCGCTTTTTTCGCCATTGGTTTGTTGAAACACCCAACGGATGTTTGTGGTTTTACCACTCAGTGAAGGACCGTAGTAAACGATCTTGCAGTGGATTTCTTTGGCGTTGTAGTTAATAAATGACATTACAGCTCAATCCTGTTTTCAAGTGCACGGCTCATTGTTCTGTCATCAATATAATCGATGTCGCTACCAATAGGAACACCTTGTGCGATTCTGCTAAGTTTAATTGCACGGGTTGCAAATAACTTCATCAAATACAAAACCGTGGTGTCGCCCTCAAGGTCAGAATCCAAGGCTAAAATTAATTCTTTTATGCGCCCCTCTGATCGATCTATCCGTTTGATCAGCTGATCAATGGTTAAATCATCTGGCGATACCCCATCTAATGGCGAAATTGATCCATGCAACACATGATACCTGCCACGAAAGGCGCCCGAAGCTTCAATGCGCATAATATCTGAGGGTTCTTCAACGATACACAAAACATCGTCAGAACGATTGTTGTCCTGGCAGTAATAACACACGACCTGGTCGGTAAAATTAAAACATTCAGGGCATTGTCTGATGGATTCATGCAGACGATCCAGGGTCGCAGACAATTGCTTAGAATTTTCGGAAGGGCTTTTTAGCAGATAATACGCAAGCCTTTGCGCGGTCTTTGGGCCGATGCCAGGCATTTTGCCTAATTCAAAAACCAATTTATCTAACAAAGGGATTCTCAGCATAAAAATATTTAAATATGAAAACTAACTAAAATCTAGAACATTCCTGGGATGTTCATGCCGCCAGTGATCTTTTCCATTTCTTTGGCGCTGGTTTCTTTGGCGACCTTAAGGCCATCATTAACCGCAGCCAATACCAGATCCTGCAACATTTCAACATCACCTGATTTGATCACGTCAGGGTTGATCACGATGGATTTAATCTGATTGTCACCAGTCACGACTGTTTTGACCGCTCCGCCGCCGGCAGATCCTTCAAAGGTTCTGGTGGCCATTTCTTCTTGGGCCTTTTTCATTCGGGTTTGCATTTGGTTAGCTTGTTTCATCAGCTGGGCCATGCCGCCTTGGAATCCCTTCATTTATGATCTCCTTTGTTGGTGACTGATTTGATTTTGACTTTGAACGCCTGCGAAGCCGATCGCACCAATGGGTGTTTGGATAAATCCTCGATGACTTCTTGGGTTTTTGCGTTTTCTTTTTCGGTAGCCAAAGATTTTGCCGTAGTGGCGACTTTGACAGAAGACTGCTTGCTTTCAGTGATTGTAAACTCACAACCAGCGCCGTATTCGATGTGCACATGTTTACCCAGATCAGACAACAAAGCCTTGTCCTGAAACTGTGGTGACAAAAACGAAACCTTGGCAGGGATGCCCAGTTCCAGCTTGTTGTCTTTGTGATTAATAAAAATCAGATTTTCAATCTTTGCACCCAGGATGGGATCAGCAGCTTTTACCTGCTGTACAAACTGAAACCATTTTTCCTGCGGGTTGATACCAATAGGATTGCTTTTGTGAGTCGCCATCGCAGGAGCTGCCGGACGTGCTACAGAATCCTGTGATTGTGTCACCGTCCCCTGGGGTCTGGCTGACAGTAATTCTGAAATTTGCACAACATTTGGAGCTTGCGCGCATCTAAGCAGCAAAATTTCCATCACCAATATCGGATCCACTGATCGTGTTAAATCACTGATGCCCTTTAGGATCATATCAAAAATCAAATGCAGATCTTCGTACTGCAGGGGTTCACCCAAATCAGTCAAATACCTGATTTCTGAATCTGGCAAATCCAAGCTGGTGGGGTTTTTTGAAACTTTTAAAAAAATCGCATTACGGATTGATTCGATCAGCTCTTTACCAAAAATAATGGGATCAAATCCAGATTCACGCAGTTTTTCAATGCACGCCATTGTGTCTGATAAATTTCGCGCACACAAAGCCGTTAGGGTTTCCAGAACCAAGGCCCTATCAGTCAGGCCCAAAATATCAACCGCCAATTGAGGAGTGATTTTTTGACCGGCAAAGGTGATTACCTGATCCAGCAAGCTTTGGCTGTCACGCATGGATCCATCACCCTGTCTGGCAATGGTCCAAAGGCTTTCGGTATCAATGTCCACTGAGTCTTTGGCGCAAATATTTTTTAAATGCTCAACGATTTGTTTTGTGGAAATTCTGCGAAAGTCAAAACGCTGAACCCTGGATAATATGGTCACAGGGATTTTATTGACCTCGGTCGTAGCCAGCACAAACAACACGTGAGCCGGAGGTTCTTCGAGAGTTTTTAATAGGGCATTGAAGGCCCCAGTCGACAACATGTGGACTTCGTCTAAAATATAAATTTTGTATTTACCCTGAGAGGGTAAAAACGATACCCCTTCGCGCAGTTCGCGTATGGCATCAACACCGTTGTTCGAGGCTCCGTCGATTTCGATCACATCGATGTTTCGCCCCTGAGCAATTTCATCACAGGTTGTGCACTGATTGCAGGGCGTGGCTTCGGTAACGTTAGGACATTTTAAAATCTTGGCCAGGATTCGAGCGCTGGAAGTTTTGCCAGTGCCTCTGGGGCCGGTGAACAACAACGCGTGATGGAGTCTGTCGTTTTTGATCGAATTCAGAATTGTCCTAGAAATATGGGGCTGCCCAACCAGTTGTTCAAATGTTTGAGGGCGCCATTTTCTGGCGATCACTTCGTATGACAAAAATCCTCCGGCTTACGAAAAAACAATTTACAACATTTGTGAAATTGAATTTTTTAATTAACCCCTAAAAACAAAAAGCGGCCGGGCGATCCATATCACAAATCAGTTTGAGTACCGTTGCTCCCTTCCGGGCCTAGCGGGATTGGTCAAACCAGATTTTGTATGGGACCCGACCAACATTAGGGGATACAGCAGAAATGGCGGATTTCCGATCAATGACGCGAATCTTAGTGAATTTATTGCCTAACCGATAGGCTTAAATCAATAGGAAGCCACCAAGATTTAAGGGGGCTTTCGAAATCCAAGGGAATTGGTTATATATTTTGCCATCCAGGGCCGGCGCTCTGGTAAAAATCAAAATTCAAACTGCATTACGAGGGCACAAAAGGAGTCACAAAATGCTATTAACGATTTCAGCTTTAATGGTGGGGTTTTTGTCGGCTAACGATGCAACACAGATGCTTGAATGCAGTAATAAAAAAGCGTTAGGGACATCATATGTGAGAGTTTATAATTCGGATGGACACTGCAACGGTGATAAGCGCAAATCAAAATTGGCTTTGGTTTATGTAAACGATGACATTGGCAAACCTGTTGTGTTTTGTGCCCAGGGAGATTTGTCAGCATTTAAAGAAGGCCAAGAAATGCAATTTGTCGTTCAATCTGCTTTTGCATGGCATTTTATTGATGACCAAACAATTACCTACAACCAAACCAAAAAGACAATTTGGTTACAGGAACAAACTTTTTATTGTTCAAACAAAACTGTCAGAGGCGAATAACAAGTCCAAATCAATTTTGATGGGCTTAGAAACCTGCTGTTGATACAGATCAGGCTATTTACCCTTTTGCGAAATATAGGTTTTTCGAAGAGCGTTTCTGATGTTGGTTAAAATATCAGGAGTGATTCCCAAAAAATAAAAAGAATTTAAAAACTGCCCCTCAAAGGATTCGTGGGGCTCAGATCCATAACACCGTCCGATCACAGAACCTGTTTGGCTAAAATCAGCGCCAAAAGCCTTTGAATACAAAATAGCTAATTCATCAGTTTGATATTGCTGTGTAGACCGCAGCTGGCAGTCAAATTCAGATAAACCTTCGATCACGCCAGGCTTTGCTACGTCAGCGTTTTGTGAAAGCTGTAACGAATAAACCTGTCGGGTGTCGTTAGTGCGACGACCTATGGTGTACATTGTGATTTTTTCGATCAACAGGGCTTTATCAGGTGGCAACAACAAATAATCTTTGAAGCCAGAATTCAGAATTTTTAAAACCTTTAAATGATCTGTTTCAGTTCCGACTAAAATTTTGGGTGCTGTTCGGTTGGGAAATTTTTTATAAAAGCTGTCGACAAATTCTTGAGGTTGCTGCTGACCCATCACGACCTGTTCATACATCATGACATCAAAATTTACTGCCGTTAGAGCTTCAACGTATTTACGCTCATCCATCACGTGAGTGATGGAGTTGACCTCGCCTGCGTCTTGCTGGCGTCTTTTGAAAAAATCGTCTAATAGATCTTTAACTCGTTTGTCTGGACCATAGTACAATACTGAAGCCAATGTCTATCCCCCATGATGTCGATCTAAGTTAATTATTCATTATAGAATTAGGTATGTGAAGAACTAATTTTTAAAAAAGCCTTAAGATTTTCTCTAGCTGTTCGGTTTCCTCGGCCCAATAGTTATAAGAACCGAATTCAGGAAATATTTTTGGAAAACTGGGGTCCAGCCATCGATTGCCGATCCAGGCTGCGTACGAAATAATTCGCAGTCCCCGCAGTATCGGAATCTTTTGCCATTCACCTAGTGGAAAGTCTCGGAGCTCTTCGTAGCCTGAAAGCAAAATTTCTTTTTCGGATTCATCAGAAAAATCTGATAAAAGCATCCACACATCCTGTGATGCAGGTCCCATCATGCAATCATCAAAATCTATAAAATAAAATAAATTTTCGGTTCCTGTTTGCGGCCGTTTGAGCAAATTTCCACGATGGCAATCGCCATGGATCCGAAAAAATCGACTGCTGTCAAAATTGTCGTAATACAAATCCTCGATTTCTTGAGCGGCATTTAAATATCTGGATTTCATTTCGGGCACTAAAAACCGATCAATTGTGTGCAGCATTTCATTGATTTGGTAAGGCTCAAAACCTAAACGCGGACGGTGTTTGAATTTATATTTAGCGCCCACGTTGTGAATCTGAGCCAAGGTTCTGCCGGCCTTTTGCAGATCGTCACCCAAAAACTCATCAGGCATTTTGCCATAAAATTTCGGGAAAAATGCCACCAGATGGCCTTCAAATTCCAAAATAGTGGAATTTTGTTTGAAACGGATCGGCGCAACAACTGGTATCTTTTCGGCTTCAAGCTCGATCAAAAAACTGTGCTCTTCTTGGATACAGGGCAGTGACCACCGACCGGGACGGTAAAATTTAACGATGATTTTTTGTGGCGTTTCAGGATTATCCGAGGCTTCCAGTTTGACCTCAAACACACGATTTTCATAGGAATTCAGCTGCTGAAATTCGCCTGTGGGCCAAAACCCAGCGGCTTCGACGGCAGACAGTATTTTGTCGGGATTCAGATCTGTAAACGATTGTATTGAGTTTTGTTTCACCCAGTCACATTACCATCTGCAGTAACATTTTGTCCTGGTATATTCATTGCTACTTAAGGAATTGGGGACAGTAGGACACTTTTTTTAAGGGTTTTTAGGTTGTGTCCCAACAGTTACCTGATAACAATTGTCCAAGCGGGGGGCGGTATTTTAAGCAATCAATTAGAAAACAAAAAATCTGATATCGAAATACTGGAAGCACCAAATCTGTCGTTTTATTTAGATTACCGAAAATATTTGGATGATTTTTATAAGTACAAACGCGAACTGACTAAAAAAAGTCTGCGACCCTATACCTATCAAGTGTTTTCAGCAGGTGCGGATATTAAATCGCCTAATTATTTAAAAATGGTGATTGATGGCAAACGAAATTTGTCTATGGACATGGTTTTGAAATTTGCAAAGGCCCTGGGATTAAACAAAGAATCTACAGATGAATTCAAATTGCTGGTGCAGTTTACCCAGGAAAACGATCCAGCGCTCAGAAATATTTTTTTAAAAAAACTGAATGAACACAGGATTTCAGCAAAATTAAAATCTGGTGAAATTGATGCCAAGACTTGGGAAAAACTGCCCAATTGGATCAGTTGGATTTTGTTTGCGATGATTGATCAAACAGGTGTGGAATTTAAGCCAGACAAATTGGTTAAACTATTACGTGGAACTGTTAACGAAGAAGAAGTCAGACAGGCTTTGCAGGCAATCATTGATTCAGGTGAAGTCGAAGTTTCACCTGAAGGCATGGTGGTCAGAAAAAACAATCTGATCGAAACTCCCGAGGATGTTTCAGTTCAGCTGGTCAGAAAGCTGCAATCTGAGTTGATGTACCTGGGACTAGAATCATTGTTTAAGGATTCAGCCAGCGATCGTGAATTTGGTTCGGCGACTTTGGCCCTGACCAAAGAAGAGTTTGAGGAGATAAAATTTCAGCTACGAAAGATCAGAAAACAAATCCAAAAAGACAATTCTGTTAAAAGAGCAGGCACAAAAGGGGACAAAGTTTACCAATTGAATTTGCAATTGTTCCCGGTGACAGACAGAGTCAATGCGCAACAAGCAGGCATAGCTGCCCAGCAGCAAGAAACTAGACTTTCTGTTAGTTCTTTGTCAGAAAACCAAAAGGAAACCACTTTGTAACCACAAAAATGTGGATAAACCCGTGGATGCCGTTGATAACTCACTAGAAAAACAAGCTTTAGGTGACGTTTTGCCACTGCTGAAAATTTATTTTTAAACAAATTATTATTTATAGGTCTAGGAATAACGAATGGGGTTTGTATTCAATTTTTGAATGATAAATCTGTGATGAAAATAAATTTTTTTAGTGGTTTATGTTGTTGTTGACTCGATCGAAATGAATTTTAGGGGGTGACCTGGTTTCGACGTGGGAACAGAAGCTTGAGGAGCATTCCGGGGCGCATGGGGACCTCGTTAAAAACGTGCATCTTGTAATTGACAACAATTACGCACTTGCAGCCTAACCGCTAGCACGAAATTATTTGTTGTGGTCGCGGACTTATAATTTCGTCATTTAGTGACCTCGATCTTGCGTGCTTTCTGCAGGCGTAAGATTTAAAAAATTCTGTGGGAAGGGTAGTTTTGATTTCGTCTGTAGAAGCTAAGCTATCAATTTAAATTGCAGACTAAGAATGTAGCGCCTCAACGTGGATGTCTTACGGACGGGGGTTCGATTCCCCCCACCTCCACCAATTAAAATGCCACCGAAAGGTGGCTTTTTAATTGGTGGATGGATGAAGGGAATCGAACTATTCTCGAGCCGGGGTTCGACTCGAAGGCCACGATGGCCGGAGAGCGCGTAGCCCTGAGCTTCGCTGAGGGTGAGTGCCGTGACGGCACGAGCATTCCCCCCACCTCAACCATTTTCTCCGTACCAGTTATCAAGGATTTAACGGGGTTTCTTTTTGTTTCACTGAAATTCATTTATTATCATATATTTCAAAAACTTAATTGTATTTTTGCTTGAATTAAGTTCCTTGGATTTCCCTTACTTTAATCAAGTAACTTAGGGTCTTCTAGACTTGTTTTCTCTTTTCATTCTGCCGACAATGAAGCTTCTACAACGCAACAACCAACTACTATGTTGAAGGGGTCTCCATGAAAAAAATGATCGTTGTTATATCTCTGGTTATCACGAGCGCCTGCTCTAAAAGCAGTGACACGACTTCTGCTGCGGCCACATTGGATACATCCATTACTGGTGTCATCTCCACCGCAACCGAAAAAATCACAGAGGGAATTCCAGGAGGAGATGTTTTGGCGTCTTCGGTTTCGACCTTAGGTGATATCGGTGCTGGCTATGGGAGCACAGATATTCAAATATTCGGATCTGGCTACTTCAACACTCCACAAACCTTCGTGCAATACTTGCTGAACAAAGCAGAAGATCTGGATCCAGGGGATGGAATGGGTTTGATCAATCGTTTTAAACAAAAGATTGTCAGCGGAATGTGTCCAATTATTGGACTGCATCCCGATGCAAATTCAGATGGGATTCCCGACATTGGATCGGGTACCTTTGTTCTTCCTAACTTTTCGGACTCAACAGTTGCGGCTTCAATTGTTGCGAAATGTCCAGGAGCCAACGCAGCAAGCCTGAACGGCGCCTCAGGAGTAACAATCGGCTATGCGGTCACCGACGTCAGCGCTCTGGCGGGTTCAGAGTATTCCATTAAATCCGTGATCGATTTTGGTAATAATGGATCCACTGATAATATTCTTTATTACAAAGCGGATGGCAGTGTAATTCGCTTTGCATTTGTCGAGGTTGATACTTCTATTATTGAGAGTGCTGCCTTATTTGAATTCGATGGAACTACATTAAGGTTTGATTTCCACGGCGGAGGGCAGGATGGCCACTATCGCATGCTGTATGACGGTTCAACTCGTGATATTTCACTTTATGGAATGGTGAAGAAAGATGCATCAAACAAGGTTTATATGTCGATGGTCGGAAATCGAAAAGAATCCCTAGCTGCTGTTACGTTGTCTGCCTTGAAAGCAAACGTAGCGGTTGTTTCAAATGGTCAAGCTTGCGTTACCGTCACTGGCGACACCTTTCCCTGGGACTCGAATTTCTCTTCGGGTGCCTGCGGAACTATTGTTGGATCTGATTTCGCCACCGCGCCGGCTGTTGCTGCACTTTCTGACGGATTTGATGGGTCATTGAATGTCAGTGTGTTTGATCACACGGATAAGATTCTTTTTTCGACACCAGCAACTGTGCTGACCAGCGCGATTATTCAGTAATACTTTTCTATCGCAGTTTTCACAGGACTTTAAAAACAAATCCATGTATCAACAAGGCAAACTCGACATTTTTGAAAGCGGTGTTGCCATAGCGAAAGCCGTTTGGAGATCCGTCGCTGAGATTGAGGCGGCATTCCCCCCACCGAACGTTGCCGGCTCTGGAAGCGAAGTGAGCGTGAAGCGAACTTGAGCGAGAAGACCTATTCCCTCCACCGAGCATTAGAATTGGGAGTTAAAATGAAATTGAACAAACACGATGAGCTACTTTTGCGTGATCTCAAATTTCAGCCAATTTGGCTGATGATATTTTATATTTTGA
>JBIKLL010000113.1:0-5008 GCA_044359815.1 Pseudobdellovibrionaceae bacterium
TGTGGGTTAATGATGAGCTAAAACAAGAAGGCTCCTTTGCTGATTGGATTTTTAAACCCAAGGATTTAATTGCCTATTTGATGGAGCATTTTCCCGTATGCGGAGGGGACTTGCTGTTAACAGGAACTCCTTCAGGCGTGGGGCCGCTGCGTCGTGGCGATAAAGTGGTGGCCGAGATCCCTGGCGAAATCCGTCATCAATGGCTGGTAAAATAATCTGATCTAGTCCTGAATCATTTTGTTAAAATCTGTATTGTCCCTCTTGAGTTTCCGAAATTTCAGAGTCAATATCCCTGCATTCATTTTTATGGGGATATAATATGTCATTAGAAAATTCTGTTTTAAAAATAGGCGAAGACATTTTAAAAAAAATGGAGGGCCAATCCAAGTCTTCCATTTTCAATAAAGACTGGTGGTACGGATCCATAATGGATTGGTCCATGAAAAACGAGTCTTTCAAAACCCAGATGTTTCGCTTTGTGGATGTGCTGCCATCATTGAATTCAAACACCGAAGTCGCCCGTCATCTGAAAGAATATTTTGCCGAAAGCGGCGAGGAACTGCCTTCTGTTTTTAACGTGGGACTGGGTCTTGGGTCCTTGGCTCCATCATTGATGGCAGGTGCTATCAGAAAAAATGTCACCCAAATGGCCAAGATGTTTATTGTTGGCGAAAACCCTCAAGACGCCTTAGCTGTTCTGAAAAAAAATCGTAAAAACAAAATTTGTTTCACAGTGGATATTTTAGGCGAAGCCACTTTGAGCGAACAAGAAGCCAGCGAATACCACACTAAATACATTGAACTGATTGAATGGCTTTCAAGGGATAGTGCACAATGGGAAACAGATGCCCAAATCGATACTGATCATTTAGGCGAAATCCCCAAAGTGAATGTCAGTGTTAAATTATCTGCCCTGTATTCGCAAATCAATACCTCTGCCTGGGAAAAAACAAAGGAAATTCTAAAGGACCGACTGCGCCCAGTATTTAGAACTGCCATGACCCAAAAGATTTTTTTAAATTTAGATATGGAACAATACTCAATCAAGGACCTGACCCTGGAAACTTTTTTAGAACTGGTCTGCGAGGAAGAATTTAAATCCTATCCTCATTTTGGCTGTGTGATTCAGGCCTACCTGCGGGACTCATTGTCCGACATTCAACGGGTCATAGACACGGCCAAAAATCGCAAATCCCCGATCACAGTGCGATTGGTAAAAGGCGCTTATTGGGATTATGAAACCATTGATGCCGAACAACGCAATTGGCAGATCCCTGTTTATACAAACAAACAAGAAAGCGATGCCAATTACGAAGACTGCACAGATAAATTGTTGGAAAACAGCAAAAATGTAAAAGCAGCCTTTGGTTCACACAATGTCAGGTCCATTGCTTATGCTATGGCCAAGGCTGAAAGCCTGGGGTTACCCAAAAATTCTTTTGAAATTCAAATGCTGTTTGGAATGGCTGATCCCATTAAAAAGTCTTTGGTGGATATGGGATACAGACTGCGAGAATACGCTCCTGTCGGCGAACTGATACCGGGCATGGCCTATTTGGTGCGTAGACTTTTAGAAAACACATCCAATGAATCCTGGCTGCGAGGGAAATTTGCTGAAGGCAAATCCACCGATAAGCTTTTAGCAAATCCTAAAAATAATTTGCAAAAAACCTCGGCTGATTTACCTAAAACAAATAAATTCTATAACGAAGCTTTTTTTGATTTTGCTTTAACCAGTCACCGAGACAATCTGAAAAAAGCCCTTAACAATTTAAAATCTCAGCTTCCACTGAACGTCCCCATTGTAATCAACGGAAAATCATTAAATGGCACAAAGACTTTAACCAGAAGCAATCCTTCAGTTGAGCAACAAACCGTTTCAACTGTGCAATTGGCGTCCATTGAGCAAGCTGAATCTGCCATTCAATCAGCTAAGTCTGCATTTAAAACTTTCAGACACACACCGGTTGAAACCCGAGCACAAATTCTGGAAAAAACAGCGCAGTTTATGAATCAAGATCGCTACATGTTGATTGCCAAACAGGTGTTAGAGGTGGGTAAACCCTGGTCAGAGGCTGACGGTGACGTCACTGAAGCCATTGATTTTTTAAATTACTATGCAGCAGAAATGCGAAAGCTTGATCGTCCATTAAAAGTTGGCAATGTCTCGGGCGAAAATTCTGTTTACCATTATCAAGCCAAAGGACCGACAGTAGTGATTGCCCCTTGGAATTTCCCACTGGCGATATTGACTGGCATGGTTGGAGCAGCTTTGGTTGCAGGAAACACAGTGGTGATGAAGCCTGCTGAACAAAGCTCAGCAGTAGCCATGGATTTGATTCACTATTTACTAAAGGCCGGTCTTCCCGCTGACTGTGCTCATTTTTTACCGGGGATCGGTGAAGAAGTGGGTGAATATTTGGTCCAACACCCAGACATCTGCACCATTGCATTTACGGGTTCTAAAAATGTTGGACTGCATATTTTGGATGTGTGCAGTAAAATCAAACCAGGACAAAAACACGTTAAGCGCGCGATTATTGAAATGGGCGGTAAAAACGCCATTATTATCGACAATGATGCCGATTTAGACGAGGCCATCGACGGAGTCGTTTATTCTGCCTTTGGATTTTCAGGGCAAAAGTGTTCTGCCTGCAGCCGCGTGATTGTGCTAGAAGAAGTCTATGAAAAATTTGAAAGACGACTGATTGAAGCTGTAAAAAGCATCGATTATGGCAACGTCGAAGATCCAAAAAACTATTTTGGACCTGTTGTTGACTCTGAAGCTTGCCACAGAATGCATCAGCAAATTTCAGATTTTGCTAAAACTAACAATCTGCTTTATCAGGGGCCCAAAATAGCTGGCGGAAATTTTGTTCCACCAACGATCTTCAATATCGTAAAGGCCACTGACCCCATTGCTCAAACAGAAATCTTTGGGCCCATTTTAGCAATCTTAAAGGCCAAAGACATGGATCAGGCCATCGAGATCGCAAACGGCACCGAGTACGCATTGACCGGTGGGCTTTATTCACGCAGCCCTGCTAACATCAAAAAAGTTCGCGAACAGTTAGAAGTCGGAAATTTGTATATCAATCGTGGAATTACAGGTGCCATGGTGGACAGACATCCGTTTGGTGGATTTAAAATGTCAGGAGTCGGCAGTAAAACCGGGGGCCCTGATTATTTAAAACAATTTTTAGAGCCTCGCGCGATTTGCGAAAATACTCTGCGCCGCGGATTTGCTGCGAATGAGGATGTACAATCCTAGAGCGCCGAACAGACCACCGATGTGTGCAGAAACAGCAATTTGGCTGACTATTTCGTCGGGAGATGAAAAATAATCCTTAAAGTCCCCTACAAATAATAGGGGAATCAAAAACCATTTAGACAGGTAAATCCATCCGTAATGCCCTTCCAGCGGAGTCACTATGTAAAAAAACGGTACCCGCTGTCTGATCTCGGACAAAGTGTAAAATAAAATTAATCCCGATACAGCCGCACTGGCCCCAATGACTGGGATGTTTGAATTAGGGGACAACACAAAATAACCAATCCCGCCAAAAACTCCAAAAATAAAATACAATGCAATCACCACCCAGCCGCCGACCATAGCCTCTAAGGCTGCACCAAAAATCAACAGCATGACCATGTTTGAAACCAGATGCAAAATATTGGCATGAACAAACTGATAAGTGACCCAAGACAAAGTTTCCTGATTTTCAGCATGCAATCCAAAAATCCAAGAGTTTCGTTTTTTTAAATTTGAAAAAAACTGCTGAGTGCTGAGTTTCCAGTTTTGCAATTGAATTTGATCACCGGGGGCATTCAAAAAATCTAGTTCACTTAAAAACCCTGGATCTCTAAGAGCTTTGGCTCCCAATATGGACCATTGAGTTTCTGTGGTGGGCTCATCGGCAAAGACGCCTTTTTGTTGTAAATAAATTTGGTAATAATGACCGGTCAATGGCAAATCCTGATTCAAAGGTGCCATTTCTGCTTTGCGATTGCTTTCCGCACAAAGCAGATAAAAAAACACATTCACAAAAACCAACATCCAGGTCATGGGTGCTTTTTCAATTCCCAGAAGACCTCTGATCCATGGAATGATCATTGACTCACCTCAGAGGGAATCCCTGCCCCAGCTTTCTGAGTGGGCTTGGGTTTTTGAAAACTGGCTGGCTGTCTGGCCTTGGAATTATTTTTTTGCGCCAAAGCCTTGTCTAAATTATCAGTCAGCTGTTTAAAGACTTCGTATTTTGAATAAGTGTCTAACACCAGATTTTTTGTAAGCTCCGCTGTTTGCAACTGCTGCTCTTTGGTTTGAATTTTCAATGCCAGATCTTTTAAAAATTGAACCCTATAATCATCAGCTAAAAACTCGCTGCCGATCACGGATTCAAAATTTTTCACTAATTCTGAATGAGTTTTTTTATCCATCAACATGTCATAGTAGATTTTTATGGGATCATTGGGTGGAATTCTGGAAACTCTGGCAGACAGCTCGGTGTCTTTACCTTTGCAATGCAGATATTTTATCAACGCCGTGGCAATAAAGGGATCAGAAGATTTTGAAAAATTGTCTTCAGTGACATCAGCCAGCGCATCACAGAAAACCCCGATGTCCTGGCAGGCTTTATCCATTTCACGGTGACACATCCACGCGCTCAGTTCGACTTTGTTGTTTTCATCGATAATATTTAGAAAAGCCCCTTGAGATTCTTGCTTTTTGCCCCGGGCCCACAGAACTTTCACAAATTCGTGCTGCACATAGTTTTGTAAAGCAGAATAGTCTTTAAGCTCAGTGATCATAGCAAAAGCCTTGTTGTAATTGCCAAAGGCCCTGGATTCCTTGAAGTCTAAAATTTTTGAAATCAAATACTGACTGGAGTGTTTCTGATTCTCTGTTTTTCCTTCCAGATGGTATTGACCTTTCACACGATTAGCGACGTTACACAATTCACTGCTTGATTCCGAACACACTTTATCAAAGTATTTTTCACCTAGA
>JBIKLL010000016.1:0-47664 GCA_044359815.1 Pseudobdellovibrionaceae bacterium
TGGTGTTGAGTCATTTTATAAAAGCAAAAAAATTGCTTTTATAAAATGATTCAATACGAGAGATGAGCCCGCGGCCGTTAGCGAGTGTCTAAAAATAGTAAAAAAAATTATCTTTGCATTTACGCATCACGAGATATGCACCGCACGCTCGCAAATGTATTCACAAAATATAGACACATAGAAATATTTTTTAAAATTCGAAGTGAATGCAGCCAAGAGGCAGATTTTAGAAAATAAACCCTAAAATTAAGTTTTTCGAATTTATAGCAAAGAACTTTTTAGCTATTGGCCCATAATGTAGGCGAAAATCAAGGGAGCGACGATGGTCGCGTCGCTTTCCACAATAAATTTTGGAGTTTCAATTTCCAGTTTTCCCCAAGTGATTTTTTCGTTGGGAACGGCGCCTGAATAAGATCCAAAAGATGTCGTAGAATCTGAAATCTGACAGAAATACTTCCAACACTTTACTTCGTGGTATCCCAAATCCTGATGCAACATTGGAACTACACAGATTGGAAAGTCCCCGGCGATTCCACCACCGATTTGAAAAAATCCAATGTCCGAGGCTTTAGAAGCTCCCATATACCATTCAGCAAAATAGGTCATATAGTCGATGCCTGATTTCATAGTTTTTGAGCTTTTAACGTCGCCTTTGATTACGTGTCCTGCAAAAATATTTCCAGTCGTAGAATCCTCCCAGCCCGGAACCACCATGGGAAGATTTTTTTCAGCAGCAGCCAGCAGCCAAGAATTTTTGGGATCGATCTGATAATGTTCTTTAAGCCTGCCACCCAATAAAATTTTATAGAAAAATTCATGGGGCAAATAGGATTTACCTTCTTTTTCGGCCAGTTGCCATTCAGACAAAATAACCTTTTCAATCCTTCTGATGGCTTCTTCTTCTGGAATACAGGTGTCTGTAACCCTGTTTAAATGTTTGTCTAAAAGTTTTTGCTCATCCTGCGGAGTCAGGTCTCGGTAATTAGGGATTCTGACGTAATGATCATGAGCCACCAAATTATAAACGTCTTCTTCTAGATTAGCTCCAGTACAAGAAATAGCGTGAACTTTATTTTGTCTGATCATTTCAGCCAATGACAGCCCTAGCTCGGCAGAAGACATGGCTCCAGCCAGTGATACCAACATCTTGCCACCCTGATCCAGGTGCTTGCGATAGGCTACAGCTGCGTCCCGCAGGGCTGCAGAATTGAAATGTCTGTAATTATGATCAATGAATTTCGAGATCGGTCCCATGGTTCTCCTTAGCTGTTTTGCTGAGTCTTATATGATATCTGATTGCAAAAAACAAATAGATCGAACTGACTAAGACAGTAAAAATTCCGACCGCAAAAAAAATCACTGCTCCCATGATTCCCCCGAATTTGAATCTTGATCCAAAGCCTTACGCACAACCCATGAACCCATGGCCAGACCAAAAGCTCCGGTTACGAATCCCGCATTCCCATAAATCACATTGCGCTTGTCACAGCTGTGAGGACGGTTTTCAGCATGAGGACAAACACATCTAAAACCTTCACCATTGTCATAAGTTAATTCATAAGGGTCAGTAGGGATTTCGGAACTAAACACACAGGGAATTCCAAATTCGCCTTTTTCAGGAAAACTGTATTTCTGCCTTAAGATTTTTCGAAGCTGATGAGCCATTGGATCCGTATGAGTTTCAGCCAAATCCACCAATTTAATCTGCAAAGGATCCAATCGCGCCGAGGCTCCGGTCGAAGTGATGGTCGGTATTTTCAATCTGCGCACTTCAGACAATAAAAAAGATTTTGCCGTTAAATTATCAATAGCGTCGATTATAAAATCAGGTCTTAATCCCAACAACTCTGAACTGTTTTCCTGACTGTAAAACTCAGCAAGCCCAATCACCTGGCACTGAGGATTTATTTTCTTAAGCCGTGCCGCCATAACGTAGGCCTTTTTTTCGCCCACCATGCCGGTAATGGCATGCAACTGTCGGTTCGAATTAGTGATACAGATTTCATCAAAATCCACCAAGGTGATTTTTCCAACGCCTGATCTGGCAATGGCCTCAGCCGCCCACGAACCAACCCCACCCAAACCTAAAACCATCACATGGGTGTTAAAAAGTTTTTTCATTTTCTGATCGCCAATTAAACGCCCCATGCGATCAAATCTTCTGTGCAGGGTGTAGTTATCCTCTGCAATTTCTTTTGGGGTTTGTTTTTTCAGATCCGGTGATTGGTTTTGCATGCAAAAAGAATTTCAAGATTTTTGCTGCTACTGTCAAGAATTTCTTCTGGGGAAATACCTTTGATTTCAGCAATCTTACGAGCCACCCAAAATATAGAATCTGGCGTGTTCAAAGTGTTCTGCCAGCCGTAAGGTGCTTGATCTGGAGAATCGGATTCCACAATCAAACTTTCCAACGGAATCATGGAAACTGCCTGATGCAGGCTTTTATTGTTGGGATGACAAACCGATCCCCCAATGGATAGGTAGAGATTCTGCTTTAAATAATATTCTGCTTGTTTGGAATTGCTACTGAATGCGTGAACCATTCCCAAGTTTTTAGGAGCCCCCCATGTCGCAAAAACTTTCTGAACTTCATCAAAAGCTCTGACCAGATGTAAAACCACGGGTTTTTGAAAGGCCTCTGCCAGTTCCAATTGCTTTTCAAAACAATCCATCTGCCGGTCAAAACTGTCTTTTACAATATCAGGTCGCAAATCAAGACCGGTTTCCCCCAGACCATCAGCTAAATGCAGCTGTTTTGCCAATTGATCTAAGGCCGCTTCACACTCATCAACAGTGTGCTCGCTGACAAAATAGGGATGAAGCCCAAAGTTCATAAAAAAACAGCCAAATTGCTTCTGCAATTCCAGCTGACGGTTCCAATCAGCGGGATCGAATCCAGCCTGCACAAATCGCGATATCCCAAGGCTTTTACAATCATGTAAAATCTTTTTTACGTCCTTTAGTCTGGGGTCTGCCAAGTGGCAATGGCCGTCTGTGTACATGAAACAGATTTTCTCGACTTTCAAAATGAAAGTCAAAACGAGAAACTGATACCAAGAGGTAAACCTATGAAACAACAAGCAAAGATTTGGATGGGCTTTGAAATCTTGACCGAAGCCAAACACACCTTTAAACCCAGGCTGATTCATGTATGGGGCGACAAAGAATATTCATCCAATAAACCAGAAAAACCTCTGCATTATAAAACGGACGCACTGTTGGGATTGTCGCTGTTTAATATTAATCCCAAGCTGACCGAGGCTAACACCAATTTCACAAAAATGGCCTGGCAAAGCCTTGAGCCCCATTGGGAACTGTATCAAAGCGCTCAGGAAAGAGTGGCATCAATCAAGGGTCAGACGCAAGCGGCTCAGTCAAAATGGGCTTCATCATTTGAATCAAATTTTACCGAGATAATAAACTCATCACTGACCGAAAAAGGTCTTAATCTGAACAAATTTATCGAACTGATTGATGAAATTGATCGCTATGAAGCTCAGCTTAAATCACCGTTGATTTATAATTTCACAATTAATTTTAGCGATGAATTCACTGATAAACTGCATTTTATTTATTCGTTCTTGTTTAATTTAAGGGCCCTTGTTGGCGTGGATCACAACGCTCACATAATCGACTCAGTTCACGAATGCGTGACTGTGGATTCAATCACAGACTATGTCCCTAAGGCCGAATACGTCACCAATGATGCCATGATATTTTATTCGTTTATGAAGCAGCTTAAAAAATCAGGCCGTCAAATGGACGCCGAATTGGATTTGGCGTTTAAAAAATACACACACAACGGAGTCTGCTTGATCCGCAATTTGCCTAAGGATTTTTTGGCCGAGCTCACACCGACTGAGCTTGAAGAAGCTTTGTATTTGGTGCAAATGGATTGGCTGCTGGGCACTGAGGCTGGATTGTTATTCAGAATCCGCGAAGAATTGTTCGGTTTAAAATCAGGTTATGACAAAGTTTTTTGGACCCATGCTGTAGCCAGAAAAAACTCAATGCCTGCGCGATTGACTGTGAACTGCCAATTATCCGAAAAGGATCTACCAGTTACTGACGCCGCTTAACGGGCTTTATCCCCTGCTATCATCAGCAAGGAATAAATCTTTTTAAGTGCCAAAAATCCCAGGATAAATAAGCCCAGTATCGCCAATACAATCTTGAACCGGTAAATCAGCGACAGAATGTCCTGCCCGTAAAAATAAAGTAGCAACACTTGAGTGGGCACACTGATCAGGGCCGCCACACCATCGACGGCAATAAATTTCCATAACGGCATATTGGACATCCCTAAAAATATATGTGCTGGAAACCTAATACCAGGAGTGAATCTAAAAATAAAAGTCGCGTATATGCCGTACTTTTTTGTAAATTTCTGAATGCGCTCATTGACCTTATCATTAAAAATCTGTTTAAAAAAATTCCACTTTATAATTTTACGCCCAAAAGTCCTACCCAGAAAAAACACAAAGGTATCCGCAAACAAAACAGCAAAAGTCGTAAAGGCTGCGGCCTCATAAGCATTGACGACCGGTGCCCCCTGAAATGGTGGTGGAAATAATTCAGGATTGGCACCCATAAAAGCAATAAAACCCACGGACATGATTGTGACTTCCTCGGGTAGTGGAAATCCAAATCCGCTGGCCATCATCATGGCAAACACCATCAGATAAACAACATGGGGTTGATAAGCGTATTGAGCCAACCATTGAAAAGCAGGATCTTGAGTAAAATTCATTGAAGAAATACTAGCACTTTATTTTTGTATTGAAGACCTTCGTTGCAACGTGCTAGTCCACCTTTATGCATGAATCAAGGGGTTACGAATACGGTGTGAAGCACCTTCTGGCGCAAAGCTCGGGACAATTGTCTTGTGTGATAAAAAATCAATTGCAAATTAATGCTGACGAATTCCTGAAACTGCTTACTTTAGGCGCTATCTATTTTAAGGAACATCGAATTCAAGATGACGTGTCTGCCATAAAAGGTGACTACGTTCGCGTGCATCAGAAACCCAGAAGATTCCCTGTTCATTTATTTAAAAACGCTGAAAACTTGGTATTTGAAAACAATGATTTCGTAGTGATCAATAAACCCTCGGGGATTCCAACTCACGCGACCGTTGATAATCTGCAAGAAAATGCGCATTTTCTGACCGAGAATTTTTTGAAAACAAAATTACACGTCACTCACAGATTGGACGTAGCCACTTCGGGCCTTTTGGTGTTTGCAAAAACCAAAGAATTTCAAATTTTCTTTAACGATTTATTATTTAACAGAAAAGTTCAAAAAATTTACAGAGCCTTGGTGGCAAAAACATATGATGGCCCTCTGGAACTGACTCATTACATGAGACCATCACCCAAAGCTCCAAAGTTTGTGAGCCTTATTTCAGAACCTGGTTGGGCTAAATGCCATTTAAAAATTTTAAACACTCAACAATTACAATCCGGCAAAACACTGCTGACTATCAATTTGACCACTGGCAGAACCCATCAAATCAGAGCCCAGCTGTCAGCAATGGGATACCCTATCATAGGTGATAAATCCTATGGCTCTACGCTGATTGTTAATCCTGAATACGAATCAATCCGCCTAGAAGCCTGTTTTATTGAATTTGAAGGACTTTGCAAAAAGGTTTTTAGATTTAAACTGCCAATCTGTTCTGATTGGGAAATTTAAATTGCTCTTAAAATTCTAAATCGCTAAATTTGTGGGCAAGTCTTTGGGGGGACTTTTCTATGAAAAATCTTTTTATTATTTTGATCACAATGTCTTTTTTGGGTGGACTGATTTCTTGCACCCCTTCGGACTCAAATCCTGCGCAACCCCCTACAGCACAGCAGGAAGAGGAAGAAATTTTTCCTGAAAACAGTCTGAGAGTTTCAGTGATGGCCTATAATCTGGAAAATCTTTTTGATACGGTTAAAGACCCCCAATCAGATTTTACCTTTTTACCCTTGTCTGAAAAACAAAATGATCCCGAAGTTCAAGCCTACTGTGACCGCCAAAATGGTTTTTATAAAAAGCTATGCTACGAATTGGATTGGTCAGAGCAAGCTCTGGACGCAAAGCTGGAACGGATCAAAGACACCATTCAACACGCTCTTCCTACCAAGGGCGGACCTGACATAGTGATGGTTGAAGAAGTTGAAAATTTAAATGTGTTAAGACTGCTTCAGAAAAAGCTTTCAGGATCAGGATATAAAAATGCCGTACTGCTTGACGGCGACGATCAACGGGGCATTGACGTGGGTTTGTTGACACGATTTGATCTGGCAGGCTTTCCGGTTTTACACCGTTTGAAATTTGAAAACCGCCATGGCAGCGAAAACTTCAAACAGCTTTTGACCCGAGGCATTTTAGAAGTTCCCATTTTGCTGCCAACCGGACAAAGACTTTATGCCTTTGCTTTGCATTTTCCGTCACAAGCCAATGATCATCAATACCGTTCACAGGCCGTCGAACAGCTCAATGAAATCATGAAATCAAAAGGCCCTAATGCCTTGGTGGTAGCTGGTGGTGATTTTAATATTATCAAAAAGGACTCAAACAAGAAACCCGCTTTATTTGAAGAAGTGCTGGGAAGCAATTGGTTTATCACGCATTTAGATGCTTGCAGAAATTGCGAGGGCTCGCACTATTACAAACAACGCCGGGGCAACGACTGGAACGGCACATGGGATTTTTTAGACGCCTTGTTGTTTCCAAAAAGCTGGGGTGGCAAAGAATCAAAAATACGAGTCAGTCGTAAATCTGTACGCGTGGTGAATACAGGTAAATATCAATCTGAATGGGACTCTGATGTGAAAGCACAGGTTCCTGCTCGATTTGAATACCCTGGTAACAATGGGGTATCTGATCATTTTCCTATTTATGCTGAATTTTATTTGCCGTTTGAATCCAAACATTAAAAAATGTTTTTAACCCACCATTTGAGACTGGATGACAGCTTTCAATCTGCCATCCAGAAAAATGATTTTTCCTAAAATCTTCCGGAAACAATATTCCAATTTTTTCTGCACCTAAGGTCTGAGCCTTCTGCAGTATATGCTCGACTGCGGCTCCTTGCTTGAGCCTTTCCCCATAAGGAGGATTCAAAATAATCCAAAGCTTTTTAGGATCCAGTGAACTGAGATCGCCATGAACTGTAAATAAATTTTCTTTCTCCAATTTAAAATAATCTTGATTGATCAAAAAAATATCCAAACCCTTGCAGTTCTCCTGCAATGAACTGAATGTCTGCGGGGAAATTTCATTAGAAAATATTTTGTGATAACGCTTAGGTTTTTCCAAATAATTATTGAACAATAAATCCATTTTAAACATTTTGGGGACATTTTTAAATTTCTGAAATGCAAATTCTCTGGCTGCTGGTTTATGGCTTGTGGCTATTTCAATCCCCAAGGTTCCAGACCCGCTCATCAGATCCGCCCAAGTAACAAGGGTCCCCTGTTCATTCCGAAGCATCTGTCTGATCATAAACTGAGCGATTGTTGATCGCAAAGGAGCTTCTGCTGATAAAGGCTTGTTCCCGCGAAAGTGCAAATGCTCACCGCTGGTGTCCAAACTTATGGTCACTTGGTTTCTGAAAACTCTCAGATAAACTTTTTGTAAAAACTGGTTTCCAGATGGTTTGTCGAAAATCTTGCTGGTGATTTCTTGGACCTTTTTTTCGTTATTGATCACAGACTCTGCACAGCTGATTTTGAAATCAAAATCAGCTCCAAAAGCCCGCAAATCCTTCTGAGCCTCACCTAGCTTTCGCATAAATTTGCTAAAATCTGTGCAGGTAAAATCACTCACCCTCAACAGAACTCTGTGAGCTAATCTGGAAAAATAATTTATTTGATAACCTAAATGCAGTTCGGCTTCGATCTCAATCCCGCCTTTGATTTTGTTGATTAATCGGAACGGCTGATTGTTTTCACGTAAATTTTGATTCAGTAAAAAGGGCCAAACTTCCTGCAATTCAGCCAAAAGCTCGTCCTCAAATCCAATGGCTGTTGAAACAAAAAACTTATTCATGCCGCTCTAACCAGATCAGTAAACCCAGACTGCAGGAACCAAACAACGCACTCATCATAAATGCAATCTGAATCCCAAACCAGTCGGTCAACACCCCCGCCGCCAGGTGCATAGTCACAATTACCACAGAGGAAGCCGTAACCGCAAAACCTGTGATTTTAGGAAGATTTTTTTTGAAACTGGCTCCGGCAAACGCCATCGCCATGGGATAAAAAGGCGCTAATAAAAATCCACTTAAAACAAATCCCCAAGGAGTAACCAGGATCCCCACAAAAATACTGACCACTGTTAAAAATATCGAAGCCATCATTTGATAAATTATAAATAGTTTAATTGGCATCAATGCAAACAACAGTCTGCCCAAAAATAACAGCAGAAAAAACCAAGTCGTCATATTGTTGGCTTCCACCATTGAAAGCCCTAAAACCGATCTTAAGTACAGTGGCAGCCTGGTCATAATCAACAGCTCCACGGCCACGTAACAAGCCAACATCCAACAGAATAAATATTCCTTAAAATTCAGCTTGCTGTATTGTGACTGCAGATATTCAGCAGGATCCTTCCAATTGAAAATATAAATAGATCCCAAAAAGATAAAACAAATAACCGCAACAATCAGAAAGCTGGTTCGCCAATTATCAGATTGCCCTGCCACCAGATTGACAAACACAGGGGCTGCAAAACTGGCCAAACCATACATGGCGTGCAAACCCGACATCAGTTGTGATCGATTTTTGGTGTTTGAATAATAGTTAACCATCACATTTTCGACCACATTCAAAACACCAAAGCTGATTCCCAGCAAAAATGACCCACAAAGCACGGCCACAAAGGAACCGCCAAGCCCTATGATCAAAGCGGCCATTGCCATAAACAAGGTTCCAATTTTTAAAGCATGCTGGGTTTGTTTGGCGTGAATCAATTTACCGCCAAAACTGCCTCCAAAAAATCCCGCCGCTGAGCAAGATGCGAAAAACAAAGACCCTATGGTTTGAGACACTTGAAAATCCGCTGTGATTTCTGGATAAAGCGGGCCCCTGATACAGTCGATAAGACCCAAAACAAATAAACTTACGTACGCATATATTAGAGGAATCATCACTTAGAGGCGCTGGATCTTAAAATACCCAAGGTCTTAACGATGTTCATGCGGGTCACATTATCGCCTGGGTAAAACGGATAGCCCACTAACAAATCAAAACCATCAGGCTTTTGTCCGTAGTAAACCAGGTACAAAAAGATTCTTTCTGGAAACTGTGCTGCCACCCAGGATTCCTGAGCTGCGATAAATTCGATAAATGACTTAAACCTAGGGAAAGCATTGCTGAGCTCGGCGCTGCTGAACAAGCCATCTTTATTGACATCAAAAACAGTGGTCACAGCTTCGACGTACTGACCAATACCATTAAACAATCTCAGCTCACCGTATTCGACTCTGTTATCGTCTTCTTGCTCAGAAACTTTCAACAAAGTCGTGGCAAATAATCTTCTGTCTGCCTCACTGAGTGTGCTTAGGAAAGTAACCATCTTAGGCATATTGACAAAATATTTTGAATACTGAGCCATAAACAAATCAATAAAACAATTCTGATTGGCAAAATGGTGTTCAAACACATCTAAATCTTGGCCTTCCAGGCAATTTATTTTCTTCAGGTCATCATACATCTGATTAGCCATGGTCAATCCAGCTGACACCATCATATTTACGAGCTCGTAAAATTCTGTGGCCGACAGGATTTGGTTCCCATTTCCATTAAATGTAAAGAAATTGGCTTCTTTGAATGCCCGTTTCGCCGAGGATTCTACCCTAGGGTCCAGAAATTTTACGGCGATTCCGAATTCTTTAAATTCGCTTTCGATGGCCATAAATCTTTCTTCGGTTAAAGTTCGCTGCATGACTTTGTGAGAATCCGCATGAGTCAGTCCGTATCCCTTGAACACCATACGAGTGAAGGTCTTTACGGTGTTCATCACAGTCATGCTGTAAATGGAAACCTTCTGATTATGCATTTTAGGAGTCATGGCAACCCTGAAATCTTCGGTCAAGATCATTGGGAAGTCTTTAGTCAACAGATCGATCCAATCCTTAAATCCCTGATTAACGATTTCGCTGGATTCTTTGATGTTACGATTTTTGAATTTAAACAATACATTCTGAGGCTTAAATTTCTTGGCTCTTTGCTGGACCAGCTTCATGGGCACGCTGCCCTTTTCGCCAATGGTGTCGATGACAAATTTCTGTGATACCTTCCACACAGAATATTCATCTTTTAAAACGTTTAAATGTTCTTGTTTAAAATACTCAAGCTCATTGATACTGCGACCCATGCCGCCCCTGCCCTCAAGGCAATACAACAGGAATTTTTTAAATGTTTCCTTAATTAACTGAGCACTAAAGTTTAAATCAACTATGCCTTTGCCACTGAGCTCATCAATGATTTGGTCAAAATACGACAGCTTAAAGCCACCGTTTCTTTGCATCATCGGAGCTCTTTCCATCAGTTCAAAACCTTCTTCAACAAGCGGAAATATCACATCCCAAGTTTTCGGTTTGTTAAAATCGGGGTTAAAAATTTGATAAAAGAATTTAAGGCCCAGTCCGTACAGATCCACTGACCATTTTCTGGAATTTTCCAGCTGATCAAAAGAATTATTGATTTGCTGTTCACCAAAAAACAGATTCTTTACGCTTTCAATCAAAGGCATCCATTTATTAATGGCTTCCAATTGCTCTGGATCATCAATAAATCGCCCCAAAAACAATACAAAATTTCTGGCATCACCAAAAGAATAATTAGAACCCGCCAAACTGGTGGCTGCTAGCATCGATTTGCTGACTTGATGAGACAGCTCTATCAATTTTAAGATCTTTGTAGGATCAGCCATTGGACGTTCACTTTTGAAGGTCAGCTCACGCATGGATCCGAGCAACTTCACTGCTTGACCTTTGGCAGTGATTAGGAATTTCTGCAATTGAACGATTTCTTCTTTAGAGACTGCTTTGTTGGATCCACCAACAATGGCCGCCTTGGCCTTCATGATTTCTGACAAAAACTCATCAGAAATTTGATTTTCAGTTAATAAATATGAGTTGAAAAAATGCTGCATCTCTTTATCAGTGCATGCGTTTTCGATCGAAGAACAACTGACCATTGAGCCCAGTTTATGTAAAGCTCTGTCTAGTAGCTTAAATGGCTTATCCAAGTCTTTTTCTGAAAGCTCGTCCTTTAAAAAACTTTTAATATAACTAGGTAACAACTTAAGGTCTTCCAAGTCTTTATCAACAATAACCACGGTGTCTGCAGGTTTGTTTTCATCACGCTTGTCGTTGATAAATTCAGTACAAGAAACCAAAATAGTGGCAAACAATAAAACAAAATATTTTTTAGAAAACATAACCCACCCCCATCGTTGCCATGTCGTTGTCACGGTAGGTTTTTAACGGGATTTCATTGGCAGCGACTTCGTCACCAACATTGATGAATTCAAAGCCTCCATAGACTTGAAATCGTCTTTGGAAAAAATACTGCAGATTGAAATTCCACAATGTAAAATCAGCTTCAGCTCCCCTTAAAACCTTAGTCATCAAAGTGATGGAATCAGATTTTTGTAGGGCAATTCTGGAGCTCAGGACCAAAGAAAAGGCATCGCCAAAAAAATATCTGGGAAACAAAACGCTTGTGTAAAGATCTTTATTTGATTCGTCCTGAGTCACAGTGTTTGGTTTATCCTGTTGAATCTTGAGATAACTGAGTGTCGTTTTAAAATATTTGTTTTTAAACCCCACAAATGGACTGATCAACAGTGATGGTTTGTATTCGAAGCGGCTGTATTTTGAATCAAACTGAGGATTTTCTGGAGCTTCATAAATGGCGCCAATTCCTGATTCAACATTTTGGGCCGTGTACTTCAGATCAGTTGAAAACACATTGTGGTACCAAGCTTTCGGAAAGACTTCGACGGGAGCCTTGTCACCGCTGGCTAAGCTGATTTTCAATTCAGAAGCATGAACACCAATCATCAATTGGTTGGCCGGTTTATAAGCATAGCTGGTATTAAAATAAAAACCCTTATCCAAGTCGCCCTTGTAAACCCTGACTGCAAAGCTAGAGTTCACAACGATTTCTTCAACCTTGGGTTTTATAACTTGATAGGAAAATGGAACCGCTTTTCCTTTAAAGCTGACCTTGTCCGGTGGATTTCTGAAAAAGGGATTACTGGAAATAAATTTGCCGTTTTCGTCGATATCAAAATTAGGCAATTGATCAGGGATGTACAGGGGACTGGCGAACACAACTAAACCAAACTGATTTTCATTTTCAATCTGCCAAAACAATCCAGTCAGACCCTGTGCGCTGGGATCCAAAGGGTCCCATCTGAATTGAGGCTGAAAAAGACCAATGTTAAATCTGTCATCAAGGCCACTCCAGTCAGACTTTTTTCGGCCCACTGCCAGTCCGCCATTTTTGAAATAACCTTCCTCGATATTTAGAAAATTTAAAACGGGAGCGCCCGGAGAAACAGCGCCGTGGGTTTTAAGATTAAAACCGTTTTCACCAAAGGCATTGTTAAAATCCCCGCCCACGAATCCAAAAGAATTTTTATCTGTTCGATCGTAATATTCGCTGACAAATTGATCTGAAAAAATCTTAAGACGGGCTTCTCTTGCGGGTATTACAGAGCTTTCGGGCTTTAAGGATGTTGCAGAAGTTCTCGGTTTCAGCAGATTGGACGGAAGCATTGTTTGCCCTTGAGTTTGCTGTACAAACCCTGCGCTCAGAACGATTATAGCTGCCGTATAAACCGTGATATTTTTTACTTTCAAAAACTTCATTACACCCTTAAATCATTAATAAAATACCTAGAGTATTTACTTTCAAGAACAGGACCTGCCTCCAAAAAGCACACAGTGATACTAGAGAACTGAATTTTGTCAAAAAGATTAACACACAGCCATATTTCGGCATGCTTATTTCGAGCACTTACTTTTCAATGTAAAGTTGTTAAAAGCTTTATGAAATTGAAAAACTCAAAACGAAAAATTTTAATGCTACGCTTTTCAAGTCTGGGCGATGTGACTCAGGCCCTCAGTGTTCCCACCAGACTCAAGGAGTTAGCTCCAGAAGGTGAAATTCACTGGGTCACAAAGTCCATTTTTTCTGAGTTAATTGAAAATCACCCTCATGTAGAAAAAGTTTGGTCCGTTCAAAAAAAAATGGGTTTAACTGGTTTTTTTATTTTAATAAAAAATCTGCGCGCTGAAAAATTTACCCATATTTATGACGCGCATAATTCATTGAGAAGCAAAATCATTTGCAGCTTTTTGCGATTTCCATGGGATTTTTCCAGAGCTTTTTCACAACCTGAGTTTCTGCGAAAATCACAAAAGAGATTTTATCGATTTTTGCTGTTTCGTTTTCGAATAAATTATTTCAGGCAACCCTTTTCGGGCCAAAGAGATTTGCTGGAGCCCCTTTCCGAATGGGGACTGATAGAAGAACTGCCCCCAGCGCCGCAGCTGGTGATACCCAATTCTGCCAATGAAAAAGTGGATCAATTTATTTTGCAAAATGATTTTGCGACGAAGAAGTTTATATGCCTGGCACCCAGTGCTGCCCATTTTTTAAAACGTTGGCCAGTTGATTATTGGAAAAAGCTGATCAAACTCAATCCCGATAAATACTTTGTCTTATTGGGCGGTCCCGAAGATTTATTTTTATCTGAAATTTCAACTGAATTTCCAGGACAGGTTTTGAATTCTGCGGGACAGTTTTCGTTGATCGAAAGCGCTTCAGTGATTTCAAAATCACTGGGATTAGTATCCAATGATACAGGGGTTTTGCATATAGCTGAGCAATTGGGCAAAAAAACCATCGCCTTGATGGGGCCTGCACCCTTTGGATTTCCTAGCCGTAAGACAACTCAAATTCTAGAGCTAAAATTGGCTTGCAGACCTTGCAGCAAACACGGACAAGCCCCTTGTAAAAACAAATCTCATCATGAGTGCCTGCGGGGAATACTGCCCGAATTGGTTTCTTTTCAATTGCAAAAAATGTTGTTAGATTGATTTTGATGATTATTTTTTGGTTTTACCGCAATGTCGTATTGAATTTTTTAGTTTTTTTGTTGCAGATAGCAAAACCCTTTCATTCGCGAAAAATCCAAGAGTTTTTTTTGGACCGAAAGAAATCCAATCTGCAGAGTTTGCCTAAGAATGCAGTTTGGGTTCATGCTTCCAGCGGCGAAATCGAATACGCTAAAGAACTAATTCGTCTGTTTAAAAAAGATCACAAAGTCGTGATTTCTTATTTTTCACCCTCTGCAAAAAAGCTGATTGAAAATATCGAATGTGATGGAAGCTTTGCCCTACCGATAGATTCAATATCCAATGTCAAAAATCTGTTGGAACAATTGCAACCAAAAACACTGGTGATTTCAAAGACTGATCTATGGCCGGAATTAATTTATCAGTGCAAACAAAACAAGGTTCCGACCGTATTGATTGCTGCCAGTTTTAATCGGAATTGGTTCAATTGGGGAAGATTATCACTGAAGGCTTTTTGTCTGAACCAACTTTCCAAGATTTTTTGTGTGCGAGAAGAAGATCTGAATTTTGTAAAAACCCGTTTTCCAAAAATCCCCAGTGCCTTGGTGGGCGACCCCAGAATGGATCAAATCGAATTTAGAATCAGTCATCCCAAAAAAATTAAGGATTTTTTAAGACCAAAAACACCAACAATTGTACTGGGTTCGACGTGGACTCAAGATGAAAATGAAGTTTTTGATTTGGATTTTTATTCTGAAGTGGGTTTGAGTGTTATCATTGCTCCTCACGAGCTCAGCGCTGATCACATTGAGCAAATTCAGGTTAACGCCAGATATTATGGCTATTCGACACTGATGTATTCCAGTGCTGAAATTTCTGATCACGATTGGTCCAACAAAAAGCAAGTCCTTATCATCGACCAAGTAGGAATTTTGCCCGAAATTTACCAATGGGGAAGCATCGCTTTTGTGGGCGGATCATTTAAATCTAAGGTTCACAATATTATGGAGCCTTTGTCCTGTGGACTGCCTGTTATTGTCGGCCCCTACAGTCAAAATTCTTTCGAAGTTCAAAAGTTTAGAAATTTGAAATTGGGTGACGTCCCTTTGGTTCAGATCGTGGAAGATTTTGAGGATTTCAAAGAAGCGATTTACAAAATCCCAAGGCAAATTGACACAGAAAGATTGAACCAATTGCTGGCATCACACAAAGGTGCAAGCCAAAAAATTTACACCCAGTTAAACGGTAATTTTTTGTAATTTACCTCTGATTTCAGCCGTTTTTCGGCATTTTTGGTCCTCTGTCTAAAACTTTAACAGCCTGAGCCTTGTATAAGTGAACCTTAATCTATTAAGAATCTGCACGATTTTTGTAGTTTAGAACATTTATTATAGAGGTGTGAAATGACAGACAAATTGGCTCAAACAATAAACAATCAATTGGCTACACAAAATTGGATTCAAAAGCGGTTCAAAATATCAGCAGGATTATTTTTTATAACTGTGCTGCTGATAATCACCAGCATGATCCCAGCTGCCTTTGCGGCCGAGCAGGCGCACATCACTGTGCATGCAAATCAGGTCACGATCACACAGGGACCAGATGCAAAAGCTCAAAAGCAAAAACCAGCTAAACGTAAAAAAGCCAAGACTCAAAAACAAGCTGGCAAAGTCGGCGCGCCCGTCAAAGCGGCTGCTGCTAAAAACGTTCAGCAAAAGCCTGTGCCTGCACCCATTGATTATTCAAACACAGTTAGTCAAACTCCAGATTCAGTCTTGGTTGCCAGCAATGAATACGATTTTTCAAAGAGCGATTTAAACACACCTTTGTCGACCATGGATTTACCAAAATCGAACGATTCAAAAATCCAAAAATTAACAGGTTCTTGGAGTGCCTGGATTGCCGCCTATCAGTTTCAAGACGAAACTTCCAAAAAATCAATTTCTGAATTGAATGTGCAAATCAATGCTGAATACCAAGCAAATTCTTATTTAAGAATTTCTTTGTGGCCAGCGTTTAGCAGCGAAACCGGTAATGCTCAAAACCGCAATCAAGAGGAAGCTAATTCATCGGCATTTTCTGTTAAGCAAGCTGCGGTTTTTGCGGGTACAGAAAACGTTGAAGCTGGATTTGGTGCATTGAACCAAAGACCAGCAGTAGGAAGGTTACTGATTAAAAACACAGCGTTTCCAGCTGTGAGCTTAAAGTTACAGACAAACAGCACTGCCACACAGGTTGTACAAGTGGGAGTCAGCGGCGAAGCTGCCATACCGACCTCAGTAAATTTAGCGACTGAAAATCAAACTTTCGAAAAAACTCCGACCTTTTCCAATGCAAAAGTATTTTTAAAATTACAATCCGACATGATTGAAGGTGGATTAAGCGCTGGGTATTGGGAATACAAAAATTTGCCATCAAGTGTCGCTAAAAAATCTTCTGCTAATGGAAATACTATTGATTCATTGTCCAATACTGCGGATTTGTCGGCCTTTGCTTATCAATATAAAGGATATTTTGCGAATGCAGACACGACACTGCATCTATCAAATTATTTTGACACTGGTATAACAGCAAATTATGTGCGCAACAATTCGGCACCAAATAAGCTAAATCAAGGTTATCGACTGAGAAGTTTTGCGACAATTAATTTTAGTGATGAATTTTCTTCCGGTCCGTATTACGAGTTTTATCGCATTGAACCTGACACAGTTGTCGCGGCCTATGGAACTGATTCTCTGATGCCCAACACAACAGGTTATAAAGCAGGTTTAGAACTAAAATTTTCGAAGTCATTTACTTTAGCATTTAGTGGAGGGGAACAAATTGCTTTGTATGAATCACCAACTCAGACCAGACAACGTGTTTATGAAATCTCTTTGGAGACAGTTGATGTCAGTTTTTAACCCGCGAATTTTGATTCGCTTCTTATTGTTGACTCAAGCAGCGGCGCTGACGGCGTGTTCGCTTGATGGCACACAAGAAAGTCCCGCAGAACGAGCTGCTAATAGCGGCTATTTCTTTGTGGACAGCTCATCTGTAAACGAAAATATGGCTTACCTGACTGACGGAATCAGAACCGCTGCTGATTTGGATTACCGAGCATGCATTAAAAGATCTGACACAAAAACTCTGATCGAAGAAGGTCAGAAATTTGAAATTGAACCACTGTATGACTCAACCCTGGCAAAAAAATCTGTGATCAGCAACAAAGACGGCTGTTTCGCCTGGAGTAATAAAATTTCTTTTAATCCTAACGTAAAGGGCCAATATGTAGAGGCTCGTTTTAAAATCACGGGCCTGGGTAACTACCCCGGAGTAAAAGAAATCAGTTTTGCAGTTAACCCTTGGGATCAAAAATATTATTCTGTGGTCAGTGACGCTTTTGATCCTAATTCTATGGTTACTTTCGCTGAAGCAGTGGCAACTTTGAATGGAACTAAAACCTCAGGCCCTGATGCAAAGGCCATTGGCAGCGACAAAGCTTTTATTGTCATCAATGATTTACGATTAAATACGGTTTCCTTAGCTGCAGGAAATCCTGCAAAGCTATCTTTAAACCTGCGAACTGATTTGCAAGCTCGATTTACAAATAAAGCAGGCCATCCCCGATTTGAGGCCATTCCTTTTGGTTCACTGAAAGTCGAAATGGGCATCATCAGTTCTATGCCCATCAATGGCAAAGAAGAGCGGCGAATGCTTTCACCAATGACGGAAGCAAAACTGCTATTTTCGAATGGTTATTTTAATCCATCAGGAGTTTTAGAATTTAAAAAAATCCCTCAGTTAGGTCAGTTTTATTTGGCACTCAGGATTTCCCCAGTTGATCCCAAATCACCATTGGCAGTTTATGAAGGTGTGTTTTTGTGGGGCAACTACCTATCTGTGCAGCCAAGCTCTTTTTCCAGAGCTATAATCGCTACGACTTTTGAAACCCCAGATTTTTCATTGAATAATTTTTTAGCTGAGGCCAAACCGACTGACGCTGGCGACAGCGTATTTTTGGATTCGACCTATTTTATACCTAAAACCAATGGCGTTTGGGTGACTCAGAAGGAATTTCCATCTGATAGCATTTTTAACCAAAGACGCCGATTGATTTTCACAATTAATATTTATTCAGCCATCGATAATCAACCAGTCAGATCTCAAAATTTTGAAGTCACCAAACTGAACGGCGAAAAAGTGACCCTGAAATCCAATGAGGCTGGTGCTTTAAATTTTTACGAAGATTTAGAATACAATTGGCTGGGGCAAGAGTGCTCTTACACAAAGCCTATCACTGTCAGGGCCTTACAGGCTGATTTTCAAAAGGTCATACCCATAGAATACAATCCTTGGAACCAACAGGCTGGTGCGGTTTTAGACGTCAGTGGCCTGGACAAGCCTTCATTGGAAAAAGACTGTTTGCAGGAACGTTCGACTATCGTTCCGATGATGTCTGGATTTGTAAAACAAAATCTTTTTGCAGATGTTGATGCTCATTTAAATTTAAAACTGACAAAACGTTTTAATATCAACGTGTGGGCGAATGTTAACAGACCAACGAAATCGTCCCTGTTTAACAAACAACAAGCCTATATCCCTCCAGGTTATTACATCCTTAAATATGCTTACTATGATCCGTTAGTGACTCCAGAAAAAGTTCTGTTTGCCACAAAAGGCTTGGTCAAAGCTGATGCCTATGGGGCTTTTATGGCAAACATAGATGTTTCGACCATGGATCCGATATTTCAGTTTTATAATTTAAATCTGGCTATTGAAGTCATCCCTGCTAATCAAATCAAAGCGGCTCAATTGTGTGGTCAGGTCAAAGGCTGTTTAGATCGCATCGATAAACAGGATTTTATAAAACTGTCCGAACTGGGATTGCAGTCTGAGGAAGCATTGCTGGATCCATCAATGCATATTGAAAATAAGACTTATTATTCTCCGTTTATGTTGTCAGACAGAATGCCATCAATATCCTTTAAGGCGGAAACAGCTCAGAAAAATTTATTTGAAAAATTGTATGGCTATTACCAAGCTGATTTAAAACTTCACACCGAGAAGCTATCCAAGATAAATCCAAAAGCCGCTTTTGTTGCAAAACAAAAATCAGTTTTTGTTGATTTGGCAAATTCAAAATCTGCCAATGGTTTTATCGAAAATTTCAATAAAGGATCCTTTGGCCCATGGCCATCATCCAGAATCGCGATCACAAAAGAGGAATTACAAAAAGCCGTTGCCAACAGTACGATCAACAAATATTTGGAGCCTTGGATTTGCGCCTATTGGATCAATGGAATCTTGAAAAACCAGCCAGCTATCACAAACAATCCAGCTAAATTAAGAATGGCTAAGCAACTGTGTGAAACTCAGGTGCAAAGCAGTGCTGTCACCCGGTCGTTGGGATACAAATATGAGCTGAGCAATCTGTTTGAAGTTCACTATGTTTATTTTGTTGAAAACCCTCAAAACACCGAGCGCACTCGTTTTGTAAATGCATCTAGGCAATATAATTTTCATAAGTCTTCAAGCTTTTCTAGGGACAGAAGCTATTCAGAAGGCTACAGTCTTGGAATAGAACTTGAGCCTGTATTGGCCTACGGTTTGAGTTTTGGCAAATTAGCTTTTGGCGGACAGGGCGCTTACAGTTGGAATTGGACTACAGGTGAAGGCCGTCATGAAACCTTTGCTGCTGACATAAGCGGAACCATTGATAAGTTGGTTATGCCTATTCAGGTTTCCAAATACGAAAAATGCGCGTTGATAAGACCTAATTCTGCTGCGGCAAAAAGTGGGTCGTATTTTATGCAGCTTTTAAATCATAAACCCGCTTTAGCAGAGGTACAAAAAGCACTTGAAAAGGGTTTATTGATTTGCGAAGGCTTCAAAAGGGGCTCGCGAAAATTCAATGAGACCTTCCATTTTATAAATCAAACGGTATCAACGTCAGATGGCATTTTGGACAGCGGACAGGTGCGACCTTTTGTTGAATTACTGCGAAGCGATTTGGAGTTTGAGAAATTCACAAAATTTCTGCAGTTTGATCTGACCAGACCTGATTCCAGTGGCCCCGATGGACAGCTTCTAAATGATCTGGCTCATATACAGGAATACGTATTTGGAAAAAGCCAAGAAGTCTTTCCTTTGTCCAGTGGCGATATCCCTGGCGTGATCATCCAAAGCCAATAAAAAACTTGCCCACAGGATTTAAATTCAGCAAACTGTGGGCGCTATGAACATCAAAACATTTCCGCCTCAATCAAAGACCTACAGTGCCATACGTAGTTTTAAAAATCAGTTCCCCTTTAAAAAAGGGGATTATTTAATTTTGTTCGGTGAAGTTTTTAACCGAGGCTACGCCAACGGCCTGATCGAAGAAGCTACCAAACATCAGATGCAGATTATTTATTCGACCGTAGGACGGCGGGAAAAGGATTTAAGCCTAAGAGCCTTAAATACCGAGGAACTGAGCGCTGCCAAAGGTCCATTGATAAACATCCCCCTTGAAGCAGGTTTCGATATGGAGGGATCGCCTTCGCCAACGGAACAAATGAAAGACATTAAATTATCTGAATGGCCGAATGCAAAAATTGATTTTGCAAGCGTGCAAGAATCCATTTTGCTGGGACGAAAAAGATTTTTATCCAATGTCAGAAAATACATTGCTGAATTGGAGCCATTAATTAAACCAGGCCACAATGTTTATTTTGCTCACCTGATGGCCGGCGGAGTCCCCAGGGCAAAAATCATTATGCCCTTAATGAATCGAACCTTTAAAGGAATTGGAGACCGCTTTTTAGAAAGCGAAGTTTTTTGGCAATCTGATTTAGGCAAGCTTTGCCAACTGAGTTTTGATGAAGTCACGGCTGAAACTTTTAAAGTTCTGATTGATGAGACTACAAGTATCCGAGACCGAGTCACCAAACAGGGAAACCGCGTTTGCTACAGTGGTTTTGGTTACCACGGAACTGAAATTTTTGGTTTGGACCCCCAAGGGGTGGCGGGATACAGGTGGCAAACCTATTCGCCCTATTTACAGGGTTGGGCAAAAAAACGATTAGAAGATTATTCTGTAGAATATTCGAAAAAAGGCATCCATTGCTGTGTTTACAATTGTCCCGAAATACTGACAAACAGCAGTGCGATTTTTCAGGGTGTGGAAGTTTGCTTGTATCCATTTTTATTTGCAATAAAAGCTGAAAACCCTGAAGACCAAAATGTACAAAAAAATGTAAAAGCAATTATGGCTTTGCTGAAACCTGAAGCCACTGAAAGCGAAATTTTAAAACTGTGCACGGATTATCTGTACGATTCCAACGTCAAAAAACAATGTCGGTTTGAGGACTGGCCCACTCACAACACCAAAGAGCAATTGCAGATCATGTTACAGACTTCTGAAAAACTGCACGAGCTGCATGTGGATCCTAAAAATTCCATCACAGCACCCTTGAGCGAATTAATTTTAAAAGGCTGTGGCAAGGTTATGCTGGAAGACGTGTTTGACAGTGCTGAACCGGTCAGGTGGATTAATCACGACGTACTGGCTAAAATACGTCATTAAGACTGGGCCAGAGCTTTCTGGATTTTACCTTAATACTTTTGAAATGAGCTAACCACTGAGTGGTGTCTTTGTTTTTATATTTTTGCACAAGCTTTGCCGTAAACAATAGGGCCCCTATGTTTTTAATTTCTTCGTTTTTTGGAGCTTGAACGGCTGTCATCATCTCGGGACCGAAAAATGTTCTGGGATACAATCTTTCCTTTTCAACCAAATCTCCAACAATCACAACATCTGCGATCTTGGTCATAATCGTTTTTGAAAGGGGTAAGACCTGTGAATCACTGCCTGCAACTCCGGTTCTGGCTATCACTAAACTGCCACTGTCCAAAAGCTCTTGAATTTTTGATTCCAAGCCCGCTGTGGACTTATTGGATGCCTGATTCCACCCCAAATAAACCACTGCATAGCCCTTAGACGCAATGAGGGCGGCCTCTAGATTTTTGGGATTAAAATCACCCGATTCATTGTAAGGGGTAAAATTTTGATAGCCACATTTGGAACACCCCTCAAACTGACGTTTCCAGATAGGTTCAAATTTTGATTCAAAATCAGCTTTGGAAACTGCTTCGATAATAGCAACCTTAGTTTGCTGACTGGGTGACTGAGTTTTTGTTGGCGTACTGGACATTGTCGTTGAAGTGATGACGCTTGCTGCCGGCAACGTTTTATCAGATTCAACAGGAGCCTTGGCATTTGCCGATTCGTCAGATTTAACAGTGACGTTAGCATTTACCGATTCATCAGCAGCAAAAATTTGCGTTGTGAACAAACTCAGTCCACATGAAAGCATCAAAAATAAAATTGTCTTCATTTCATCATTCCTTAGGTTTATCCTAAATTTGAAAAGAAGAGTGGCAAAATGTCAAAGACCGACTGGACAAAATCGCAGTTATTTTTTAGTGGAGATCATTTTTTTGATGAACTGATTCAAAAAATTGACTCTGCTAAAAAACGCATTTGGATTGAAGTCTATATTTTTGAGAATGATCAGTTGGGTCAGAAATTGATTACGCATTTAGCACTTGCCTATGAAAGAGGCGTTGACGTCAGAGTGCTAGTGGACGGCATAGGAAGCTATTATTCATCGCCTGCTCTGTTAAAAGCATTTTCTGAAATTGGCATTCCTTTTAAAATTTTTCACCCTGTATTGTTTTATAATTTGTTTCGCTGGGGAAAGCTGCAAAAATTAAATAAGCGCACGCACAGAAAAATTTTTGTAACAGACGACGAAGTCTTTATTGGGAGTTTTAATATTACAAGGGTTCATTGCCAATCCCTGGTCGGAAAAAAGGCTTGGCGAGACAGTGGGGTTTTGGTCAGCGGAATCGCGCTGCCTGAAATCCTTCAATCAATGGATGTTGTCTGGAGTTCAGCTAAAGGATTTTTTTTGAATCGCATGAAAATCAAAAAAGCCAAAAGATCCGGACACCATCTGGTTCGAATGAATATGAATTTTCGTGAAAGATTCAGGATGTCTCGAGAGCTAAAACAAAAAATCAGATCAGCTCAGCATCAAGTGTTTTTGACAAATGCGTATTTTTTACCCCGCAGAAGTTTACTGAGAGCAATCATTCACGCTGCAAAAAAAGGGGTTCAAGTGGGCCTTTGCTTGCCCAGAAAAACAGATGTTAAAATTCTGCAAATGGCTTCAAGGGGATTGTTTCGTGAATTGATGAAATCCGGTGTCAGAATTTATGAATACTTGCCAGCCATTCTGCATGCTAAGACCATTATTGTTGATAACTGGGCAGCTGTGGGGTCCCATAATTGGAACCATCGAAGCTTAAATCATGACCTAGAAATTGAAATAGTATTAAAATCTGAACAGCGGATTCTGGATCTGCAGAAACAATGGAAAGCAGATATTGAAAACTCCGAGGAAATCACTGTCGAACTGCTAAACACTGTAACTTTTTTTGAGAAAATTTTGGGCAAAATAATATTTTGGTTTAGATACTGGCTATAACAAGGACACGAGTGGCTAAATGAAATTCAGATTGCTGACTTTTAATATCCATAAAGGATTTAATTTTCTGGGAACAAAATTTGTTCTGCATGAGCTTAAGGCTGGTTTGAAAGAACTCAATGCTGATTTTTTGCTTTTGCAAGAGGTTGTCGGCGAAAATCATAATCATAAAAAAAAGATCAAGGATTGGCCCAGTCAGCATCAGATGGAGTTTTTAGCAGACACTGTCTGGAAACATTATTCCTACGGAAAAAATGCCGTGTTCCCAAACCGGCATCACGGAAATGCAACTTTAAGTAAATTTCCTATTGTTAAGGTTCATAATCTGAATATATCTACGAACAAATTTGAACAAAGGGGCTTGCTGCATTGCCAAGTCGACATCATCCCATTGGGCAAAAAAATGCATTTGTTTAATACTCATCTGAATTTACTCAGCGGCAGCAGAAAAATTCAAATTCAAAAAATAACACATTATATCGAAAAACAACTTAAGCCCGACGACTTCGCGATTTTTGCAGGAGATTTTAACGACTGGCCCGAACAACTGAGTCACGATCTGTCGCAAAAAAATTTGAGTTTTCAAGAAGGGCATTTTGCAGTTCACAAAAAGCACGCTAAAACTTTCCCGAATTTTCTGCCTCTACTGTGCCTAGATAGGATTTACCTCAGAAATGTCAAATTGATCCAAGTTCGGGTGCTAAAAGATCGACATTTTTCGGGACTTTCGGATCATTTGCCAATCTTAATTGAGTTCTCGCTTTAGTAGCCCCAGCTGATAAAGAAAACAGGGTGTTTGCCGATAAGAATCCAGTGGGACTTTAGTCCAGAGCTTTATCTAACCAAGGACCTGATCGGCCATGTCTACATTAGCAAGATTTAAAAAAAACGGAGGGTTTTTCCAACTTTTGACATTGATCGAAAGTTGCGGACCCGACAAGCAAAGATCCCTCTTGCACCTTGTGGCCCTAGAAGACCCAGGTTGGGCCCTATTGGTCAAACAAAAGGTCCTACGCTTTGAGAAGATCATGTCTTGGCCATCTGAATCGCTATCGCTGATCACTCCTCATATTCCAGACCCCCTCGCGGCCACACTGCTGCATTGCCTGACTCCCGCATTGCAAGAAAAGTGGCTAGGCTCCTTTGGCAATATTCGCAGCAAGCAAATCAAATATTTATCTGAAAACCTGAGTGTGACTTCCAATGAAAAAACCTCAGCAACGATCAGACTGATTCAAACCATTCGAGAGCTGGATGCCTCTGGCACTGTAAAAATGAGCGAACTGGATCCCAGTCTTAGTATCCCGAATAAATTAGTCGCTTAAGATTTTTATACACCAGTAAACATTTTCCAGTTTATGAGTTTTCACTTTTGGCCAAATGTGTTTTTGCTCTGAGCATTGAAAAATTGCCGCCTTTATTTTGTTGCACCATTTTGAATCATCCTTAAAACTTAAAGAGATGGTTTTTTTAGAACTGATATTTGCTATTTTCTTAACTGGCTCGGCTTACGGGGCTGAGCTTATTTTCCCGCCTGAAAGAAACAACTTAAAACCTCTGCCAATCAGGTTTGAATACAGCCTTGTCAGTAAAGACCAAATCAAAGTCGGAAACACTTTGATTGATGCCCGTCAAATTGAATTGCAGTTTCAACCCATCAATTCGGACTTCACTCAATATAAAATTGTCCTTAGGTGGCCATCTGATTTTCTGAAAAAAGGCGAACTGGTAATCAAAGACCCTGCCGGCAAATCTGTGTGGTCTGTCAAACCAAATGCATCAAATATTAAGTTTGAAAAATCAAAAATTGGAAAACAGGCGTTTTTTGAAACTGACAAAAACACTCAAGCCCTAATTGATGAACTGAAGAAAATCCCCTTTTTCAAATTTTGTGTCTTCAAAGAAGAACCTCAAGCCAGGGTCTATTTGTGTTCAAAAGATATGTTTGTAAAACCCAGGTCTCAGCCTATTGTGATTGAACCCAGAGACTCATTTAGGAAAGAAAGCTTTGTGGAAATCAATGGCGAACCTGTTGATCAGCAAGGAGTGATTGTTCTGAATGACAAAAAAGATTTTGTCTCGATGAGGTCACTGATGCTGTCAGGGGCAACACTTGAAATTGAAACTAAATTGCAAGCCATAGAGTTTTTGGACGTTTCATTGGACCCAAAGAGCGAGTCCCTATTTGTTACAGCAATCGGCCATAAGCCCATTGAATCAACCCAAGTCGAAACATTGGGAAGCAACAAATGGAAAGCAAAAATGGATGCCGAACGACCTTTTTTATTTGTTCTTGGTCAGGGCGATATACCACTTAGACAAGAGTTCTTGGTACAAGGACCCATTAAGAATACCGAACTTAAAATCGATATGAATGTCGACCAAAATCATTCTGTATTCAAGGATTCGGCAACAGTGGAACTGACCAGCAATCAACCAGTAACTATTGAGTCGGTTGATAAAACCAGCGTGGTAGAAAAAATCTCGGATACAAAGTTTGTCTGGAAAATCAGTTCGCTAGAAAAAGGTAAAATCAACCGCAAATGGTTAAAAGTAATCAGTGGCAGCGACAGTTTTTTAGGTAAGTTTGATTTAAATTATGAGGACTCAAAGTCTTTTCTGGTCAGGTTGTACGCGCCATTGTGGTATCAGGTGGATTTAGAAACCATAATTAATGAAACCCTGCAGGGGTACTTTAGCTTTGAACGAAACATGCAAAAGGCTACTGATGAATCCAATGTTTCCGCAATGAGCTTGGGTTTTGTAAACAGAGGCATTGGGCATTTTAAACGCGAAGGCGGTCCTTTAATCGGGCTGGAGCTTTCAAAAATAGACCTTGAAAGCGAAAGCACCGTGGGAATTGGAATTGTGCTAGGAGCAGATAGGGACCTGTCGCCTGATAATGCCAAGGAAAAACTTTTACTGATGGGAAAATTAAATTATTATTTGAATGACCTATCAGGAACACTCAAGTCCAAGTCAACCTACAGAGCTGAAGTTGGATTTAGAAAGTTTTTACCCAGCAAGGGCTATTTTGAATTCGGAGTTCGAGCACATAGCTTTGTATTTGAGAGTAAGGATTTTGCTGAATATAAAAATGCAAAGGCTTCTGTATTTGTGGGCTTTGGGACTCTCTTTTAACTGGCTCAAACAGGCTTAGGCCGACCAACCATGATAATTATTTTTTCTTGAAAAAATTAGATACCAGATCCTTTAAATCAGCTGACAGAACGTCATTCTTTTTTTGATTTTTGCTCTCTAGATTTTGCAATACATTGAGTTCCCGTCTGGCAACAATCAGATCTCCATCAAGGTGTACGGCTTTTTCGAAGCTCTTTTTTGCGAAACCCAGGTCCCCTTTGATTTTGTAGTAGACACCCATAACAAAACTGTAAATAGCTTCCAGCTTTTCCTCTGGAGGAACTTGCATCATATCGACTTCGACTTCTTTCAACACATTGGCTTTCTGTGGTCCAGAGCCCTTGGCGGCCAGCCTGGCCCAGCTTACATAGATTCTACCCTTACTAAGACTGCTGTCCATCTCGAGACATTTTTCCAATATTCTTAGGGCTTCTGTGTACTGACCTTTTTGCAATTTGTTTTTTGCATCTTCATACATAGAACTGGCTTTTAATTTTTGTTCGACATCATTTCTGGCCAAATCTTCTTTGAGCTGATCTTTGTTGCTACCCAACTCAAAAGCAAAGGCCTCATTGGCAAGAGTTGTGATTTGTTCGTGCAAAGAAACGGACTCTACGCCCGTCTGAGGAGTCGGACCCAGTAATTGAAAAAACTCATTGCGAACTTCCTCGGTATTTCGATTCAGACTGCCGACCATTTTCACAATGACATCAAAGATCTCAAACTTATTTTTGTCATAAAACTGATCCATAATATGCTTCAGCCGCAGATAACTGCCATGTTCGTTTTGCATAGCTGATTCTTCAAATGTGATAAAGCCTTTTGTAATTAACAGATGAATGGCCTTAAACAAAGCTGCTTGCGGATACTCGGTTGCATCCACAATTTGACTGACGGGTCGCTGACTCAAAATATGGTCTAAGACTCCTGGGAAATTACTGATCAATGGTTTTTTTAAAATTGGATTATTCAGCTCAAAAGAGCTGGATTTTTTAATCACAAAATGGCTCCATTGAATGTACAAAGATTTTAGCCAATCCACTGATATTTTTGAAGCCACCCAGTCGTGTAAAAATCCACCCAAATCTTCTATATCAATATGAGGATCACTGACTGCGATATCAGATGCTACAAAGTTAACTTTGAATTTCTCATCTCGGATAGTTCTGGAAAGCCTGATGTTCATCTGATTTTCCATGGCTATCAAAAACCCATGAGGGCTTAAAAAATTCAGGGAAATCAGTTTTTCACCCAGTCTTTTGGGGTTGGTCGAATTCAGAGCCGTGTTTAAATCATCAGGTAAAACAAATCCACCTTCCAATAGTAATTTTCCTAAGAATGTACCCTCATCCACCACATCGACGGCAACGATGTTGCCTTCTGCAAAAGTAACACCCGATACATCAGAATCCATACTGACTATATTTAAATGCCCTGTTGATCGGGTCTCTGCCAACAGACTGTACAGATAAGGTAAATCATAACCATGCAGTTCATCCAAAGCCTCGATGGCCTTGCGCTTTTCGCGCAACGAAACTGGATTTTTTCCAAACAGCATGTACAAATTTTTTCTGGGGGAAACTTCTTCTAAATAAACTTTTTCAGGAGCTTTTGTTTTTTTAATTTTGATGTAGCCAAGAGCCTCTGGCATCGAGAATGGTTTTTTTAAAAAACCTAAGCTCTGGGTTTGTCTGACTGAATCTTTAACAAAATGCTGATCAGTAAATAATCCGCTCATCAATACGATGTCCAATCTTGATGCTGGATGATTTTTTCTGATGTCTTTTGCGACATCAATCCCATTTTCGCTGGGAAGTAAGCAATCAATAAAGACTGTTTGCACATCATTGATATTCAATAACTTTTTCAACTCGTCAGAACGAGAAACCGCCACAGCATCGCTACCTGCTTTCTGAAAAGCTTGAACCATGGCTTGTGCTAATGTTAAATCGTCTTCAAGGACGATGACTTTGCCTTTATTCTGCAAAACAGTCCCTCCTAGAGGGACTTTTCGGCAATTAATCTATAAAATTTTATGATTTCTTCAGAAATTTAAAATATTTAGCTTCGACAACATCCATTTCCATTTCGTTGCCTTCTTCATCTTTTATAACAGGCGCTTCAGCCAGACCTTGGTCGTTAAATTCTTTACCTGCAGTGAAAAGCACGCTTTTTTCCTGGTCTAAAGCCTCGCTGTAATAAGGCACATAAAACGATTGGACCTTTCCCGTTTTTGGCAAAAACCCCTGAACCATATTGATCTGATCAACTATAATTTTTGGACATTCCACATATTCAACATTGACCGGCCCGGCAGTGCCAATCCATTTGATCCATTCACGAATCCCACATGAATTGATGCTTTTAATACCGCCGGTATAAACTGTTACCTTTTGAACGCCTTCTAATTTGTGTGGGCCAAAATCTGCATCCTCATCAATGACACCATTAATGGTGACATTAGCTTCTGCTCCAGCTTTATCAATTTTTAAATCAAATTTTCCCATTGAAATTCCCCTATCTAAACATACACCTTAGTTTATTAACTGTTTTCTTTGCGATCAACTGGATCTGCAGCGTCATGGACTGCGATAGTATCAGGTAGCTCGTTAACTATTAAGTTAGAATCAACTTGGTGACTTTGAGGCAGATCAATAGACTGGATCTCTAGCTTTTGTTTTTCTGGATCAAACTCTACAGCATGAGTACTCAGTTCAGACTCAGCGGCAACCTTGACTTCACTTTCGAGTTTATCACTCTGTTCCAATGAGTTGTCCTTGTCTGGGACAAAACCACATTCACACATAAAAAAGGTAATATCATCAATCAGTGAGGTTCCCTGCCTAAACTCAGAAAAGTCTTTGACCATCCCCTGCATGGTGTCCAGTATCGGAGGAAAATCCGTCGAGTTTTTTAAAATTGATTTTAGAAAGTTTCTCTCGCCCCAGGCTTCATTTTTCTGATTATTGATATCGGGAATTCCGTCTGTATAAAACAAAATCCTGTCGCCTTCATCCAATTGAATTTCAGTCTGTTCATACTCGGTATCAATAGCTTGGCCTAATCTGGGATTATTGACTTCATTCAAGGGAATCAGGTTTTTCTTAAGCAATTTACCTTCAGTTTTTTTAATTAAAAATGGGGCTTCATGACTGGCATTTGAATACAGTAATTTTTTGGTCACAGAATCATAGGAAGCCAGGAAAAATGTCATCATGATCTTACCTTTTGAAACATCATAAATGGCTCTGTTCATCAACCTTAAGGCATGGGCAGGTTCGACATTAAGTCTTTCTATAATAGTGGCCGCTGATTTAGCGGCACTGGTGATCAAGGCTGCTGGAGCTCCATGCCCCGTGGCGTCCCCAATCCAAAGATAAACTTTGTTTTCGACTTTGCAATAATGCCACCAATCACCGCCGCATTCACTGGCAGGTTCGTAGTGACCTGAGACCCGAAAGTCCTTAAAATCATGATTAGCCTCTGGGAATAGAGTTTCCTGAACCGTTTGCGCAGTCTTAAGCTCACCTTCCATCCGGGCTTTTTCAGCTGTTTCCAACATCAGCCTAGAAACCTCGGCGGCCATGGCATTAAAACTATCAGCCAGACTGCCCACTTCATCACGGGATTTGACTTCGACTTTAATATCAAATTCTCCCTCGGCAACTTTTTTGGTGGCCTCAACCAATTTGGTGATGGCCTTGGTGATCGAACCCGATCCAATCAATGCCACAATGGTGGTCACACACAAAAGCATCAGAAAAAATATCGCTGATTTTCTAACTAAAACCACAACGGCGTTCAGAGCTTCTTGTTTATCCACAAAACTTACGACAAATAAATTTGCATGGTTCAGCTGAGCAAAGGAGCCCAGAAACTCTTTACCAGATTGGCTTTTAAGCAAATCAGTACCAAAGGAAACCTTTTTTTCCTTCGCTCTTTCTAAAAAATCAGTTTCGTATTTAGTGGCCAGATAGGTAGCCTCAGTACCTGCAGGTCCAAACAACACAAAACCTTGATCATTTATCAGATAAGACTCCACACCACTGGGAGTTTTAAAAGTCGACAAAATCTCGGGCAGCCTGCACATGATCAAAAAAAACACTTCACTTTTGCTTTCAGGATTTAACACCCGCTCAACCATCAATACCCTATCGTCCTTAAAGGGCACTCGGATTAATCGATTCTGCAATCTGACTTCAGTAAAAATCGGATTTAAATTTCCGAACGCAGAAAGCTCTACTGAAGCGGTTCCCGAGATTTTTTCGATAATTGATTTTTGTTCAGGAAACAAAGTTTCAGAACTGGAAACATAGGCCGCCATCCAATCAATGTCGATATCGCTTTCAAAAATTTTTCTGGATAATTCGGAAAAATCTTTTTCTAAAATAAACTCCTGCATCACGGGCTTACTGCTGCTAAGAATTGAGTGCAAAGTGGAATTTGTCTGCGCTGCCAGACCTTTGGCTACACCGGAAGAAGTCTCAAAAACATAAGCGATTTTGTCGTTTTTAAACACTTCAATTGCCAAAAGTAGATAAAGGGCCAGTGTCAAAAGTGGAATCACAGTGAGCAAAATTAAAATTTTTGTACGCAATCGCGTCTTACCAAACATCATCTGAGACAGTATGAATTGAAAACAAAAAATATTGTAGCAAAACCCATCCAACCCTAACCAAAGTCCATACTCCAAATCTGTCAAATTGCCGAAAAATATCAATAGGATAGGTTGATGTTTAAGGATTACACCCTGACAGAAAAACGAGTGCTCAAAGTTGCCATAATTTTGTTTATGGTTTTGGGATTCTTTTTGATCAACGATGATTTGCTGGATTTAGAAAATTTCAATTTAAAAAATTCAATCGGTAAAATTTCTGAAAGCGAAAACGATGTTCGCTTTAAGCATTCAAATAAATTTGTTTGGAAGAAGGCTCGCAAAAAAGTAAGCGTAGCTGAAGGCGATGCTATATTTACGGGTGCTGATTCCACTGCGATGATTGAGCTCTCAGACGGCACCATAGTGAATATTGAACCTAACTCGTTAGTAATTTTGAATCGCACTGGGGATCAGCTTGAATTGGATTTAAAGTTTGGTCAGGTCAAAACCGACATCGCAAAATCCATTCGAGTCAAAATGCCCTGCGAATCATTGCAGCTTGAAGGCGAAAACAGTTCAGTCAAACTGGGACCTGACTGCGCCATTCAAACCCTGCGCGGCAAAGCCAAGTACAAATCCAAAAACCAGATTGATCCATCCTTCGTTCAACCCATCCAGTGGATTAATTATCCGCGCAACACATTTGTGCACTCTAGCCGAAACTCTCCGGTTAAACTGTCTTGGAGCAAAATCCGCTCACCAAATGGCTATTCAATCGAAACATCTCTTGAAGAAAATTTTAGTTCGATTGATACTAGAACCACCTCCATAAGACCTTCACTGAATTTCATCGACTATCCGAAAACAGGCCGATTTTTTGCCAGGGTCCGAAGCTACAATGACACGGGCAAAGTGATTGCCGAATCCAAAGTCATTCCCCTAAACATCAAGGAAGTCCATCCGCCGTTAATTATTTTACCACAAAACAACGCACTACTAAGCTTTGTCACCGATCCCGACGGCACGCCCCTTGAGGAATTTGCAGTCAACACAGAATGGGCGTTTGCTTTTGAGCGCAATCTTTTTGAAATCGAGCTCAAACTACAAGGCGAAACAGATGCTGCTCCCAACTACATCCCCGTCAAGGGCATCAAGCAAAATCTGGGTGAGCTGCCCGATGGCCAGTACGCATTCAGAGTCCGATCGATTGCTGCCAAAGACCAAGTGCCCACCGATTGGTCCGATCCTGCCTCATTCACAGTGAAGCGTGATCGCATCAAATCATTGGCTGCTCCAGATCTTTTGACCAAAAAACTCAATTCACCATTTGGTTCAAAAAAGAAATTATTTGCTGAATGGGAACCCGTACGCGGAGCCAAGAAATACCGAGTCGAATTTGACAGCAACCCCGAGTTCACGAATCCAAAAAAATATGAAACTGCTGATACAAAGATTTTAATCCCGAAACCCACTGAGCCTGGCAAATATTACTACCGAGTGGCAGGAAAAACTCTGAAAGGCAGCTTAGGTCCTGCCAGCCAATCTGGCGAGCTCGTCGCCATGACAAAGGTTCCCGAGCTAGATCCGTTGCAAAGCTTTTCTGTTTTAGGAAAACATCCTAATGACCCAGGAGCTCCGAAAGAAATCCCTGCAAAATGGAGCAAAGCTAACGGAGCCGCACTTTACCAAGTTGAAATATCCAAAGACCAAAACTTCACTGATTCAATGAAGTACCTATCCACCGACACTTCAACCCGCGTTGTTGCCGACAAACCCGGGCAGTATTTTGTCCGCGTGCAAGCTGTGAATTCAGAACGAGCACCGGCCTCAGCCTATTCTAAAATTCAAACGTTTAATTACCAGTTAGAGATTCCGCTTTACACACCTGACATTAACGAACCTGCAAACAATACAACCGTGTATCAACAAAGAAATTCACCAACTTCGATCTGGGTTGAATGGAAAAACGTAAAAGGTGCTGAGAAGTATTTATTTGAATTTAGCAAAGACCCTCAATTTGAAAAAACTCTTTACCGCACCACTGTCAAAAAACGCAGACATTTTATTTCCAAAAAACTTTCTAACGGAGTTTATTACTATCGCATTCAAGCCTTGAACAATGGCGGTGGTCGATCCAACTGGTCTGAAACCAGAAAACTTAAAATTTTATCTGGCAGAAATGCTGGGGGTGAACTGTGAGCCAAGAACTGTTTGATACCTTATTGGAGCCGGTATTTATCGTGAATGAACAATCTAAAATAATTTATTGCAATGAGCCCGCTGCCCTGCTGACAGGGTTGAGTGTTAAAAAAATATCCAGATCACAGCCAGGCCTTTCTGAAATTCTGAAGTTCAACGAAGTAATAACTGAAATTTCAAGCCTTGCCTCTGTGACTGAGCCCACTGCCTACAAAGAGCTGGGTTTTTCAAAACCCGATGGCGATACAGGACGGGCTCAAATTACAATTCAACCTTTTCCAACCACTGAGGCAAAATCTTGGATTATCTTCTTTCGCGATGTCACACTTGAAGAGACTCTGCAGAAAAAATACCGAGCAGAGCTGCAACAGAAAGAAGACGTAATTTCGGATCTGCAAAAAGCAAAAGCTGAACTGCAAAACTATTCTAAGAATCTAGAAAAAATGGTTGATGAAAGAACTCAAGAAGTCAAAGCGTTGAATGTAACGATGACTGCTTTGCTGGACAGTCTGAATCAAGGGTTTTTTATTTTTGATCAGTCAGGCAAATGCCTTCCGGTGTTTTCAAAAGCTTGCTTGAGCCTGCTTGAAACTGATCCGTCAGGAAAAAACATTTGGGACGTTTTACATATGAAGCCCCATCAAATCGATGGATTTAAAAAATGGATTTCAACATTATTTATGGAAATGCTACCTTTTGAAGACCTGGCTCCGCTGGGTCCACAGAGCATTCCGCATTCACTGGGCCGCAGTATCCGAATGCAATACTATCCCTTGAAAATCCAAGATCAAATGCAACAGGTAGTTGTGGTTGCCACTGATATTACCGACCTGGTTCACGCTCAACAAGAATCAGAAATCGAAAGAGCAAAGTCTAAAAATATTTTGCAGCTGATTCAGTTTAAAAGCCAAGCGCTCAGATTTATTGCAGAAGGCGAAACATTGTTGGCCGACATATCATCTCAGCTCAAATCCCAATCTGCTTTAAACTATAATGATCTGTTTATAAATCTGCACACCCTTAAAGGTGGAGCCGCGACCTTTTCAGCACAAACCTTGGTGATCAACTGCCATGCAGCTGAAACAGCATTATCAGATTGGCACCGAGATCAAACGGCAGAGTCTCTGCAATCATTAAACCAAAAATGCGATCAAGTCAGCCAGGCTTTCAATAGCTTTATTAAAGACTCAGAAATTATTTTAGGTTCAGCGGAAAGAAGACAACAAAAATGGATCGAAGTCGCTGCCGATGAAATGAAAACTTTTTTATGGAATCAAACGGGCAAGCCAGAGATTCTAGAGAACTTTGAATCACAGTTTTTAACTGAGCCCATTGAAAAAATGTTTTCACATTTTGATGACAGTGTTCAGCAATTGGCCCTTCAGGAAAATAAAAAAATCAACAATCTAGTATTTTTGGGCGGCGATCTTAAGGTTGCCCCACAACCCTATCAGCCATTATTAGGATCTTTGATTCACGTTTACAAAAACTCAGCTGATCATGGGATTGAATCCTCTGAAAAACGATGGGAATCTGGCAAACCTGAAGCAGGTTCAATCACAACTGTATTCCAGAAAACCAATCATGACTTGTTGATCAAAATCACTGACGACGGAGGCGGTATTAGTCCCGCCATAGTCAGAAAAAAATTGGACGAAAAACAAATCAATCATTCAGCGGAATCTGACGAACAGGTTATCTATCATATATTTGATGAGAACTTTTCAACAAAGGGCACGGTCAATACAACTAGTGGTCGTGGAGTTGGCATGGGCGCAGTGTTGGTTGAAGTCAAAAAGCTGGGCGGGACATTGCAATTAAAATCGCAAACCGGAAAAGGCACAGAGATTTTAATCACAGTACCTTATTTTAGCAGTTTATTAAAATCCCAAAAAGCAGCTTAGATATCTGGACACTTGCTTAGGATTGATTTTGCAAGACAGGTAAAAAATTTTATTTCTTTGAGTGTTTGACCCAAACTGATTTCAGTTTTTCCTCAAAAATTTTAGGCGCAAAGGGTTTTACAATGTACTGACTGACCCCTGCTAAAATGGCTTCTGTGACCTGGTCTCGTTCAGATTCCGAGGTCAGCAACAAAAACGGCAAAGTCTTCCAATCATTTGAAGCTCGAACCTGTTTTAAAAAATCCAGTCCCGATAATTTGGGCATATTCCAATCAGAAATAACTAATTCTATGGGAGCTCCCTTGCTAACACTGGTTATCAGGATATTTAGAGCGACTTCACCATCTGCGGCTTCCACAATGGATTTAAATCCCATGGCTTTAAGCTGAGACTTCAAAAGTTCCCGTATTGTGGGCATATCATCTGCTATTAAAATTCTGGTTTCTGGAGGAAACATGCTGTATTTATCTTAAATCATTAGTGTTTTTTGGTCATTACCCTTTCGCTGAACTGGCCCTTAGCCCAAAAGTTCGCCCCTGCTTTTTGAGTTGAAGTTTAAACTAAGTCTTGATAATCAATGATGTTCTTGAAATTAAGCACAAGGAGAATTTTATGGCGAAAAAGGGCGGAAGAATTATTGTTACACTTGAATGCACCGAGGCTCGAGCTCTGGGTAAGTCTCCTTCAAGATACACTACTAGTAAAAATAAAACTAAAACTCCCGGTCGTATGGAAAAGAAAAAGTATAATCCATTTATGCAAAAACACACCGTACACCGTGAGACTAAATAGTGATCCTCACAGACAAAGAAATTTTAAAAGGACTCTCTGAAGGGGCCATTTTGATCGAACCCTTTCGCAAGGAATGTTTGGGTTCCAATTCATACGATGTCCATTTGGGCGGTATCTTGGCTGAATACCTGGACCCAATCCTGGATGCAAAAAAACACAATCCAATAAAGTTTTTTGAAATTCCCAAAGAAGGCTATGTTCTGTTGCCAGAAAAATTTTATTTAGGTGTTACCGAAGAATACACTGAAACCAAAAAGAATGTCCCCTTTCTGGAGGGCAAATCCAGTGTGGGCAGATTGGGTATCGACATCCATGCTACGGCTGGAAAAGGCGATGTAGGATTTTGCAACTACTGGACATTAGAAATTTCCGTCAAGCAACCCGTTAGAGTTTATGCGGGAATGCCCATTGGCCAACTGATTTATTTTGAAATCAAAGGGGAAATTTTAACACCTTACAATCAGAAGGTTTCCGCAAAATACAACGGCAAGAGCGCAAGACCCGTTGAATCAATGATGTTCAAAAATAATTTCTAAGGTTTTTTTGCCAGCTCGTCGGCTAAAATTCCAAAAACTTTGCCAAGCTTTCTGCGATCTACAGCCAGTTTCCATTTAGCCTTATTTTTGTTCCAAATAATTAACTCAACGGCGTTAGGTATTCGTGTTCGATCTAAAATAAAGGTAAAAGCCGCTAGCAATAATTCATCGGAAACATTGGCCACCCTGCCCAGCATTTTTTGAAAAACTGGAAATGCGGCAATGGCCTCTTGAGTGTTGATGAAATTATCGCCACCGTCTGGGCCTCTATCAAACCGCTGAAAAGCAGTTTCCAAATACTGAACTACGAACGGAAACAGAGCTGCATCCCCTAATTTGATTTGCGTGGTTCCATCAGGGGTGTAACCTGCAGCTTTCAATAGGTTTATTGCCAGCTCTGAAAACTCTGCCTTGGAAAGTCCTCTAAAATGTTTTACCAGATCTGGTAATTGCTTGAAGGCTGTGTCGTATTTCATGACATAGGTGTCCATCAAACATTCTATTTCTACCGTTCGATCAGGCTTAAAGGCGGCAGGTGTGATGGGACAGTTGTCTTTGATAGCGGTTGACAGTTCTTCGTCAACTGAAACACCAGAAAAAATCATCAGAGCCAAATCAAAACCTTCTTTAAAATTTAAATACGAATCATCACCATCTGCTGCCGAGGTAAACAAACTGCCATCGCGGTATCTTTTGTCAATAAAGTCATCCTTGCGGGGATCTAACATCTCCATGTCACTAAAAAAGGGTTTAACATCTCTAAACAGCTCTCGCATTTCTTCACGGTTAGTGCCCGAATAAAAATTGATTCGATTTAAATCTTTTGAATAGGATCTCAAAATAATCCTATAAATAGCTCTAAAAATATTTATAAACCCGGCATTTCTGAGGTTGTAACGGCCTTCTTGGTAACTCAAAAACAATCTGTCATTATCCTGAGGAACCCTGTCGTCGGGTCTACCCATAATCTGATTGTTAAAAGTCATTGGTATCATCGAATCAAAAACCAAAACAAATTCGTTCACGACATTTGAACTCTCTGCGTCCATCCAGAAATCTTTGAACTGCTTATGACTGACACCAATTATACCACCCGTTTGACTGATTAATCCATCTATGTGCCTCTCACCCTGAATCCAATGTTCCAGCTCACTCTGCAGCACAACTAGAGTTTGCTCAGTGATTCCTGTCGGCGTTTTTCCTGCCAATCGATCTAGGGGGTTGGTCAGCCATTTTTTAACGATGGCATCTACCAAAATATTTATGGAAGTTTCTTGAACTCTTTTATCCAAAACTTCGGCTCTAACAAGTGCGTTGGTCATTCGGTAGATTTCAGAAAGTGGAATTTGAAAATTAGGTTTGGTCTGAAGCAATCCTTTAAACAATTTGACTAAATCCTGAGTGATAATTTCAAACTCAGCCAAACCCTTTCCACCAAACCAAGTTTTGTCCTTAGCAAAATAATGAAAGTATGCGTACTGAGTGTATATTTGTGCCACCCAATCCAAAATCCTTGGCCATTGAGACCTGCCCACTACCGAAGATTGATCACTGGCAATCATGTTTTTAAATGAAACCGCCAAGGGTATGTATTGCTGGGCAAGTTTTCCCCACTCTTTGGGTTTGCGGTTTCTTTCAAGACTCAACTTGTCGATTTCTTCAGCCAATTTAATTAAATTGTTCAGGTCATATGAAGTATCAAACTGATTGGCCAGATCAGAGCCAATCTGCTTTAAGCTTTGCTTTGCTTGGACAAAATATTCTTTCCCCTCGGCTTCAGGCAATTTCTCGGGATGCCACGAAAGACCGTAGACATCAGCATATTGAACAACCCTGGTAGTTATGGATCTGAATGAATCCACTTTTGTTCGTGCGTATTCAAATTCCTCTGGAACAAACTGATCCTCGCTGCCGCCAAAAATCAAAATTTTGATTTTCATAGCTTGATTGACCAGTTCTTCGGTGATCAGGATATCAGGAAAAAAACTGGTCAAGGCCTTAATGATTTGTAAAAGCTCATCCTTGGTAAATCGACCTCCTGGTTTTTCACGAACCATGTCACCAAAATAAGAAAACAAATCATCCACTGATCGAAACAAAAAATGGATTTCAGGAGCGCTTCCAAAGGCATCGCTGTCCTTTAGAAAATAATGATACCTCATGTATTGCACAAAACCTCTGGCACCTATCAGTGAAAACCGTCGCCATTCGTGAGCCTCTATGGTTTCCTCGCGCCCGCCTGCCAAAGTCAGTTTTAGCTTTTGGATTAGAGGCATGGCTTTTTCAATATCATCTGCAATTTGCCAATGCTCTTGATAAAGACCCGCAAGCTCTCTGAGCAAAACGGCAAAGTCAGAAATGCGATAATCCTGTCGGTTAGAAGCAATCACGGATGAGATCATTTTTGCAGCGTCTTGAATAGCCAAATTGGCGTCTTCAAAAAAAGACATTTCTGATTCATCAAGAGACTTCGAATTTGGATTCCAATTAAAACTGTAGATCTTCATATAGGGAAGAATTTTTAAACTTAATACCCTGATGGCTTCAGCAAAAGTTTTTAGTTTTTCGATTTCCCCACGAGTGATCAGATTAACATCACCACCAACAAAAATTTTCTTAAGCTTAAAGATTTCGCGCAGTAAAACATCGTTGATTTTAATATTTTCGTCTAAAAAAAGATCTTCGAAAAACTTGGCAATTTCGCGCGATGTGAATTTATCCGGATATTTTTCGCCCCGAACTCTTTTCTGAAACAAACTCAGTCCGTCCTTAAAACAAATCCAGGTATCAGATATTTTTTGAGCCGTGGCTGTGCCGTTCATAAAGGCTTCCATGGTTGGAAGCACGTCAGACAGACACCTGGTTTCCTCGCCCAATTTACCACTGTCTTGCTGCGGGATAGTTGTGGGCAGCTCGTTCAACGGAAGCGAGCAAGAAGTCAGACTTATAAATAACCAGCTCAATAACAAGATTCTAAAAAACATAGTTCAGACCTCCATACAGACGGTCGTTGGCTCTGAACTGATTTATAAAGCCCGTATCAGTGTCTTTGTTTGCAGTCGAATCTGGCCCCAAAGCATCAGCGCCAAGTACTACGGCCATGGCGTTGGCTGGAAAGATCTGCAATTCAGCGCTGACTATGGATCCCTGCTGGGCCCAATCACGCAAATATTTAAATTGAGTTGTGACTTTTTTTTGTAAGATTCTGGTCTCAAAACCCAGTTTATAAAATCCAGCATTAGTCAGCAAGACCCGGGAATCAAATAAGGCCCCTTGCTCGGCTCCGCTGGCATCAAAGTCTCGGATTTCACCACCAGAGGCTTTCATATATCCAAACTGAGTTTTTATTGGATATTTTAAAAACCCCAGATTTAGTTTCTGATCTAAATGCAATCCCACAACTGTCAGCGGATACAGTTTTTGTTGTATCGATTCACCTGGAACCACAATTTCCTGTGGTTTGTCTGTCATCGCACTGGCTGACACCATCCAGTTTTCAGCACCATACCCAATATCCGCAGAAGTTAAATCATGATAACCCACCACAGGACTAATAATGGCCTCACCCATGGTTCCCTGAGTTTCAGACAACACCAATTGAGCATCGTATTTTAACATCAAACTATTCACGGGCTTATGAGCATAACCCACAGTGGCCCAAAAACCTGAATCTTTCTGACCCACCATAATTCTGGCTGCGGCCCCTGGCTTGTTAACCAAATCAGCATAATCAGGAACATCGATTGAATATATCAGTGGCATTGTTCGATCTCTGATTTTTGATAAACTGGAGGGAGACCTGACCCATCTGTTAACGGGTTCTAATTTGCCATTGTCTTCTTGTAGAGCTGGCCCCATTGTTGGGACAAACAAAGGACTGGCCAAGGCTAATAGTTGGAATGGCCCGACTGTGGTTTTTAAAAAAATCCCCGCCAGGCCCTGTTCCTCGGTTCGCAAAGTATCTATCGCCCAGTTGGGTTGCCACAGGCCAAGATTAAAATCTGAGTCCACCTGATTCCAGTGTTCCCGCTTCCGTCCAATTGATATCTGATGCCTGTCAGTCGTAAAAATTTTTGAAGTGTAAATTTCGTAAACCCCAAGTTCGTTGACCTTGGTATCGACATATTGGCCAGCAACAAAATCAAATTTTGATTCATAGTTTTCCGAATGCTGTCCCAAAACCACCCGAGCACTGATCAGATTGCTTTGGCTCAGTTGTGGAGATTCGGGCAGCTCAGTGGGATATGAAATTTGCTCGACCCGCAAAAAACCATCAGCGCTTAGGCCTTTTTGTGAAACACCGATTTCTGCTTTGGAAAAATTATTGATAGATTCGGCAGACAGCCGAAGACCCAATACACTAAAAAAAATAAAACATCCCCATTGTTTCATTAAAAAAGCGTTCCCCTCACTTTTTGTAATTATACAGTGAACCTAGAACCATTGCTCTAATAATCTTAGAAAAGTGTCTAGAATTTCAGGCCTTTGCTACTGAGCATCAGCCTGCTTTTTTGAAATTTTTTTGAACCGTGTCCAGTTTAGAAAAATCACCAGACCACAGACCTTGGGACTGCAAAAAAATCTTTGCTAAATTTTGATCAAACTGAGTTCCCGAACAATTTTTAATTTCAGTATAAACCCATTCTTTAGGCAAACCATTTCTGTATGATCGGTTGTGTGTCATGGCATCGTAAGCATCCACAATAAAAACCACTCTGGCTAAAACCGGAATTTCATCGCCTGCTAATTTATTGGGGTAACCTTTGCCATCCACTCTTTCGTGATGAGCCACCACTACCTGAGCGACTTGGCTGAAAAATTCATGGGTCATTAAGGGTTTAATAATTTCAACACTCATATTGGGATGATCCATCATTAATTTATATTCGGCATCATCAAGCTTGCCTGGTTTATGAATGATGTTTTTTGAAATCCCCATTTTACCAACATCGTGTAAAATTCCTGCGAACTCAGCCATTTTGGCTTCAAAATCATTGAACCCAGCAGCCTTGGCCAACATTAATGACTGCTCGCCCACTCTTAAACAATGAGCAGCAGTTTCGGGATCTACCAATTTTAAAGAATTAATAATGCTTTGAACTGCTGCGGTTGCCCATTGGGGAATATCACCCCATTTCAAATGATCTGGCTTTTTGTTAACCGACAACAAACCCCCTAAGGACTTATTAACGTTTCGGATTACTAGTCCAGTTACTGTAGACGCATGTCCTATTTTGAATCACTTTTCCAAATATTTTTGAAAGATCTGCTGAGTTTCTTTAAACTTTTTTTCTTTGGAAACATCAAAAGCCGTATAGCCTTTTTTATTTTTTAACTCGATGATGACCCCCTGACTGAGCAAATAATCAGCCATATCCGGCATTCCGTACCGTGCAGCTTCAAATAAAACAGTTTCTCCGTCAGAATTTTGAACCTGTATCATTTTGGGATTTTTTAGAACCAAGTATTTAACCAGCTTTAGTTCACCGGCACGAACCGGATCAAACAACACTGTTTCTTGTTTTTTACCATAAGTTCTATCCAACAAAGCACCGTTTTCTACCATCAACTTTGTAGCTGCAAAATTGAGATTGGAAGTGGCATAAAAAAGCGCATCATTGCCTCTGTTATCCTGAGCGTTCACATCCACATTTTTTTTAACCAGAGCCTGAGCCATTCGGAGCCGGTTAAAATGAACCGCCATAATCAAAGGCGTACTGCCATCTTTGCTTTTTTGATTTAAATCTTCCTTGGTCAATGCCTTTGAAAACTTCTGATATTTATTTTCTTCAATAAACTTAAATATGGTTTCAGCACTCTTGGGTTTGGACCAAAGCGGTAAAATTAAAAGTGCTGCTAAAAATGCATTCATATCAAAAATTCACTCCTACACCAACGATTGCATACAAAGAATAGTAGTTAAAATTCCAAGCTGAATATTGAACACCTTCGATGATTTCTGGGGGACTAACCCCGTCAACTCTGCGATCGTAAATTCTGTTATAGTTAATACTTCGGAGTCCAAAGCCCAATTCCCCAAAAAACCTTTTTGACCAAAGCACCTTCCCGTGAAAATTAAGTGAAAAATTTCCGAAATTTTTAGGAGGACTAAAATCCGGATTCAAAGCAGCTCTTTTGTTAGTGCCGCCTACATACATAATGGCTTCCACATCAACCCACTTAGGGTATCTGAGCCAAGGAAATATATTTAAAACTTCGTCAAAACCTTTAGGCATGGACCTGGCCCAAAACATCCCTCCGCCAAACATAGTGTTAGAAGCATCATAGAAATTCATAGCCATTGCGCTCAGGATCAGCCCCGCCGTTTCGTCCCGACCCCAAATCCCTGGCGTGAGTCGGTATTTTAAATCAGCAGTTTGAAACTTAAGCTTACTAAAAATGGAAACTGTTGATGAAGGCAAATCCGATCTGGGAATTTTAATTTCCACATCGTTGATACTTTCATTTGATTTTAATGAAATCCCCCATCGCAGTCTTGAAAACAACAAATTGCTAGAGCCAAACAAATCTTCAAACCAATAATTAAAAGCCCCTTCCATAACTGAAACGGAATTTGAATTTCCTAATACCTGTCCAAGCCTTAACCCAATTTCCCTGGGAAAGCCTCGATACATTTCGTAATAAACCTTATATTTTTTCTGAGAATTCTCTACATTTAGGGTCGATTTTGCCATGGCTGCCCATTCGGTGGCTTTAAATCTCCATCGATAATTAAAATCTGAGTCTTTCAAAGACTCTACAGTATTTTGCTCGGTGAATAGATTGCCACCATCTGGTGCTTTTACATAAACTTTTGCATTGTTCACATAAGTTACTTTGGGAGTGTATTTGTCTATGAACACGCGGTCTTGCTCAGTTGGAACATCAGTTATCGAAAGCTTTTGATAAAAAACACCCCCACCATCTTCGGACCTGACGCTCATCCCAGGCTTACCTTTGGGTATGACCGTTTGATAAAAAAATCTTTTATCACCAATGGTGTCGTACCATCCAAAAAATCTAAAAAATCTGCTGATTTTTTCTTGGTTGATTTCGGTGTGTAGTCCGATGGGACGAGAGCCCTCAATCACTGCCGAATAATCGCCTGAATCCAATTGCACCAAATCAATCATTCTAAAAAACGGCGCTACAACATAAAAATCCACACTCATTCCATTGGAAAGCTCACTGTAAAACTGAACCCCTTCACCTATTTTGGTGGAATAACTGGATTTTAACTGTGCTGTTTCATTATTGACAATCACTCTGGCGGGCTGCAACCCGACCGGTGCCAATACAAATTTCAACTCCGAATTTTCTTTTTTGATTTCGTATCTAGGAGTGCAGATTCGGGTCCGTCCAAACTTACCCTCCTCTGTCATGCAAAATCTAAAATTCTCGTTGAAATTCCAAAATTCGGGCGAACCTTCTTTCATTTTCACTACAGCAAATTTAACTTCGTCGATATTTATACCGGTTTGCTTTTTCAAGGTTCTAAGAATTTTTTCTTTATCTTCTGCAAAATCACTCAGACTATTTTTGGGTATGCGATAAACCCATCTAACACGACCGGATTTCGTAATCATTTCCAACAGACCCGATTGAAACAAATTGTGGGGAAAATATATAAGCAAATTATTTTTAACCAATTGCAGTCTGAAGGATCTTTCGTCGATCTGCAAATCGCCAATGACCAGTTGCTTTCCTTCACTGGATTGCAAATCGTAACTGACCGACAATGCCCCATTGACGACTTCGTTTTCGACATCAAAAAACAAAGGAACCAAGTTGTCAGAATTCAATTTGGGATTTACCGGATTGGTCGCAGCTGATTCTATTCGCTTACTGGTATCCTGTTTTGCATCCGCAGGCACAGCCGCTTGCTGGGCATTCAATGTGCCTGAAAAAACAAAAATTGCTGCCGCCGTTACCAAAGATGTCACAAAATCACTTTCTGCAGTTAAATCTTGCTGGATTTAGCATCGATTTTAACTTAAGTATCTAATGTCTGAAAGGATTTTGATGATTACAGCCCGAACTCTATACCTATTTGATGTTGCTAAAATTGCCGACCACACCCCTACCATCAGAGAGCTTTTTTTAAAATTGAAATCTCATGATAATTTTCAGTTTAAAGCAGGCCAGTTTGTAACACTTCATGTTCCTACACCTGAAAAACCAACTTTACGAGCCTACAGTATAGCTAGCCCTGATTCAGAAACTAAAGGCTTTCGTCTGATATTCAAACATGTCGAAAACGGCATTGCCTCTACCTATATCTGGGGGCTGAACAATGGGGCTGAATTAAAATTCACTGGCCCTTTTGGCAAAGTTCTATTTAAGGAGCCAGCAACCAAACAAAATATTTTTTTAAGTACGGGCTCAGGATTGTCCCAACATTTTAGTTTCGTCGCTTCAAAAGCCAAAAGTTTGCCTGAGTGTCAGTTTAAAATGCTGGTGGGAGTTCGTAATGAATCAGAAATCTATTACCAGCAAGAACTGCGCGATTTGAAAAATTCTTTACCGAATTTCCAGTTTGAGTTTGTGTTAAGCCGCCCTTCTGAAACCTGGACAGGCAAAAAAGGCTACGTTCAACATTTTTTACCTGAATATGATTATTTAAATATTCCTTCCACCATTTATTTATGTGGTAACGGAGGAATGATTAAGGACGTTAAAAAGAAATTGCTAGAGGAACAAGGATTTGACCGCACAAAAATACTCGCTGAGGCCTTTGATTGAGCTGTTGTTTTCCACAGCCCTTTGGGGACTGGGATTTCCGGCCACAGCATGGATTCTGAAAAACTTAGACCCCGCCAGCAATCTATTTTACAGACTGCAGTTTTGCTTTTGGCTTTCTGCCGGAATCATTTTGCTTTCAAAACACAAAGGCCTTTTTAACCTGGCCAATTTGCGGTTGGGATTGATTCCTGGATTTTTTCTGGGACTCAATCTGCTACTGCAAACTGTGGGATTGCAATACACTTCCCCCACTAAATCTGCATTTATCACAGTCTTGTACGTGGTGATGGTGCCCATTATTGAATTGGCTTTTCACAGGCAATATATATCAAAAAAACTTTTAATCGCGATTCTGGGAGCCCTGATTGGAGTGTATTTTGTATCTCAGATTCAGGATTTTAATCTGAACATAGGCGACGTCCTAACATTGCTATGTGCGTTGGCTGCAGCCTTTCAGATTTATTTTGTCGGTAAAATTTCCAGAAAAAGTAATGCGGCATTTACCCTAAATGCTTTTCAATCATTGGTGGCCTCGGTGCTGATGGTGCCATTTATGTTTTTTGAGGATAAAACCAATTTGATGTCGTTAGACACAGGCGGCTGGTTGGCCTTTGTACTGACCGTTGTCGGCGGCTCGATGATAGCTTTTTATCTGCAAATCAAAGCACAACAGCAGATTTCAGCCTCTACGGCTGGAGTTTTGTTTTTATTGGAATCACCATTTGCCTTTTTGTTTTCTTTTATGATTTTTGGCGAAACTTTGACTTTGAGTCAGTTGCTAGGATGCATTCTTATTTTAGTCAGTTGCACTTACGCGATTTTGTAATATTATAGTTGAAAATCAATTGAAAGGACCAACAAATGACTGACAATTCAATTAATTCTAATCGCAGAAATTTTTTAAAGCTCAGCTTAGGTATTGCACCGGCATTGTTGTTGTTAAAACCTCAGAGCCTGTTTGCCCAGGATGTGTTGGTCAAAGAGGGCGAAGTTTTTCAATACAAAGCTAAAGGCCCCGCTGACAAGGCTTGCAAAATCTGCATTCACTATGATTCACAAAAAAAGGGCGAAAAAACAGTTGGGGGCTGCAAAGCTGCTGATTGCCGATTGATCCCTGGTAAATATGTTTGTGCAGAAGCTAGCTGCCAATTATGGGCAAAAAAAGTTTAACCTGATCTGCAGATTTTTATTCAACATTCGATTTAAATTTTTTAGATTCAAAGATAGGAGGGCTTATGCCGATCAAATCCTTTTTTACTGCCACACTGTTATTGATTTTTTGTGTTAGCTTAAGCTCTTGCAATAAGGGCTCTGACAGCAATCCACAAAACCCTACTGTAAATCCCGAAAATCGTAACGAAGAAGATGGCTCTGATGAATCACCCATTAATAGTTCACCGGATGCCAAAGCCATGTTGAAATTAGTTGGAAATTACCAATTGAAGTTTTTAGGGTGCAATACTGATGACGGACCTGTGGCTCCTGAAAATTTGCTGCCTTACACCACAGAGACTCAAATGAAAATCTGGGCGGTTTCTGACAAGCAAAACGTCACTTGGTCAACGGCAGACAAAAAACAAAAAGAAATTTTTAAAGAAACTTTTGTTGTGAACCAAAAAAATGCACAGCTTGAATCCCATTGGAGCACCGAAGGCGACGTGGGCTTTGCAATTTATTTTGGCTGCCCTACAGACCGCTTGGAATTTGACAACTGTCAAAGCCGCGAATTTTACAAAAATGAGAAAAGCTCTATTTACACTTATACAGAATACCGAGTGATCGGCACTAAGCGCACAACAATCCGCTGCGATTACGACGTAAAGGCGCTTTAAACCAGCCCCTAGAGGTCCCACTTGGCTGTAGTTAATTTGAATTTAAAAAAATATCTCTATGATTTTACACCTTGAGAATACTTGCTAACGGCCGCAAGCTCATCTCTCGTATTGTGTCATAAACTTAAAAGCAATTAATCAATCCAGGGTTAGTTTTCTGAAGCCAGATTTTGTATTTTCAAATTTTTCTTTTTTTTATACCTTGTGAATACATTTGCGAGCGCGCATGGCATATCTGGTGTTGTGTCGTTTAATTTAATTAGGTTTATGATAATTTATTAATCATATACCTAGTTAAATTAAACGACACAATACGAGAGATG
>JBIKLL010000114.1:0-4845 GCA_044359815.1 Pseudobdellovibrionaceae bacterium
CAAAGGCCAGATAGCAACAATAAAGTCTCTACTAAATATTCATAAGTCCGAACAACTAAGGTGTTTAAAACTTAGGGAGAAAATAAATGAAAAAGCAAATGTATGCGTTGCTGGCAGTGGTGTTTTGTGGCCTGACTTTACTAGGGGCCTCAGTTTATTTCTTCACTTCTGATCTGACCAGCACATTAAAGGTTCAAACCAAGCAGCTAACCAATTCATACAATTTATTTTGGGAGTTAAATTTTCAATTGAGCGAAATTCAAAAAACCATTGCCTTTGCAAATCTGAAAGCCACAACAGACGATGTCGTGACTGAAGAAGGCGAGTTGGTCACTAAGCTTGAAAAAAGCCAAGACATCCTGAAAAGTTTAATTGAACAAGACTATCCATGGATGCAAGAAACCACCATTGAAATCCAAACAGCTGGTCAAGAAGCGCCCACACCCATCAAAGTCAAAGATCTGATAGTTGAATTAAAAGCAGAATTTGACGACATCAAAAAACATGCGACTGATTTGACAGCTGAACGTAAAAAATGGATTGATGAAACGAATAAACTGGCTGATCTGACAAAGGAATTATCAAGACTCTATCGCGAATCGTTTTTTCTGTCAAAATACGGCGATGAAAATTTTAAAAACCTGGGCCGAGCCGTAGTGACTGTTATAGGCACCAGATCCGTTCGTGATTTGCAGTTTGCTGGCAGAAAAGTCTTTTCGACAGTGGACGAAAACTACCGGGCCATCAAAATGCCAGCCGATCATGCTAAAAAATATCAACAACTGGCCGCCGTTTTTCAAGAAAGTCTGGAGCTAGCCACAAAGGTTTATTCAAGCAACGGAGATTTTGAATTATTTATTTCTCAGCTCAAGGTAAAGATCGAGCCCATTCAATTGGCCATGAAACAAGCGGCAGCCCTGTTTGACGAAGGCCAAAACAGAGCCATTTTTCTGGCGGACAAAACCCGTTGGACTTCATTGCTAGCATCAGTTTTTGTGTTGGTTCTGTGCTTGTCTATTGGTATGGCGATCACAATCAGAATCACCAGACAGATTTATAAAGTTTCCTCAACACTAACAGATTCTGTAAACAGCACTATTATTATTGGTGAAAAACTGGGACACCAGAGCCAAAAACTGGCTTCATCATCAAAACAGCAAGCCAGCGCTGTGACAGAAATTTCATCAAGCCTTGCTGAAATCACATCAATGGTTGATTCCTCGTTGAGCAACACACAAGAAACACTGAATCTTTCAAAAGAAATCACAAGTCTTGTCACCGAAGGTTCGCAAAAAATGAATGAAATGAAACAATCAGTGGACGAAATTGCAGCTTCATCAAAAAAGATCGATGAACTGACTTTGATGATTGAACAAATTGGCATGAAAACCAAACTGATTGATGACATTGTTTTTAAAACACAATTGCTGTCGTTCAATGCTTCCATCGAAGCCGAACGTGCCGGAGAATACGGCAGGGGATTTTCTGTCGTTGCCTCTGAAGTAGGAAACTTGGCCAGAACCAGCGGCCAGAGCTCATCGGATATCGGAGTCATCGTCAAAAAGAGCATTCACAGTGCTAAAGAAGTCGCAGCTTTGAATCAGCAAAAAATCAACGCCGGTGTTGAAATCTCCAACCAAGTGGTTGAGCGCTTTACCCAGATCACAAATATGTGCGAGGAAATTTTAAAGGCTTCACAGAACACTTTAAATTCTTCCAGGGAACAGAGCGAAGGAATCAAACTGATCAACAGATCTATCATTGAATTGGATTCCACTACACAAAGTAATGCCAGTGCGGCCTTTGCATGCTCTGAAAGCAGTAATTCACTCAACAAACAGGGCACAAATTTAAATCTGGTTGTGGATAATCTGTCAAAGCTTGCTGGGTCCAAAGATGATCAGGCTTATTCCGAATCACCTAAAAAATCCCAGACTCAAAAAGCTGCTTAGTTGCAGCTAACGGACCCTTTTGTGTTTTGCAGATTTTGAATTTCAAAAAATATTTCTATGATTTTACACCTTGTGAATACATTTGCGAGCGTGCGGGGCATATCTGGTGTTGAGTCATTTGGATTAATCAGTTTTATAATAATTTATTAATCGTAAAAGTGATTAATCCAAATGATTCAATACGAGAGATGAGCCCGCGGCCGTTAGCAAGTATTCACAGGGTGTAAAATCATAGAAATATTTTTTGAAATTCAAAATCTGCAAAACACAAAAGGGTCCGTTAGCTACAGCGGCTTTCTGAAGTAGTTGTCCACAAAGACAGTCAGGGGCTTAAGCGGAGCACGGCTGTTACAGTAAGGTCCGACCTTAAAATAAGTTCCCTTAGAACCGAAATATCCCAAAACACCTTGGTAATCTGATACTTTTTGAAACTCAGAATCACTTTGTGATTTATGAAATATTTCAACCAAACCATTGACTGAGCTCCATCTGACGTTGACCACAAAATCATGCCACTGGCCTAATTGAAAGTTTTTAATCCTGGCAATTTGAAACCTTTCAACATTCTGATTGATTTGATCCAGAGATCTTTCGATTGTGATCTTGATGCTGTTATCGCCACGGTATCTGAACGCCAACGGAGGTGAATGCGGTGTCGCCAATGAAAACTGTTTGTAGTTTCGTTGATCGTGAAACTGAGCGATCACACAGCCTTGGTCGGGGTGCAATTGCGTATCACTGGGCAAATACACACTAAAAAAATATTGCATCTGAGATTCTGGTTTTGCATAAAAATTATCGGCAAGCTCAGCCCGGTAGCCGCCAAAAATCAAGGTGTCATCTGGAAACAACGTCAATCGGGCCGCATACTGACCGCCGCGAACATTATCACTCTGCACCGCCGACGAACGCTGACCCGTCAATCTGGTTGAGTCCCATTGATTTAAATTACCCGATTCAAAATCTCCGTTGCTGAAACTATCCGCCCGCTCTGCTTGCACAGGCTTTACCTGCACAAAACAAATCAGCAAAAAAACCATCATTAAATGTTTTTTCAAATCGTTAAAATCTTTAAATCCTTTAAATGCTTTTTGCATACACAGGTCATTTTACCATTCTCGTAGTGAAACTTTGCGGTGATTCTGAATCCTGAAAAACATCACAAAAAACCGACAAAATTCGACCATCAAAATATTTTATGCACCAAATGCATTTTTGCCCCAATAAGCAGATCCACCCTTTAAATCCAAGGTTTCACTGATCCTCAGCAATTGGTTGTATTTGGCAGTCCGTTCTGAGCGACAAAGGCTGCCAGTTTTGATCTGCGAACACTGTAATCCCACTGCCAAATCAGCAATCATGCTGTCTTCGGTTTCGCCAGACCTATGGGACATCACTGTTTGCATTTTGTTTTGCTGGGCCAACTGAACTGCCGCCGCAGTTTCAGTCAATGTTCCAATCTGATTAACCTTTACCAACAAGGCATTGGCGGCTTTTTCAGAAATCCCCCTTTGCAGTCTCTTGGTATTGGTCACAAACAAATCATCACCAACCAACTGCAATTTGGATCCCATTTCGCGGGTCATTGATTTCCACGAATCCCAATCGTCCTCAGAAAATCCATCCTCGATGCTGACTAATGGATATTTTTGCGCCCAGCCCTTGTAGACATTTTGTAAATCACTAGGACTGATTTTTTCACCCTGCCAAGTGTATTTTCCATCATGAAACAATTCTGTCGCAGCCACATCCAGCGCAAAAAAAACATTTTGCCCTAATTTGTATCCCGCTTTTTCAGTGGCCTCTGACAACAGTTTCAAGGCTTCTTCGTTATTGGAAAGCTTTGGTGCAAATCCACCCTCGTCACCCACAGCTGTCGAGGCCCCGCGTTTATTCAATACTGATTTTAAAGTTTGAAATATTTCACAGCCCGCCCTGAGTGAATCGCTAAATCCACTGTCCAACTGGCACACCAACATAAATTCTTGCACGTCTAGACCATTATTGGCGTGAGCTCCGCCGTTCAAAACATTCATCAATGGCACTGGTAATTTAAATTGTTTGCCCGTATTGAAAGTTTCAGCCACATAACCATACAACGATTTTTTTTGTTCCAACGCTGCAGCTTTTGCAACGGCTAATGATACACCCAGTAAGGCATTAGCACCTAATTTACTTTTGTTTTCAGTGCCGTCCAGTTCGATCAAAAACTTATCTAAAGCCTTTTGATCAAATACATTTTTGCCTTTAATGTTTTTAAAAATAATTTCTTCGACATTTTGTACCGCTTTACGAACACCTTTACCTAAAAATCTTTTGTCGTCTTTATCCCGCAGTTCACAGGCTTCGTGGGCACCGGTTGAGGCTCCGCTGGGAACGGCTGCACGTCCTAAAAAATTATTCGCGGTAACAACATCAACCTCAATGGTGGGGTTGCCTCGGCTGTCCAGGATCTCGCGGGCTTTCATTGATTTGATTTCTGACATTATCAACCTCCTGAAGGGATTTTTCTAAAATACTACGTGATCGTTGGATCAAGCGCGGAAACTGTGCTTGCACCAAGGGCCAATCAACCTTACGTAATGCCGCCTGAACCTTGGGTGACAACCGTTCTGAACCAATCAGCAATGTGATCAATTGCTGGGCTCGGATTAAATAATCTGATAATTTTGTAAAGCTGTTAAATAATTCCTGAACTTCCAGCTGATCCATATCACACTGAGTTTGCGAATGCTGAATCGCCGACTGCTGTTCCCAATGAAATTTAGTTTGTTCTTTCAGTGTTGATCGGTAATGGGAAAGCTGCTCTTCCTTTTTTTGCAGTTCGCGGTTTTTTTCCTCGATTTCCTTCTGAGCTGTTTGCAAGGACTCAACAATGCTTTGAATTAATTCT
>JBIKLL010000061.1:0-16682 GCA_044359815.1 Pseudobdellovibrionaceae bacterium
AATTTAACCAAGCTCCTGAATAATAAATTATCATAAACCAAATTAAATGACACAACACCAGATATGCCATGCGCGCTCGCAAATGTATTCAAAAGGTATAAAATAAAGAAATATTTGAAAATAGAAAATCTGGCTTCAGAAGACTAGCTCTAGATTGATTAATCGCTTTCAAATTTATGACACAATACGAGAGATGAGCTTGCGGCCGTTAGCAAGTATTCACAAGATGTAAAATCATAGACATATTTTTTTAAAATTTATTTTTTTGTTTTTGAACTTATCTTTGGGCGGTGGAGTTCAGATTCAGGTGTAAATCAGCTGGCGCGGCGTTGGAATATTTTGCTGAGGCTTCCGTCCAAGAACTCGTTGATGTATTCGGAAACTTTCGGTCCGTTTTCTAAGGTCATGATATGACCGTAGCCCTTTAGGTTCACCACATAATCACAACTGAACCATTCGGCAAAAACCTCGTGGGAAAAATTGCGAAACAAGGGATCTTTAACGTCGTAAATCAGCATAGCCGGATGAATCCACTGATCCATGCGATCTCTCCAATAGGACCAATTTTCATTGCGGCAAATCCAACTGAATCTATGGGTGATGTGGGTCAAAAAATCAAGCTTACGCCCCTTAAGGTTGTAGGAACGGTCTTTGTAATGTTCACGTTCTGCTCTGAATATATGGGTGGCTGTTTTAAAAAAATGTTTTCCAATCACTGTCATAAACAGCAATCGCATAATGAATGCAGGTATAGGAAATGCCAAAACCATTTTGACAATACCCCAGTTAAAAAACTCGATAGGTTTAGGAGGCATTGGATTTATAAAAATCACTTTTTCTACCATTTCGGGATATCGCAGCGATAATCCCCAAACGATGGCTGCGCCATAACTGAGTCCACAAAAATGAAATTTTTGACCTCTCCAGTTTTCACGTAAAAAATCAGCCAATTGATCTATCTGCTTTGAAAATGAAATCGCTTCTTTGCCCATAAACAAATGGGTCATGTTAGGTACGATGACATTAAAATTTGTATTTAGCAGTGGGACAACTGTATCCCAATGATGAACACTTCCCCCGTATCCGTGGATCAAGATAATTTTTTTTCCGGAACCTGACTGTGTAAAAGTGATTTTGCTTTTGTTCATTGCTTGGCCACGAATTCCAGTTTTTCTTTTTTGCCGGCGGCACTGACACAGGCCATCAGATCGATTTCGTTATTTGACGACACAAAAGTCGCCCCACACATAAATACAGGATAAAGCTGCTCGCGGGTCGCGCCTTCTTTGTAAAATTCATTTATCAGCACAATGATTCTGTCAAAATTTCCGTAGCGCTTAAGATTGTACAGACATTTGCCGCCAGATTTTTTTACCTTGGATGAGATTTCACAATCAGTCAGATAATCCAAATACATCGAAATCAAGCCGCGCTCTTGGGCACCTGTTGAATTTTTAAAATGACTGTCAAAGGTATCATGGATCGACCAAGGATTATTACGATCAACATTAAAACTAAACAGCATTTCAAATCGATTTTTAATGTCTTCGTTGACATTAAATTTCTTGGCAGGCCCATCCTGCGCCATCGATTGAAAACTAATGACTGAAAAGAATAAAATTATAAGTGCTTTCATCCACTTAAACTCATCGGAATCAGCAATTCAGTATTTAAGGCTTGTTTTGCCCTTTATCACCAGATTCCAGGACCAAAGTCCCTTGTTTTGCGACTGAAACAGTGGGTGCTGAGCCCTTAGGAGCTTTGTAGCCTCTGATTTTTTTGTTAGCTGAATCATTTCGATCCTGATGTTCGCTAATATCAATAACCATGGGACCAAAACAGCGAAGCTGACAGGACAGCCGTCTTTGATCGATGTAATAACTGGTACCAATCAAACTGAGCTCAGCCTTGGAAGGCGGTAAAACATTGTTTTCTCCCTCTACAATTTTAATCCGGCATTCCGCACAGCTGGGAACACCTTTGCAAAGCGATTTGATAAAAATCCCATTATCCATGCAATTTTGCAGCAGTGATTTGTTGGGATCCAGTTCTATTTCTTGATTTGTCGGCAAAAATTTAATTTTCATTCTATCACCAATTTTGCAAATTTCTTTTTACCGGCTTTGATCAATATTTGGGCGCCGGGTTTTAAATCTAATTTTAGTTTTTCATCACTGACTTTTTGACCATCGATTTCGACTGCATTTCCCTGAATCAGTCGCTTGGCCTCGCCATTGGAAGTGCTTAAACCCGCTTGAGTTAACAGCTGACAAACACCAACGCCAGATGCTGATTTTAATTTCACCGTGGGGATTTCATCAGGAAGACCTTTTTGTACGAACACACGATTAAATTCTTCTTCGGCTTTTTGTGCAGCCGTTGAATCATGAAATCTGGCCACCAGAGTTTTTGCTAATTGAACTTTGATTTCACGAGGATGTTTTTTGCCGGATTTCATATCGCTTTTCAGATTTTCAACCTGAGCTGATGTTAAATCTGTGAGCAATAAATAATATTTAAACATCAGCTCATCATTGATCCTCATGGTTTTGCCAAACATGTCCTTGGGACTATCAACGACTGAAATATAATTATCCATGCTTTTTGACATTTTGTGAACGCCATCAGTGCCCTCTAGCAACGGCACAGTGATCACTGCCTGCTGGTATTTAGAGCCATAGCTTTTTTGCAGCTCTCGCCCCACCAGCAAATTAAATTTTTGATCAGTACCACCTAGCTCAATGTCCGATTTTAAAAACACTGAATCGTAACCTTGCACCAAAGGGTACAAAAACTCATGCACACTTATGGGAGTGTTTGATTTAAATCTTTTGGTAAAATCATCTCTTTCCAGCATTCTGGCCACTGTGTACTGAGCCGCTAGCTTGATAAATTCGGCAGGTTTTAAAATATTTAACCAATGCGAATTATATACCACGTCTGTTTTATCTTTATCTAAAACTCGAAACACTTGCTCGGCATAGGTCTTTGCATTGGCCTGAATTTCTTCAGGACTCAATGGGGGCCTGGTTTCATTACGGCCGGTGGGATCACCAATAAGCGCCGTAAAGTCGCCGATGATAAACTGCACCCTATGACCAAAATTCTGAAACTGCCTGAGCTTATTGAAAACCACAGTGTGGCCTAAATGCAAATCGGACCTGGTAGGATCAGCGCCAAATTTTATCAGCAAAGGTTTTTTGTTTTTATAACTGACTTCAAGCTTCGCCAAAATCTCAGCGTCGCTAATAAAATCAACCGTCCCCGCTTTCAGGTGTTCCAGTTGTTCTTTTGGAGTCGCTTTGCTTAAATCCATTACCTGGCCATCTCGACACTTCTGGTTTCACGAATCACAGAAACTCGCACTGATCCCAAATGAGGCATTTCGCGTTCGATTTTTTTAACAATATCGCGATTTAAAATTGAAGTCTGTTCATCGGTGACTCGGCTGGCTTCAACCAACACCCTGACCTCTTTACCCGCTTGCACGGCATAAGTTCTGGCCACTCCATCAAAGCTGTTACCAATGCTTTCCAAATCCTGCAGACGATTAATGTAATTATCCATTCCCGGTCTGCGAGCTCCAGGCCTTGAATTTGATAGCATATTTGCTGTCTGCACCAAATAGGCCACTGTTGAATTTGGATTTTCCTCGTTATGATGTGCACGCACAGCGTGGCAGACGGCTTCGTTTTCACCGTATTTTTTCAAAAATTCGGCGCCCACAATTGCGTGACTGCCCTCAACGGTGTGATCAACACCTTTGCCAATATCGTGCAACAATCCTGCCCTTTGTGCCAACTTCACATTGGCACCCATTTCAGAAGCCATGATTCCAGCCAAATAAGCGACTTCTATACTGTGATTTAACAGATTCTGCGTGTGACTGTGTCTGTACCGTAGTGATCCCAGAATTTTAATAATTTCTGAATGCAGATTGGTCACACCCAAATCAACGGCAACCTTATCACCGTCTTCACGGATGGATTTATTCAGTTCAGTTCGCATTTTTTCAACGACTTCTTCGATGCGCGCAGGATGAACCCTGCCATCTTCCATAAGTTTTTCCAAAGTGCGTTTTGCCAGTTCACGGCGAACAGGATCAAAACCTGAAATAACCACGGCCTCGGGAGTGTCATCAACAATCAAATCCACTCCGCAAAGAGCTTCCAGGGTTCTGATATTACGGCCTTCTCGACCAATGATTTTGCCCTTCATTTCGTCACTAGGCAGTGACAGAACACTAACTGTTCTTTCAGAAGTGTAATCCCCTGCAAATCGGCACATGGCCACGGCTAAAATTCTGCGAGCTTTTTTGTCAGCTTCGGCTTCCGCGGTTTTTTCAATTTCTTTGATTTTAGTTGCTGCCACTATTTTGGCGTCTTCTTGTAAAGCATCAACCAATTCTCGTTTTGCTTCTTCGGGTGACATCCCTGCCACTCTGGATAGCTTCATGCTGAGCTCTTGATTTTCAGCTTCTGTTTTGCGTTCAAGCTCTCTGATTCGGTCTTCAGCTATTGAAATTTTGTCCTGTCTGGATTTGAGCTGCAGATTAAATCTGTCGTTTTCCTCAATGCGATTTTTATGAACATCATCCAGTTCCTTCAGTTTTCTATCAAACTGCTGTTCTTGGTTTTTCAGTTTTGATTTTTGTTTTTGAATTTCTTGTTCCGCATTTCTGCGAGCTCTGTTTTCAAAATCTTTGGCTCGGTTTTTGGCGTCCCGGTCAATCTTTGCGGCCTCTGTGTTGGCTCTTTGAATGATTCTGTCGGCTTCAATCTTAGCAGATTTTTTCTTGGCATCATCTTGAACTTTTTTGAAATAAAAAGTGATCGCTCCACCTAAAAATAAGCCCACTAAACTGGCAATCATGGCTTCCATTTAATTTTCCTTTCAGTTTCCAATCTCAATTACACATTTATCAGTCACAATAAAATTCATCTTCACGTCATGGCCTTCGTCAGGGATTTTGTCTGACAAAAATTCATGAAAACAAACGCCAATTCTTAGTGGCTTTTGCTTCGCGAAGTATTTGTCAAAATGCCCTTTGCCCCTGCCCAGCCTGAAACCCCTTTTGTCAAAAGACAATCCTGGTATCATCAAAGCCTCGGGCCTAACCCCATTTCCCTGCTGATCAAAATAATTTATTTGATCACCAATAACCTGGGGGTAACTGAAAAAACCTTTACCAAAAACATTTTCGATAAAGATCAAATCAGGTTCATGTTTAAATAATTTGTTGATGATGGGTTTGAATGATCCCCAGCTCACATTGTGGCTTTTGATAAGTTCAGTTAAATTCTGAATCATCAAAAAATATTGCGACACTTTTGGAATAAAACTTATTTCCGAAAAATATCTGCGAGCAGAGTCTTTAGTATCAAAAATCATAACTACACCAAAATCAAAAAACTATTTCTGACTTTTGATGTGCTCTAATTCACTGGAGATTTGGTGGGCCTTTTCCTCGATTTTAGCCAATTCTTTTGCGGCTTTTCTTTTAAGCAGAATCAACTCTTCGGCAATATTCAGTGCAGCCAGTACAGCTGCGCTTTGTAAAGAACCCTTTTTAGTCGCCTGCATCGCCTGATTGATTTTTTGATCAACGAAATCGACCAAATTTTGCACAGTAGCTTCATCATGAGAGGATTTTAATCTGTAAGGCAAACCTGCAATTGTAAATTCAAATGTCTGTTTGTCTTTAACACTGTGATTGGTTTCAATGCTGTCTTTATTTAATGGCTTGTTTTCCAAGGCGTCTAACATTTATGCTTTCCGTTCAGCTCACAGTCTGTAAGTTCTTGAAACTCATACAGAACAGCGAATCTCCAACTGTTAATTAGACCACATACAATTAAGTCTTGGTCGCCTTAAGTATACTCTGGAAGTGATTGATATCAAAAGATTTATTGCAATTGCTTTGCGTTAATTCGACGACACACAGTTCATTAACTTTTCCAGATTAGTTCCTGTGGTGTTTTGCAAGGGTCCAAAGTGATTATAGGACTTCCCAGCGGCAAAGTGCAAAGAAACACAGCGGTTGTTGGGGTCTTTCAATTTTCCTGAAACCAGATTTAGCGGCGCGGTGCTACTGGCAGAGCTTGTGTTTACCTGCACTGAAAAAGTCTGATGGATTTTGTCGATGCCGCAAAAAGCGTTAAAGGTCTGATAACCGCTACCAAATAGTTTAATCATGTCGCCCTGACTGCCATCCTGATTGACAGAACAGCTAGGGTTGATGCGGTTCCATTGTTTTAAACAGGCGTAAATGTTTCCGTTAGAATTGGGCGTGAATTGAAACAGGCCAATGTTCAATCTGCTGACAGCGCTTTGGCTGGGATCTTCATAAAAAGCCACACCTGATGGTCTGGTGTAACCTGCTGGTTGGTATTTCTGAGCCACACTGATGGATGAACTGCTGTCAGGATTTCCCAAAGACTCGGCCATCGAAAGGCACATAAAAAATTTGCTCCAATGTTTTACCAGTTTGATTTCAGAATCTGTTTCGTTATTCAAAAATTGTGATCTGAGCAAATTATTTTGATTAACAAAGGCATTGATTTTACTAATTGTCGCCGTTGACGGAACGTATGAAGCTCCTCCAAGGGTTTTAGTCAGCGAGCTGACGCTGACTGGACACATAGGGTGCGACACTAATGATACAGGTTTTGCGACACTGGATGACGGCAACGAATAACTGCTGGCCACATAATCCAGCTGAGCCACTCGGGTTTCCAGATGACCATAGGCAAAATAAGCTATCCTGTCGGCAAAGCGATTTTGTCCCTGTAATTCAGGGATGCATGAATCCTGTGGGACCAAACTGCTGGCTGATCGGGTTTTCGTCAGTTGATTTTGTTGGGGCACACGCTTGTCAACCACCAGGGCCACAGGCGATGCCACATCTAAAAACAAATCATACTGCATTTTAGGAACTGTTTGGTCAGGGGCCGGAGGTTCATCAATATTCATCCCTAATTCTGAACTTAAATCTACAGATGAATTAATTTCGGGATCTGAACAACCCACTAATGTTGCCAACAGTGTAGACAGGTAAAAAATTCGAAACCAGTTTAGTCCAATAAGCATACCGGCTTATCGGCATTTGGTCCTGCTGATTAAGGTTTGATGGTGACAAATTTTGTTTTTTTTAAGGGCTGATTTTAGTGACGAAATTTTTGACGGTACCATTGCTAAAATTCAAAGATTCTGTCTTTCATTGTGACAGCTCACCGCACACCTTAGATTGTTCATTATGTTGATAAAGTCTTCTCTTTTTATATCTGTATTAATGGCTATTGTTGTTGGCCATGCGGCGCCCTTTGTACCCTTCAGTGGCTCTTACAATCAGAGTTTACCCAATAAAGAACTGGTCATGAGTGCCACTCACCATTTAGCTATTGAGGGAAGTTCTTGCACTGGGACCTTTATAAATAACGAAGGCTTTATTTTAACGGCTCAACACTGTTTAAATAAGTTGTTCTTAAACAGAGGGCTTACTGAAAAAACAATTTTCTCAGATCAAATCGGCAGTTCCGAAGTTCATCGCATTCAACGTAACAAGCTGAATTCAGTAGAAGTTGAAATTGATTTCAGAAACCTGACCCGCAACCAAAATTATGTGATCAAAAAATATAAAATCTTTGCCTTGGGTGCTTTTGGATGGATTCAGAATGTTTCCCAAATAACTACGGTCAACGTAAAAAATCTGGTTTCGCAAAGACTGAGTGGGCTTTCTAACGAAGGCGATTTTGTGATTCTGATGCCGTCCAATCCAGCTGAAAATATTGTGGGTCAATGGGCACAATCCAAAGACGTAGGAACAATTAATGTAAATTGTCTGAAAAATGACAACGTCTCAGGCGATACCGGATCGTTTATGTGGAATGTTAGTTTTCCTAAATTTCAACGCCAATCCCAGTCCAGCACTATGGACATGCAAATCTCTGAAGGGTATTTGAGGGATTCACTAGAGCAACTTGTAGGGGCTACCCAAGTGCCCTTTGAAAACATGGCCAGAAACCCCAAGCATATGATGTTAAGTGATGTGGATTTTGCCGGTGGCGCCAGTGGCTCTGTCATGATCAATGCCTTAGGCTACATTGCAGGAATCAACGTAGCCAATGTCTTCAAGCGCACCGAATCCACTGAATTCAATCCTTTAGGAAGCACTTTGGGAATCAGGATTGAATTTATAATCCAGACTTTGCGAGAAATTTATGGCCAGGATGCTGTGTCCACAGCCTTCAATTGCCCTCAAGGGTGATCATTCATTGGCCAAGTCTGAAAATCCTTTGTGACAATTTTTGTGACATCAGTTTTCCTAGTTTCAATTTAGAATTTGCAAGTATCAGTCACAAAAATTTTTAGTTATTATCACTATCGAAATATTTAACCGCTATGGGTGGATTGCATGAAAGATTCAGGATTATACAAAACAGTGAAATTTGTTTTTTTAATTTGCGCGTTAGCCGTTTTTGTTTATTCAACAATGGCTTTTGGCAATTTAGCTAGAGCTTCTGACGAAGTCTCAAGGGAATTCAACCCCTACAGAATGTGCAGTGTAAAGGTTCTGTGGCTGCCAACACAGAAAGTCTTGGTGAACACTGTCATTGAAACCAACGAATTCGTAAAAGAAGATCCTTATTTAAGAATCATCGAAAATCCCACCACAGGATTAAAACTGCGCTCTGTTTCATTGTACGCAGTCCAAGGTCCATTGTTGAAAACCTTGTTTCCTCACGACGCCCCTAAAATGATGACCGTGATAACTTTGGACAGATTTAAAGGTGAAATCAAGAGTGTTTTTGATCCATCAAACAATGTCAAAAAAGTTTCTTCAGCCAAAAAACCTAAACAGAAAGCGGTTGTAGCTATTATTATCCGCGAGGATGATAAAAAAGTTTACCGCGATCAGGACAATTACAGAATCATTAGTACTTGCCGAGCAGTAGTTCCCAAAGTTAAAAAGTACGCTCCTAGAACGCCTCGGGAGTTCGTTGTAGAGTCTGATGAAAAACATCAAATCGAAACTGAATTAACCAATGATGGATTCGATATACACAGAGCTAGCGAAGGTTTTTAGGTCTTCAACACGTTCGCCAATCCCTATCATTTTAATAGGGAGCTTCAGTTCATTGGCTAATGCCACGGCCACTCCGCCTTTGGAGCTGCCGTCCATTTTGGTTAAAATAATCCCACTAAGTCCAATTGCTTGATGAAATTCCTTAGCTTGAATTAAAGCATTCTGACCCGAGTTTGCGTCCAATACGATCCAGGTTTCATGAGGGGAATCGCTAATCACCTTACCCATCACCCGCTTAACCTTTTTAAGCTCTTCCATTAAATTAGACTGAGTGTGCAGCCTTCCTGCCGTATCCAGCATAACCACATCAAAACCCTGAGCCTTGGCTTTTGAAACAGCATCAAAGGCTATGGCACTGGGATCACTGACATTGGGTGGAAAAAATATTTCGACCTGAGCACGTTCAGTCCAAGTTTTTAATTGGTTCCCAGCAGCCGCCCTGAAGGTATCGCCTGCCGCTACTAAAACTTTTTTTCCCTGCTTTGCAAACAGTGCAGCTAGCTTTCCTATGCTGGTGGTTTTACCCGCACCGTTCACGCCAACAATCATTATCACCGTGGGTTTTATGTCGCCAAAATCTATGGACACTTTTGAATCTAAAGGGGCAAAGATTTTTTCAAATTCAGATCGAAAGGCATTTTTGACCAATTCAAAATCTTTTTTTTCAGATCTGGACAACTGATCCTTAACTGCAGCCATCAGTCTTTCGACAGTGGAAGGACCAATATCACTGGTGTATAAAATCTCTTCTATTTCATCAAAATGCTGGCCTGAACTGCCAGTGAATAGCTCGTTGATTCTGCCAAACAAATGTTTACTGGTTGATTGCAGGGCTGACTTGAAAGCCGCCTGATTGGAAGTGGTCTCAGTAACTGTAGGCGCCGATTGTGCGGTGTTGGTTTCTGCTGAATTAATATCCGGCAAGGGATTGGCAACGGTGTTTGAAACCCTTGGTTTTTTGCGAAGCAGATAATACCAGGCCGCAATCAGGATCACAGGTCCCGTCACTGCACCCACTAATATAAATGGATCAATCATAGGTCTTGGAGATTTACACTAACCATGGTCGAAACGCCACGTTCTTGCATTGTGACACCGTACAGTTTTCCGGCGACTTCCATAGTATGTTTATTATGGGTCACAACAATGATCTGAGATCTTTTGGCCATTTCACGGACTAAGTCATTAAATCTGTACACATTGGCGTCGTCCAATGGCGCGTCAACCTCATCCAGTAAGCAATACGGAGATGGCTTAACCAGAAAGATCGAAAACACTAAAGACACTGCAGTTAAAGCTTTTTCACCACCCGACAGCAATGAAACATTTTGCATTTTTTTGCCCGGAGGTTTTGCGATGATCTCGATACCCATTTCTTGTTTTTCAGGATCCTCGATCAATTGCAATCGGGCTTCGCCCCCACCAAACAAGACTGGGAAAACCTTGGTGAATCTGTCGTTCACCAAATCAAAAGTTTCTGTAAATCTGCGCGAACAGATTTTGTTGATCCTATCGATAACACGGTTTAACTGAGCTTTGGATTCATTCAGATCAGTTTGTTGCTGAGTTAAAAACTCATAACGCTTTTGAGTGTCTTCAAACTCATTGATAGAAGACAAATTAACCTCACCCATTCGTCCCAGTTTTTCCTTGAGTTCTTTTAATTGAACTTCGGCAGTTTCCATACTGTGGGGTTTATCCAAATGCTGTTCAAAGCAAAGTGATAAGTCCAACATATACCGTTCGCGGATCTGATCCAGCAGATTGGTTTCTTTCATTTTAGCTTGTTCAAATTTCAGCTGAGATTCGTTCATCGTCATCATACGCTGATTGCGCTCTGTTTGCAGTTTCTGCAGCTGGCTGTCCTGGTCCACAACCTGAGCATGCAAAATCTCGTAAGTGTTTTTGCATTCAGCTAAGCGTTTTTTAGTTTCTTCAACAGACTGAATGGATTTTTCAAATTCTACTTTGCGCTCTTCAAGCTTGTACTGACTGTCTGTTAGGACAATAGAGTACTTTTGGGATTCTTCAGAATATTTCGACAACTGACCGTTCAGTTCATCCAGTGAGCGGTTCAATAAATCAAGCTGCCCCTGCATGCCCTGAAGCTCTTGTTCCTTCTGGGCCAATTGCACACGAAGCTCGTTGGTTTCAGTTTTAGATGATTCAAAAGATAATTTTAAATTTTCCAGATCTTGCTCTAGCGTGACTGTGCTTTCAGCCAAGGAATTTTTGCGCGCTAAAATCGTCACATGTTCTGACAACAAGGTTTCTTTTTTGGCCGTCAGATTTGCCAGCTGATCCGAAATTTTTTGCACTTCCAACTGATTGCGGTGCAAAGCATATTCTGCCTGAGAAACTTCGGTTTCGGCCCGTTCTAAATCTTTTCTAAATTCTGTGACTTTGATTTCTTGTTCTGATTTTCGCTTTTGTGCGCCTTCAAAATCATGGGTGACGTTTGCCAATTGTTCCTCAAGCTTTTTCAGTGCCTGAGAAGCCAAGGCGTGTTTACCAGCCCATTCTTCTTTTTTCTGCGACAATTCCTTGATTTCGCGACGCCGTTTCAGCAATCCACTTTCAACGTCCTTGGCTGAACCACCTGTCAATATTCCATCGGCAGTCAGGGCATCGCCTTCTTTTGTAACAAAAGTCCATCCAGGGTATTCAGATCTCAGCCTCAAGGCTGTTCTGATTCCGTCGACCACGGCAACTCGGCTTAAAACCTTGTCCACCGAAGGTTTAAAATTTTCAGGAGCACTGACCACACTGTGAAGCATTTCAAGCACGCCTTCACCTGATGGGGCATTACCAATTGCAGGTTCTGAACTGCCATCAATCAAAAATGAGGTCCTACCTGCACTGTTTTGTTTCAGATAATCCACAGCCTGCAAAGTTGCTTCTTGATCCTGCGAAAACAGCATTTGCAATCGCACGCCCAAGGCCGCTTCCATTGCTAATTCGTATTCGCTGGGGACCTCAACGACCTCAGCCACTGGGCTGAAATACACTGAACCATCAGCTGAAATTTCGGTCTGTTTGGTTTTCTGCCAAAGCATGATGTTTTTCACGCCTTCCTCGAAACCCTCAAAATTTTGCTGCAGATTTTCCAGTCCATACAACCGGCTGGCTGTTTCATTTAGAGCGTCTTTGTATTCGTCGACCTGATTGCGTTTTTCGGAAATTTGTTCGTTTAAAACTTTTTTATTGGCCTCAAACGAATCAACGTCACTGGAAAGATCAATTTGCAATTGTCTTTCTTTGTCGTATTCGGTGCCAATTTTTCGACGTCTGGTTTCAAATTCTTCTTTTTTGCTGGCAAGTTCTGTCGATACTTCTTGCTGCTTCGCCAACTGAGCTGTGGTGTCTTCGATTTGGACTTCCAGCCCCTGAATCTTGGTAGAAACCGTAGCTTCCGTCTGACCAACGGCGATAAATTCTCGCCTTTGTTGAGTCAGCTCTTGATCCATTTCTTGAATCCTGGCTTCACCCTCGTCAAAAATTGATTTCTTGGTTTCATAGGAATTTTGAACCTGATTTTTAACTGTTAAAACATCGCTGTATTCTGTGTTTAACTTTTGGATGTCTTTTTCTAAAATTTCTTTTCGCGCTTGCTGTTCCGAAATCATCGAGCCCGTCATTTGCTCACTTCTGCGAGCCTGCTCGATTTCCATTTTTAGCTCTTGGATTTCGTATTCTTTTTTCTGTGAGCTGCTTTGAGCTTCAAAATTCTGAGTTTGCAAAACCTCGATCTGTTTTTCCTGTTCAGTGGCTTGCAACCTCAGTGTCTCGAGCTCTGCGCCAATTTCTGCTAATCGGGCTTCACTGTCGATTTCAAAAGACTGAGCTTCCTGAAATATTTTTTGAGCTTCTTCAGCGGCTTTTTTCAGATCAACAAACTGATTGCTCGATAACCACAAATCTAAATCTTCAATCTGGCGTTTGACCTCTCGGTATCTTTCGGCTTTTTGAGCCTGTCTTTGCAAATAATCAATCTGCCTTTTAAGTTCGCCAACAATGTCTTGAAGCCTTAGCAAGTTGCCTTCAGTGGTTTGCAATTTGCGCTGAGATTCGCGCTTACGCATTTTAAATTTTGTGATTCCAGCGGCTTCCTCGATCAAATGTTTTCGATCCTCGGGTTTTGCCGTAATAATCCGGCCAATCATCCCCTGCTGAATAATTGAAAACCCTTTTGCGCCAGCACCGGTATCCATAAAGATTTCTTGGATGTCTTTCAGTCTGGCAGGTTCTTTGTTGATATAATATTCAGATTCGCCATCACGGTGTAATTTACGAGTCACCATGATTTCAGAGTGTTTTAAATACTGAGACGGAAAAGGCCCCCCGTCGTTTTCTAGGGTCAACGACACTTCAGCCATTCCCATTGGGGCATAGCCTTCAGCACCGGCAAAGATCACATCAGTCATAGTAGAAGCTCTGAGATCCTTGGCAGACATGTCCCCCATGACCCACACCAATGCATCAACTATGTTTGATTTTCCACAACCATTTGGTCCAACTATACCTGTGATACCAGCATCAAACTGAATGACGGTACGATCTTTAAATGATTTAAATCCGACGAGCTCGATTTTTTTAATTCTCAAGGAAAATCTCCTTAGATTTTCAGGTTGGACAAAGGCCTAGATAGTTTTTACTGTGTCTTGTCTTAAGCCCAGCAGTCAACTGACTTATTGTAAGATGATTTCATTTTAAGCAGCCCCTTGCTGCGCCGCATTTCGCCCCTAATGGCCGCGGTCTACCTCGTTTTTAACAAAATCAGCATCCCTTATTTTATTTTTTTTGGCCACAGACAGTGTACCAACCTCTGGCATCGAATGATTTAAAACAAATTAGATTTTTATATTTTGAGGGCACGTCGAGCGAGCGCGCGGTGCATATCTCGTGATGCGTAAATGCAAAGATAATTTTTTTTACTATTTTTAGACACTCGCTAACGGCCGCGGGCTCATCTCTCGTATTGATTCATTTGGATTAATCAATTTTACGATTAATAAATTATCATAAAACTGATTAATCCAAATGACTCAACACCAGATATGCCCCGCGCGCTCGCTGCATGTGTCTAAAAACAGTAAAAACAAATTACCTTTGCATTTATGCAATACGAGAGATGAGACCGCGGAAGGTAGGGAAATTAGTAAAGCTTTACTTCGACCCGACGGTTCTGAGACCGCCCCTGGTAATTGCCATTATCAGCAATAGGACGAAGCTCACCGTAACCGATGGCTTCCACAGTGACCTTGCCTAGCTTCACATTTTGTCTGATATGGTTTCTGATTGCTTGAGCTCTAAGCTCACTCAGTTTTTGATTGTACTGATTGGATCCCACTGAATCTGTGTGTCCCTCGATCACGATTTTTTTAACGTCTTTACGACTGCTTAAAATATCTGCCAAAATTAAATCCAAACGATCCAGGGTATCCTTGGAATTACCCGCCAGCTCAGCAGTTCCAGTGATAAAATTTAAACCTGGTAATTCAATTTCTTCAAACTGTGGGGCTTGCGCAGGTTTCACCTTTACGAGCTCTGATTGTTTTCGCCACAGAGGACCAAATGTATAGTTGAGGCCCGCATAAATTCTCCAGTCAGGTGAAGAATTGCCGTGCTCAAGCTCTGTGCCCCCACCTGCGTGAACGGCTAAATTGGTATTAATGTCGTGCTTTACACCGGCGATCAGTTCACGGCTGGATAAATCCCTGTCAGTTTGATTGGTACCCGTGCGGGTAGCCGCCGTGCTGGTGAAAATCTCGAAAATCAATTTCGTATCTATATCTGTTAACAAATAACTGGCAGCCACTGACGCCAAATAAGAATCACCCACAGGGTCAAGGTTTAAACCTGCAATGGGGGCTCCAGGTCTGCGCCATCTGTATCCAGCGTTAGCGCCTAATTGCCAATTGTTAAAGGTCGTATCATAGACAAATTCCAAGCTGGTTGAGGGACCCGCGCCCGATCCCGCAAAGGGGTTGTTTTGAATTTGGTTAAAATTTTGAGTTAGGACTGCTGCCCAACCGCCCTTGGAATCACCATAAAATTTATATTTAGTGTTCAATCTGATTTCAGTTAAGCCGTCTGAATAAATTCCTAAATTGTTTGTATTGTCAGCCTTGCTGCGAATCACATAGGGAAAGCTGATCCCCACATCCCAATTTTTAGCCAAACCCAAACCGAAATTCAGATCAGAGGAAGTCATCGAATCATTAAATTCTGTTCTGGATTGTGAAACCGAACCTGTAGGGGCCGGAAAATACGGCAATGTGTTCACCGCATGATTTATAAAAATACCTAAATTAAAAACACCGGGTTCTAGGGTTTCTGAGGATTGAACTGTGACAAAGTCTATACCATTTGTAGTGGGATTAAAATTCTGAGCATCACTGCCGATGACGTTGGCCTGCGCCTGAGAAATCATCAAAAAAATTAAAACCAAAACTTTGCGCATAATTAATTACAGTCCTATTTTTACGGGCAAACAACAGTATTTTGCAGTTTCAAAATAAAATTTTGCAAATCACCTTTGTTGTTAGCAATCAAATGCACAGTTTCTTTGTCGCTGTCTTCACTGGACCCCACGCCGCTGGTTTTTTTGTCAATACGATTGCCACTGATTCCGGTCACATGAATTTCAATATCATCACCAGACAACGGCCCGATCACGGCTCCGTCAGAATTATCATCGTGGCTTAAAGTCACATTAAACAGATTTCCTTTTTGCTCAAAAATATCCAGTTCGTGTTTTGGATCGTCTTTGACCACAAAATGAGCCTGAGTTCCCGCATTTTTAAGCTCAACACTCAGTTTTAGATTTTGCCAGTCTCGGTCTGGCGAATTGTCCATGTCGTGGTGGAAAAACAAATACAATCCGTCGCTGGCTTTCACTAAATAGAAAAACAAAGCGTCGTTTTGAGCTTTGGGTCCAACATGATTATGGGTTGAAGTGCTGTAATAATCATAAGTCTGCACCGCTGTGTCGCGGGATTGATAGACGCCCACATTGGCTTTAAAAAACATCTTGTTTTCAGCATTGGGTTGATACAGCTTCCAATCGGTCTGCTGTCTGCATTGCGATGAATCCCTACCTGGTGCTGATTCATCTGGCTTGGGGGAACTGCCTTCAGTCGCAGGAGTGACCTGGGCTTCGGCTTTTTCGCCCATATTGAATTCGGAAGCCTTACAACCAATCATGGCTGAAGACATCAAACAAAGAGCCAATACAGACAGGGTCATCGAACCGGTTAATCCTGTTTGTTTTTTATCCATCAATTGGAATCCTGATTTCATAAAATTCTCCTAACCCTACAATTCACTGCAATTTAAGCGCTAAAATGGAAACTAAAATCCCATCCCTGGGATCTGGTTTTAATGCTTTTAATGGTGATGTAAAAAAAATCGACAAGCAAGTAATACAATTTGCCAGTCGCATTTTGGCAGCTGGGTCATGCTGAAAGGTCACGCTGAAAACAGGAGGTGACTTTTTAAGGTTTAATTTTTTTGCAAGAAGCTGCGCCCTTTTTTACCAATAATCCATAGGGCATCCACGGCTTAACATCCAAAGTGCATTTCAGTCCGCTATCGC
>JBIKLL010000062.1:0-16511 GCA_044359815.1 Pseudobdellovibrionaceae bacterium
CTTGGTTAAATTAAATGACACAATACGAGAGATGAGCTTGCGGCCGTTAGCAAGTATTCAAAAGGTATAAAAAAGAAAATTTGAAAATAAAAAATCTGGCTTCTGAAAACTAATTCAGACTCAATAAAAATTGCGTTTTCACATTATGACACAACACCAGATATGCCATGCGCGCTCGCAAATGTATCCAAAAGATATAGAACAAAGAAATATTTGAAAATACAAAATCATAGAAATATTTTTTAAAATTCAAATTATCTGCAGGCAAGAGCGCCAATTGTTAGATTCAAAGAGTGGTGATGTTTCCGAAGTGATCTTTGGTGGAAGTGATTGAACTATTGATCAGCCGGATGTTGCCAGAGCTGGATTCCAGCTCACTGATCACAGAATCAACTAGAACAATTGTAGTGTCTGAATCCCTCAGGCGATCTACACGGACGTTGCATAAAACCAGGCCATCATCAAATTTAGTTGCAGAGCCATTTTGGTAAAACTGTTCGATGTCGTCAATTTGGGGTTTAGGTGACAGGCGGGTTCCTTTAACAATTGCTGATCCCTGAAAAGTTCTGATTTCATCCATTGATGAATTTATTCCGACGGAAATATTACCGTTGCCGTTTCTGAGTTCATCAACATTGGTGTGTGTGAAAGTGCTTAAATTATCACATAAGGATCGATAGTAGGATGCTGTAGGGACCGGACCGCCGGGTTGTTGGCTGGCTAATTCGGCAGCAGTGAAATCGCTCAGGCTTGAAAACTCGACAGAACCAATGGAAGAATCAGAAATCAAAGTGGAATCGATTTGTCCGCAATTTTGAAAAAGCACAGACACAGTCAAAAAGCCCAGCAATAATAAAACCTGTTTAGATTTCATAACTCCCCGTATTTATTATATTATCATTGGAAGCAGGATCTTGGTCCTGAAATGCGTCCCTAGTGTGCAAAAAAAGCTAAATTTGCAAATTCATTGGCAAAAACTGGATGCCAATAGTCTCAAAATGAATCATTTTTAATTGCTTCAAATAAAGGGATGCAGCTACCATTTATAAATGGTCACCATGTCACGGCATTTGAAATTGATTACTTTTGTACTGGTAATGACTGTGGCCTTCACTGCTCACACGCAGGATGATGATCCCAATGTCCAATCTTCTGAGGAGCAGCAGGAGCTGCAAGCTGTAGAAAAGGAATTGGAACAAAATCTTCCAAAAGAAGTTGTAGTCCCTGAGAAAAAATATCAGGCAGCTCCCATGAAAGCTAACTTTCAAGATAAGTTTATGAACGAAGAAGAAATGCTTGATTGGGCTGTTGTTCAAAAAAATTATTTGCCTAAAACCAGTCGGTTTCAACTATTTTTAGCCCCGTCGTTGTTACCCAGCGATGTGTTTTATAAAACCTATGGATTTACAGCACGGGCGGGTGTGCATATGTCTGAGCGTTGGGGGGTTGAGATCAATTACACGCAGTATTGGTCAACCAAAAGCGCTGATTTGATAGATTTAGAATCTGTGCAGGGTTTAACAGCGCTTGCGGTGGCTGTTCAGAATTATATTTTTGCAGATATTTATTTCAATCAGGTTTATGGCAAGGTCGCATTGATGGACAGGTACATTATACCATTTGAGCTCTATAATATTTTGGCAATTGGAACCATTCAAAATCAAAACAAAGAAAACCTGCCAGCGATGACCATTGGGATAGGAAATTCGTTTGCGATCAATCGATCAAATAATTTTCGTGTGGAGCTAGGATACACATTGTTTCAAGCCAAGACTTCAACAGGTGGCAAGCAGACAAATAATTTTGTGATGTTTAATTTTGGATGGGGTCATTTGATGCCCGAGCCAACTTACAGGTAGGATGAATGATTAAAATTGCTTTCAGTTTTTTGATTGGGTTTCAGTTGATGGCGGCGCAGCCTGCTCCCAAGAAAACCTCAAAGACTAAAACAAATAAAGTCACTAAATCTGTGACCAGACCTCCGCTAAAAAAAGCAGGGACTGTTCAACGCCCAGCTTTACCTCAATCTGGTAAAGCTGGTTCTGCAACTGTTCCTGGCAGATCAGCAGCTCCTGTTAAAAAGGTCCCAGTCAACAAAGTGCAGGCCTTGTTTCAACAAGCCCAAGAGGGATTTTCAAAACAAGATTTTTACACAGCGGCCAATAGCTATTATAAATTGGCATACAAGTCAGTGCTGTTGCCTGAAGAGCGTTTGAAGGCCCGATTTTATCTGGGAATCAGTTTGTATAAATTGGGACTTAAACAAATCGCGGCGTTTCCCTTGATACTGGTGGCAAAAGAAGCCACAGGGGATATGCATAAAAAAGCCTTGGATATTTTGGTGGGGATTTCGGCCAGTTTGAATGAACGCCAGATTTTAAATTATATTCTAGAAAAAGTCAGAACAGATGAGATTTCAGAAATTTCTCAAACGGCATTTCATTTAATCGCGGCTGACAAATACATGGCTGATCGCGATTACAATAAAGCCCTTGCAGCTGCTGAAAACGCCATTGCAACCAGAGACGACAGTTTAAAGGGGCTTTATCTGAAAGGTTTAGTGCTGTTGAAAATGGATAGAGCCAATGATGCCTTGGCAACTTTTGAGAAAATGTACAGTCGCCTGAGCACTAAGCCGACTACGGATCCTTTAAGAGGACTGGCCGCCATATCTATGGGTAGGGCTTATTATCAGGCCAGAAGATTTGCTGAAGCCATTGAATACTACAGGATGATCCCTAAGGATCATCAGTTTTACCGAGACTCGTTATTGGAAATGTCTTGGAGCTATTTCAGATCAGCCAGATTCCGATCAGCTTTAGGGACTATCCAAACGGTACAGACTCCATTTTATGAAAATTTTTGGGATCCTGAATCCTTGGTGCTGTCATCAATCATCGGTCTGTTTGTCTGTGATTTTGCTAATGCAGAATACAGCTTAAAGACATTTGATAGACTGTATCGAGCCTCATATAATTCATTGTTAGCTGCGGCTGAGGCAAATTTTAGTCTGACCATTGCCTGGGCTGAACTGGAAAAGGCACAAAATCATTTGGCTAAAATCAAAAAAGGTGAAGAGCCCACATACAATGGCAACGTGCCATTTTTTATTTCCAGAACATTGCTGGAAGATCCTGCCATCAAAGAAAGATTAGTTTACTTAGATAAAATCCAGAAAGAGCGAGATATCTTGGACAAACACAAAGCCAAGCTGCCTAACGTTTACAAGTATGCCGAAGTTATATTAAAAGGCCGGGCTTCCTCAGCAAAACAACAGGCAGCTCAAGTATTTAAAAACAGATTGCGCGAAAAATTAAACGAGCTGGCTGATTTGTCCAATCAAGTGGATTTTATCAATTATGAAGTGCTGAATTCTAAGCGATTGGTTCAGAGAGTTAAATTGGATGCCACTAGATTTCAAAAAGACGGCTCAGATTTAGAGCGCCAAGTGTTGATTGAAAATGGCTACAGATATTGGCCTTTTGAGGGAGAGTACTGGCGTGATGAGCTGGGTAATTATCAATATTTTGGAGAAAACCGCTGTGCTAAAAACTAGATTTATTTCAATTGTAGTCAGTGTTTTTTTGGTAAGCAGTGCCTATGCGCAGGAAAATTCTGACATTCAGGATATCCCCTTAGAGAAAACTAAAAAATCTGCGGCTCAACAGAAGAAAGTCAGATTGAATTTTGAAAACGAATTGGTGAATTCAAAATCAGAAAAGCCAGAAATTGAAAGTATTTTTCAGGGGACTAATTTTAACTATAAAAAAATGATTAAACTCAGGCAGAATTTTATACCTGAGGCCGAACGGGGACAGGAGATGTTTAATGCCTCTTACTAGGTCTATCGGTTTAATTATTTTGTTGATTGGTCTTAATGTTCGAGCTGAAGAAGTCAAAGTCGTTATGCCCGAGGACCTGCCCAGTGAAAGTGTGGTGCCAAGGCTGGATTCACCGTGGGCAGTTCAAAACAGAAAATTAAAATTTGAAAAACGATCAGAGTTATCCCTGGGGGCCACTTGGTTTTTGGACGAGACTTGGCTTAACAACCAAGCTGCGACCTTGGATTTTACGATGAATCTTTCCAATCGATGGGGATTAGGATTTAAAATTGGCTCTTTTGCAACTGGGGGAACCACTTACGCCAATCAATATGCTGAAGCACCTTATTCTTTGAAATTTGATTTGGTGCCACAGCCAAAATTTTTCTATGGACTGACTGTGCAGGACCGATTGTTTTACGGAAAATGGAGTTTTTCGCAAGATTCAGTTTTCCCCATGGTGATTCAGGCTTTTTATGATTTGGTACTGGTGGATTATACTGGAAAGGCTTTAACTTATTTTGCTGTGGGCTTGGCACAAAAAACTTATTTTGGTCAGACCTTTGGGATCGGCTTGGGTTACAAAGTCATGGCCAGACAAGCTATAGCTGCGACTTCGGCCAGAATAAATTCTACAGCTAATCCTGCAACCGGAGATTTTGAAGTAGTCACCAAAATCAGTCAGGGTTTGGACTTTACGCTGAATTTCTTATTTTAGCTCAGCAGATTTCAAAGGTTCGCAAGAAACTTCAGATTCAAATTTTAACAAATGATTGAAATACTGGATTTTGCCCGTTTTAAAATCTGAGTTTTTATTTAAATACAGCCATGTCAATTGGCCCTTGTGACCGCCCTTTAAAACAATGTCTTCGCTGCTTTGATCGTCTTCCAATAAAGGGCCAGCATTTAACAACTGCACAACATTATTTGCAGCCACTGTGGTTACGGTCACGGGGTTAAAGTTTTCAGGAAGCGTAGACTGGTTTAAAGAATCTTGGAAAAAATAGACTATAAATTGAATGGATTCTTTATTTGTTAAATTTTTGTCTTCGTAAGTGCATTCGCGAACCATCAGCTTTGTTTTGGCAATGGCTGGAATCTGAAACAGAATTACAGCAGATAAAATCAGTTTAAAAAATATTTTCATATGTATTCCTTTGCTAAATCCTTAACTAAAACAGCAATTGTTCAGGTTGTGACTCAAGCAATGCCAGTAACTGCAGATAGCTTTTGAGCTCACGGTTGTACCCTAACTTATGTGGTTTGGGAGGATTTTTTTTGTCATACAACTTTCTAACCCTGCCGTTGTACAAATAACTGATATAGTCATAAATATTGTTGTTATTTATGTACTTCAGCTGAAAGTCGTCTGAATTTTTAGAAGAAGTCACTCTGCGCTTTAGCTCAATTAAGGTTTCTGCCAAAAATCCTACTGTTGCAATGGCCGAGTTGGTTGGGTTATCCAGTGAATCTTTGGTTATTTTATAATGGGCCTGAATCAGGGCTGGCACTGTTTTTATCTGGGTCAATCCTGAACTCAGAGGTTCCAGCAAGGGATCAATGGTGCCATCAAATCTTTGCGCCATTCTGGCCGCGCGCACACACCATCTGCAAACGGATTTAAGCTGGTATCTTTCGCCGGTTCCAAAATCAGTTTCCCTGCCCAAAATCGCAAAGGCCATCATTGCTAGTTTGTTGTATTCAACATTATTAAGTTTATAAAGTGATGAAATTTTTTGTTTGTGGTTGGACAAGGCTGTCAGAAATTCAGAAACAATGGGGGTATTGAATCTGTCGTCTTTGACTAGCAATCTGAGACCTGTGATGACTTTACCCTCTTGGCCAAAGGCCGTCGCAGTGGGTTCAGATTCGATAAAATACCCAGGATAATCATCAGCCAGATCATTTTTGGGGACTTTCAACGGCTCAGTGAACCCCATGTTCTGAAAATAATTAAGTTCTCGTTGATAACGTTCTTGAGGGATTAAAAAATCTGTCACTGTCGTTGGAGAGCTGGAAAATAGAAAACTGCTGGGGGCTGAATAGGCCCAGGGACTGACTGCCAACATTAATAATGCCAATAAGGATTTAAACATGATTTCTCCGAGCCTTAAAAATGCAATAGTAGGACCTGGTTGCTGCCGTTATAGACTAATGGCTGTGTCAATGATGTGGACAAGGTGCCCCTTTCTGGAGCTGGTAATCGGGTCATTGGAACAATGCTTTACGGGTCAGAAAAATCACTGCCGACAGCCGTGGGCAAATACATAATGCGACTAAAAGCCAGCGGGTTTTTTGTGTTGAAACTCAGCCATCGACCGATAAGAGTTTATGGGCAGAAAACGGAATTTTGCACCCTCATCTCATCTGAAAAATGTGACCTACGAAATCCGTGGGCCTATCGATAAAAGAGCTCAAGAACTGGAAAAACAAGGTAAAGAAATCGTAAAACTAAACATTGGCAATCCGGCGTTGTTTGGCTTTAAGGCACCAGAAACCATGATCCAGGCTGTGATGGAAAATCTGTCACAATGCTCGGGGTATTCAGTTTCCCGCGGGATATTTCCAGCCCGAGAAGCTATCGTTATGGAAGCTCAGAATAAAGGGATTCCCAATGTCCATGTTGATGATGTGTTTTTAGGAAATGGAGTTTCTGAATTAATAATGATGGGGATGGAGGCATTGCTTGAAGAAGGCGATCAGGTTCTGCTGCCAGCACCAGATTACCCATTGTGGTCTGCGGCTGTGGTGATTAATAAAGCCGTTCCAATTTACTACGATTGTTTAAAGGGTGACCCCGATGTAGCTGAGCTGGAAAAACTGTTAACCGACAAAACCAGAGCCATCGTGTTGATTAATCCCAACAACCCTATGGGTGCCGTGTATTCTGAGGAAACTATTAAAAAAATCGCAGCCTTTGCGGAAAAAAATCAGCTGATAGTATTTTCAGATGAAATTTATGATCGCATTCTGTACGCAGGTGCCGTGCACACACCCATTGCGAAACACTGCAAGCAAACTCTGTGTGTGACCTTGAATGGCCTGTCAAAAGTTTATCGAGCGGCAGGACTCAGAGTGGGCTGGGCTGTTTTTAGTGGTGATAAATCAGATGCAAAAAATTATCTGCAGGCCATGGAGTTGCTTTGCAGTATGAGGCTTTGTTCAAATGTGCCAGGCCAGTGGGCGGTGCAAACGGCCTTAGGCGGCAAGCAAAGCATTTACGATTTAACTGCTGACAGCGGTCGTTTGGGTAAACAGCGAAATACTTTAAATGCTCTGATTTCTGGATCCCATTTTTTATCACACATTGAACCAAAAGGTGCCATGTATGGCTTTATCCGAGTCAACAATATCCCTAAATTTAATGATCGCAAATTTGCAATGCAGTTGCTGGAAGAAAAAAATGTTCTAGTGGTGCCTGGCAGCAGTTTTCATGTTCAAGATCCCAATTACTTTAGGGTGACGTTTTTGCCAGATAGCGAAACATTGACTGACGTGTTTGCCAGAATTGAATCTTTATTAAGTAATTTAAAAACTTGATCCCAATGATTTGCCATAGACTGTGGACCATGATTTTGCACTAGTAAATGTTGATCGGTTGCAAGCTTGTTTTTTAAATGATTGTCTTTTTGGCTGCTGACTTGTTGAAGCCCCTTTTTAAAATCAAAAATAATCCATTCAGACAAATCTTGCAGGGCTTCTGTTTCAGTCGCAATCACAGGCATGCCATTGTACAGGGCTAACAATGATCTGTTGGCAGACTTTGACAGGGCAAAATCATTTTTTGAAATGGGTAGGACCAAAGCATCCAGCGCCTTGATGGCATTGATAACACGATTGGGATTCCATGGATAGAATCGAAGCTTTAAAAACTTAAAATGACTCTCAAGTTCCTGAAACAAAACTCTGTCGTCACTAATCACGGTCAGCGTACAGGACTGATTCTGTGCAAAGTGTTCGAGCTCATGTTTTATCGTCAGCAAGTCAAACAATCCCGATACCAGTGGCTCACCTGAGTTACCAAACCAAAGCAAATTCACCTGATTGGGAAGGGCATGTACCGGATACAAAAAACTGAGCCAGTCAGTGTCTGTCAACGAAATCGGATCAGGAATGACTTTGATAGGCTGATCAGTCAGTCGTTGAAACTGTTTTGCCAGATAGGGGCTGGGAACAACCAATGTATCGGCTAGGGGAAGCAGGCTTTCAAACAGATTTGACTGTTCAATCTTCTGAGTTATTTGCGAAATTTTATGTGTTTTGATTTCAGTTCTGTTCCAGAAGGTCAATAAATCACAAACATCAAAAATGATCTTCCCCCCGGATTTCTTAAATTGCTCAAAATTTTGTTTGTCAGATTGATAAAAATATTTGACCACAATCATGATGTCGGAATTCCCAACGTTTTTAGGCCATTGGCTGCCAGAATAAAATTGTGATGAATAACCCAAAGGTTTTAAATTTTCCGAGGGAATCAGGCATCGGTAACGAGTGCTAGCGATTTTCTTGCTTTTTGTTCCAAGTCTCCACATTATGTTCATTACGATGAGTGTAGACCTACAACAAACAACTCTCAATAAATGTCCTGCTTGCAACAGCAATCAGATGACTGTTTGGCGCAAGGCTTCAGATCGACAGCAGCAGGTATCAAAAAATCAGTTTACCTATGTCAGATGCAGAATGTGTCAGAGTCTGTTTTTAAAGGATCCAGTCATTCAAAAACAAACAGGGTTGCTGTATCCAACGAACTATTCGCCCTATTTTAAATCTGGAATCGCTGATCCATTAAATCGTTTGTGGCCGCCCATCAGAAATTTTGTATCACAGCTTAAACCGGGAGCTGTGCTTGATTATGGCTGCGGGGATGCCGAAGTGCTGGATGGATTTAAATCAAAGGGTTGGGATACCTGGGGGTTAGATTTTAACGATTCTGTTTTGCAGTCTTTGCGAAGCTTTGGCCATAAAGCTTGTGATGAGAGTCAGTTTCACAATTTGACAGAGCAAAGTTTTGATCTGGTCAGAATGAATCATTCATTGGAACATCTGCCCAACCCTGTGGGGACAGTTTCAGAAATTTTTAGAATTCTGAGGCCCAATGGATACTTGTTAATAGCGCTGCCTAATTCTAAAAGTTTAAGTGCAGCCGTGTTTGGTGCCAATTGGTGGGGTTTGGATTGTCCCAGACATTTAGTGTTATTTTCTCCGGCTGCCTTGAATAGGGTTTTACAGAGTGCAGGATTTAAATCCGTCAGAATGTTGATGGAGCCTTCTCAGAGGGACATTGCCAGATCAATTGCGGAATTTTTAAGACATCAAAAATTTATAAACAGTGATCAGTATCAGAAATTAATTGCAAACAAATGGCATTTAAGATTTTGCAAGGTGATTGCTTTGTTTTCGTCCTGGATCAAAATGACAGACAGAATTCAGATAATTGCACAAAAATAGTGTCGGGCAAAAACCTATTTTGTTGAGCTGTTCAGAACGACTGTGATCTCTGTCCCTAACCCTTTTGCGGATTTAATTGTAAGATCTCCGGCCCATTCTTTAAGGGCTTTAATGCTGCTGGACAGCCCAATGCCGTTTCCGGAATTCTTGGTCGAATGTCCTTGAGTGATCAAGGCAAGATCCTTTGACTCTATCCCACAGCCATTATCAGAAACGGTGATTTTAAGTTTGCTCTGTGGAGTTAAATCTAACTTGATTGTGATGGATTCCGCAGTGGAATGTTCTATGGCATTGTTTAAAAGATTGGTGATGATCCTTTGAAGCTGAAACGAGTTTCCGCAAAAATACAGATGATTTGGTATCAGCTTGTTTTCAATTTTTATTTTAATATTTGGGGCAATCATCGAAAATTCAGTCAAGGTATTGTCTAAAATCTGCTTTATCTGTTTGGCAGTCAGCCATTCGGTTTCCGCTTTTTTAAGTTTCTTTTTTGCCAGCAGTAAGTCATCGCTCATGTGTTTAATTCTGTCTGTTGCTAAACTGAGCAATTTAAACTCTGCTGATTCGGGATTTAATTTTGATGCTACCGCTGAAATGGCCATCAACGGGCTTCTGATGTCGTGGGCTAAATTTACAGCCGTTGTGGTTAACAAATTTTCCCGTTCTTTTTCCACCAGCATTTTTTGATGTCGGTTGATTTCGTCAGCCAGTCCGGTGACAAAGGACCATAATTTTGAAAACGAAGCTTTTGCGGGCACTTCCAGATTGGTGATTCTGATCAGATGTTTGATGGAATTTGACAGGTGCGAATAAAAATAAAAATACAGCATTAGAACTGATAAAATGAACAGCAAAAAACCCACCGACAGAACCTTTAGCGAAACTGATTGTCCCTGGATGTCTTTGCAAAAAGTCATGTTAGAGCTAAAGTACTGAAACTGAGCGCACTGACCCGATTTCATAAGGAAAGAGTTCCCGCTTTCAAAAAAGCCAGCATTGCGTTTGTCTTTGGATTTAAAATAATAATTTTTGTCATCCAATCCAAGACTGGCCACAAAGGATCTTAAATTATTGGTTTCCAGATATTGTCTGTTTGATTTAGCCAGCATCAAAAATTCTTTTTCAACGATCTGGCTGGCTTGCTGATCAATCATAAAATACACAATCATGTGTGAAGCAAACAGTGTGATGATCCCTACGGACAAAATAGTGACTAAAATATTAACTGGGTCCATAAAAAACGCAGTCAAACGATTGCGATTAAACCAGCTTGATTTAAATTTTTGCATTAGTTGGTTAATTAAATCGGATTTCATAAAACCTTGTATTGGTATCCAGCTTGTTCCATCGATCCAGATTGATTGCTTTGCTGTGATAAAAGCGTTGAGAACCTACCCACAAAGGGATTGCTATGCTGTTTTCAAGAATTCGATCATGTAAGAGTTTGAAATTTCGATTTCTGTGTTCTTGAGTGGTTGATTCAAAAATATTTTTTAAATCAGCCAGATAGATGGATCTCCAATCCCTGAATAAACCAGTTTTTGGATGGGCCAGATAAGACCATGAACCCGAGGGATCATATTGATTGCCCATAAAGCCATAAACTTTGCCAACATAATCTGACGGTAGAGTGTCGGAATCATAATTTGTGGGATCCAGAATCAGTTTGCAGTTCTGTGCTTTAAAGGCATTCACCAATCCCTCAGTCAGCAATTTATTGCTGGAAAGGGATTTGAAGACCTTCAAGGTGATGGTTTTGCCTTTGAGCAAACTAAGATTAGGCCGATGATTGGGGACTGAATCAACACGCCCCTCAAAGCCAAAAGGGATTAACTGATTTTCAATTTTCAGGCCCTCTGACTCCAGCGAACTGTCAGAAACAGTGTTTTGATAATTTTGGATGACCGAATGAATGGCCTGTCTGAATTGTTTGCTTTGTGCGGAAGGATTCTTCTGATTGAACAACAGGTACAGAATCAAGGTTGGGTGGCCGTCAAATTTTGAAATCTCTGTGTGGGTCAGTTTGTTTGAAACTTCGGGGTTCCAGGTATCATAAACAGTTAACAAATCAGTTTTGCTATCCAATAAAGCCTGGATCCGATCATTGGTGGAATCATGATGAGTCAGTTCTATTTTTTGGGGAATGTCCTCATTGTAAAGCACAGAAAACTTGTTGGCTTTAAGTACCAAAGTCCTTTGTTCTGAATCCCATCTTTCCACATAATAAGCGCCAATGGTTTTAGACCAGTTATTTTTATAAGAAAATTTCGAGAAAAGCCCCGATTCCGCCAGGGACAGTTCATGCAGGACTTCTGAACCAGTTGGATTTTTAAAATACAATTTCAATATTCTGGTTGAATCGTCATAGGTGTATTTTTGAATGGCCTTAAGATTTTGGATATGAGCTTTTTGGGTGCTGGCCAGTTTGTTTATCCAAAACAAAATTTCCATTTTAGTGACTTCGGTGCCATCGCTCCAATGCAAGTTTTTGAGTTTGAAAATCCACGTCCGTTGATCTTGTTGATAAAAATATTCAGCCATACAGCCTGAAAAATCTGTCAGAGACAGATTATCTGCTTTGACCAAACCACAGCTTAGGTTTTCCAGCAAATTGTGTTCTGAAACCATCTGGGTTTTATCAGGGTTCAAGGTGAAGTTATTAGATTTTCCGGTTAAAATAGGGAAGCTGATTCTAAGTGTGCTGTTGAAGTTTGTTTGCACAAACAAAAAGCCACAGGTCATCAGCAGGGCCGCAATCAAAACAAATTTTTTGCCACTAACGGCCAGTGGATTTTTGCCAATAAGGCCCAGAGTTTGTTTGGTCTTTGAATAGTGTTTTTTAAGAAAATTAAAGAAAACCATATTGGGAAAACAGATTATTGTTTAGTCTTGGAATTTCATAGGGGGCAGTAGGCGTTTTGAAATTTAATTAAAAGCAGTCTAAAAAAATTGTACCTATCGTTAAGTCGACTAAATCTTGCCTTTCACAGAACTGTTCAATAACCTTCATATTAAAATTTCCTGGGGGGATCATGGCCTTTAAAACGATTATATTAATATTAACCTGCATGCTTACGGGTTTGGGTGCCCAAGCGGATCAGAAAACCGAAGAACTGGTGAAACAAGTCCTGGCAACCAAAGGGACCTGTGAAAACTTTGTTCGATATGATGATCAGAATCTGTATCTGGGGTTTGGCACTTACAAGTTGGGATTGGAAGAACCTAGGGGGCCTTTAGCTTCTGAGATACTGGTAACTCCATTAAACAATCCTGCAGCAGAGTTTGCCTTAAAAACCTTGGATTCTGTCATAGAGGTCCTTCGTGACGGTCAAAATCTGTGGGTCTTGACCTATTCGGGGCTGGAGTTATGGGACTTGAACACCAAGGCCAGAACGAATGTCTATCAAACCTACGCAAAAACCGAGGTGATGAAATACCGTGAACACGCCAGGGGCATGTCCAGGTTTTTAAACCTTTTGGTGATTGCCCATGGCCGATTGGGGGTTTCGGTTTTTGATATGGATAAAAAACGCCTCGTGTTTCAGGACAGGTTGCTACAGTCGCAGCTTCCTATTGAATCACAAGCGATGGATGTGACCGTTGTTTCTGATATGGCTTTGATTTTATTTGATAGTTTCAGTTTGGTGGATCCCAGCAAAAAACAACCTTTTAGGGGAATTATTGCCATGGATATGAAAACCAACACCGTGGTTATGAAAGCCGATGGCTTGGCAGTCGGTGCTGACAGTCTGGCATTGGCAGGTGATGATCTGTGGATCAGCTTTATGGGTTACCCCATTGGCTTAATTAAATTACCTGATCTGTTTAAGACTCAAAGCACTGCAGGGGTTAATATTAAATTCCCAAACATCAATTTGGGCCATCCCAGAGGCAAGGGTGTGTTGTTGGAAAAAGACTACCTGACTTGTTATTTAAAATATTCCACAGTGCCAGGTGGGAAATCAAGAAAGGTCCCTTTAGTTTATCCGAGGTCTGAAATTGGAATCTAAAAATATATTTATAATTTTGGGTTTATTTTTATCTATACTTGTGGGGTGCAGTTCAATGGAAGTTAATGAATACAAAAACGAAAAGCCAGAATTGGTTTTAGAACAGTATCTGAATGGTCCTTTGGTAGCTCATGGATTCTTTCAGGACAGGTGGGGCAAAGTCGTTAAGCGGTTTGTTGTCACAATGAAGGGGACCTGGGTAAACGGAGTGGGTACTCTGGAAGAAGACTTTGTTTATTCTGATTCTACAAAAAGCCGAAGGGTTTGGACCATTACAAAAACCGGTAATGGTAAATATTCGGGAAGAGCCTCTGATGTGATTGGCGAAGCCATTGGGGAAAGCGCCGGCAATGCTTTTAGATGGAGATACACTTTGGATTTAGCGGTGGGGTCTAAAAATTATCATGTGTACTTTGATGATTGGATGTACCTGATGGATGACAAAATCATGTTGAATCGATCCAAGATGAGCAAATATGGGGTTTTTCTTGGGGAAGTCTTTTTGACCTTTGAGAAAAAATAATTTGTGATTAAGTTTTTAAAGGAATTTTTTCTGCCAATATGGGCCAACTTGGGTTGGTTTCTGTGTGTTTTTTCGACGCTGGTGGGGATGGATTGGTTGTCGCTTCTGGTTCCGGCGATCGCATGGTTAGTATTGCTTAAGCAGCAAAAAAATTCCTCTGTTTTAATATTGGTTTTACTGGCCATTGTTGGCTGTGTTTTTGATCAATTGTTTTATATGCGTGGGTTTGTAGTTTTTAATTTGCACTCAGGCGCTTTGATTCCCCTGTGGCTGGTATCCATGTGGTTTTTGTTTGTGACAATGATTCCGACCATCAGTCGATTTTTTAAAAACAGATGGTTATTGGCGGTGGTTTTAGGGGCAATTATGGGGCCATTGGCCTACAAGGGCGGCGAGCCTTTCAATGTAATTATGCTGCAACAAAATGCCTTAATAGTTTTTGCGGTTTTTTGGGGATTGTATTTTCCCTCAGCACTTTGGCTTTTTCAGCGGCAGGTGAAAACCCAGTCATGAAATTTATAATGGCAGCAGTTTTTATATTGCTGAATCCTTTGCTCGTCACAGCTGAATTTTCTGGGCAACTCCAGTTAGGCCATCAGCAGTTCGCAGATGAAAAACCAGCATACCAATCGGCCATAGACTTTATAAATTTGGATTCAGAATACAAATACGACTTTTTAGGTTTGCGCCTGCAAACAGCACCATGGGTTTCCGCAATGCCAGGTCTTAAAGACGAAGCGCAAAAGATCAGATTTGAACCCAGGGATACTTTTGCTCAGTACAGACGGGGCTCGGCAGTCATCCGATTGGGATATAATTTAGTCACTTGGACTTCCACGGATTTTTTAAATCCACTGGATATTGTGCACCAGAAAGACTGGACTGATCCGTTTAAACCGATTTCCCGCAGTTCGCCCTCGGTCATGTACATGCAGTCTTTTGGGGATTTTTCGATGGAATGGATTTTTATTTTTCGAGCCACCGAATCCCGATTTGCAGGGGCGCACAGTCCCTGGTGGCCAAGGGATTTAAATTTACCCCTACAGACCAATGATGTTCAGTTTTTACTGCCCAAAGATCCCTTGTTTGAAGTTGTTGGCGGTGAAGAATTAAATCATGCACTCAGCAATAATATCGCAGCTAATTTTAAATACAGATGGGATTTTGCAGAAATTCAAGTCGCAGGATTTGATGGAAGCGCCACACCGCTTTTAAATGTTTCCAGAATTCAAGGAACAACTGTTGCGATCGGGCCACCGACTGTCATTCAGCTGAATCAGGTTATTCAGATTAAGCCAGTTTATTTTAGAGTGCAAAAAATTGCGGGGTCCCTGCAGTTTGAGTTTTATAAAACTTTGTTTAAGTTAGCAGGCAATCATCAACAGGCTGTGACTCAGGATATTCGGATTGCTGGCTGGTCACAGAATCAGGCTTTGTCGGCTGAAAAGAATTTTATTTTTAAATCTGGAATTTTGACTGTGATCGCCCAGCATTTGATCAGCAAAACCCAGGATCAAGACACCATCAGCGGTACTGGACAAATTTGGCAGTCAGCTCATTTGTTGGGAATGCGATGGGCAAGGGAAAGCGGTAGTTCCATGATGTTGGGTCTGGTGAATGAGCCAAAGTCTAAATTAAATTTTGGGTATTTTAATTGGAAATTCAAAATCCAAGACTGGCTGGATATAGACAGCAGTGCCCAGGTGATTTCAACCTCGGAAAATCCATTGATGCAAGCATTCCGAGATCACGACAATTTTAGTTTGCAAACAACTATTTATTTTTGAAATTTACAAAAATAAATCCATTTTCACGATTCAGTGAATCGACCGCAAAGGTTTGTCCACCGATTTGGGCTTGTGGTATTTTGACAGCAAAGGCTTGATTGTTCAAAGCGCTGACAATTGATTTTTTTAGCACTGAAGTTGCTAGCCATCCGCTGAACCCAAATTTCTGTTGGTAACTGGGTTGGACTTGGGTTTTGACCCGGGCTGAAATATTTTGAAAACTTAAATTTAAAGACTCATCCAGTATTTTAAATTCAGAAGTGAAAGAAACAGAATTTTTTAAATACAAGTAATCTTGCATTTCATTGTTTCGCTGACCCGAAATCCAAGCGTTCATCAGAGCACTGACTTGGATTTGATTGGTTTTAGTATCAGGCCAGGACAGTTTTGCAGGTTCGCTGGCGTTTAGTATCACAGTGAAGCGGGCTTTCTTTGAAAAGTTCATTAAATCGGGCCACAGGAAAAATTGCAGGAATCGATTTTTTAAAAAACTGGAAAATGATTTAAATGAGTTCAGTTCTGCACGGTAAAGTGATTGTTTCGATACTGACAGAGATTCCATAGTGGCAATCAGCCAAGATTCCGGAAACACCATTTGCAGATTTTCGTTGATTTGCGTTTCAGCCAGATCGGTGGCATTGAAATCAAATTGTAAGTCCCGCTGAGGGTTTTCATTTTGGTAGGCCAAGACTCCACCCATAGAAATATTTTTTGAATCAGCTTCAAATATTTGATTGATGCCTATTCCCAGTGATTGGTTGTCCAGAGCTGACCACTGCACCGAGATTTTTGATTTTTCAACAATCGAGTTAATCACTGTTTGAAGGTAATTTTGCAAATAGGTTTTAACAATCAGTTTTAAGGGTTCTATTTCTGATAATTGTCTTTGAAACTGCTGTTTGAGCATTTCGGCCAAATCCAC
>JBIKLL010000063.1:0-16480 GCA_044359815.1 Pseudobdellovibrionaceae bacterium
CACTGAGTGCTCAGGTTTAGTTGCTATTACCTTTGATTGAACACAACCAGAGGGCGATATCTCATAATCATATGACGGAGTGTTGGTCAAAAGTCCCAGCAGTTCTCCGGAAGTATTAAACAGTGGTGATCCTGATGCATAAACATAACCATCAAAATGACCACTGATCACATTGGTACTGATCGCAGTGATTCTGCCAGGCATGGCTTTCAGGGGCAATCCAGTCGGAGTCCCTATAGCTGTCGCCCATTGATTTGGTTGGGCAGCTTTTGCAATCCTGATCAAGGGTCTTTGTAAGGCCGGCTTCTCAAGCTTCACAATCACCCAGTCATTGCCAGGTCCATAACCAGCTGAGCCTTTTAGTATCTGAGCGCATCTGAAAACCTGATGGTTAGACAGGATAAAACGGTTTCCAGAAGTGTTTTCGTAGTCAAAAGCAATCAGTGTTTTCTGACATTCCAATTGATTAAAAATGCAATGTCTGGCTGTTAAAAAAACATCTTCGCCGATTAGAACCCCTGAACATCTGGCGACCGTGGGTTGATTCAAAAATTTTTCTTGGGGGCAGATGGGCCTTTGCCAAACCGGCTCCAGCATTTGTTTGAGCGTGTTTGAATAAAACATGTAGTGGTGAGGGGTTCTTTGAATATCTGTATTTGCTGGGACAATAGCCCCTACAGATTTTCTGTAATAGGACAATGATGTTTGACTGGCTTCGACCCTGTCATCGATGCCAATAACACCCGCATTTGCTCTTTCAGATACAAATACAGATACAAATACAAATACAAACACCATTGAAAGTGCAATGGTAAAAATCCCCCTCATAGTTTCATCTCCTTGAAACGCTGAGGTATCTTAGAAAATAAATTTTCATTTTGGCAACTAATGTAAAAATAAAAATCTTGCGGCTGAGTAATTCTTGAAACACTCAAAATAAGTTTTATTATTTCCAGAAGCTATTGGAATAGTTCCGACCGTATTCTTAAAATTCAGAATTTATACGCGGCGAAAGGTTAATGCTTCAAATAGAATTTAGTTATCGATGAACATAATATTTCAGTGGTCATTGTTAGGTTTTTGTTTTTTCAAAGATTAGAGACTTTAGTTTTCAGGAAATTTTAATATTATGTGGCCAGAATAATTTAAACAATAACACAAAGGAGTGTTTATGAATTCAAAATGGATTTTTTTGATTCTTATGTCTGCGGTTTCTGTGCATGCAAAGTCTTTGTCTGAAACAGAAATTCCTTTACTCAGTTCAGTATCGTTTTTTGAATCAGACAGGGTTTCAAATTTTCGCATCACAGGCGCTGTGGCAACAAGGGCTGCGACATCTGTAATCCGTGATCGTGCCGCCGAAGAAGAATGCCGCAGGGATTTAGGTGACCGTCCGTCCTATGAATGTGATTTGGGTCAATACCGATATTCAAAAGTGGTTGAAGTCATCGTTGATTACAGTGCCATGAATGATAACAGCCCTGTCAGATTTCAGATTCTGGCATCACGATTGCCAGCACAGGTTGTAGCAGAAATTGAAAATAACCGCAGAGCCAAAACCGCAAATAAGTATTTTCAATTAAACAGACGTGACTACACTGTAGAGGCTTCGCACACTGAATGCCGTGATGAAGCTCAAACGGATTGTTACCCAGTTTATTCAAAAGTTAACAAATTTGATTTAAGTCTTTTGGTTAAATAAAACTAACGGTTAAATAACACTAAAAAGCCAACAGTCACAGCTGTTGGCTTTTTTTATGCCTAATCAGTGAATGGCTAAGGTGCATCTGTTAGATATTATATAGATAAGTAAGTTAGATAATTGCTGATTAAAGTTTTGACATATAAAAAAGAGCTGACAATTTTTGAACCGTTTGAAGGAAAAATTGTTTTTTAAATTCTTTCGGTATTTATTTTTGGCTGAATACTTTAAAACCTGACCTTCATTTAAATTCATACCATCAAATAAGGAGGGGTTATGAAAGGTTTTAAGGTTTTAATGTTTTCGGTCTGTATCAGCGGCTTAGTGGGATGTTCAAAAGATGATTCCCCAGCACCGGCTAATAACAATTGCAGTCAGTAATTTGTGAATGATTATAACGATACTTTTGTATCCCTTAAAATGAGTTGCCAAGCATTTGTTGATAAATACAGCTTCGTTAGCACCTGTGAGTCACAGTCATTAATGACCGGAGAGCGCAAAACTATCGTAATGAGTGATATCAAAAACAAATGCTCAGGTGGATCTGCGAAGCTTGAAGGCGGTAACAGTTCAGCCCCGTCAGGTGCAGAATCTTCTGGTGCAGCAGGTGACGGCAGTTCTTCCAAAGCTGATGCTAGTGAAGCTCAACGAGTGGTAGTGGCTGGCGATGATATAAAAATAGACGCCGATTTTAAAAAGCATTTAGATAAAAACACATTGCAAATGAGAATGAAGATTCAGGATTTGAAAAAGGTCAATTCACTGATCTTGATGAAAGATACGGATGCGTCCAGCATAAAATTAGCTTTAAACGGCCAGGTTTTGAGTGGTTGGCAATTTAAAGGCAGAACTGCTTTGGAAGACGGTCCTCAATATTGTTCATTGATGACAGTGAGTTTTAGCAAAATTAAAACAGATGAAGATTGGATTTATCTAGATTCAAGGGATTTAGACGCCAACTCTGGCAATCCTCTTGTATCGACACAAAATTTAGTTTTTGTGCAGGAATCAAAAATAAATGATTTTGACGACAATGATCTAATGATTGTCACGTGCTACAATAAAAACTCAATCAGCAGAACAATTCAGCTTAAACATGTCAGAGATCATTTTACCGGCATCTTAAATTTTGAATTGGAAGATTCATCAAAAGCAAAAAAGCCAGAGGCAGAGGCTGAAGACCCTGCTGCAAAAAAACCAGAAGGAGTCGATGCTATTTTTGGCTCCGGAGGGCGCCTTAAGGAAAAGCCAGCTAAATAATCTGGTAATTAATCGTTAATTGTTTTTAAACTAAAAAGCCAACGGTCAAATCTGTTGGCTTTTTTTATGCCTAATCAGCGAATGGCGTTTTCCGCAAGTTGTATTAAAGCCTAAAACCAGCTTCTATCTTATCTTCTTAAAAAAGTAACAACTGTAAATCGTAGAGTTAGCAGGTTTGTTGTTTCTGGCTTCTTTAAACTATGCAGCCAAGCGAAGTATTTGGGAGCATAATATGCCAGACGATGGAAAGTTTGTTTATTATAATGCGACAAATAGATTTGAAATCAAAATGTGATAAAGTTGACAATCCCAAAGTAAAAGTTGCTATCAAGAAGTTGATTGAATTTAAAGGTTGGAAGAGCGGCTCTGCAATAGGTAACGTTAAGGCAACAGAAGGCGTAAATTGATAAGCCTTGAGTAAATCAAAAGAATTTGTGGCTTTAAATCTCTTCGCAATGGAAGTAAAATTCAGTCAACGTTTAATCGTTCATTCAAAACGTTGTCTTTATAGCTTTCTGCCAAAAAATCTATATCTACTAAATCTATTTTAATCGGCAAGTCTGAGTCTTCCAAAGCACTTTTAATTCCAGAAAAAAAGCCGTATGGAATATTAGAATTTTTTGGAATCTGATACAAAATGTCCAAATCTGAGAACTTTTGAAAATCACCCCTGGCTCTGGAGCCGAAAACCCAAGTTTTAATACCTATATTTTTAAATGGGATAAAAATTAATGATTCAACTATTTTAAATTCTTTTTCCGAGAGTCCAAATTTCATTTTATAGAAAGTTTCTTTAGCAGATTTAGGCCTTCCGGTAGAAAAGATTTTGACACCTCTAAAACCATTTTTGCCATATCCTCGTCATATGTGTGAGAGCTCTTGTTGCGAGCATCCAGAAAACTCAGCCACAAATCAAAATCTTCAATCAGACTGTTTCTAGCCATTTCTCTTAAAGCAGGTTTGGGGGCGGGTTCAACGATTCCCAAAACCTTCATTGAAATCTTCCAAGATAGCTCAAAGCAAAACTCAAACCGCTGTATGCAAGCATCTCGGTTGATTTTATAATCGACTTCATCTTTTTTTTGTTTTATCCGTTCCAGAGATTCGGACAAGGCAGTCATGGCTTTTTGAAGTTCTGCTATTGAAGCCGCCAATTGAATGCCCCTTTAATAAAAGAAAAATTGGGGTGACCAACGGGGCTTGAACCCGCGACCCTGGGAATCACAATCCCATGCTCTACCAACTGAGCTATGGTCACCATCGAAAATAAAACCTAAAATAAAACGCAAATGTGATTTATATATTCTGATATCGAAAAGGCAAGGTTTATTTAATGAAACATCCAGTGATAGCTGCTCTAAGTGCCTATATTTTATGGGGTATTTTCCCGATATTCTGGAAGCTATTGGATAACCACTCAGCTGGGGAAATCCTCAGCCATCGCATTATTTGGTCGCTGGTAATCTTTGCGGGCATATTTTATTTCAAGTTTCAAAATTTCAAGGTCTTTTTACAGCTTAGCAAGGGCACAGTTTTTAAGATTTTAGTAGCCGGAGTTTTGCTGTCGATAAACTGGCTCACCTACATTTATGCTGTGAACTCGGGCCACGTGATCGAAGGATCTTTGGCGTATTTTATTACCCCATTGCTCAATGTTGCCATGGGGATTTTTATATTTAAAGAGCGCATAAATATTTTTGCCCTAACTGCGTTTTTGCTTTCTTTAGTGGCAGTGGGGCGAATGATTTTTATGGAGCACGAATGGCCCGTGTTTGCGCTGATTATGGCGGTTACTTTTTCCAGTTACGGGATGATCAAAAAAATGATCCAGGTCAGTCCGATAGTTTCAGTGACCCTCGAATCTTTTTTTGTATTTCCTATTGCATTGATTGGAGCCTTCTATTTTAGAATCCATTCTCCAGCACCAATGCCAATGATTGATTTAGTGTATTTTATAATTGGTGGGATAATCACAGCCCTTCCGATATTTTGGTTTTCCCTGGCTGTGCAGAAAGTTTCATTGAACGTAATGGGGTTTATGCAATTTATTTCACCAACAATTCAATTTTTATTGGCCGTGTATTTGTACAACGAGCCCTTTACTGAAATTCGAAAATATTCTTTTGCCATGATCTGGGTAGCTATTGCGATTTTTTTGATTGGCCAAATTCCCATGGCAAAAAAAACCAATTGATATAAGCCATTATCCATCTGCTTTTATCCGCGTAACAGAATAGTTGAGACTATTTGGCGCGCCCCAAAAATACAAAACGTGTAATTAGGTCCCAAATATTAGCCAAATCATAACAATTTCCTTGGCATCTCATTAGCATATCCAATACGGCAAATGCCATCAGACACATCCTTAGACGTTTCATTTCTAGACCAACTGCAGTTTCGTGATCTGTATTTTTCTGGCGGCAAAACCCCTAAAATCAGACTTTATGCTGACAATATCAATTGCTCAAAATGCATTCAGAAAATCGAATCTATCAGGGATTCAAATCTGCAAAACATTTCAGCGTCACTCAATAATCACACGATTGAAATTTCGCTGACCAGCGAATCAGCTCAGGTGCTGCCGATTTTGCAGAAAATTAAAAATCTGGGTTTTCATATTTATCCTCTGGAAAATCAATCCACAGCAGAAAAGCTGTCAGTGAAGACTTTCAGGAAAGACCTCATCAGACTGGCCGTTGTTGGCACCTGTGCTGGGCAAATTATGACGTTGGCTTTATCAGAATACTTTGGGCTTCCGGCTGACCTAAAACCATTTTTTAATTGGGTTAGCTTTGCCTTGTATCTGCCCGTAGTCACCTATGGTGCCTGGCCATTTTACGAAAAATTTCTGATCGATGCTTTTTCTAAAAAAGTTTCCATCGATACCACCATGACCTTGGCTTCATTGCTGGGTTTTGCTTTTTCGACCTACAATTTGATTCAGGGGCAGGGGTCTATTTATTTTGATTCACTGAGCGGTTTTGTATTTCTGATTCTGCTGAGCAGGTTTTTTCAGCGTCAGGTGCAACGTAAAATAAATTTAGGCATTGAAAAGCAAACTGGATTTATTGTTGGGTTTTACAAAAAACATATTGGGGATCAGCTGGTCACAGTCCCTGTAAAATCCCTCATGGTTGGTGATCAAGTTCAAGCCATGGTGGGTGATCCATTGCAGTTTGATGCTCAGCTGATTTCAGAATCTGCTTGGGTTGATCCTTCTTCATTGACCGGGGAATCTGCGCCCAAGCTCTATCAACAGGGGCAAATTATCCCAGCGGGCAGTGTGGTTTTAAAATCTCAAGTCCGAGTTTCAGTGCAAAAATTATTTAAGGACTCTGAAATCGGTCAAACGATCGAGGCCACATTAAAAAGCGCAGCCGTTAAATCCAGTTGGCTCAATGTCACCGACATTGCGGCTCAGGTCTTGATGGTGACAGTGCTGACTATAGGTGTGGTGTTTTTATTTGTGACCAATGCATTTCAGAATCCAGAAATGCTTGAAAGGTTTTTGGCTTTAATCATTTTAGCCTGTCCTTGCGCTTTAGCTTTTGGGACGCCTTTAGCATTTCAGTTTTCAATGCGAAACGCTCTTAAAAAAGGCATAGTGGTTAAATCCATTAATGCTTTTTTTGAAATTCACAAAATCAAAAATTATTTGTTTGATAAAACGGGCACGCTGACTGATTCGCAGGCACAGGTGCAATCAATGATTCCCGTTGATGTCAGCGAAACTGACCGTCAAGTTATGGCTAGCATTCAAGCCCAGTCTTATCATCCAATGGCTTTTGCGATCAGAAGTTTTCTGGATTTTAAAGGCGAGCTTTTGCCTGTCAGTGAATTTAAAATTTTACAGAATCTGGGTGTTGGCGCCATCGTGGGCGGTGATGAATATCAGTTTTTAGATGATTCAAACAACAATCAAAAAATCATTGGTTTTTATAGGATTGAACCCGGCCTTAGGGATCAGCCAACACCAGTAAATAAAAAAATGATTTGTCAGTTTTTGATCAAAGAGCCTGTTTATAAGTTGAGCCAGTCTGTTATTGCTGAACTTAAAAAATCAGGACGCCATTGCAAAATGCTGACGGGTGATCAATCAACCGTGGCAGCTTCTGTGGGGCAGCAGTTGGGCTTTACTCCGTCTGAGATTTATGCTGACTTGACGGCATTTCAAAAAGCCCTGCTAGTGCAAAAAAATTCACCTTCTGTTTTTATTGGTGATGGCGAAAACGATTCTTTGTCAATGACCAAGGCCACAGTGTCCATCGCTGTGGGTGGAGCTGTGGGGTCAGCCCTTAAATCCTGTGATGTCTTGTTTGTGGATGGCAAAGTCGAAAAGATTTTTGATTTGCTGAAGCTGTCCCAAAAAGCCAGACGGTTGATGATTCAAAACATCACTCTTAGTTTTACTTATAATTTTGTGGGTGGAGTGCTGGCCCTGATGGGATTTGTCAGTCCTATGGTGGCTGCAGCCTTAATGCCCCTTAGTTCAGGATTGATATTACTGTCCACAGTGATCGGGGGGCGTGAATGAGTGTGCTTTTTTTGATGATTCCCATGGCCATAATATTTGCCATCGGATTTGTAGGATTTTTTATTTGGGCGACACAGAGCGGGCAGTTCGATGACGTGGAAACCCCGGCGCACAGAATTTTATTTGATGAAACAAACCAAACAACAGGAGTGGAAAGTGGTGAACAATAATCAACTTGAGGAATTTGAGTTTGATGATCAGATCGTCAAAATGTTTATGGGGGCAGCCATATTATTTGGCGGAGTCGCGTTTTTGGCTGGGATCTGGGCAGCTCTTCAGATGGCCTATTACCCTGCTAATTTAAATCTGCCTTGGATTACTTTTGGAAGGCTAAGGCCCCTGCATACTAATGCGGCGATTTTTGCCTTTGCTGGCAATGTGATTTTTGCGGGGATTTATCATTCAACACAAAGATTACTTAAAACCAGGTTGTTCAGTGATTCACTGAGCCGGATTCATTTTTGGGGCTGGCAGTTAATTATTTTAGCGGCAGCGATTTCACTGCCATTAGGTTACAGCCACGGTAAAGAATACGCAGAGCTTGAATGGCCCATTGATATTGGGATTACATTAATCTGGGTTGTGTTTGCAGTTAATTTTTTTGGAACTATTGCTGTCAGACGTGAAAGACATCTGTATGTGGCTATTTGGTTTTACATAGCAACCATTGTCACAGTTGCCATGCTTCACATTGTGAACAGTCTTGAAATTCCGGTGTCTATGATGAAGAGTTATCCCATCTGGGCGGGTGTGCAGGATGCGCTGGTGCAGTGGTGGTACGGTCACAATGCTGTGGCGTTTTTTCTGACCACTCCGTTTTTGGGATTGATGTATTACTATATCCCCAAGGCTGCAAACCGACCGGTTTATTCCTACAAATTATCTATCGTGCATTTTTGGGCTTTGGTGTTTTTGTATATCTGGGCCGGTCCTCACCATTTGCTGTACACGTCGTTGCCTGAATGGGCTCAGACACTGGGGATGGTGTTTTCATTGATGCTTTGGGCACCCAGTTGGGGCGGGATGATCAATGGACTTTTGACCCTTCGTGGTTCTTGGCATTTACTCAGAACAGATCCCGTGATCAAATTTTTAGTCACGGCAGTTACGTTTTATGCGATGACGACCTTTGAAGGTCCATTGTTATCTATCAAATCCATCAACAGTTTGGCTCACTACACTGATTGGATTATCGGACACGTTCATGGTGGAGCTTTGGGATGGAATGGGTTTTTAGCCTTTGGAATGTTTTATTATTTAGTTCCAAAACTGTGGGGCACAAAGCTTTATTCAATCAAACTGGCCAACGCACATTTTTGGACAGGGACTTTGGGTATTTTGCTTTATTATATTTCCATGTGGGCTGCGGGGATCACTCAAGGACTCATGTTACGAGGAATCACTGCTGATGGCAGGCTTCAGTATCCTGATTTTGTTGAAACAGTCACACGGATTATTCCGCTGTATTGGGTTCGCTTAGTTGGTGGATTGCTGTTTTTTATCGGTTTTGTCATCATGGTTTACAATTTATATAAAACCATTAAACAACCTGCGACTGAACCTATCCAGAAAAAAGCAAAAGCAGTTAATCAACTTAAAATGGCTGCCACTGAAACTAAAGGTCACAGAAAGCTTGAGGGTTTAGGCGCTGTGTTTACAACCCTGGCACTTTTGGCTGTTGTGGTCGGTAGTGTGATCGAAATTTATCCAACCTTAAATTTAAAAAAATATTTACCAACAGAAATCAAGGTTAAGCCCTACACGGCTCTGGAAATTGCAGGTAGGGATATTTATATCCGAGAAGGTTGCTACGTTTGCCATTCTCAGCAAATCAGACCGATGACCAGCGAAGTTTTAAGGTATGGACCTGCATCGACATTAGAAGAATCAATGTATGACAGACCTTTTCAGTGGGGATCCAAAAGGACAGGGCCTGATTTGGCTCGGGTTGGTAAAAAGTATCCTGATTTGTGGCATTACAAACACATGATCAATCCCAGAGAGATCATTCAAAATTCCTTGATGCCGGCTTATCCATGGCTGGTCACTGATAATACGGATTTTTTGATACTCAGAAAGAAATTATCTGTGATGAAAATGTTGGGAGTTCCCTACGACGATGAAACTGTAGCGCAAGCAGATATCAAAGCTGCCGAACAGGCCGAAAAAATTGCTGCTGAGCTGGCTTCCCAAGGAGCACCAGCGGGATTGGCTAAAAAACAAATTGTTGCCTTGATTGCATATCTGCAGTCACTCGGACAGAAAGGAAATTAAATATGATGCGCGAAGGACTGACTTATTTTTCGGACACCCAGATTGTGATGGCTGGGTTTATATTTTTCTTTATATTTTTTCTGTCGACAATTGCTTGGTGTTTTAGGCCCTCTGCCAACGAACTGTACGACAAATGTTCAAAATTTCCACTAGAAGAAGGGGAGCTTTATGAGTGATGAAAATAATTTGTTGGATCATAACTATGATGGCATTCAAGAGTACGATAACCCTCTGCCTAATTGGTGGTTAGTGACTTTCTATGCCACGATTATTTTTGGATTTCTTTATTGGATTCATTACGAATTCGGTGGTGCAGCCACTCAGGCCAAGGAACTTGCTGTGGCTCTGGAGGAAATTGAAAAAGCAAAAGCTTCCAGTGATAATTCTGCTGTTGCTGAAGCTCCTCACGGTGGTCCGGCAACTCCTGATGAAATCAAAGAAGGCCGTGTGGTGTATGCTCAAAAATGTGGGCCCTGTCATGGTGATCAGGGGCAGGGTGTGATTGGTCCCAACCTGGCTGATAATTTTTGGATCAGCGGCAAGGGCACCGAGGCAGAAATTAGAAAAGTGGTGGCTAAAGGTGTTGCTGACAAGGGTATGCCTGCTTGGGAAGCTTTGTTATCCAGGGAAGAACTGCAGGATGTGGTGTTGTATGTGGTGTCCCTTAAGGGATCTAATCCACCTAATCCGAAAGCGCCTCAGGGAACGGAAGTAAAATAAATATGTCACAAGAGGGGCTTAATAATTTAGACGATTTTGGCCACAGGATTAATATCATTCCTGCCGAGGTTAAGGGTTATTACCATGATCGCAGGTTTTGGTTTCAGTGGTTTTTAATCGTTGTGTTTTTGGCAATTCCTTGGATTCATATCAATGGCAGTCAATTGATACTGCTGAATCTGCCAGATCGAAAATTTTCTTTTTTTGGGTACACTTTTTTGGCCCATGATGGTCCCCTTGTGTTTTTGATTTTAGCAATTTTGACTTTGGGATTGGCTTTGATGACGTCGGTTTTTGGAAGGGCTTGGTGTGGCTGGGGCTGCCCGCAAACTGTTTTCATTGAACGCATTTACCGTGGGATTGAGATTCTGGTTGAGGGCAAATACATTCAGCGCCGTAAGCTCTACAAGCAAGAAATGAATCTGGAAAAATTAACGAAAACCATGATCAAGTGGTTTTTGTTTTTTGTGGTCTCGTCACTGATTGCACACAGTTTTATTGCTTATTTTGCTGGATCAAAAGAACTGACTCGTATGGTGCTAAGCAATCATCCGCAAGATAACTGGGCGTATTTTTTAATCATCAGTGGAATGACTGTTGTTTTGTTGTTTGATTTTGGATGGTTCAGGGAACAGTTTTGCATCATCATGTGTCCCTACGGCAGGTTTCAGTCAGTGCTGATGGACGAGGATTCTTTGGCCATTATGTATGATGAAAAACGCGGTGACTGTGTTCAATGCAACAGATGCGTGCAGGTCTGCCCAACGGGTATTGATATCAGAAAAGGCCTGCAGATGGAATGCATTGCCTGCACTGCCTGTGCGGATGCCTGCGATGAAATTATGGTTAAGGTCAACAAACCCAAAAAACTGATTAGCTACAATTCAATCAGCCAAAAGGGCGTTGTGTTCTTAAAACCCCGGGTTCTTGTTTATGGACTAATCATCCTGGTCAGTATCATTGTTCTGACCACCAATGTGGCCAGGCGGAGTCCCTATTACGCATCATTGTTAAGGGCCAAGGACATTCCTTACCAAATTTTAAATGATGGCAAAATTTTGAATCATTTAAAGATTCATATTTTAAATCAATCAAAAGCCCCTCAAGAATTTGAAATTATGCTTCCCGAGGATTTAAAGGGTAAGGGCATAACAGTGACTGTTCCTAATCAAACTATTTTGACCGAAGCGGGTGCAGAAAGCACAGTGCATTTTTTTGTGATGTTTCCAAGGGAAGTCCTAAACCAAGGGGCGCTGGAAGTTAGTTTCACTATCAACGAAAAGCTCACAGGAATCATAGAGCAAAAAATTGTGACCCTGTCTGGTCCGATTTGATACTGGGTCAGTCAGATTCTGAAACACCTCCATCTAAGGATGAATCACTCAAGCTATTTGAGTGTATCAAAATGAGAAACTATGCTTTAGTGACTAAATTATTACCTAAGTCTGCCGATAGGTATTACATGATGAAGTTAATACTTGTAGGTTTACTAGGTCTCGCACTAACGGCTTGTTCGGCCAGCAGTAGCGTTGAGGATTTAACCGTGCGAGAAAAGATAACTCACCCAGGGGTAGCAAGAGGCTTGGTGTCCGCGGCTCAATCTGAGTTCACGGTTGATGGATACAGGGTTTCCACATCGGCAGGTTATTTCGCTAACGGGACTTACAAAAAGGTCAAAGGCTATTCGGTCTACACTTCGCTTTCCGGAGCCTTGGCCGCTGACACTTACGAAGAACAAATCAAATAGAAATTTACCGCAGACAAGTGAGTCAGTGCTAAAGTTCAATCACAAAACAAGTGTGATTTTCGGAATCATCGTAATACAGTTTGCCGCCGTGATTTTTAATCAGATTTTGCGAAATCGACAATCCCAGCCCTGTGCCGTATTGAACCCGTTTGGTCGAAAAAAACGGCTGAAACAATTTCTGTCTGATATTTTCAGGGATGCTATCTCCAGAATCACAGATTCGAATGCGCAATTTGTTTTGACCTTCAGTGGCTTCGTTCCGAGCAGTCAGCCTGATCCATTTTTCAGTTTTGTTGGCAATAGCGTCCGAGGCATTGTTTAGCAGGTTCACTAAAACCTGCACTAATTGATGGGGTCTGCAATTGATGGTCATATCAGGGCTTAAAAATTCGGTCTTTAGATCAATGCCATGATTTTTAAATCTCTCTTGGCAAAGACTTAAAGATTCTTCAAAAATCTGATTCACGCTGTAGGGTTCCAGTTCTCCTTCGTCTTGTTGGTGGGCAAGCGACCTCATGCTTTTTACGATTTTTTCAATCCTGCGTCCTGTGGTTTCAATATTGGAAACGATTCCGCGGATGGTATCAGTATCCAGCTTGCCGGTATTTAAGACGTTGTTAAGCATTTCACAGCGGCCTAAAATCACAGCCAATGGGTTATTGATTTCGTGAGTGATGGCTGCAGCCATTTCGCCAATAGCGCTCAGTCTTGATGAATTCACTAATTGCATTTGTTGGTTTAAAACTTGTTCTTGAATTTTCTTAAGCTCAGTGATGTCTTGTCTGATGGCCAGATACTGATAGGGTCTTCTGGTTTCATCCAAAAACGGCACAATAGTTGTGTTCACCCAATAAAGCTTTCCTGTTTTGGTTTTATTGCAGATTTCACCCCGCCAGATTTGACCTGACTGAATGGTTTCCCACAAAATATGAAAATAGTTTTTTGAATGTGTTTTTGAGTTCACCAGTCTGTGATCTTTACCGATCAGTTCCTCGCGATTAAACCCAGAAATCTGACAGAATTTATCATTAACAGATACGATTTTTCCCTTGGAGTCAGTCATCGCCACAATGGCGGCTTGATCCAAGGCGTACTTTTGATCGCTCAATTCTTTTAATAGATTACGATTGTGCCTAGCTATAATATCCATATTCATCCATATTGCTTAGCCAAAATATTCCACATCATCCATAGTACATCTTGGATTCCCAGGTTGATAGCATTTCTGAGGTTCTTAACAAAACCGAGTCTAATTGTCCCGAACAAAATAATTCTCATGCCTGGCAATCCCTGTTGTGTTAGATCTGAATCAGTGAGGTAACCATGGATAAAAATTCAAGAGGCTTTATAGTAGTTATCGACGATGATCCTGAAATGCGATCAATGTTATTTGATCATTTCAAAATTGAGGGTTTTCACGTTAAGCCCTTTGATGACGCCAAGGTCGCCATGGAATTTCTGTGCGGAGGCTCGCCAGAGGCTCAGTCTGTGGATCTGGTTATAACAGATATCCGCATGCCTGAAATCGATGGCATGACCGTTCTCAGAAACTACAAAGCCCATCGTTCCAACGTACCTGTGATTTTAATCACTGCACATGCGAGCGTTGAAAGCGCCATAGAGGGATTGCGTAAAGGGGCTTTTGATTACATCACTAAGCCATTTAAGTTAAACGAGGTCACCTTTGTGGCAGAAAGAGCTGTGACCTTTGGCAGGCTTCAGCGGCAAAACACGGCCTTAACCCAAGAAATCAAACAGTCTTGGTCACTAAGCGAAGTCATTGGTAAAAGTCTTGCGATGCGATCGATTTTTGATTTGATCGAAAGGATTGCTCCTGCGAATTCTAATGTTTTGATCACAGGCGAAAGCGGTACGGGTAAAGAAGTTGTGGCTAAGGCCATTCATAATCGCAGCAACCGTGCTGGTAAATCTTTTGTAGCCATCAATTGCACGGCGATTCCTGAAAATCTGTTAGAGAGCGAATTATTTGGACATGCAAAAGGTTCTTTTACCGGAGCCGTGTCAACCAAAAAGGGTTTGTTCGAAGAAGCTGATGGGGGGACTTTATTTTTAGATGAAATCGGTGACATGGATTTAAGTCTGCAGTCAAAACTATTGCGGGTTCTGCAAGAGCGTAAAATCAGACCAGTTGGTGATAACCAATCAAAAGACATAAATGTCAGAGTGATCGCTGCGACTCACAAGGATCTTAAAAAAGCCATTCAGAATGGAACTTTTCGTGAGGACTTGTATTACAGACTGGCAGTGATTCCAATAGTGGTTCCACCACTTAGGCACAGGCCTGAAGATATTCCTCATCTGGCCCAACATTTTTTAATGAAATATTCACTTTTAAACGGTGGCAAAGTAAATGGATTTTCCGAGGAAGCCATGCACAGATTGATAACTATGTCTTGGCCTGGAAACGTTAGGGAGCTTGAAAATTTAATCGAAAGAGTGGTCGTGTTGACATCTCATTCGGTCATACAGCTTTCGGATATTCCCAGTCCTGAAATGCAAACCATCGAAAACTTTTTTGGACAGGCTGTGCAGGATTATCCAACCTTGGAAGACCTTGAAAAGCGTTACATCCGGGTGATCTTAGAAAAAACAGGTGGTCGCAAGGAAAAGGCTTCACAGATTTTGGGGATCAACAGGCGGACTCTTTACAGAAAAGAGCGCGAATACGGGTTTGTATCTGCCGAAGATCACCATGATGACGAAAAATCCTCTGCGGCCCAAACGGATTCAAGCGAATCGATGCACTCAAAACACGACTGATCACCATTCAAAGCTAATCCAGTTGCAAAAGTCACCAAAGCCAGCTGAATTTAGGGAAATACAAATTTAAAAACATATCTTTTCCTTTTTAAATAGGTCCTCTGCGGCGGCGGGGGCTTGCCCGAGCAAACTGCGCAGCGATACTAAACTAAGAGCTGTGACCTATTTAAAAAGGAAAAGATATGTTTTTAAATTTGTATTTCCCTAAAATCAGCTGGCTTGGGCAATGCTTTAAAACACCAACTGCAGCAAGACAGTTCCCAGATTAAAGATATTAAAGTATCCACCTTTAAAAATCACAGCTTCAATTCCCTGAAGCAGCATAAGGGTGGTGAATAACACTGGAAGCTTGTTTTCCACCTCTGATTTAAGAGGGGCAAAATAAAATGGCACCAGGGTAAAGCAATGCCATGGCCTGACCTCGGGTGTGTTAAACAAAAATATCATCATGGGCACAAAAAACAAAAACATAATCCATGAGTTTAAAAAAGCATTGGTCATTAAGAATAGACCGATAGGTACGGCCAGTAAGGACAAAGCCAAGCTGGGATTGGTCATCATTAAATTTATGGGATCAAAGGTTTTCCAAAAGGGTAGTATCCATAAAAAGGTCATCAAATTAAAACAACTGATAACAAACATCAGGAAAAGGGGTTTGAGATATTTTTGAATCATGGATTTAATCAGCCACAGCTTTTTAGATTTTATAACGTACAGTAAGGCCGCCAATGGGATTCCAACATACCATAGGGTCCTAAAGTGAAAACAAAATGCCAGCAGAAAAAACAGCAAACAAAAAAACAATGATTTTTCAGTGGGATTCTGTTGGACCCAATTAAACGACAGTAAAACAAAAAACAAAAATACTGGGTCAAACAATCCAATGGATGACTGGGACAGAAATCCCACAATTAAAAAAAATGAATACACAAAGCTGTTTTTTAAAAACAAAGGCTCATAAACTTTTAGCAATATTAAAATAAACAAAGTAGACAGTAAATAAAGCTGCAGAATTAAAAATGTGCTCAGATCAATTAGATTGTGATTGATTTTAAAAAACAGGGCGGCCGGTAACACATATAAAAACGATCCCAAGGGATAGGGTCTTGGGAACATCGCCCAATTGATAAATAAAACTTGCCCGTGAGGTTTTGATTGGCAAACAAATTTTTGATCATAGGAAGCTATGTTAAATTTTTGGATAAACTCTAATACTTCTGGTGAATCATGTATGTTGCAGATTTCCTGAATCGGTTTTTTCCAAATATCTGTGCCGGCTTCTAGTAACAGTAGGGCTGCTGAGGCTTGTGATATATGATCGGTAAAATCACCGTTGGTTTTGTGTGTGGGGTGTCCGTTTTTTAAGTTTGCAACCAACATGATTATGGCAAAAATCAATGCGATGGCTTGAATTAATTTTCCCTCAGATGATTTGCAAATCAATGGCAAAGATCCCCCCATT
>JBIKLL010000115.1:0-4725 GCA_044359815.1 Pseudobdellovibrionaceae bacterium
TTTTAAATTTTCAACAGGTGGTTCTGGCGAAATAAAATAACTTAAAAATCTTTGGGGATAAAACATGACTTCTTTTGATGAAGGCATCATTTTTAAAACGCTATCCAAAATCCCCCAAGCGCGCAGATCGGGGCACCGTCTGCCGATTTCAGATAAAAATTCTTGCTGATCTTTTTGCGGTAAAAGCCCGTGAGCATTTTGAATAAATTTTTCGACCTCAGCGGCCTCAAGCCAAAAGGTCGGATCGCGCAAAAAACTTTCAGGCACAGTGGTGTGCTCAAATAATGACGAGCTCGGGATCCCTTGCTGGTCCAAATAGCTCAAAACTGAATTAGTAATTTTGCAACTTAAATGCACATAAAACTTGTAACTGAAAACAGCTAAAGTTACGAGACCTTTGTGAATTTCGCCTGTGAAAATGGCAAATTATTGTCCACGATTTCTTGCATAAAACTGGGCACTTCTCCGGTCGGCTGAAGCGCTCCTTCAAGCTTTCCATCAGGCTTTCTTACCAGTCGCGACATTCTGAAAATATCCACGACTTCGTAGTCGCCTTTTGACGTAAGTCCTCGAATTTCGGTGATTGATGAAATGCGGCGTGTTCCGTCGCTAAATCTGGAAATCTGCACAATCAAATCCACTGCCGAGCTCAGCTGATGCCTAAGAGCTTTTTCGCTTATATTGTGATCCCCAGATTGGGCCAACGCTTCAAGTCTGACAATGGCATCTTCTGCTGAATTTGCGTGCACAGTTCCTAAGCATCCTTTGTGACCAGTGTTCATCGCATTTATCAACTCTATGGCTTCGCTGGATCTGACCTCACCCACAATGATCCGATCAGGTCGCAAACGCAGGCTACTTTTTAACAATGATTTCATGCTGACTTCGCCTTTACCGATTTGATTGGCCTGACGGGTTTCAAAATTCACAACATGATCATAGGTGATATTTAATTCGCTGGAATCTTCGATAACAATAATTCTTTGCCCCTTGGGGATTCGCGAGCACAGTAGGCTTAGCAAAGTGGTTTTACCCGAACCCGTTCCCCCAGACACGATAACGTTTTTACCTAAAAACATACACACATCTAAAAACTGCGCCCCATCGGCTGATAAGCTGCCGGACTGAACGTATTCTTTGAAAGTGATTTTTGATTGAGTGAATTTTCTGATGCTGACCACGGTTCCGTTTCGCGAACAAGGCGGCAACACGGCGGCAATTCGGGATCCGTCAGGAAGTCTGGCGTCCAAAATCGGTTCTTCGTCAGTGATTCGACGGCCGACGCTTTGAGCGATTGAATTCACAGCTGCTTTTAATGAATCTTCATCCCTAAAAACAATGTCTGTTTTTTCAAGCTTTCCGCGTTTTTCGATAAATATATCTTGGGGACCATTAATTAAAACTTCGGAAACAGTGGGATCTTCCAGCAACGGCACAATGGGCGACAGAAACTGTCTAATGGCTTGCTTTACGATTCCACCTTGGTCCATCTTTTATTTCCTAGTTGCTTGCAGGTTTTCTGGCAGGATCAGTGTAAACTGTTAGCGTTCCTTCTTTGGCTGTTTCGGGGCATTGAAACGAAAACGCACCATCAACCTTGGGTGTCAGTACAAATGATTTCTTGTCGCCAAAATAAGTCGCGTGATGTTCTGAAAAAGCATCCATTACAAAACTGATATTTTTTTGTTTTTGGCTGACATTCACCACGTGAAATTTATAGGAGTTGCCTTTTTTGACTTTGATATTTTGTGGCACAAAACCTTCATCAGTATTTAAAATCACAATTTCCTGTGTCGCCTCTGTGGCCTCAAACACAGTTCCTAAAATTGAATTTTTATCAGCCGCTGGAGTGTCCACAATGCTGGCTGGCATTCTGAGGGTTCTTAGATCCTTAGTTCTGCGGGACATGTCGACTTCCCATGCCTTCACAGACACCTGAGCAAAAAAGCAAAATAAAAATATATTCAGTCTAATGAAGAACCTGACGAGTCTCATACTCAGCGAACTCACGGGCAACCTCCACTGCTAAAAATGTTAATTTTTTTTGATCTAATTCTTTCAGTTTGGTGATCAGTTCTTCCAAATCATCCTGACATTCGTTGGCGAGCTTTAAGGCCTCGTCCAAAATTTCAGGATTTTGTGTGATTTCGTTATCGATAACTTCCCAATCCATTTCCAGAACGGGATCAATGACTCCCATTTTAAAAAGGGCATCAAACACCTGTTGCAAATTACCTTGGATGAACATGTTTCACTCCTTGAATTCAGATGTTTCATCGGAGTTTGATTGAATTTGCTTGAGTCAAAATGATTCACTTGGGGTCAGATACGGACCCGACCAGACCAAGATCGAATTTCATGAGACACAGTCCCAAAAATTCTCACGATTCTGTATCGAATTGAAACGAAAACTTTTAGACAGTTTACGACGAAGTTTTAGTCAAAACAGGCTTGTTCGCGAATATAACAGGGGGTCCATTTATCCAAATTTGGGATTGCAGTGATTTCGTATAGATGTTTGTCAGGCACGGAATTTGGACATTTATATTTCTATAAAAGAGAAATCCAAAAGGAGTGCCCGATGCAGTTTATGAGAAGTCCAAAAGCACACAAGACTCTGATCACAGTTAAAATGCTGGTGCTGATTGTTTTGTTTCAAAATATGGATATGCCCACATCTGCAAACATCGCTGAGGCCGCAAATAAACACCGAGTGATTCACGCAAAAGAATTATTAGGTAACAGAAGGCCCCAGACCATTGGTGCAGCCATCGTAAAGCCTGATGTTGTAAAAAGATTTATCGAAGAACAGGTTGAAAGCAGTTTACCAAAAAAATACAAGGCTCAATATGAGCAAATCGCTCTTGCGATTTTTGAAGAAGCCAATCGCAATGAACTGGATCCAATGTTTTTGATGGCTGTTATTAAAACTGAAAGTAATTTTAATCCCGAAGCTCGCGGAGCTCATCGCGAGGTCGGCCTGATGCAAATCAAGCCAAACACAGCCGAATGGTTAGCTCGTGAAGCCAAGGTGCCATGGCAGGGATTAAAAACACTGCGTGATCCGATGATGAATATAAAATTAGGTGCAAAATATTTTTCTTATTTACGCGAAAAGTTTGATCGCACTGCTGGACATTATATTTCAGCTTACAATATGGGTGAAACCAGACTGTCCCAGCTGCGCAGTAAAGGCACAAAACCCGTGATCTATTCATCACAGGTTATGAAAAGATACATCGAAAGCTACAACAAGCTTTTAGCCAGCGAAGAAATGCCCTACGCTTTGAACTAAACAGACTGAAATTATTAAGTAGATTGACGCGATCGCTTACCGCCACTGTGGCGGCGGAATTAACTAAATCTCTAATCTGTTTTACCAGTCTCAGGCGCCTTTTGATGGCTATAGGCAACTGCAATTTCAATCATATTCATTAACCTAGAGCAGTGATGACTCATTGAAGCCTTGAATTGAGCCAGAAACTATTTTTAAATTAAATCAATGCCCGTTTTTAAAAAATCCTTTTTAGTTTTTCTGTTTCCATTTTTCTTTGTAACACCAGTGTCGGCAAAAAAGCCCGCCCCCACAATTTGCGATGAATTATTTATCAGTTCCTGTCTGCGTGAGGACCAAACGGATTCAACGGGCACCAATATTTCCAACGATGACTATCAAGAGGTCGCTGAAATTCAAATCAAAGATTACCTGCTCTGGTCCTGACAGTGACCAATTGGGTGAATCCTTTGCTGATTGGCTCGGTATCGAGATCACTGCAGAATTCACATCAACCAAACTGAGCACAGAAAAAGATAAAAAAAGCCCCATGGATAATTTTATGTATTATCTTGATGGATGGTCTAACACGGTTTCAAACTGTGTGGTTGGGATTGAAGACACTCATCCTGACAACAGAAGACGCGCTCAAGCCATCACTGCTGTTCATCCCTTGGTCAGATCACAATTGAACTGCCCTGCTGAACCTGCAGAATACAATTACTGTCCTCCCCCTAGAGGTGACGCCAAGATTTCTGAAGGCACCTCGACTGCAAAGCCTGGCCAATCACCGCCTGAATCCACAAAGACCAAACAGAAAGCTTTAGGTGTGAAATGATAAAATATAATTTAAAAATTATTTTTTCAGTTATGTTGTTTGCAGGACTTTTAAGGGCTAACACTGAACAGTCAAAATCAGACCTGAGCTTTCAGCTGAAAGTCCGCAAACACGAGAAATGGTCGCAAATCAACATGGATCCCCATCAGGACCAATGGAAGCTGGCTTTGAATAAAGGCACTAAAAACGAAATCTCGGCCACCATGGAATTAAAAAATGCTCAAACCATTGTTGATCAATACAAAAAAGTCCTGACATTTACGGGACACCAAAAATCCCTCTGTCGCCAAGAATACGCCGTGTTTGAAATTCAAAACCAAAAAGAGCCTATGTATGTTTGCCTGGATTCCAAAACCCCAGTCGCCATTCAGGCCAATAAGTTTTTAGAATTCGTCAACGTAACCCTTAAATAAATTTTCAGCTGGCCCACTTGCTTATTATGAATTTGAATTTTAAAAAATATTTCTATGTTCTATACTCTTTGAATACATCCAGCGAGCGCGCATGGCATATCTCGTGTTGCGTAAATACAAAGATAATTTTTTTCACTATTTTTAGACACTCGCTAACGGCCGCGGGCTCATCTCTCGTATTGAGTCATTTAGATTAATCA
>JBIKLL010000064.1:0-16093 GCA_044359815.1 Pseudobdellovibrionaceae bacterium
CCTCTGTCATCGCCTGGGGCTGTGTCATCCCCTTTTGTGCCTTCCCAAATTCCTGCTAAATGTTTTAAGGGTCCCAATAGCTGCAGTTCTTCTGCTGTCATAAAATTTCCCCCGAATTTTTATTTATAAATCTATTTTTACCCGCGGCTTTGATCCAGGGTCAAGCTCAGTGTGGGAAGTTGATTTTCAATTTAAAAATGCGGCGCCAATAACGCCGGCCGAATCACCCAGCTCGGGTTTTAAAATCAATGGGACATATTTTTTCAAAAAAGGTCTGCCCTTTATGGCTTCATTCAGAATGGGATAAATCTGCACCTGATTGGAAATCCCACCACCCAACACCAGATAATGAGGATCAAACAACGTCGCCAGATTGGCAAAAAACACAGTCAGATGTTCGATAAAATCCGCTATAATTTTTTGGCTTGCCTGATCCTGCTTTAAAAAAATATCCGCAGAAGATTTGCGGACTCCTGTGGTTTCAAAATAAATGCTTTCAATTGCCGGACCTGATACGTAACTTTCAACACACCCCTTACGTCCACAATAGCAACTTCTGCCATCACTGACTAAAAGCGAATGACCGATTTCTCCGCCACCACCATGGGCCCCTGACAAAATCTTGCCGCAATGATAAACTCCACCACCGCAACCAGTTCCTAAGATAATTCCTATGGCGATTTGATCAGATATTTTAATTTTATTTTCCCTTTGAAATTTAAGACCTGCCCCCATTTGCACTTCTGCCAGCGCAAAACAGTTAGCATCATTTTCAACTTTGAAAGGAGCTTTAAAAATCTGGGACAAATCTGATTTTATATCTGGCCCCACCCAGGCTTGAGTGTTTCCCTCAATCATCCTTAAGGTTTCAGGATGGATGGTTCCGGGCAAACCCAATCCCACTGAGTGTTTTTTATTGTCGATTTTTACTAAGGCCTTAGCATACAGTTCTTCAATAACTGACAAAATATGCTGATAACCCTTTTCGCGTTCAGTTTTTTTACGCTCACGCAAAATGATTTTGCTATCAGCATCCAGGACGGCCACTTCTATTTTGGTGCCGCCCACGTCATAGCCAATTCGAAACATCGGTGCTTAACCTATCTTCATTGGTAAAACTTGCGATTAGTTTTAGCCATCTGATTTAATGGATTGGCTGGTTTTAACCTGGCCCTACCCTTAGCTGCATAAACTTCCAATTGATCAGCGATGTATTTTGCACTGACAGCATCAGCATATTTCAACAATCCACCTCTGAATGGAGGAAACCCTGTACCTGTGATCATGGCCAAATCAACTTCATGAGGAGTTTCGACAATGCGATCCTCAATTAATGCCAATGAGCATTCATTCACCATGGCAAACACACCTCGTTCGATGCATTCTTTAGTGGTTAATGGATTTGAAGGGCTGGATAATCCCAAGGCCGAATAAATGCTGGTATCAACTCCTGTGGATTTTCTGCGGTCGTCGTACAGGTAAAAACCTTTTTTGTTTTTCTTGCCCAATCGTCCGCTGGATTCCAGTTTTTCCATGCAAGCGGCGGTTTCAATACGAGCACCAAAAGATTTTTTGAAAATCTTTAAAACCTTCACGCAAACGTCCAGACCCACTTCATCCATCAAAGCAAAAGGCCCCATGGGCATACCAAAATCTTTAACATAGGCCGTATCCACAGTTTTGATGTCCATGCCTTCTTCCAATAAAAACAAGGCTTCTGACATGTATGGCAACAGCAAACGGTTTACTAAAAATCCGGGACCGTCCTTGACCACAACTGGCAATTTCCCCATTTTTTTAGCCGCTTCAAAAACTGTGACGACAGTTTCATCACTGGTTTTTGGACCTCTGATGACTTCCACTAACGGCATCATATTCACTGGATTGAAAAAGTGCATCCCTGCGAAATATTCTGGTTTTGGATGAGCCTCGGCCATTTCGGTCACACTGAGCGAGCTAGTATTAGTCGCTAAAATTGCATCAGCTCTCATGTTGGCAACAGCTTCAGCAATGACTTTCTTTTTGACATCCATATTTTCAACAATGGCTTCAACAACCAGATCACAGGTTTTAAATCCGCTCCAATCCAGTGTGCCGCTAACACGGTCCATTTTTTGATTGAGCTCGTATTTATCAATACTGCGACGTCTTAGCAGTTTTTCCCAAATTTCACGAGCGTGTGATAAACCCAAACGAATCGCATCCCAAGAAATATCTTTCATGCGAACATCGATACCCTTATCAGCAGAGATATAGGCAATCCCTCCGCCCATAGTGCCGGCACCCAGGACTCCTAATTTTTTAACTTCTTTTGCTTTGACTGATGTATTAGCCACTCCAGAGGTTTTTTTAACACCTTCCATCAGATAAAAAACATGGATCAAATTTTTAGAAACATCAGTGATTGCACATTCACCAAAAGCCGCACGCTCAATACCCATGGCTTTTTCTCGGTCGCTCATGCCATAGGTTTTTGAAATCACTTCGATGGCTTTGATTACGGCAGGATAGTGTCCATGAGTTTTTGAAAGCACGGATTTTTTAGCTTGTGAAAAAACAATGGGCTTTCCGATAAACGAATGCATAAACTTTTCGCCAGCAGATTTTGCCTGAAAATATTTTTTACGTTTTTTTGCGCCTTGTGAAATAATGTCTTTAGTGAATTTTAATGTGAATTCCTCAAGCTGTGATGGATGAACCACCTTATCAACCAATCCCATGTTTTTAGCTTTTTTAGGATTAACCAATTTCCCCGCTAAAATAATATCTAAAGCGTTTGGCAGTCCAATAACCCTAGGCAATCGCACGCAACCACCAAAGCCTGGGATGATTCCCAGTTTAGTTTCTGGCAAACCGATGCGGGTTGATGAATCTTCGCTCGCAATCCTATAATCACAGGCCAAAATAAATTCACAACCACCACCTGCACAAGCTCCGTTAATGGATGCGATCGTCGGCATTGGTAAATCCTCAAGCTCATCAAAAATCCCCTGGCCACCGCTGACGGCTTTTTCAACCTGTTCTTTGGTGGTTAAATTTTTAATTTCTTCGATGTCGGCACCTGCAATAAAGATTTTTTCTTTACCGCTTTTAAAAATCACAGCTTTATAAGGAGATTTTTTAAGATCCTGCAAAACTTCTTTCAGTCTCATCATCACTGCCGAAGAAAGCTTGTTAACCTTTTCTCCGACCAAGTCTAAAACCACTACTGCAATATCCCCTTGAGGAATGACCTTAACACTTTCTTGAATGCTCATCTTTGATGTCTCCGGTTTATGTTTTGTTAATTCCATTATTTCCCCTTTTTAAGCTTCAGCTTCTAAAATCAAAGCTCCGCCCTGGCCGCCACCAATACAAAGTGTTGCCAGACCAAACTGAACTTTTCGTCTTTGCATTTCTTTGGCCAATGTCACAACGATTCTGGTACCTGTTGCACCCACTGGATGTCCAAAAGCGATGGCTCCACCGTTGACATTTAAAATACTGTCATCCAAGGTGCCGACTTTTTTAGAAAGACCTAATTTGTTTTTTGCAAACTCGTCTGAATTAAAGGCCGCCTGACAAGCCAAAACTTGTGCCGCGAAAGCTTCATTCAGTTCGACTAAACCAATATCTTTAAAATCAATTCCAGCACGCTTTAAGGCCACCGGTGTCGAATACACAGGCCCCAGCCCCATGCGTTCAGGCTCTAATCCTGCAAATCCATAACTTTTGATTTTAGCAATGGGCTTCATACCTAAACTCTGTGCTCGCTCACGAGACATCAACAGACACATGGCTGCCCCGTCAGTGATCGGGCAAGAGTTCCCCGCCGTGATAGATCCTGTTTCACGATCAAAAAACGGTCGCAATTTAGCCAAAGCTTCCAGTGATTGATTGTCCCGAGGACCTATATCAGCAGAAAGAGTTTCTGTGTATTTTGGTGGGATGCTAATGGGCACGATTTCTTGCGCCATTTTTCCCTCTTTGATGGCCTTTGAAGCCAACTGATGACTTCTGAGTGCAAACTTGTCTTGAGTTTCGCGGGATAAATGAAATTCTTTTGCTAAAATTTCTGCCGTTTGTCCCATGTTGATGCCCTTAAATGGATCCGTCAGTCCCTGCATCACAGAAATCACCGGGAAATAGGGATCCCGTTGATTACCAGTCAACAATGCTTTTATTTGACTCATATCCGCTTTAAATAATTTGTACAACAATGGCAGTGCTTGCCCAGGCCCTTTTGCAATAAATAGTTTTCCAAAAATTTCTTCGATTTTTTTAGGCATTAATATCGGCAGTTGGCTCATGTTTTCGGTGCCACCACAAACCACCACATCCATGGTGCCTGATTTGATTTTTTCATAACCATTGGTGATGGACTCTAAAGCCGAAGCGCAATTTCTATGAACTGTGTAAGCCGACGTTTTCTGCGGAACACCTGCGTTCAGCGCAACGACTCTTGATATATTAACTGCATCCGGAGGATTTCCAGTATTGCCGATAATCACTTCGTCAATCTGATTCACATCTAAATTAGTGCGATTAATCAGTTCCTTCAATGCCACTTTACCCAGCTCTGCTGGATGCACTGATTTAAGATTTGTTCCCGCTTTTGCAAAAGGGGTACGATAGCCATCTACCAACACGACGTCTCTGGGTGAACTCATAGGATTCTCCTTTTTTTCAAGATGTAATGATATCTACAAGCAGGATGATTGAGCAAGTCTCTGAGCTCTCACTCACTGCATTACTAACTGAACAAAGAAATGACTAAGAACCTTAAATTTTACTACAATGATTTTTTCAGGACCAAGGAGGGACCATGGCCGTCGACACTGTCATTCCAACAAATCCAGCTCAGATGGATAAAGAAGCCTTAGAATTTCACTCTATGGGGAAGCCCGGAAAAATCGAAGTCAATGCTTCAAAAAGCACCAATACCGAAAAAGCCTTAAGCCTTGCGTATTCGCCTGGCGTGGCGGCTCCATGTAAAGCCATTTTTAAAGATCCCTCAAAAGTTTTTGACTACACGGCAAAGGGTAATTTGGTTGCGGTGATTTCAAACGGCACAGCGGTTTTAGGTTTGGGAAACATCGGCCCATTGGCCTCAAAGCCTGTGATGGAAGGCAAAGGCATATTATTTAAGCAATTTGCTGGGATCGATGTTTTTGATATCGAACTCAACGCCAATGAGGTCGAGCTTTTTATAAGCACAGTCAAAGCTTTGGAACCAACATTTGGTGGAATTAATTTAGAAGACATCAAAGCCCCTGAATGTTTTGAAATCGAAGAGCGCTTAAAAAAAGAAATGAAAATCCCGGTCTTTCATGATGATCAACATGGGACTGCTATTATTTCTGGCGCAGCCTTATTGAATGCTTGTGAGCTGACCAACAAAAAAATGTCTGACATTAAAATAGTCGTGAATGGTGCAGGAGCAGCGGCTATTTCGTGTTCAAAAATATTTGTTTCACTGGGTGCAAAAAAACAAAACATAATTATGTGTGACTCAAGCGGCGTGATTTACAAAGGCCGCAAAGAGGGCATGAATCCCTACAAAGAACTGTTTGCTGTGGAAACAAAACTGCGCACACTTAAAGAATCACTTGAAGGCGCTGATGTGTTTATCGGTCTGAGTGTTGCCGGAGCTGTGACTGAAGACATGATAAAACCCATGGCAAAAAATCCAATAATATTTGCCATGGCTAATCCCGATCCGGAAATTTTACCCCCCGTAGTTAAAAAGATCAGACCCGACGCCATCGTTGCCACGGGCAGATCGGATTTTCCAAACCAAGTTAACAATGTGTTAGGATTCCCTTCAATTTTTCGCGGAGCTTTGGACACCAGAGCCACTCAGATAAATGAAGAAATGAAATTAGCCGCCGTAAAATCCCTGGCTGCGTTAGCAAAACAGGATGTGACTGAACAAGTTTCAGCGGCCTATGGTGGAAAAGCTTTTAAATTTGGTCCTGATTATTTAATCCCAAAACCTTTTGATACCAGGGTTTTACAGTGGGTTGCTCCAGCAGTTGCTAAAGCATCCATGGATTCAGGTGTGGCTCAAAAGAAAATCGAAAATTTTGATGATTACCGTTACAAGCTTGAGGCCTACCAAGGACCTGAAAAAATATTTATCCGCAGTGTGATTAATAAAATCCAATCAAACATTGCCGCGACTAAACACATCCCAAAAATTGTGTTTCCTGAGGGCGGCTCGACAAAAATTTTAAAAGCCCTTCAAAGCATAGTTGATGAAAAAGTTTGCGAGCCCATATTGTTGGGGAACCCTTCGCGGATCAAAGAAAAAATCAAAGAAATGCAGCTTGATAATTTAGGTCAGATTACAATTGTAAACCCTTGGGAAAGCGTCAGATTTAAAGCTTACGCTGAACATTTGTTTCAGCTGCGTTGCCGAAAGGGCGTGACGCTCAAAGAAGCCGAAAAACTGATGACCGATACTAATTATTATGCGGCGATGATGGTCGAAATGGGAGATGCCGACGGCATGGTGACCGGATCCACATCCAAATATGCCGAAGCCGTCAGACCGATTTTGCAAACTATTGGCCTAGCAAAAGATCAGGTTCCCTGTGGTGTAAATTTAATGCTCTTAAATGACAGGATGCTGTTATTAGCCGACACCACCGTACACTTTGACCCAGACCCTACCCAGTTAGCCAAGATCTCGGTGCAATGTGCGCGAGTGATGGAATATTTTGGCCAAGAACCTCGAATAGCTATGCTAAGTTTTTCTAATTTCAGCGGGTCATCTGGCACCCCTACCAAAATGAGACAGGCCGTAAGCTTGGCAAAACAGCTTAAACCAGGTCTTAAGATCGATGGTGAAATGCAGTCTGACACTGCTGTGAATACCGAGATCATGAATCGCATTTTCCCCTTTTGTGAGCTGAAGGAAAGTGCTAACATATTAGTATTCCCGAACTTGGAAAGTGCGAATATTTCGTACAAGCTGCTTCAGCAATTGGGAAAAGGAGAGGTCATAGGACCGTTTTTGTTAGGGGTCAGAAGATCTGCAAATATCCTGCAAAGAACCACGACCGTGGACACTATCGTAAATTCTGTTGTGCTGACATCGCTGGAAGCACAAGTCATTCTTGAAAGAAAACAAAAGAGGTAAATTGAACAAGTCGATAATCAGAGTATCGGATAGAGCTATAGTTGTCGGTGTCGGTTTAAAAACTGAACCCACATCTGAAATTAAAGAGAACCTTTTGGAACTCGAAGAGCTTGTTGGTGCAGCTGGTGGCGAAGTCGTCGGTTCAGTTGTTCAAATTTTACCTCAATATAATCCAGCAACCCTGATTGGTACTGGAAAAGTCGAAGAAATCAAACAGATGGTGATCGATGCTAACGCTCAACTGGTGGTTTTGGATCATCAATTGTCTGGCGTGCAATCCCGAAATTTAGCCGAGCAAGTTGGTTGTAAAATCCTGGATCGAAATCAATTAATCTTGGATATTTTTGCCCAGCGTGCTCAGACCTATGAGGGAAAACTGCAGGTAGAGCTGGCGCAAATGTTGGATCAATTGCCACGCATGGTGGATGCCTGGCTTGGATCGCTGTCCCGTCAGGGCGGTGGTATCGGAACCAGAGGTCCAGGTGAAACGGCCCTTGAACAAGATCGAAGACGGATTCGCGAACGAGTCAGCGTGATCAAAAAAAAGCTGGATGACGTTTCCAGTAATCGCGCCCGTCACAGAAATTCCCGACGCAAGCACGAGGTCCCCAGTTTTGCGATGATTGGTTACACCAACAGTGGTAAAAGTTCGCTTTTAAATCGCCTGACCGGATCACAAGTGATTGTCAAAAACCAAGTGTTCGCGACATTGGACCCAACAACGCGAAAAGTGTTTTTACCCGATGGTCCCCCTGCTGTTGTCACAGATACTGTGGGATTTATCAGAAAACTTCCCACACAGTTGATCGAAGCATTTAAAGCAACGCTTGAAGAAAGCGCCGAAGCCGATGTTTTGATGCATGTGGTGGATTTATCATCGCCCAATATGCTCAGACAGGTAGAGGTTGTGGACGAACTGATCAAAGAATTTAACTGGACTGATAAAAAAATCATCCATGTTTTTAACAAGGTCGACGTGGCACCATTGGAAAGACAATTTCAAGTCAAAGAACACCCTAGGGTTTTCGTCAGTGCCCTGACTGGGCAAGGCATTGAACAGCTGAAAAAGCTGATGACTGAAATGATTAATTCTATCCAAGAAAGTGTTGAATTATTTTTTCCGCATACAGAGGAATACAAAATCTACGACCTGTCCCGTGAAAACCGAATCATCCGCAAAGAGTCAGCCTCGGAAGGTGTGGTTTGTTACGCCCAAATGTCGCCAGCCCAAATCACCCGCTGGAAAGACTACCTGGTAAAATAGGTCGATTGTCAAAAGCATGCGGCTCACCACCGACTGAAATCAAGAAGGTTTGGGAATTCCTGTGGGCAAGTAAACATACGTTCAGTTAAAAGCTTCACGCTTTCAAGGTATTTTTGCGTGCTTGAAAGATCCTTGTTATTGGATAATTCAATTGCCTTCAGATCAAAATAGTTTGCGCCTTGTTCAAACCTCAGATTTTTCAAAATGACTTTGCCAGTTTGACCAACCGGTATTTGACACTTTTGATTAGGAACAAATTTGAGGCTAAAACCATTTTCAGTATCTGGCGCCAATTCTGCGGAAAGCTGCCCTTTACTACTTTGTACAAGCAAACCCTTCATCTCTCGAGTATTACTATCAATGCGAAGTTTTGGATTATATGAAACACCTAATCGAAATGTATCATTTACTTTGCAAATTTCAGTTTCTGGATTTTCAACTGTAACAACTGAAGCTTCGATACTTAAAATCTGAAGTGGAGGTGCGAATAACATTGCACCTGGATTAACGCAGGTGAAATCACCCTCCATGCAGTAGTTTATTGAAGTGCTGTAAGCATCCTCCATTGTCTCTTTCGGACCTTTAACTTTAATTTTTTCGCTATGTAATTTGTAATTTTCTAATTTTATTTTAATATCGCATTCGTTTTTCGAATTTGTAAATTGGCAAGTTTTGTCCTTAGCGAATTGCTCATTAACAACTTCTACTATGTCACATTTCGAGGGATTAGGATCATCCACCCATTCACATTTGGCAGAACCCAACTCGCCTCCGGATTTAATAAAATGCTCAGTCTGAAATTTCCACCCCTCTACGTCCGCAGTGATTTCAGTTCCGTTATGCGTGATTCCATCCCAACCATTTACCCCACAAGCGGAACTCTGCGCGCCCTCGGAACTGCAACCCGTTGGCAAATTACAACTGACACCAGTCCATGGGAATGGTGATTTGGGTGGCACCCACATAAGTCTTTTGCCGACCCTAGAAACCGGAGTGGTTGGTGGTGTGGGTACAACAGGTGGAACCGGTTTATTGACAGCCGCCACGGGTCCGAAATTTGTTTTTGACCTGGGTGATTTAAATGCAAACATTTGCGATACCTGTTTCTGATCGGCGCAATCCTTGGTCAGGCAAGCCTTGAATTTCACACATTTGACCATTCCAGTGCAGGTCATATCGATATTTTCACGAGAGACTTTTTCAGTGTTGGACATTGCCGGAACTTGTTTTGGCGCTGCCAACCATTTCTGTGGAGTTTTATCAGTCGGCTGCACTGTTGACACATGCACTTTTTGACTTTCTATAGAAGGAACAGACAATCCTTGGGCAATGCCAGCTGAGCTCATTTGGATGAGCACCAAAATAAATACGAAAAGAGTTTTTTGAAGCTGACGTTCCACAGCTAACTGATCGGAAGTCCTGCAAAATACTTGAGCGAAATACGGAGTTTTCAAAGATCCAGATCAAAACGAGACACCCGATTCTGTCTAAAAGCAGGCAGAATTTTCAAATGTTCGGCGATACCCCTAAAGCTTAAGAGTTTGTCCTTCACAAAATTAAGCAGGTTGCCTATATCTGCAGCTCTTTGATGTTTCTTGCTTTAGCTGGAGGATCTGTGAAATCAATTTTGATTCTGTTAGTTGTATCCCTGTCAGTGTCCAGTTGGGCCGACAAGCGAGACCTGTCAGAAGCTGGTGCTGCACAAATCCAGTTTGCCAGAAATTGCTTAAACTACTCGATTCAAAAGCTTGAAAGCTCTGTGTTTTCTGTCAAAAAAACCTCTGCCGTATCACAGGTCATCGAATGGACCAAAATTGATTTATCCAAAGACACCGTATCCTACATGTACAACTATGGCTCACGCAGCGTGACTGTGGTTTTTGATTTTAATGTTTACACCGAAGCTCAAGATCTGGTGATTTCAATCGAACCTCACCAAAGGTATTGGAAAACATCACTTAAAAAATTCTCTAGAGCTTACGGAAGTGTGATCTTAGAACCCATGAAATGCGAATCCAATCGAGCCGTTATTTGGACGACTTATTAAATTTGAAAAATCAACTCAACGTACGGGAGCCTAAAATGAAAAAAGAAATTTTGTACATCACAATCAGCCTTGTGACTTTGTTTGCTTTCAGATCCTTTGCTGAACAGACTACAGGGGAAAACGCAAAAGCCATTGTGACGGCTCTTAGATTAACAGGCCTTCCTGTAAACACCATCCACAGCGTTCCCCGCCAATCAACTAACCTTTCATGCACTGTATCTTGGAATGGAGCTTTAGAAATCACTCATCCTGATTTTCTGATACCCGGTTACCATTGCCAGGCAAACACTCGAAAAATTATTGGTGCCCAAGCAAAAATCCTATTTGATGCCCTGTCAGCAGCCATTGGCTCTGATACAGCCATGGGTAAATCCACTGTTAGTGTTCAATTCTTGAATTGCAGCGTGGACATCACAAAATTAGAAACCTCTGCCAGGTTTTATTGCTCTTACAGCCAAGCCATTGACCAAGGTCTTGGGCTTGAATAGCTAAGTCTGGCGTACAGCAGTCTTCGTTAATATTTGCTACTTTCATTGACACATAATTAGTTAAATTGTCGAACTCACGACGTTTTTGCAGGGTCAGGGATTGCCTATTTTTTAATTTGCATCGATCATATGAATGTCACAAAAAACACGGAGGTTTGTATGACAAAAATTATTTTTGCCTTTTTATTGATGGCTTCTACTGCCATGGCGACCGGAAAAATTGAAGTCAAAGTTAAATCCACAGCTGTGGGCGTTCACTTTACACTGAATTTCCCTAAGGACTTTATTCAATCAAGAATCCCTCAGGGATTAACCTTGGATCCAAAACTGTTCAGACCTGATGGCACCTACCCTGTGCAGGTATTTTTTGGTGGACAAATGCGCTACAGAGCGGGTCTGAGCATTGGTGGCGGTTTGCAAATTGAAGGATTGTTTTCAGGGGACGTGTTTACGGTCAGAACTATCGGTGTCGACAGCAAGCCCTATGATTTTGTATTACAGGCAGATGTAGGAAACGAAAAAATCCACGAATTTGAAAAATTCTTTTTGGGCTGGGACAAAAACATGGTTTTTGCTGATTGGGACAACACAGATTACACAGCTGGTGAATTGGATTTGACCCGATTGTACCGTGGCGAATTTGAATCCCTGAAATCCTATGACAAAAATGCTTTCAGAGCTCATCTGAGATTTTTCAGAGATGAATCCAAGACCCCAATCATCCTGGCGAAAAATAACGGAAAATTTGCCTGCTTTAACCAAGAATGGATGTGGGGCGAACTGGACAACAGATACCGACCTATCAATGCTAAAATCATGATTTCAAAAGCGGCATTTGGTGGCGTTATGGAAGGCACACACATGGTTCCGTCATTTGATAAGACTCCGTATGGAGCCTTGAAATTGGTGATGCAATGGAAGATGCGCGACAGCCACGAATGCAACCCTGTCCCTGCAAAGTAGTCTAAGGCAGATACTCAGTCCTGAGTGTCTGCGTTTAATTTTAAATTTGAAAATGTAAATCTGTGGTTTTATTTAATAAGGCCACAGCTCTTTATTTCGTATCGCCACTTAAGTTGCTCGGGCCAAGCCCCCGCCTCCGCAGAGGACCTTATTAAATAAAACCACAGATTTAAATTTTCAAATTTAAAATTAAACGCAGACAACTGGGCCAGTTACTAATGGATTAATCCAAAACCAATTGCGGGATTTTAGCGCTGGCTTGCGCTTGGTATGAGCCATCAGAAATGCAGGCTACCAAGATGTCACGGTAATCCTTGGGGCCGACTACGGCTTGCTCTACCCTTGAATACAATCCCTTAAAGCCCTTGGCACATTTTGCTTGAACGACTTTAGCTTTAATTGTTTTTTCATGGGTTGGCAGAACGCAATTGGAACTCACTACCTGACAGGTCACAGTCGGACTGCTCGGTCTGGAGGCAAACTTATTGTCCACGGGTTTAGTTTCATTGCAAGTGACCTTGGATTTTGGATCGACCTGGCAGCTAAAGACATTCATTTTATTTTGTTTATCAAAGTAAATTTTTGACGAGAAATTTTTCTTGGCATCCAGTGCGCAAATCCGTTTGTCTGAATTAAAACAAGGTATACGAAATGTTTTATGGGTCACGTCGGTGGATTCTGCGATTTCGGCTTTTAACGAGGGCGCTGGGCTGCTGACAGTTTTGTTAAGCTCTGAGGCATTCCCGATGGCTGTTAACATTAAAATAGAAATTATAAATCGCATGGATCCCCCTAATTGCATGTTGCAACAATCACTAGCGTTGCGATTCCAGTGCCACAGCCAACTGCAAATAGCTAAAGGGATACCGTTTTGGGACAGCCCAGTGTCTTCTAATAATGAGACACTTGTTTAAGTGTTCGACATGGGTTTTTGCGTGAATCCTGTTTTCAACTTCTCGTTGAACAGCAATGCGTTTTAAAAAACAAAGGGGATCAGGATGGGCCTTTAGAATTCATTTCTTTGTCTCATTTAGAGACGATGGTTCGATTTAAAACGTCAAAGTGCAATAACACTTTCTTTAATTTGATCACCTGTCAGGACCTCTAATTTACTTGTGCAAGTTTTAACGCCGGCATGCCGATTGCTCTGTATTAAGGTGTGTTGGGAGGACTTATGAAGTCTGGGACGTATCAAAAAGCGACGGTATTTTTAACGTGGATAATGATGGTGGTGTTATTTCAAAATTGTAATACACCTTTTATCAATGGAGATGGGTCTCTATTTACAGATAGTTCAGCGAATTCCGAAAATTTATCTGCACCTGAAGGATATTACGCAGTGGCATTCAACAGCGAACGTATATATACGGCCGATTTGGATGCAAATGGCTTCGTGATTGCCTGTTATATTAACGGAGTCAAAATCGACATTGATCACGAGGATTTTATAGAATGTATGTCTGGTTATACAGCAACTACTCCTGAACCCCCAACCGGTGGCGGATCTACTGGCGGTACGACTGGCGGAACCTTAGGTGGTGGCTCTACTGGTGGCGTTGACGGCGGAACTGTCGGTGGCACTGTAGGTGGCGGATCTACTGGTGGTACGACCGGTGGAACAGTCGGTGGCGGATCTACTGGCGGTACGACTGGCGGAACCGTAGGTGGTGGCACTACTGGTGGCGTTGATGGCGGAACAGTCGGTGGCGGATCTACTGGTGGCGTTGACGGTGGAACCGTAGGCGGCACAGTTGGTGGTGGCACTACTGGTGGCGCTGACGGCGGAACTGTCGGTGGAACTACTGGTGGAACTACTGGCGGCACCCCAACAGTGGGCGGCAGAACAAGATCCGGCGGATATTGTACAACCACTGGATTATGCTGCATCAAAGTCGGTGGCGTGAGCATGTGTTCAAATCTTGAGGCTTACTAAGAACTAAAAAACCAATAAATCTCAAAAGCGGAATCACAAGATTCCGCTTTTTTTTACCTATTTTATATTTGTAATCTTACTTAATAGTTCGAAACACCATTTCGCGAAGACCTAAGCTCTTGCGAGTAAGGCAAACAAAAATGCTGGATTTATTTTAAGCTGCAGTTAATGCGGTAACCGTTTGAGTTTAAGTCTAGGACCGAAGTGTCTCCGCCCGAAGTTTTAACACCTGATGAAGCCAATGGGATCCAAGTCTCTGCGCCATCAACATTTTTTAGATCTAAAATCTGCATGGATACAAGGTCAGAATTAACACGGACAACTGCTGTTCTGGATGCACTCAATGCCATGTTGACCACAGGTTCAGGGCTAACATCGACTTTTGACTTCAGAAATTTGCCATTTACGGAAGCGGCGCAATCCAGGATGTAGTGTTTTGTTAAAACGATATTTTTCGAAAAAGCCGTTGTCGAAAACGCTAAAATCAAACCCGAAATAATGAACTTCATATTTCCTCCGTGTTTATACACCTGGGCATCTTACCTCAGGTTTCAAAAAAAATCGTCTGTAGGTAATCTGCATTGCCTGTTCTTTCAAATGCAGTGACAACTTTTGTTAGACTGGCGGTTGGGTATTTAAAATAACCTGATCTGGGCTTTCTGTCTGGATGACTTTTTTGTAGATTAAATAATGAACGGCTGACAGAAATGGCCCAATGACTGCTGAAATCCCTTTAGCACACAACGGCCCAACTGCACTCAACACCTTCATATTTTGCTGATCTAATTCAAAGCTCGTGCTGGCATAACCAATCAAAACAAATATTGCACAAAGGACAATCGACAGCGACAGCAGGATGTGAGCATTTTTGAAATAGGCTTTAAAAGACAAAACCAAGGATTTTTTAAAACCCAAATTTTGAAACAGCATGACCTTTTCCAATATCGACAGCGGGATCAAAACAATGGCCAAAAGCAATCCTATAAATGCCCCTGATAATATCGTCAGGCTAAACGCACTGGTCGGATTCAAAGTAAGCTCAGAGCTTCCGACAGAGTACAAAAGCATTGCAATCCCCATCCCCATACCCATGGACAAAACAACTGTGGCAGCAAAAGTAATCAAATAGGTAGAAGTCATTTTTTTAAGTAAACTACCATTTTGGTAGCACACAAACAAATCGGCAATAGAGGGCTGTTTTGATTTTAAAACCAGTGCTTGAGTTACGGCAGCGATTCCCACCCCCAAAGGCATCAACAAGATCATTGCAACAAAACTCATAGTGGGATTTCGTTCATAAAAAGACATTGTTGCGACACCAATGACTGAGGCTGCAAAGTAGACGTAATAATTGTCACGAGCCAATGCAAAAGACTCTTTAAGAACGCCAAAAAATTCTTTGAAAGTTATTTTTTTAATCATAGTCGGCAAGTCTATTGCCTTTTTAATCAAACCGAAACTGTCAGGATTCTAACACCCAGATTTTACAACCAACACACTATCCATCATAATCTGGGTCTTAATTTTGAATACGGATCGTAACTTTCCCCGGGATAGGGACAGAATGTTGGGCATTGATCCTTCGCTAGTTCTGTCATTTCAGAAAAATGCAAAACCCCTGTTTTGGGATGGGGATGCACACTGTTTTTTACCATGGCTTTGGCGATCATTTGGGTGGTGATGGATCTGAAATTTTTTGGCAATATTCCATCAAATATGGGTAACACAATTTCTAAAACCTTTGGTGTGTGCAATGATCCCCTAATCATAGCTGGTCTGTAGATGTTCACAACCGCTGGCCCTACTGATTTAACGGCTTCTTCGGCCTCGCCCTTGACCCGAGCATACCTGGGCATACCGGCAGCCCCACTGCCGTTAGGACTGGCATTGGGATTGGCTCCTACAGCCGACATAAATTCAAATGATTTAACCTGATCGCTTGATTTCAACCCCTGAGCAAAAGCTTTGTTAAGCAACACATCAATCGCGCGATGTTGATCAATCGTAAGTGCAGCGGTCTTGGCGCCCACACCAAGGGCACTGAAACCAACAGCCTGAGTGTTTTTATTTTTGATTTGCAACAAAACCTCAGAAACTTTTTTGCACAATTGATCGGGCGTAAAATCAGGTAAAACAACTTCAATTATTTTAGAACTTCCAACTCCCACTGGCAGCTGCAAAGACTTTCTGACAAACACATATACATTTTCAAATTGAGGCTCATTCAATAATTGTTTTAAAATTTCTTTCCCGACCGAACCCGAAGCCCCTAACA
>JBIKLL010000065.1:0-15811 GCA_044359815.1 Pseudobdellovibrionaceae bacterium
CAAGCTTTAGATGCAGATTTTCTAATCAAACATAACTGCCTTTTTGGTGGTGGGACTGCAATTGTACTATCACACGGCGAATACCGAGAATCAGTCGATATTGATTTTTTGGTCTCTGATATCAAAGGTTATCAAGCCTTACGAAATACGCTGACAGAAAAAAAGATTGAAGCCATTGCCAGAAAAGGAATGAAAATTGAGTCGACCACTGCGCTCCGGGTGGATCAGTACGGAATTCGAACTATGTTAAAAGTTTTGGATACAGAGATAAAATTTGAAATTATTTATGAGACTCGCATTCAGTTAGATAAACCAAGTCCAAAAGACCAAATCTGCGGAGTCGCAACACTGACCCGGACTGACATGGCCGTTTGCAAGCTTTTGGCGAATTCTGATCGATGGTCTGATGATTCTGTTTTCAATCGTGATCTTATTGACCTAGCGATGCTCAAGCTGCCAAAGAAGGACTTAAAAATTGCCATCAAAAAGGCAGAAGCCCCTTACGGAAAAAGCATTCAGCGGGATCTTGAGAAAGCCATCCAAGCGTTGAGCGATCGAAAAGGGCGATTAGAAACCTGCATGTCGACATTGAATATTGAGCAAGTCCCAAAGGCCTTGCTCTGGAAATATATAAAGGCCCTAAAAATCTGAATCACTCACTCCTGCGCCGGAGTATGTGGTTTTTGGAAACGTTATTAGATCAAAATGTTTTTATATTCGACTACGGGTCTGGGCATCGATGGGTATTTGAACATCAGCCAGTATTGTTCCAGAAACTGGAAATATTCTTCCATGGTCATCATTTTTTTAATCCGAACAGCTTTTGTATTTCGGTCCATTCCCCAAAAAGATCGGCATATTTCTGCACTTGCTTTAGATCTAAGTCTTTTAGGGAAAGCAATTTTTGTATGTCCGCTTTGTCTTGCAGCTCACGGCTGGAATCATTTTTATACGCCTGAATCTTCAGGCCTATAATGTCTTCTGGCCTCAAGACATGGACCCCAAGATCTTTGTTTTCAGTTGCTGCTTTTAACATTTCTTTGCTGAGAGGTCGGTTTGCCAATAACACATCCAAGTAACCAATCCCGGTAAATTGCAATACCTCGCTGGATTCGTGGACCAGATTGAAACCGGCATCAGTTAAGATTTTTTTAACTAGATCTTTTTTGTCCCCATCAACTAAGAAATCAATATCAGCGGTAGCGCGAAAATGTCCGTAACAAGCCATTGCAAATCCGCCAATCAAGGCATGAGAGACATTGTTTTTAGTAAATAAAGTATGTGCCAGTTCTAAGGTCTTTCGCAGGTTAACCATAAAGCAAAGCTAGCATCCAAATAGTGAAGATGCAAAAGCTCTCTGGGGACATAGTTAATGCAGATGCTAGTTGTGTTTAGAATGCTAAATTACCCAATGAGCATTTTTTATTCACTATTGATTCTCCTTACTAAGGAAAGGAGTCTCCAAAAATCATACGGGGGTGCAATACAATGCGCCATTGTTATTTCAGCCAACCTTGCAAAGCAAACAATTGAAAAAATATTTTTGAAAAATCCGGATTGCGGATATCTTCCGAATCGACAAATGACATTCAAGATTAAAATTATTTTTTTGAAATCAAATTGATATTTAAGGGAGAATGCTATTAAACTTAGTCTATAAAGTAGTTAGAAGTATTAAAAAAATACATAAGGGCGTTTTTAAATTTGCGCTAGAATTTGGTTAGAGGATGAAGGTCGTTCCATTTCAGCAAATAACAAAAGTTTTGTATTATGTTGGACTTTTTTTAGCGATCACTAGCTTGCCTTCCTGTATCCATAAAAAGTTAGCAAGTGATTTTACTACCCAAATTCCAGTCTATAAGCACACTTTTAACTTTAGTTCAGCTAAGGATGTAAAATCACAGCTGCGTGAAGTTGGTGATTTGAAATCTAAACTAAATCAAATTAAATTAATTCAATTTTTAACTGCCTATCGGCTATTTGAAAAAGATAAGGCAATGGGTATTTTTGGAATCCTGCCGTTTTCAAAAATTCAATTTACTGTTGATTCATTCTGCGGATCTTCCATAAAAGCGACTCCTGCCAAAAGCGAGAAATTTCAATGGAAAAAGGGCCTACCACAGATCGATTTGTTAAAAGAAATATTGTCATTACATCGCAAAAGCAATGAAAGTGATAGAAATAAAATTCAGGAAATTATTTGGAATCTTGAAAATGGCACGCTGTTTGATCAGTATCCAGATGAACAAAAGAAAATACTTTTGGAGGCTTCGCCGTCAGCTCCCTTGATATTACCTTCCAAAATAAAAAATGAACTGAGTGAAATGTTAATCCCTGAAAATTTTAGAAGTGTAATTAGTTTGGTTAAGGGTAGATATTACTCCTTTGACCAATTCAAAAGCCAAGTCAATCAGCTTAGTTCGGGTTACCCCACAGATGATAAGCCTGGATATTTCAAAATACCAGACTCAAATCTATATGCGGTGACTGAAAGTATAGGTTTTGAAAGGCATGTGGTTTCCCTTTACAATCCATCGAGTAAACCCCAGTCCATAGACATAAAAAGTTTTTATTTGTATCCATTGCGGACTGACGTTCAGCCTGTTTTGCTTACGGACGTAATGCCAGAAGACAAAGAGATTAAATACTCCTTGGAAAAAGCTGCCGTTAGTTTGCTAGGGGTGATTGGATCTGAATATCCGACGTTAAATAAGGAAGAAAAGCAGTTGGTAAAAGACAATCCTATCGAAGCTGCAATCGTTTTTTACAGTGCCCTGAAGGCTGAACAAATCGCTGAAGAAGAGTTCCCAAACTCAAAGCCAAACGGAGCATCAGATGCTTTACGACACTTTGTTTGGTCAGGATTTCTTGTTCGAGATATTGGTGAGGATAGGGCAATTATCTACCTCAAAGCCCATGAATCAACCCCAGGTCAATCACCAGCTGAATTTGAAATGGATAGTTTTAATAATAATCAGGGAGTGATTGCAGCTAAAGATTTAATTAGCATCGGTTTTTTTGAAGATTCAAAAATATTGGAAATAGGAAAGTCTCAATTGAGCGCTGGTAATTTGAAAGTCTTATCAAAGTGAAAAACAAAATATTTTTCAGAATCAAAGTGACTTTGTCTTTGCTTGTGCTGTTGCCTATTTTATTGATTTTGTATTACTGGTACAACAACAGACTTTTTTTGTTTGAGGCTAGGCTAATGTGGCCGTCAAAAACATTTAGTGAAGTAAAATTTAAAAACGGAGACTTTTTTGAAAGAGCTTCTATGGCGGTGGATTTAATTAGTAGCAGAAAATATCTCGGTTATGATTGCAAAGGAATTACAGAAGTATTAGGTGAAGAAACGGGTGATTATTATCGCAGTGACAGCAATTCAACCTATAGGCTTACGAATAACCAATCGACAGATTGGATTTTGACTTTCCAATGTGGCGATGAAGGTGTTGTGAAGCGTGTTTTTATTAGAAAAAGTTGTTGTTCCGCGTCCCAGAAAATTTTGGCTACGATTCTGGGAATACGATAAGAATTACTTTTTTTAGTTACTACTCCATGTTTTTTTAGATTACTTAGGCCAGGCAAAAAGCACCCTCATAAAATCATCATGGATCGACCCTTCGACGGTAAAACGTCCAGACTTGGAACCTCAGTCACCAATTTTGAACACGCTGAAAAATCCGGATTGGGTGTTTGTCGGGAACAATTCGGAATTCTATTTCTGGGTCAGCTATGAATTTTGATTACTTAATGCTTGAGTTAACTCGCTCAAATTAAAAAATAATTTAAACTTTTTGTTTTAAAAACGAGTTCGATTGTTCAGCTGCGCGGATGGTTTACATTTTTGATTATAAATTAATGCGCGCAGCTTTGCGCCCGCTGTTTGAGTTTTTAAAATAGAAAGGTTAAATTATTTTTTAATTTGAGCGAGTTGATCCAAGTTCAAGTATTAAGTAATCAAATTTCTTAGCTGACCGAGATGGTTTCGCGAACGACGACCACCTTGATTTGGCCGGGGTAATTGCATTCAGCCTCGATTTGGGTGGCGATTTTTTTGCTCAGGTCCAAAGCGATGGGATCAGTGATCTTTCGTGAATCAACCATCACTCGGCATTCGCGACCACCGTTTAATACAAAACAATCCCTCACTCCATCAAATCCCATGGCAATCCGTTCAAGCTCAGAGACCTTCTGGTTGTAGCTTTCCACCGTGGACCTACGTGCCCCTGGTCTGGCGCCAGAAATCGCATCAGCAGCGATCACACAATAAGCTAAATCCGTAGTAGGGTGTTCGTCATAGTGATGGGCTCTCACAGCATGTACGATTTCAGGTTTTTCATTGCGAGCTTGGATAAAATCAGCACCAATCATCGCGTGCCCACCATCCAGTTCGTGGTCCATGCTTTTACCCAAATCATGTAGCAGGCCTGATCTGCGAGCTGCTTTGATCGAAACCTGTCCCAGCTCGCTGGCAATCAATCCGCACAACCAGCCAACTTCGGCACAGTGAAAATACTGATTTTGAGTGAACGAATATCTGAATCTGAGTGAACCCATCATTTGTTTGACTTCAGGGTGCAAGTTATCAAGCTTCAGTTCTTTGGCGATATCATCACCATCAGTTTTAATCTGTTTGATAAGCTCGCGCTTTTGAACTTCGTGAGTTTTTTTGATCGTAAATTCATCAATAGGGCGCGACATGGTCAAAAGCTTTTCCAGCATTCTGCGCGTTAGCTCCCTGCGAACGGGATCAAAACCTGCCACCCCTAATAATTTTGATTCGGTGTCGTAGCTGACATCACAGCCTGACAATTCAGAAATCAAACTTAAATTTTTACCCGCAGAATCGATCAGTATGTTTTCTTCCTTTTCAGTTTGGACGTAAACGCCAGGGATGCCGCGCTCTGGACAAAAAGGTCTGGAAAAACGATCCAGGGCTGTGGCCAAGATTTTTTTGGCCAGATTTTCCTGATTTTCTTTCACATGCTCTTCAAAAATTTCAGATAGTTTTGATACCGATTGTGCGGATTGATCAATCATTCGATTTTTAATGTCTTCGATCACCGCTGATTTTTCTTGTCCAGTGATTTTGGCAAGCTGTGATTTCATTTGATCAATCAAAGTTTTAAACCGATTGCGTTTTTCAATCAGACGTTGGTTGAATTTCTCGATGCGAGCTTCTTCGTCCTGAATTTCCTTTTCCAGGCTGGTGGTTTTTTGTCGTTCCTGGCTGTATCTGTCATCCAGTTTTTGTTTTTTCTCGCTGACCAGCTCTTCTAGTTCTTCGACTTTTTCCTCAAGCTTCAGGATTATGGGTTCTTCCTTGGTCCAAATTTTATCTTCGACCTCTTGGGCTTTTTCTTTTTCCTCGAGCAAAATCAATTCGGCCTTGTCTTGAGCTTCTTTTAAAATATCATTGGCTTCTGCTTGAGCCCTTTTGCGGACAGAGCTTTGCAAAAAACTGTAGGAAAACCATCCAGCCGGAAGACCTATTACCAGACAGCCTAAAAAGGCCTGCCAGGCGGGGATTGTTTGTGAAATAACAGATGAATCCATATCCACACACAGTAACTGAATGCTGCCCGCAGTTCAACGCAGGCTGCGTAATTTCAAGTGCAGTGGCGGTTTTGTCCAATCACCAGGCAGGATTCTTGTTTGGCCCCATTTGCACCAGGATTTCCGGCGGCTCCGCTTACGCCCTGCGCGCCTGGCTTTCCGTCGGTTGTTTGCGGGCAAAGTGTATTGCGGCTTCCGTCAAACTCGTCAGGCAAAACAGTTTTTAATGGGACAATTTGTGAAGGTTTAAATTTGTTATCGTCACTGGCCAGCACAATAAATTCTCCGGCTTTTGAGCCGATGCTGCCAGGACCACCCGGGCCACCAGATCCAGCTTTACCGCCTTGGCCTGGCTGTAAATTAAAATTCACTCCCAATGAACTGTTTGGATCTAAAATTTTAATTTCCATTGAACCCGAATTGCCGCCGGGATTTCCATCATGCCCTTTCAGACCGGTCAATCCTGTCACACCATCATGTCCTGATTTTGGACAACTGAGAACTTCCCATTTATAAAATTTGGTAGAAATTTTTTTGATGCCCTCGATTTTTTCTTCTTTGTAGTTGGCCGTTCCGTTTTCTCCGTTTTTAGGATTTGGTGCAGATTCTTTGTTATGGGATGGAGTTAATCCATCTGTGCCATCGATGCCTCTTAAGAAAACTTTTAAATCGCCAAAGGCTTTGTTTGCCAAAATTGATATTTTACCACCGGAAACATCAGACAATTGTTTGATAGGATGATCTGCAGATTCAGGTAAAACCTGTTTTCGCTGGGATATGTCTTCGCTGAAAGTTTCGATCACGGCTTTGTCAAAAACCAAGTTTTCGGCATTTATAAAATAATTATGGTTTTTAGTTTGCAAAGTGGATTCGTAAATAATCAAAAGTCCGACATCATTGCGGCCTTCGGTCAATCCCAAAGCAGAGGCTGATTGAATCGGCGATTTTAAACGGCTGACCATCAGATCCTTTTTTAAACTGAAACTTTCAGTCTGGATTAATTTGTCCTGCTCATAAAAATTCACATGGAAAGTGTGTTCTTTGAAAGCCATTTTATCGCTGGATAAATCCAAGGTTGTTGCTATGGTTTTGATCGGCGTGCCTGAGCCTCTTTGGATCAAAACATCGATATGGCCCTCAGGGTTTTGGGTCAGCTTGGCTGATGTTGTTTGTACCGGTAAAACTATCAGTAGTTTAAATTTATTCAGAGTTTTTTCAAAGGCCTGATAGTTTTTTGTTTGAGGATCAAATTCTGTGGCTCGAAAAACTACGACAGTAGGGGTATTGGCCAAGTAGGTATCCAAAGCATCCGGCAGACTGGGAGCGTCTGGATTGATTTCAGTTTTTTTATCAGAGGTTCTGATTTCTGGGCCGAAATCAGGCTCCTGACAGGCAACTAAATTAATCAGCAAAATCCCAAGCGTCAGTACCAATAGTTTTTTGTCTGTCAGTGAAAACAAGTTTCCTCCAAGAAATGATCATTCTGTCTGCGGTCAGGCATAGATTTAACAGACTAAAATTTGAATTGAAACAGAGGGGAAATCCATGAACAAAAATTCATCCAGCACTGACCAATTTTGCCATGGGTTGAGTGACCGGTGTTAGTGATGTGAGCCTGGGATTTTATGACTGTTAGTCTTTGCGGGTTCAGAGTTTTTTCTGCTGAAGGGTTCTTGTAAAAAGAATCTGTCAAAACTGTAATCAGTGGGGAGTGTACCCTTCAATAGCCCCTCAATCCTGAAAAAAAGAAATGCTCTAAATATTTTAAATAATACAGCTATTCGCGATTTTTTTAGGCCATCAGTACAGAACCAACTGCCCTAGAATCTGGCAGAATTACTGCTTAAATTGCGGAATTAAGCTTGTTTTAGAAGGCCTTGAATTGATTGGATATTCCCTCAAACAATTTTTAAAAATTTGGTTCTGGCAACCAGCAAAGAACACCGTTTGGGCAATCTGTTTAGGTCTGTTTTCGACAGGTTTTTTGGGCCAAAAGTTTAGGCTTCTGTGCCTATCAGCTACAGGAACCATTCTTGGCTATCGTGAAATTGATTGTGGAGTGGATTTAATTTTGATAATTGCCTGGGCAGCAAATTTAGGGGGGTGGCTTATGCGATCTTATTTGTTTAATCAGGTTTCAAAATTCAAATTAGTTTTAAGTGGTCTGTGGATCGTTTTGGCCGTGGCTAATGTTCAGGCCCAGCAAATCAATGCCGAGTCTTTGCAGATTAATCCAGCACCGGTTCAAAGCAACCCATCATCCGACAGCGTGACGGTAAATCCCCAGGCTTTGCCCGAAGCCCCTGCCTATGCTGCAGATGCAGTGTTAAACCCTGTTTCTGACCAAAATATGTTGGATGAGTTAAATCCTGAGGCCGCAGACATCGAAGCGCAATTAGATCAATTGGAAAAGGACTATGAGGCTCAGACGGGGATGCCCGCCAGGATGGAACCAAACTCCGAGGATTTTTCACAGTTCAAGTTACCCTTTAAGTATGCGCAAGAACAAAATGAAGCCTATGATCCCAGCAAAGACCCCGATACAACCTTGGATCAAGATTTAAATTACCTGCAATTGAACGGTGGGGACATAACCGGCGAACAAGTTTTAACCGATGAGGACATTGCGACTGTGACAGGACCTTTCAATGGCACCGCTGGATTTAATTCTAACTGCTACAGACGGGATTGTCCGTTGTTTGTTTATGTTTCAAAGTCCAGACAGAAAATGTATTTGTTTGTCGAGGGCGTTTTGCAAAACGTATGGAAGGTTTCTACCGGTTTGCCGGGATCAGAAACTCCTAATTTTGACTTACATCCTAATGGCAGAATTTTGGATAGGTACACATCAACAAAATTTCCTGGCGGGGATTATAATGGTTACGGAAATATGCCCTTTGTGGTGTTTTTGTACCAAGGCTATGCGATTCATGGCACGGCTAAAAGTAATTGGTCAAAATTAGGCAGAAAAGCATCCCACGGTTGTATCCGTGTGCACCCGATGAACGCCAAATATTTTAACCGTCTAGTGCGTCAGTACGGTATTGAAGACGTCTGGGTTACAGTACAGTAATTTTCATTTGAAATTAAAATCCCCATAGGTACACTTTTTAATAGGGCCTAGCGTTGCTTTGGCAAAAGGCTAAGCCTGTGAATATTTTCGTAATTAAAAAGGATTTTGATTTGGAAAAAGTCCCCTTTGAAAAAGTCAGGTCTCTGGTTGAGAGGCGCAAAATTTTAGAATCCTTGATTAAGGCCAAGACCCAAGTGATTTGCAAAGGCGCTGACGACAGTTTGTTTTATTTTAATCCCACCAGCATTATCGGAGATTCGGCTTTAATAGGCTCATCCAAGGCCATCACGGGGCTGCCCACCAAAAACGTTGAGGTCATCGGAAATTTTACGGTAGAGCCTGATCGGTATTTTTTCAGATGCCCGGTCAAAATCCAGGGCGATTTACTGCAGTTTCCGTTAAATATGGTGATCTTTAGACTGCAGCGTAGGGCTTCGCTGCGGGTGAAGGTTCCCCATAATTTTCCGTTGGCGATTAATATTTATCAAATCAACGGTAACAGCAAAGTCGTAACCACCAAGGTCATCGACCTATCAGCTGGCGGTGTGCGGTTTAAAATCACTGATCCCAAGGACTTAAAGCTAAATCTTGAAGACAAGCTTTCGATAGCGGTGCATCCGTCATCGGGGCGGGCGCTAGAGCTGGGTGCTGTTGTAAGGCATGCTCTGCAAATGCAGGTGGGGATCAACAAGGAAATTCATTACGGCTGTGAATTTGTGACCTCATCCACAGTCACCAAAAACCGACTGCTGGCCCTGTCGCTGGAGCTTCAACAAAAAATCATCAAGGGCCTCGAACGCTAGATTTAAACAAAAATTCCCAAAGATTTTTCACAGGTATTTTCAAAAATAAATATCCGATTTTTACTCTTTAATGGCTTTCGCTAACGGCCGCATTTCGTCTCGCGGAGTGCTTCACCTAATGGTGCCGCACCCCTGCGATACGCAAAGCGCGCTCGCTGCATAAGCCATTAAAAAATAAAAACTCGGATATTTATTTTTGAAAATACCTGTGAAAAATCTTTGGGAATTTTTGTTTAAAACTAGTATTCGTCGGTCCTGTGGCGAGTTTTGTCTTCCCAATACATTTGCAGAGGCCAATTGTAGGTCAGAAAATCAAACTTAAGCATTTCGGAATAAGCTTGTTCGACCCCCCAGTTTTGTTTGAAGACTCTGTAAAATCCCACCAGCAATCCTGTTCTGTCGCGACCGTGGTAGCAGTGGATTAATACCGGATAATTTTTTTTGTCAGTCAGTTCTTTGTAGATTTTTGAAATGTCTTTATCAGTTGGGTACAAATATCCAACGATGGGTAGTGAAATGACTTTGATGCCGTGTTTTGCGGCTTCTGCAATTTCGGCTTCAACGGCGACCATGTCGGTTTGCATATTGATGATGGTCTTGATCCCGTATTTTTTAGCAAAGCCTTCGTATTCCCACAGAGCGGGCTCGCCACTGCGATAGATTTTGCCTTTGACGACTTCTGAAAAATTTATGGCTGGTAAATTGTCTGCCTGATCTGCGAAAATTCTTACTGAAAAAATCAGAAATGCAAAAAACAAAATGGATTTCATGGTGGTCCCCTTATTTTTTTGTAACAATTAAAACCTTTGTTCCTAGGACTATTCGGACAAAGGCTTGCCAGAATGAACTGGACGATGGGGCAGTCGGGATTTTACAGCCCAAGGTGCTAATGGGGGCTAGGATATATTATGCTTGAGTGAATTGATTAATCCGGAGACCGATTGAGATATCTGTTAAATATAGCCCTGATGTTAGCTGTGTTTTTTGGGTCGATTTTTTTTATTAATAAATTGGTTATTCCAAAACAAAAATCTTCGCCTGTAGTCTGTTCGGCCTTTAAAGTCGGTGAGCGCATCGAACTTGAGGCGACAGTTAAAAAAATCAAAGCCATGGACGTCAGAGTGGGCGTGGCAAAAGCTGAAGGCGACGGAAGCGATATTTCAGTTTTAACAGTTTATGCAGGTTCTGAATCCCAGATCGATTGCGAAATCACTATCGAAAATGGCTGGATCAAAAAACTCCAGCAACCTGAAAAAACTCAATAGTATTTTTTAATTACAAATAAGATTTAGCATTAATTTTCTACTGTGCCGCCACCATCAGATCCAGCGCCGGCTCCGGCTCCGGCTCCTGCGCCGGCACCTGCTCCTCCACCTGATTGAGTATGAGTAAAGCTAAAAGTATCAAGAGTAGCCCCAGATGAAGAAGAGTTTTTTATCGAAACAGATCCCGTCGTGTTACAAACGGAAGCTTGAAATCGCAAAGTTGCACCATTGGTAACTGTGACAGGTCCGCTTGTAGTTATCGCAGTCCAAGCTCCACCATTATATGAATAATCTAATGAAGCAAAAGATCCAGGTGCAGCTACGTACAAAACTCCGTTACCATTAATTGTCACATTAGCATTACTGATAGTTCCGCAAGCATTGGAGTCTGTGAGTGAGCCATTGGCCCAATCCATAGATCCCCAGGCGCGCTTCCAGTATGCATATGGGATTATTTGCGCCGAAGCAAATAATGAAAACAGCAGTCCCAAGGCAACAATGTAATATCTGATTCTGATTTTCATAAACTCTCCATAAAAGCGCTAAATAATAAATCCTACGTTATCAAACAATCTTCCGCAAAAGGTTTTAATCAGCAGCTGCCACCAGTACAGGTGTAAAAGAAGGTCGAGGTATCAATTGTGGATCCGCTAGAATTTGTATCTTTAATAGTAAAACTGTCTGTTTCAAAATCACATAACGTTCCCCTAAGCCTTAAGGTGGAACCATTGGTCACTGATACGCCAACCCCAGAGCCAGGAGTGATCCCTGTCCAAGCTCCACCATTGTTTGTAGAATAGGAAGCGACGAGGAAAATACTGCCGACAGAAATCCACAAAGTTCCGCTCCCTGAAACGGTGATATTGTCTGTGATCATTGTATTGGGCAGGCTGCATGATGAGGTGCCAGTTTCATTGACATCATTCCAGTCCATAGGTCCCCAACCTCCGCCTGAAGATTGTTTTTTCCAGAATGCAAAAGGAGTCATAAAGCCGATGCTGTTAATTGGAACTAAAGCAACAGTCAAAAAAAGCATCATAGAGATTTTCACAATGCTTTTTCTGCTCATGGTTTAGAATCCTGTCATGACTGAACCGTACACTGTGCCATTGGCGCCAATGCCTGCCAGGTAAATAAAGGTCACAATATTTGTGGTTCCAGCAGAGGTAAACGTTGTTGCAGCGCTGCCCAAGTTTACGGTGTGGGCTGTTCCGCTACAAGATGTCGAGTTCACATAGGTCGGGTAAGCAACAACTGTGATTGTCTGCGCAGCTGTTAATCCAGTCAGAGCCAATGTGTAGCTACCGCCGTCTTTCATTCCGCAAACAGTGATTGTCGTAGTTGCAGTCGACGAATAAGCCACGTTACCTGCACCAAAATTAACAAAGCTTGCTGTTGAAGCGCTCGTCGAATCAGAAACTATAGCACCACCACTGACATGCAATTTAGAAGTGGGGCTTGAAGTTCCGATACCCACGTTACCGCTGGGTACCAAGACTGCGTAGTTGTTTGTTCCACCGCTAGCGCTAAAGCTTGCAGCTACGTTTGTTGAAGTTCCTCCCGATGACGCTGTCACTGTAGAACTGATACCAGTTCTAGTGATCCCTGATGTGCCATTTACTCCGCTGATAGCCACATTGATTCCAGTATTGCCAGCAGCAGCCGCTGTAGAGCTAGAAGAAATATTTAAAATATTACCACTTGTTAAACCATTACCTGATAATTGCAACACATCAGCTGAAGTCACACTGTTTGCAGTGATCTGTGCAGCATCAGTTGTGGTACCAGTGTAAGTTTGAACAAAAGTTCCTGCGCCTGAAGCCATTGACAAGTTTCTGCCTGCCGCGATGGTCACGTCACCATTCAAACTAACAGCGCCTGTGCCTGTACCAAATGTCGTTGCCCCAGTTTGCGAGATATTTCCAGTGGCAGTGTAAGTTCCCGAAGATGACAGGGTCGTAAATGCTCCTGCGTTTGCAGTTGATGCACCGATGGAACCAGGTGAAGCCCAATCGACTGCCAAAGTCACATTGCCTGAAGTTCCACCACCAGTTAAGCCAGAACCTGCGGCTACAGTAGTAATGTCTCCAGCTGCTCCCGCCGCCCATGACAAATCAGCTCCAGCTCCGCCAGATGTCAAAACATGTCCCGAAGTTCCCGGCGTCAATGGAACCCATCCTGTATTGTCGCGAATTAATAAACTGCCTCGTGTGTTACCAACAGCATTGTCTAATAATACTGAAACGGTCGTTGCAACAGGGGCAGCGCTTGAACCCGAAGTGTTTGCCATAACTCTGTCATCAGCAATATCAGCCAAACCAATTGTTCCGCTGCCGCTGGAAAAAGTTCCTGTTAAACCAGTACCTGCAGTCACGCCAGTGATGTCGCCACCGCTGTCAGCGTCAGTTCCACAAGCCCATGAACCAGAGATTGAATTGTATTTTAAAACTTGTCCCGTCGTTGTGCACAGGGTGCTGGTCACAGCATTGCCCGCAGAATTCATTGTCAAGATTCCGTAACCAGACAGAGTTCCAGCGCCAGTACCACCTTGTGCAACAGCTAATGTGCCAGAAGTGATTTTAGCCGCAGAAAGATTTGGGATATCAGCAGCAGCCAATGACCTGAAAGTCGGTGCTGCACTGGATCCATCAACTGGCGATGCAAACACTACGTTGCCAGTCTGATTGGCCAAGCTCACTGCCAAAGTTCCACTGGCAGTCACAGGTCCACCACTGACAGACAAGAAAGTAGGTACTGTCATTGCCACGCTGGTCACTGAACCGCCAGAATTATTATCTGCATCCCAAATAGGGTTGGCACCTGCGCCTTGGGTTTTCAAAAATTGTCCAGAGGTACCTGGGGCTAAAGCCGTCCAAGTAGTTCCGTTTCTGTACATCATAGTTCCTTGAGCGTTACTGACAACTCCATCCAACAAAGCCGTAATGGTTGTTGCAGATGGTGCAGCACTGCTGCCTGAAACGTTTGCCATAATTCTGTCATCATCAATGTTAGCCAAGCTAATGGTTGGATCGCCTGATGACGCAGTTCCGGTCAAACCAGTTCCTGCAGTAACTCCAGTGATGTCGCCACCGCTGTCAGCGTCAGTTCCACAAGCCCATGCGCCAGTGATTGAATTGTATTTTAAAACTTCACCAGTGGTTGTGCACAGGGTGCTGGTCACAGCATTACCCGCAGCATTCATGGTCAAGATTCCGTAACCAGACAAGGTTCCAACGCCAGTACCACCCTGAGCAACAGCTAATGTGCCAGAAGTGATTTTAGCAGCAGAAAGATTTGGGATATCAGCAGCAGCTAATGATCTGAATGTCGGTGCTGCGCCAGAGCCGTCAGCAGGTGATGCAAAAACCACGTTGCCAGTTTGTGAAGCCAAGCTCACAGCAAAAGTTCCGCTGCTATTAATAGGTCCACCACTGACAGATAAAAATGAAGGCACAGTTAAATCAACACTGGTCACCGAGCCGCCAGAATTATTATCTGCATCCCAAATAGGGTTGGCGCCAGCGCCTTGAGTTTTCAAAAATTGTCCAGAGGTACCTGGAGCCAAAGCCGTCCAAGTAGTTCCGTTTCTGTACATCATAGTTCCTTGAGCGTTGCCGACAACTCCGTCTAACAATGCAGTGATTGTTGTTTCAGAAGGTGCAGCCGCGCCACCAGATACGTTAGCCATAATTCTGTCATCAGCGATATTGGCTAAACCAATAGTCGCATTGCCTGAGGCTGCAGTTCCAGTTAAGCCGGTTCCTGCAGTCACATCAGTGATGTCACCAGTACCAACACCAGATGCCGCAATCGCTGCAGTGACGTAAGCTACGTTTGCAGCCGCATCTGGTTCTGATACTAGAGGGGTCGTAACGTTTCTGATTTTTTTAGTCTGAGCATCCATAAAATCTGATGTTTCGTCTAATAAACCAATCAAATAATCGGCCTGTCCAGTGGTCATCACTCGGTAGGTAGCAGAACTGGCGCTTCCGACTTTTAACAGATCATTAGAAGTATATCCGCCGATTTCTTTGGCCTGCATTGCAAATGGAGCAGATCTGATTGCCATGGATCCCAGGTTCAGGGATGTGCCGTTTGTTAATGTTACCGAGACTTCGATTTCTCGATCATTGCTGGCAGAATTTGGCAAATAAGTAGTAGCGCCGCTAACACAAGAAACAGCAGGAATTGCATAAGCCGTGGAAGCTGGAGCCGTTAAATCCACTGGGGGATTGATAAAAACTTTTTCAAGCGTGGTCACACCGGTTCCAAAGGTAGGGCTTGTGCCTTCGCCTATTGAAATCGAAAATGTTCCATTGGTTGTAGACAGATTTAGGGTCTGAGTTTCGCTGTAAAGGGTGCACTTTTCAGATAAAGCGGTACCGTCGCCTTTGAGCGTGGATTTACCAATGATTTTAATCTGAAAGCTGGCTGAGGTATCTGTCACAGGTGTGTTTGATGAGTCAGCTATTCGGCCGTGATACATGATCCCGGCATTGCTTCCAGCATAACTGGTTGCGGACATCAAGGTTATGGCCGTAATTGTCTGAGCAAAGTTCTGGATACGTGCAACGTAGTTTGTAGTCATTTATATTCCTCGCTATGACTAGCTCATCGGCTAGGTTCGTCAAAAAATTGAGAGTTTCCGGCAAAGTATCGATTTGTAACAGTCTGATTTTGTGAGTTTCCAGAAAAGTATCATTTTGCAACAGTCTGATTTTGAGATTTTCCAGAAAAGTATCATTTTGCAACAGTCTGATTTTGAGATTTTTGGGGTGATTTTTTATTTTTGTTCTTGAAGTTGTTTGAACATTTCAAAATATAACATTTTTTTGTTTTTTATAAATTATGTGTGAATCATTTTGAGACAGCGGTTGAGGGGGTGGGTGGGTGCAACGGGTGGGAGCGAAGATGGGATTTTGTACTCTTTCAGCTGAATGGATTTTCTTTGGTTAGTGGTGGTGGGGGGCGATTATATACTTTCCCCGGGGAAAGTGACTTTCAATAGTTAGTTAGTTAGTTAGTTAGTTAGTTAGTTAGTTAGTTAGTTAGTTAGTTAGTTAGTTAGTTAGTTAGTTAGTTAGTTAGTTAGTTAGTTAGTTAGTTAGTTA
>JBIKLL010000066.1:0-15460 GCA_044359815.1 Pseudobdellovibrionaceae bacterium
TTTTATGCAGGGATATTTTATGCTCATCGCTTACAGAACCTTCAGAAATTCCCACAGCGCAATTGATAGGGCTATGGCGATCGGACTTTTTTGTGCCATGGTAGCTTTTAATATTGGGTCTTTAACGGAATCAAATTTTGAACATGCCAAGGTCAGAATGGCTTTATTGATCGTTTGGTCACTATCCCTTTACCTGTATCTGAACTTATCGAAAACTTTTACCAATCCAAAATCCAAACCTTAGTTACTGACTCATTTAAACTTAACTAAAATTTTAATTTCAAAATACTTTATTGCAAGCAACTAAGAAAGTGCCTCTAAACGGCCTCTAGGTCCAAATCTTCAGTCTGTTTGGCTGACATATTTAACAACAACGCGACTTCGTGAATGGAGTGTTCCAGCAACACCACTGACTGCACAAAGCTTTCAAAAGCCTCACCGCTAAGCCTGGAAGTTTCAATCAGATTTTTCATGGGATCTTCAATTGGAATGATAAACTCATTCATCTGATCAATAAACGGACCAAACAGTTCAGCAATTTTTTGCGACCGTTCGCCCTCTAGCTTACCGCCAATCCGGATTAAATCTAATCTGGTCACCAAATCTTTAATTTGATTTGTGTTCTTTGATAGCAGTTTTAAATTTTCTAAAAACTTGCGCTGATATTTTACGTTGTCAGAGAACAATTTAACGATTTCATTGTTCATTGTTCTGGCGTCGTCGACCAGATTTGCCAGTTCGGCTTGGTTTTTAAATTTTCCGGCATACAAATCAGCGACGTTCTCTTGTACCTGAAACATCAGCATTTCGATCAGGGCTCTGGATGACAATACAGCAAAAACGACTTTTTCTGATTCGTTCATAATGTCGTTTGACATTGTTTTAAAACTTTTGAAATTTTGCAAAACATCAGCGGCAATTTTCTGAAAGGTATTTGCAACAACAACCAGCGTTCGGCCGTCTTGGCCCAGATTGTGGGCTGCTATTGCCATATTGATGGATAGGCTTTCAAGGTTTAAAAATGATCCTTCGATTATGTTTGCACAATCTGAAATTTGCTTATGCAATCCCTCAAATCCAAAATCTTTTCTGGAAAAATCTTTAAAGTTTCCAACCACTCGAAACAAAATCTGCTGAATGTCTAAAAACAAATTTTCGATGGTACTGCCGTTGGACCGGGTAATGGCATCCTTGGCTTTCATTTTATCGTCTCTTGAAAACAGCTCAGTCATCAACGCATGTTTCATAAAATGATCATAGGATTTAAACCCAAGCTCATTGATTCTTTTGACTAAATAGCCCAGGGCCTCGTTCATCCCATGTTTGTCTTCATATTCCAGAACATCTTGGTACAAAGCTTTAATGACCGTCAGCAGTTCAGAGGTCGGCTTGAGCCTGACAGATATGTACCCAGATTTGGTCGGAAAAATGCAAGCTAACACCCAATAGTATTTTCCGTTTTTAGATTTATTTTTAACGTAACCAACAAAAATTTTATCTAAAGCTATTTCGGTCCACACCAGTTTAAAAACACATCTGGGCATATTAGGGTGTCTGATAATGTTGTGAGGTTTACCAATTAAATCATTGCGATCGTATTCAGACACTCTGACAAACACATTGTTACCAGTTTGTATGATGCCTTTTTTGTTGGTTCTGGATACAAAGAGCTCTTCGACTGAATAAAAACTTTCTGATTCTTGCATTGTTTAATTTTATTTAGTTTTGTGAGTTTTTGTATTTGCAAAAGGTCCAGTCTGTACCTTCAAAAAAGCTGCGGGAATATTTGGCCCGTTTTTTAATTATTCTTCTGCCCACACTACTTAGGTAGTAATCAATTGATTCAGATCACGTTAAAACAAAATCCCGTCGCAGGATTTTTGATAGCCTTTGGGAGTTCTGCCTCTAAGATTTTTTGGCAGCAAATGACGATAGGTATCCCACTCAAGCCCCGTTTCCGTTACAAATTTATAAAACTGATTTACCAGAAACTGATCTTTCCCGTACGTCGGGAAAAAATGCGGCTCATATTTTAATGCCTGATCAAAAGTCTTCAGATACTCCAAACGCTTTTGCAGCAATTCGGCCAGCAAAATAAACTGCTGCATCGATGTTTGTGCATATATGGACCTGATTTCTAATCTTTGCAAAGCTTCTGATTGGGTTTCGATGATTTCTTCCAAGTTTATATTTTGAAAATGATCGGCCCCATCTAGCTCCGTCCAAATAAATGAAGTCGTATAGACCTTACGATTGATTTCATGTGTAAAAGCTAATCTGCTTGATTTTGATCTGTCATTTTGAACAAAAAATATATCAGAATACTTTTTTAAAACCTTTGCAAACTGTAACTGCTGAGCCCTGGTCTGAATGGCCAATGGAGGCCCATTAGCCAAATCATTACCCAACACTCCACGAAACAATTCATGCCAATTTTGCATATCCACGATGAAATTAAAAAGGGTCTTGTTGGTAAATCCTGATCTGTTGCCGATCGAAATATGGCCGGCAGACCCTGCAGTGGTAATCAAACCCATTTTTTTAACTGGTTCAAAAATATATTTTTCATACAGATCAGCTTTATTTTTGTAATAACCTACTGTGTGGGGATCCCCAGTGATTTCGTAACCCCCTGCTCGCATAGCTACTGTAAATGTAAAGGAATCCATCCGGCTGGGGTTGACATTAATATACGCAGCTATATCTGCATTGTGTTTTACAGATGCAATTATAATTGCTTCTGGAAAAAGCTCTTGATAGCTATTTAAAAATTGAATCAACGCTTCTTCATGAAGCTTTTGATCCTCGCTGGTGAAACTGACTGCTTTGGTTTTTGATAATTTCTTGGTGGTAAATTCAAACTCGTAGCCAAACAATGGCGGCCAAGCAAATGCATAACCTGCAGTAAAAACTAATATCAGTGACAGCACTACCAAGGCGCAAAAATTGTTTTTTTGAATATGCAATCTAGCCCCTAACAATTGTTTAAAATTTAATTTTTTCAGTTTATAGCAGAGGCATGAAGCCAGAGGCCAAATTAAAATTAACTTGGGTGCAATAATCCCAGGTGATATGCTGAATTTATGAAAAATTTTGTCGCTGTAATTATTTTTTTAGGTTTTATTTCAGGATGCTCCAGTTCAACAGAAAGCGGTGAGGTCGGCGCTAACAGGAGCCAGTTTTTATTACTACCTAGCTCTTATATTGAAAACTCAGCTGCCAGCGGTTATCAGAAAACCATTGAAACCGCTCGTAGCAAAGGCCAATTGGACAGAAACCCTTCGCAGGTCGATAGAGTGCGAACCGTGGCTAAAAGACTGATCCCCCACACTGCCAATTTCAGAGCGGAAGCTCCCAGGTGGGACTGGCAAACCCATGTGATTACTTCTGATGAAATCAATGCTTGGTGCATGCCTGGTGGTAAAATTGCTTTTTATTCTGGAATTATTGAAAAGCTGCAGCTGACTGACGGTGAAATTGCAGCCATCATGGGTCACGAAATTGCCCACGCTCTGCGCGAACATGGCCGCGAAAGAATGAGTCAGGAATTGGTAAAGGTTTTAGGTATTCAGATTCTGGAACAGACTGGAAAAATTAATAGCGAAACTGCAGAAGCCGCGATGATAGTTTCCTCATTGGCAATTTCGCTGCCAAATAGCCGTGGTCAAGAATCCGAGGCTGATCGCATAGGTATGGAGCTGATGGCAAGAGCTGGTTACAACCCCAATGAAGCAGTGACCCTGTGGCGCAAAATGCAATCAGCCGGAGGCAAGAAAAACCTAGAGTTTTTAAGCACCCATCCTTCAGATTCCACACGTATAGAAAATCTGGAACGATTGGCACCACAGCTGATGCATCTGTACACCAAAGCCAGATAAAGAAATTTATAGTTTGAACATCTTGGACAAATTTATGTTCCAGCTATGACTCGATGTGGTTTTATGCTTATTTTTTCACCATAAAACTTGTAATCGTTAATTTTTCAAGCAACCATTTTATTTAGAGGGTGAGGTTTGATGAGACAATGGATTGTCTTAGTAATACTTGGCTTTACGGCAAACGGTTTTGCCCAGAAGCTACCGGATAAGCATTTACCACTGCCAATTGTCAGACAAGCAACAGATTATTCCTGCGGTGCTGCTGCTTTGCTGTCTGTTTTGACTTATTGGGGAGTTTCGGAAGATGCCGAATCAGATCTGTATGAAGATTTGGGGACTACTCCCGAAAATGGAACCCATCCATCCAAGATTTCCGAAGTTGCCAAAAATCATAATCTGCAAGCGCGTATCCAAGAACGAACGACTTTTCTAGAGCTAAAAGCTGCTTTGGCCGAAGGTGCGACCGTGATTTTGGATATTCAGGCCTGGAGGGATGATCCAAAAATTCCATGGAAAGACACTTGGGAAGCAGGTCATTATGTGAACCTGGTTGGATTAGATAATAAATTTATTTATGTCATGGATCCATCTGTTGGCAGCGGCTACGCCTATCTTCCAATAAATGAGTTCTTTGAACGCTGGCATGATTACGAAATCGAAAACGGCAAAAGGCGTGAATACAAAAATCTGATGATTTATATCAAAGGGCAAAACCCACTGACAAAATACCCTGAGAACTTGATCCGATTAAATTAGCACCATGGTTTGATCGTAAGTTGCTAAATCTTAAATTTAAAAATCTAAAATTTGATTTCATTTAAAAAGACCACAGCTCCTGCTTCTCTGCTCGGGCAGAGCCCCCGCCATCCAGGCTCCGCAGAGGGTCTTTTTAAATGAAATCAAATTTTAGATTTTTAAATTCAAGATTTAGCAACTTACGGTGAGAAACCTTGTGGGAATTTAAATTGAATGCAAATCCGTATCCGATAAAGCAAAGGCTTTATAATCATCACGACCAATAGTGGTTTTTGCAGCTAACAAAACTTTGATCATGGCCTCTTCGCAGGCATCGCTGGCAGCCTCGAACAAATCATCAATATAAAAATCCGAAATAAATTTGGATTCAACCACAGGACTGATTGGTTTATGCGGGATTCTATTGGCCGTTGAAAAAGCCATAACCACATCACCACTGGAATGATAACTGATACCACCTGTTCTGGAAATTCCTAAAAAAGTTCGCTTAGCCAAACGATTTAGCTGTCTGGAATCCAGCGGAGCATCGGTTGCTACAATGACAACCACCGAGCCGTCTTTATATTTACCGGGCGTCGGCAATTTGATTTTTGGACCAATGTTATTGCCTAACAAGCTTAAGGTGTGTCGTTTGCCATGATTTGAATTTAATAAAACTCCAACACTATAATCTTGATTTCCAATCGAAACTTTTCTGGATGAACTGCCAATACCACCCTTCAGTTCATACGCAATCATACCTGTACCGGCACCCACTGCGCCCTCTATAACTGCCTGATCAGTCGCTGTTTCAATGGCTTTAAAAACATGTTCCTGCTGGATGTGCTGTCCCCTGATATCATTCAAGACACTGTCATCACATTCAAAAACCAATGGCGTGATCGTGTCGTCATCCACACCAAGCTCTGGATATTTTTCGGCCATCCAATTAACCAATGATCTCTGCACAGTTCCGACAGACAAGGTATTTGTTAAAGCAATCGGAGTTTCCAACACTCCAGATTCTTGCAACCACATCAGTCCGCAGGCTTCGCCATTACCGTTCATGATAAAACTGCCAGCATTAAATTTGTATTTCCAAATGTCTTCGCTGGGTAAAATCACCGTCACACCTGTGCGTACAGGACCATGGCCAGGAACCAGTTTGCCGCTTCCTTCAATCAAAGTGCTGTGACCTACTCGAATTCCTTTAACATCAGTCAAAGAATTTTTTGGACCGTTTTCAAATCTGCCGAACTGAATTTTTCTATCCCCTACCCGAATCATTAAACTGCTATAACTTACCCTTTTTCAGCTTGGCAATACTTTGTGCAAATCATGCTACTGACGCAGTAGAACTGTTAGTCAGGTGACTAAACCTTGTCATATCAAGGGTTTCGAAAGCGTCTCATAATGAGAATCACCAGACTGAAGCTTTAAGGTCCGATTTGAATATGTTCAAATAGTGTTAAGACACTCAGTTCAAAACGGGGGAACGAAAATGAAAGCGGCTGTAATGCTTTTAATAATTTTTCTGGGAAATATAATATATGCCGAGGCCCAGAGCGTTAGCAATGGTACCGACTCCTACCTTCAACAAGCAATTCTGATAGCTTCTGACAAACACAGCGATGACAGTAAGGCGGCTCATGAACACGGGGAAGATCTATATTTCAAATACCGGTCTGTTTCTGACTGCCAGGGCAATTCTGATTGCATTTCAGGTTGGTGGAAGGCTCACAACGAAGAATCTAAGGAATCCAAAGAACCCAAGCCCTTTTAGATCTAATTGAATTTAACCAGTCGCCACGATTTTACCCGTGGCATAAACATTGAACTTTATGTTTGTAGATTAAAGCTCTGATGCAAACACAGACACTTACAGAGGATTAAATGCGTTTTACTGTTAATGGCCTATACACTGTCATTACAAAATCCGGCTGGGATAAATACCTGCTGGCCACAGCTTTATTGCTGTTTTGCGTGGCCTCGAACGCCAAACAATCTAAAGTTAAAATGCCTACCAAAATTTACGAACCTAAACCGATCACAATCATCAAAATGACCTCAGGGTCCACCCAAATAATCACAGAATCTGCTGTCACTCGTGATAAAACTGCCGTCGAAAAGATTCCCAATGCTGTATCCATTGAAGCCGGTGGTAAAGGAATCATGTACAGTGTGAATTTTGACCGACTGTTGGATTCACAGTGGGCGATCGGTGCTGGCTATTCATTTTATTCACTGGGAACTGCTGACAAAGGCGCAAACATGGCCGTAGTGCCAGTTTATTCAAATTTTTATTTTACCCAAGAATTTAATCGATACTTTGTGATAGGTGGCTTGGATATCGTCAATGTTCAAATACGTTCTAATAGCGCCAATCCCACAGACCAAGATAAAATTTTTGAAATCGGAAAAACTCAGCTAAAAAACTCGGTCATTCCAATATTTTTAGCAGGAACAGGCTGGGAGCTCAGAAGCCGATCTGGATTTCTTTTCCGAGCCACAGGATATCTGACTTATTTGACTGAAATCCAGCCATGGGCCGGAATTTCCGTCGGTGGCGTTTACTAAAAAATTGTTTTTTTGTCGGTATAAAAATATTCTTTGTTGCCACTTGCATCATCAGTAAAAATAATCCCCAAATCTCAGAATGAACTTGAAACAACAAGCTTTAAAAAATATTCCATATATATAGCATTCTACAAGGGGGAATATGCAGTTTGATTGGATCGATCCAAAAAATGAAACCTTGGCAAAATCTGTTTTTAAAAAGTACACAGATAAAAATCTAATCCCTGCCGAAAAAAAACCTTTTATCATTGATCTCGAAAAAAGCTTTGGACCCTATATCAGTGTTAAATCAGAATCTGGGGACAATAAAATTCTGTTGGATGCAGGATCGCAGATCGCCAGTCTTGGGTTTGGTTTTAATCATCAAAGTTTTTTTGGAGTCGCACACAACCCGGCAGCTTGGAACAATAAATCAGACCCTACAACCAGGGCCCGTTATGATGCTTTCTTAAAACGAACACTTAAATGGAATTCATTAAAATCAATTGTTTGTAATTCTGGTGCTGAGGCAAACGAAATCGCCTTAGGCCATTGCTTTGAAAACCGCTCCAACAAATCAGCTAAGAAAGTTTTAGCATTTAAAGGAAGCTTTCACGGTAGAATGCTGGTTTCGCTATGGAGCTCGTGGGCTCCGGCAAAGCGAGTTCCATTTCAGTGGCCTGGGTTTGAAACTACTTTTGTGGATTATCCAGAATCTCGGGATGGTGTCATTCAAGCCCCATTTAAAAAGGACTGGCTTAAATTGTGGTCTGCTGAATCTGATTCTGATTTTAATGAAGCCCTTGATAAAATAAAAGGTCAATCAGACCCTTTGTTAACCAAAGAAATTGATTCACTTCTGCAAATCAGAAATGAAATTAAATCTGATCAATATTTTGCTGTCATCATTGAACCCATGCAATGCGAAGGCGGTGATGCCTATACGACAGATCGATTTCACAATGGATTAATCAATCTGTGCAAAACATTGAAAGTGCCGTTGATATATGACGAAGTTCAAACGGGATTTCATTTGGGCGATAGCTTTTTTTGGCACCAACAGTTTGATCTGAAAAATATTTATTCTGAATCATTGAAACCGGATTTTGTCACTTGTGCCAAAAAAGCACAGGTTGGATTAGTCTTGATGCCAAATATTTGCGAAGCTGCAGATGAATTGCATTCGCAGGCCAGTCTTTATCGTGGACTAATTCATGCATCAATGCTTGAGCAAAACCACCTTAAGATCTTAGAAATTCAAAAATACTGTTCGGCAAAATTAAATGAACTGTGCAAATCATTTAGTGATTTAATCACAGATCCCCGCGGTCAGGGATTAGCCTTTGCTTTTAGGTTTTTAAATTCTGATCACTTAAACCCATTTATTGGTTTTAGATTTTCTGAAGGCATTATGTGCTACCCAGCTGGTACAGACACCGCCAGGTTTAGACTGAATTTAGCATTTACTAATTCAGATATTGATTTGCTGTTTCTGGCCCTATCAAACATGCTTAAAAAGATTCAAAAGGTCCCGACGGATTCTATCCCGGCAATTGATCGAAAAATCGTCGACAGATATTCTGTCCATCAGAAACTACTCAGTCTAAAAAACAGCAAGCAGAAACTGTCCCTGCAAGATTCCAAAAAAATGGCTGCAGATTTTCTGAAATCCCAATTAGCTGCCCGAGGCCTGGCCCATTTACAGATTCAGTTTATTGAGAGACAAAATATGGATCAGTATTTGATACCCTTGGAAGATTTTGAGACCGCAATTTATGAAAGATCCCGCGTCACTACTGCCGATGAATTTAAAAAAGCCCTGGAATCAAAACATGGGCTTGGAATCCTGGTATTAGAAGAATCAAAAATTATTGCCGTTTGTATTGGCGGCTCCATATCTGAATTTAAAAATATCAAAGGCACAGAATCCGATCCAAACATTGATGATCCAAATGCAGTTTATATGGTGGATACAGGTGTTCGAACAGAATTTCATGGTAAACAAATTGGTGAGATTTTAAAAACTGCTTATTGCATGATTGCTTCACAAATTGGTGTCACTCACATCAGCGGCAGAAACCGAGAAGTTTACGCAAAATCTATGTTTAGCTTAAATGCCAGCCTTGGTGCCACCGAGGTCACCAGAGTGCCCGATGCCTATAATGATGATTTGTTTTTCAAGGATTCAATTTATTATTCAATACCCCTGGAATGGACATCAGAACTCGACAACAAATTTGTCGCTAAAGCTATGCCTTATATTGTAAATAAAATGACTCTTTCAAATTTTATTGATGATTCGTTGCTGGTAGCTCTTGAAAAAATCGCCGACAAAATGCCAACTGAGCTTAGGCATTGCTACACAACATCGGGTCTGTCAGAGTGTGTAGACAAAGTTGAAAAATCAATTTGGTATTTTGATAAAAAATCAAATAAGCAAATTTCTTTTAAAGGACAGAATTTCGGTCGAGGCAGCTTTCTGGCCAGAAGTTTGAGCCAACCTGTGGATAGCTTTTTCCCAGTGACCCAACTGGATGAACCCACAGAAAATAATTGGAAAGCTGTCTTGAGTGCAATCACTCAAAATATAGAAAATAATCTGTACCAAGCCGTTTGGATCGAACCTATTTCGTCAGTCAGCGGGCAAAAGGTGCCCCTTGATTTTTTAAAAGCTCTTAGGATTTTATGTGATCAAAAAAATGTGGCTTTAGTGTTTAACGAAACCAATAGTCAGAATCACGGTTACGACAAGGGAAACTATTTTGCCAGTCAGCTGGTAACACCTGATTTGGCTTTTGCATATTTGCAGGGTCAAATGGGAATTGTATTTAGCTCAAAAAAATATTTTGTGACAGAGCCGCTGTCACTAATCAGCACCTGGGATGGTGATATGTTTTCATTGCTTAGCTATGTCGAGAGGAATTTAAACAAATAAATGGAAATTGGATTTCCTGTAATTAAATATCAAAAGGGACTTTCGCAGAAACAATGGGGTCAACAGCACGGTGAAGCTTTTCGGGATGCAATCCGGGAACTGGCTGCTATCCGCACTGATTTGATTTTGTCTGCCAGCAACAGATTTAATAAATCAAACATATCTGAAAATTCCAAAATCCAGCTGCGAATAACTGAGCAGTTTTCGCAGGATTTGTCACAAGAGCTCAAAGGCATTATGGATGGGGCTAATCTGTCGCCATCTGATTGCGTGATATTAAATAATTATACAGATTTTAGAGACCTCAGTTTTAACAACCAGATTTTGAATGATGGTTGTTCTACGGTTTATGTTAATAACGATGGCAAACATTTAGCTGGTCAAACTTGGGATATGCACAACAGTGCCAGAAGGTTTCTGGCAGTTATCGATACACCTGATTGCAAAATCATGACAGTTGTTGGTTGCGTGGGATTAATGGGATTTAATTCAGCAAAATGCATGATAGCAGTCAATAATCTGAACACAACCGACGCTGTGAACGGAGTGATTTGGCCTGTAATGGTCAGAAAATGTTTGCAAGCATCTAAGGTATCCCAAATGTCCCAGATTTTAAAAACGACCATGGTGACTTCTGGTCATAATTATCTGATTGCTGATTCACAGGGTGCCCAAAATTGGGAAATCACTCCCACTCAAAAAAAACTTACTCACACAGTGCAATCGGAGGGATTTGTGTTTCACACGAACCACTGCCTGGCACCTGAAACCATAGCTGTTGAATCGGCTGTGAACATCAGCCCAACCAGTTTAAAAAGATATAAACTGATTCAAGACAGAATAAATAAAGTTAAATCAGCTGATGATTTTAAAGGATTGCTAACAAGCCATGATGAGTTTCCACTTTCTGTTTGCTCTCACCCACCGGCAACCAATGCTGAATCCAGCGAAACCTGCGGTGGAGCCATGGCTGATCTGAAATCAGGCCAGTTGTTGTTTTGGCGAGGCTGCGAAAAACGCAAAGAATTTTTTATTGAAAGGGAATTTCAAATATGAGTTCATTTTTTTATACATGGACTGCGCAAAGCAATGCTCAAACATTGGATGTGGCCGGCACTGACGGAAGTTTTTTAATATTGAAAACCGGCGCCCGCTTTGATGATTTTATATCTACAAGCTTTCAAACAAATTTTGGTCATAAAAATTCTAAGATCATGGCAGCAATTTCCGCACAGTTAAACCAAATGCCTATTGCTGCCCCTAAGTGGGATTTCGAACTGAAAGAATCCGTCAGTGCACAGTTAAAAAGGCTTTTGGGTTTTGCTTCAGGAAAAATATTTTACACCACATCTGGCGCAGAGGCCGTGGAAAATGCTTTGAAGATTGCCAGACAGATCACTGGCAAAACAAAAATCCTGGCCAGAAACAACAGCTACCATGGTGCAACCCTGGGGGCTCTGTCTGTGACTGGTGATTGGCGCAATAAAGCCCACAAAACACTGAACGATTGGACAGTCAGGATCCCTGAACCCATGCATGACCCCAATTTAGAGATCACTGAAAAAGTGATTTTACAAAACGATCCTGCGACGATCGCGGCTTTTTGTTTGGAAACAATCAGCGGAACCAATGGCGTGATCATTCCCAGCCAAAATTGGTGGGATGGGATTCAAGCCCTGGCAAAAAAATATGGAATTTTATTAATTGTTGACGAAGTTCTGGTTGGATTTGGCAGAACCGGAAGTGACTTTGCCTTTCAGAATTTTTACATCAAGCCTGACATGGTCACAATGTCCAAAGGCATCACCGGGGGCTACATACCCTTTGGAGCTCTTTGGTGTCATTCGCGCATAGCTGATTTTTACCAAGACAATGTATTGGCCTGTGGTCTGACTCAGTATGCTCATCCACTGGGATTGGCAGCATTAGGCTCAGTGTTGGAAATATTAAAATCGATAGAGTTTAAAAACCTGCAGCAGGAAAACCTGAAATTAATTGAACTGTATTTAACCAGACTGAAAAGACTGGAAACAGTTTCGGATGTTAGGGTTGCCGGAATGCTGGCTGCTGTTGATCTGAGGATTCCTGTGAATCCAGCAGAGTTTAGCAAAAGAAATTTATTTGTTTTTACCAAACCCAATCAGGTAATCATTGCGCCAGTGTTAACATGCAAACCCAATGACCTGATCAGCGGATTGAATCGTTTTTGCGATGCCATTGTGGCTCACCGGATTTCACCCAAGAGCCTTTCACTATGACTGTTTTTAAAGACGCTAGCGAAGCATTATTTGATTTGAAAGACGGAATGACCCTGATGAGTGGGGGATTTGGTCTGTGCGGAATTGCAGAAAACTGCATCACAGAAATTTTAGCAAAAGGCACAAAAAATCTGACTGTGATTTCAAACAACATTGGTAATCAGGGTAAGGGCTTAGCCGTGCTGCTGAAAACCGGTCAAATCTCAGAAGCGATTTGTAGTTATATCGGTGGCAATCCGGATCTGGAAAAATTAATGATGGAAAATAAAATCAAGGTTCAGTTGATCCCTCAGGGAACATTGAGTGAACGTATTCGTGCCGCTGGCATGGGGATTCGAGCCTTTTACACTCCTACTGGTTACGGAACTGTCGTCGCTGAGGGTAAAGAAATTAAAATATTTGATAAGCCTTGCTTGCTGGAAACTGCCTTGCACGCCGATTACGCGATCATCAAGGCCCAAAAAGCTGATCGCTTTAGTAATTTGTGGTTTAAAGAATCCGCCAGGAATTTTTCACCCTTGATGGCAATGGCTGCAAAAATCAGCGTGGTAGAAGTCGAAGAATGGGGCGACATCAAACCCGAGGATGTTCATTTGCCAGGAATTTTTGTCAAAAGATTGTTTAAGGGCGAAAATTATCAAAATCACATCGAACATTTAAAGCTTTCGCAGGACTTAGTATGAGTTTATCAAAAGGTTTTTCACAAAATCAGATGGCAGACCTGGTGATCAAATTTTTTAAATCTGATTGTTCGGTTAATTTAGGAATTGGATTGCCCACATTAATTGCCGAAAGAATTCCGGCTGATAAAAATATATTAATACATTCTGAAAACGGAGTTTTAGGAATCAGTGGCAGACCCACAGCTGATACGGTTTCGCCCACATTGATCAACGCGGGCAAAGAAACTGTAGCTATCAAACCCGGAGCCAGCTTTTTTGACAGTGCTATGAGCTTTGGGATGATTCGTGGTGGTCATATTGATTTTTGTATTTTAGGTGGGATGCAAGTCGACGCAGAAGGCAGTCTAGCCAATTGGATGATCCCCGGCAAAAAGGTCACAGGCATGGGCGGCGCCATGGATTTAGTCAATGGAGCCAAGCACGTGATCGTAATGTTAACGCATTTTGATCCCAAGGGTTTTTCAAAATTGGTTAAAAAATGTGATTTGCCACTGACGGGATTTGCAGTCGTCAACACTGTGGTTACAGATCTGGCGGTGTTTTCTGTGGTCGGTGGAAAATTTAAAATATTAAATTTAGCACCTGGAATCTCTGTTGCTGATTTACAAATGGGAAAGGATATTTTGGATGAAAGCCTTATTTATCAGTCCACTCAGGACTCCGTTCACACAGGCCTTTAAGGGTTCATACAAGGACACCAGACCCGACGATTTGTTGACAGAATTGTTCAAGCAAACGCTGAGCCAATTTAGTAAAAATTATTTTCAGGATATTAGTGATTCAATTGACGAAGTCATCGTCGGTACGGCCTATCCCGAATCCGAACAAGGTTATAACATTGCCAGAACCTGCGCCCTGGGCTGCAGATTGGACAAACCTGGTTTTACAGTGAATCGCTTGTGTAGCTCATCACTGGAAGCATTGATGATTGCCGTGGCCAAAGTTAATTCGGGTTTGGGTGATTGTTATCTGGTAGGCGGTGTTGAGTCCATGAGTCGCATTCCCAGGCGCGGGGCAAATTTTTCTGAATCAGCACTTATAAAATCAGCAGCTCCTGATACCTACGTCACAATGGGCGAAACCGCCGAAAATATTTTTCAGAAATTTAAAATTTCTCGGGAAGCTCAAGAACAATTCAGCATCAGAAGCCATCTGTTGGCAGAAAAAGCCTGGTCCGAGGGCAAATACCAAGATCAAATTTTTGCCTACCTGTGTGCCAAGGACGAAGGAATCAGATCGCCCTTGAATGTTGAGAAACTGAAGGCATTGCCACCTGTGTTTAAATCAGAGGGATCAGTAACCGCAGCAACCAGCTCGCCATTAAGTGATGGAGCCTGCGCTGGCTTTGTTGTCAGTCCTGAATTTGCGAAAAAAATTAGTTTCTCTGATGAAACCAAGCCCAAAGGTTTAAAAATCTTGGATGCTGCTGTTTCCGCTGTTACTCCAGCGCTTATGGGTATGGGACCAGTGGATGCGACAAAGAAGCTTTTGCACAGAAATAATTTAACCGTTGATGATATTGATGTTTTTGAAATGAACGAGGCTTTTTCAGTGCAATCGCTTGCTTGTCAAAAGCAGTTAGAAATCCCCGATGAAAAATTAAATCAATGGGGCGGAGCCATCGCCATCGGTCACCCGTTAGGCGCCAGTGGATTGCGGCTATTGATGACCTGTATGGGAAGATTGTCCGAGATCAAAACAAAAAATCCAAAAGGAATAGTCACACTGTGTGTTGGCGGCGGCCAAGGCGTTTCCGTGCTGGTGGAGAGCCTATGAAAATATTAACTGGCCCTTTAGCTTGCGGTTAATTTGAATTTTAAAAAATATTTCTATGTTTTTATATCTTGTGAATACTTGCTAACGGCCGCAAGCTCATCTCCCGTATTGTGTCATTTTATTTAAATAGGTTTAAGATTAATAAATTATCATAAACCTAATTAAATAAAATGACACAACACCAGATATGCCATGCGCGCTCGCAAATGTATTCACAAGATATAAAAACCTAAAAATATTTTTTAAAGTTCAAATTAACCGCAAGCAAGTGGACCAGCTTGTGTAGTTTCGGAAATAAATGGCGCGCCCGGAAGGATTTGGTCTTCTCGAACCATTTGCTTCACGCAAATGGTTCTGCCAGAGCCGGCATCGCATATTCAAAATGCCTTCCTGGCATTTTTCCCTGCATTAAAAGCTATCGCTTTCAACGCAGGTCATATGCTGCTATTCAAATCCTTCAATCCCAGGATCTTTTCTAAAATCAATTTTGTGCTTGTTTGTTGTTTCGGATTTAAATGGCGCGCCCGGAAGGATTTGGTCTTCTCGAACCATTTGCTTCACGCAAATGGTTCTGCCAGAGCCGGCATCGCATATTCAAAATGCCTTCCTGGCATTTTTCCCTGCATTAAAAGCTATCGC
>JBIKLL010000116.1:0-4377 GCA_044359815.1 Pseudobdellovibrionaceae bacterium
TTCACCAATCTGGGTTTGGCTAAGTTCTTGAACTTCATTGACAGAGTCCACAATGATTCCAATGCTGCCGTCTTTTGTATCGACGACAATAATACAAGTGTCCTTAGTTCGATCGATGGCCTGCAATCCGAAACGCAGCCTTAAATTGACGATGGGTAAAATTTTTCCACGCAGATTCAGTATTCCAGCAACATAGTCCGGCATTCTGGGAACATATGTGATTTCACACACTCTGATGATCTCTCGGACCTGTTCAATGGGCAGACCGTAGATTTCTCCAGCCAATGCAAAGGTCAAATATTTTCCAGGACTGGCAAATTGATTGTCATTCATATGTACCCCTATGAAGCTTTGTCAAATTCATCAACTGTGCTCAGTTTAGTTTTTTTGCGGGCTGTTGAAGTTTCACCTAACGGAAGCATTCTTTCAAAATTAACCTTTTGAGATGATGATTTAGGTTTTGCCCTAGTTTGAACTGTGGTTTCAGAGACTTTGCCTTCTATGACCCCATTCAGATCTTCAACCAACACATGTAAAGCCTGTGCTTGTGCAGACAGCTCTTCAGCTGCAGCTGCAGTTTCTTGAGCTGCAGATGCATTTTGCTGAGTCACTTTATCAAGCTCGTTCACTGCCTTATTTATATTGGCCACACCCTGCGATTGCTCGTGTGAAGCTGTAGAAATCTCGGTGTTTAATTGAGAAACTTTTTCTACACTGATAACTATCTGATTCAGGGCTTTACCACTGGATTCAGCCAATTCAGAACCGTGTTCGATCTTTGAAACACTTTCTTTAATCAGATCGCTAATTTCTTTGGCCGATGTGGCGCTCCTTTGAGCCAAGCTCCGAACGGCCTCTGCAACAACTGAAAATCCTTTGCCCTGTTCACCAGCTCTGGCTGCTTCAACAGCTGCGTTCAAAGCTAACAAATTTGTCTGAAACGAAATATCGTCTATTACGGCAATGATTTCTTCGATCTTTTTGCTAGATTTGGTGATGTCGTTCATCGCAATGATCAGTCGATCGACTTCTTGTTTGCCTTCTTTTGCACCGACTTCGCAAGATTTAGATAGCTCTTTAGCGTTTTCTGCATGAGATGAATTAAGCTTGATCATGCTGGACATTTCTTCTGTAGAAGCTGTGGTCTCCTCAAGTGACGCCGCTGACTGCGCGGTCGAGGAACTTAGTGATTGAGATGATGATGAAATTTCAGTGCTGGCACTGTTAACCTGTTCGCCGGCTGTTCTTAAATTTCCCACTATTGAATTTAAAATTTTAAGGGGTCCTTTTAATAATAAAAATCCCAATAGCAACGACAGCATCGCACCCAAAAATGCCACACCAAAAATCAAAAAGGTGCTGGCTTTGGCTGCGGCTTCAACTTCGTCAAGTTTCGAAATCACAGCAAACACGCCGTGCAATTTGCCGTCAGACCAGTTTTCCATTTCAAATCCCAAAATGTCTTTGCCGTTACCAAAGGGCGATTTCATTGGATTGCCGTGACATTCCATACACCCCTGAGACTCGGACAATCTGACAGGTCTGTAAACTATGACTTCTTTGTCTGTTATTGTTTCAATTTCAGGCAATTGAGGATTAGCGGCAAATCTTTTTAAGATTTCCATCTCGGTATCAGTGGCTTTGTTTTCTTTATTCCGGGGTTCATCTGAAAAAATTCTGAAAGCATAGTTTTCTTTTTCAGCATCTTCCATACCGACTTTCATCGATGCAAAGATAGGAACCATTTTCAGAACTTCCAGTTTTTCAGATTTCGGTAAATCACCATTAGGATATTTTTTGACCATGGCTTCGATTTTACCTTTCAAACCACCTTGCTCGGCAATGAAAGATCTGACAGCTTCCAGTCGCGACAGAATCGCCTTTGATTTTCTGACCAGAGCTTGTTCGCCCTCTTTGTGTATCTGTCTTGAACTTACAAAAACAGCCACCAGAGTGCACAGCAAACTGGCTGCAGCGATTGCCAACATAACTCGGTTTCTAAAATTCATAACTTCTCCTTAACATTTCAAAATCTTGTTTTAAAAATCAGATGAGTTGATTTCGGTAAGTTATTTAAAAACCTGATAAGGCTTTTTATTAATAATAAGTTTAGTAAAGACCTGGTTTAGAAAACTAATCCAAAATTAGTATCCACATTAGATATTGAGTCTGAACGAGTATTTTTGTCCCAAGAAAAAAATAATTCTTTGCCAGGACTAAGACTTTAGATCCAGACGCAAAAACATTCTAACTAGCTAAATCTTAATTTGAGACTTCTTTTGCCAGTTTAAATTTTAGAACAATTAATTTTCTTATTTATTTAAAAAAGTTCTGACACGATTTACGTTAGTTAGATCCCGACGATAGTTGCTTGCGGACCCACTCAACCCTCTTGCGGTTGGCTCCCAGATCAGAATAACCCACTCGGCTGGCTGAACGGACATCGATTTTATTAGTGCCATCAAACAAAAATTCCAGATCATCAACAAATCCAAATAAATCAGATGTATACTGATAATACAGATAATTAGGAGTTTCCTTAATCAATTTAAAAGATCGATTTTTAGTCAGCAGATTTTTAATTTTACCCAGAGTCTGACTGTCTCCTCTGATGGGATCAATCAAATGCTGTTGATCGTATTTTTCCTGCTCTGATTTATTTTGTGACTTAACATTTTGAATCGAGCAAACGCAGTTGGGCTTATCACCACAGGGACTGAGCTTGCTTCCGTTAATCCCTAATTTTACGGGATCCATATCCCGACTGGCAAAACCAAAAAAAATCAATCTCACAAAAAAAGCTCCCATCAAAGTAAAAACAACTACCATAACAGGTATCAGCCATCTTAGTTCCATTTTTTAAACTCCGGCTTCCAGGGGTGTTGATTTAACATTTATAATTTTTAAGTGTCTGCAGGCGGCCTCTGTGACTGTTCGACCCCTGGGGGTTTTTTGCAACAAACCTTCCTGGATCAAAAAGGGTTCATAGACTTCTTCCAAGGTTCCGCGGTCTTCAGACAGTGCTGCTGACAAAGTTTCAATACCTACCGGACCACCAGAAAATTTTTCTGCAATCAAATATAGAATCTGTCTGTCCATATCATCAAGCCCCATCTGATCCACACCCAATTGGTCCAAAGCATAGATTGAAATTTTAGAATCTATAATTCCTTTGCCGTCCACTTGAGCATAATCGCGCACCCGTTTTAACAATCGATTTGCAATCCTGGGTGTTCCCCGAGATCTTTTGGCGATTTCAGATAGCCCACCAGAATCAGATTTTATCTGTAAAATCTCAGAGGATCTGACTAAAATCTGCTCAAGACTTTTTTTGTCATAGAAATTTAATCTTTCAGAAATTCCAAATCGATCCCTAAAGGGAGCATTTAAAAGCCCCGATCTTGTAGTTGCTCCGATCAATGTAAAAGGAGCCAATTGAAATTTCATCGAACGTGTTCCCAAACCCTCACCCGTCACGATGTCGATGTAAAAATCTTCCATGGCTGTGTACAGATACTCCTCGACAATTCTGGATAATCTGTGAATTTCGTCGATAAACAAAACTGAAAAAGGTTTTAAACTGGTCAACAGAGCTGCCAGATCACCCTTTTTATCCAGAGCTGGCGCCGATGTGATTTTACATTCGACCTCTAAGTCATTGGCAATGATTTTTGCCAACGTGGTTTTACCCAATCCTGGGGGCCCGCTCAGCAGAACATGGTCCAAAGGTTCTTTACGAGCCTTCGCGGCCTTGACAAAAACTTTGAGCTTTTCTTTGACGTTGTCTTGTCCTGGAAACTCATCAAACGAACTGGGACGTAGCTGGTTTTCCCAAGAGACTTCTTCAGTTTGAATGTCGCTTTCTAAAATCCGTGACACATTTTACCCCTAAATTGTTGTCAAAGCCGAAAGAGCCGTTCGGATGCCCTCTTCAAGCTCAATTTCTTTTGGAAAATCCACCAATACCCGATCGACATCCTGAGACCTAAAACCCAGATTTATCAAAGCCGAACTGATTTCACGGTGAGAACCGGCAAGAGCATTGGATTTCAAAGCGGTTTTCTGACCAGTTTCATCATCCAATTTTACGAGCTTACCCTTCAGGGTCAGAATGATTTGTTCGGCGGTTTTCTTGCCCACCTTTGGCAATTTTGAAAGAGCTTTGGCGTCTTCGCTTTCAATCAAACTCATCAGAGAATCTACCGAACCACCAGACATAATGTTGACGGCCATTTTTGGACCTACACCGTTGACCTTGAGCAAAGACAGAAAAAACATTTTAGACCGTTTATTTAAAAATCCATACAGAGTGATGGCGTCTTCACGAACCTGGGTGTGTATCCAAACTGATAATGGCCCTTTTGCCAAGCCCTTTTG
>JBIKLL010000067.1:0-14906 GCA_044359815.1 Pseudobdellovibrionaceae bacterium
CGATTTCAGAATGCAGGTATTTTACCTTCACACCCAAGGTCTCATAATATTCACTCAAGTCCTCAGCACTGCGTTTGGTCAATGTAGTGATCAAAACCCTTTCACCGGCTTTTACGGTTTCACGGATTTCTTTTAATAAATCATCAACCTGATGTTTGACGGGTCTGACCTCAACAACAGGATCCACCAAACCCGTGGGTCTGATGATTTGTTCTACGATCACGCCTTCGCTTTTTTGCAACTCATAAGCACCTGGTGTCGCTGACACATAAACAACCTTATCCATAAAGGTTTCAAATTCTTGAAAATTCAAAGGCCTGTTATCCAGCGCCGATGGCAATCTGAAACCGTGTTCAACCAGACTCATTTTACGAGCCCTGTCACCACGGTACATGCCACCAATCTGAGGGACTGTGACGTGAGACTCATCAATAAAGGTCACAAATTCTTTTGGGAAATATTCCAGCAATGTGGGCGGTGGTTCACCGGGGCCTCTTCCTGTTAAATGCCTAGAATAATTTTCTATCCCTTGGCAAAAACCCAACTGCTCGATCATTTCAATATCGTACAGGGTTCGTTGCTCAAGCCTTTGCGCCTCCAAAAACCTTACTTCGTGATTCAATTGCACTAATCGTTCACGCAATTCATCCCTGATAGTTGCTATTGCTGCTTTTTGATTTGCTTCGCTGGTCGCATAGTGCGATCCCGGATAAATTCCAATCTGATCCAGTTCATCCAAAACTCTGCCCGTTAAGGGATCGACCCAACTGATTTTTTCAACAAAGTCTCCAAAAAATTCTATGCGAATGGATTTAGTTTCCTCATAGGGTGGAAACACTTCGACAATGTCTCCCCTGACTCTGATGGTGCCCCTATGAAAATCAATATTGTTTCTTTGATACTGAATCCGTACAAGCTCTCGTAGCAAATGATCCCGTTTGATTTTGTCATTGGTTTTTACCAACACCATCATGTTTTCATAGGCTTCAGGTGATCCTAAACCATAAATACAGGACACACTGCTGACGATGATCACATCCCTGCGATCAAATAAACTCCGTGTCGCCGAATGCCTCATCCTGTCGATCTGTTCATTGATGGCAGAATCTTTTTCGATATAGGTATCTGTCGATGGGATGTAAGCCTCAGGTTGATAGTAATCGTAGTAGGAAACAAAATATTCTACGGCATTGTTTGGAAACAGCTCTTTAAATTCTGTGTACAGTTGACCTGCCAGTGTTTTATTGGGTGCCAATATCAATGCCGGTTGATTCAGTTTTTCAATGGTGTGGGCCATGGTAAATGTTTTTCCGCTGCCAGTTACCCCCAACAAGGTCTGATGATTCATCTTTTTTGAAAAATGTGAAATCAAATCGGCAATGGCCTTGGGTTGATCCCCTGCTGGCTTCAAAGTGCTTTCTATTTTGAGATTCTTTTTAAAAATCGCCACTGTTTTGTTTCGTGTTGGTTAATGTTTACTGCACAGTTAATAAATTATTTATTTCTTACTTTGTGACTTCCCAATGCGATCCCGTGGGCGAATCAGCGACTGTGATGCCCATATCAGAAAGCTTTTTTCTGAGCTCATCTGATTTGGCAAAATCCTTAGCAGCCCTTGCTTGCGCTCTTTCTTGCACAATTAAATCCACTTGCTCCCGCTGCAGCTTTTTTCGCCGCAACAACATGTCATCAAGCTCTCGCAAAAATTCTTCGGCTGGATGTTGCAAAAGACTCATGTGCTTTCCAAAGCCCTTTACCAATTTTAAATAATCATTCGCCTTGCTTGATGAGGATTTATTTTTCACTCCCCTTTTTACTTGGGCATTAAAATTTCTGGTGACCTCAAAGACTCTGGCAAAGGCTTCCGGCGTGTTAAAATCATCATTTAAAGCCTGATTAATTCCGTCCTGAGCTTGATGACAGATTTTTGAAAATTCTGAATCTGTTGCCTCACCCTCGGTCAGACTTTCTGCTACAGCCAAGGCCGAATAAATTCTGGCCAAACCATGGATTGAATTATCAATGGCGGTTTCACTAAAATCAGTGACTGATCTGTAGTGCACCGACAGCATAATGTATTTTAACAATTCTGGATTATATTCATCCATAAAAGAACGGGCTTTAACGATGTTACCCAAGGACTTGGACATCTTGGCTCCGCCCAAGTTTATCATATTATTGTGCATCCAGTATTTAACATACTGTTTGCCAAAACAGCCTTCGCTCTGAGCGATTTCATTTTCGTGGTGAGGAAATATCAAATCCATTCCCCCGCCATGAATATCAATCTGTTCACCCAAAATGGATCCCGACATAGCTGAACATTCTATGTGCCAACCAGGTCGCCCTTTACCCCATGGCGAATCCCATGATGGCTCCCCGGGTTTCGAGGACTTCCAGAGCGCAAAATCCAAGGGATCCTTTTTTTTCTTATCCAGTTCGATGCGCACACCTGCCAACAGCTCTTCTGGATTTCTGTGTGATAGCTTACCGTAATCAGCTTTGCTTCTGATCGAATACAGCACATCACCTTCGGCCACGTAGGCGGCCTTATTTTCTACTAATTTTTGAATCATTTTAATGATGGGCTCTAAAAACTGAGTGACCTTGGGATTGTGATCCTGAGGTCTCAGATTCAATCTTGAAAAATCATTTTTAAACTCTTGAATGTACAGTTCAGAAATCTCAAGGCTTGGTTTATTTTCTTTCAAGGCTCTGTTTATGATTTTATCATCAATATCTGTAAAATTATAAACGTAAGTGACTTTGTACCCACTGTGCTCAAGCCAGTTCCTCACCAGATTATAAAATATGGCTCCCCTAAAATTTCCGATGTGAACTAAATCATAAACTGTTGGTCCGCAGACATACATTTTGACTTGGCCCGGTTGCAGTGGAACAAATTCTTCCTTGGATTTTGTCAATGTGTTGTAAATCTGAATGCTCACGCCATCGCTCCAAGAGTCTCTTCTGCCCTCGCTACTAAAGAGGACACAGGTATCAGTGGCGCTAGCAGTTTTAAATCAGGACCATGAGGCTTGCCAATTACGGCAACTCGAAGTGGTTGAAACAGATTTTTGCCTTTAGCACCTGTTTTGCTTTTAACTTCATCTTGTATTTTTACAAACAGTTCACCCGTCAACTTCTGATGACCGCAATTTTTTAGGCTCTCAATCCACTGTTTGATCACAGCCTTTGAAGGCTCCCAACCCAAGACCTCTGAGCTTTCGCCTTCGACCTTGAACTCTGAATCAATCAACAATTTAAACAAAGGCACACTGTCAGCCAAGGTCTCCATAGCTGGCTTAAAAACCTGCAAACAACTATTTTGCAAGACTGGATCTTTGGGAAAATCAATTTTAGCTTTAACTAAAAAGGGCTCAATCCGATTCCATAATTCAATATCACTAAGGGCTCGCAAATGCTGACTGTTCATCCATTTTAGTTTCACAACATCAAAAATCGCCCCTGACGGGTTAAGTCTGGTGACATCAAAGGCCTCGATCATTTCGTTCATTGATAAAATATCTTTTTCATCTGGATGCGACCACCCCAGAAAAGCCAAAAAATTTATCATTGCTTCAGGCAAATAACCTTCAGACTTAAACTCAAAACAACTAGTGGCTCCTTTGCGCTTAGAAAGCTTCTGCCGGTCCTCATCCAACACCAGTGACATATGTCCAAACTGTGGCAGCGGCCAATTCATGGCTTCATATACCATCAACTGCCTGAGGGTATTTGATAAATGTTCTTCTGCCCTCAAGACATGACTGATTTGCATTAAATGATCATCGACCACGCAACAAAAATTATAAACTGGCATTCCATCTGATCTGAGCAAAACAAAATCCCCAACCATGTCTGATGGAAAAACAACTTGGCCCCGGACTAAATCCTGAACCTTGTAATCCTTTTGAAGTCCTTTAGTTTTAAATCGAACACTTCCACGAGCACCGGATTTGATTTTCTCGATGGCTTTTTCCAGGGGCCAATCCTGATAGGGACTGTTGATATGGGGCTGACGGCCTTCCAGTTTAAGCTTTTCTCTCTGCAGATCAATCTCTTCATCCGTCATAAAGCAATAATAAGCTTTTTTAGCATTCAACAATTCATCGGCTACTTTTTTATAGATTGATTGGCGCTCGCTCTGTTTGTAGGGACCAAAGCTTCCCTTGTCTTTCAGGGTGATCGGATCTGGCCCCTCATCCCAGTGAAGCCCCAGCCACTGCAAATCTTCGATCATCATTTTTAAAGATTCAACAGTTGATCTGGCCTGATCGGTGTCTTCAATGCGCAGAATGAAATCGCCTTTTTTATTTTTGGCGTAAAGATAATTATAAAGCGCTGATCTGGCGCCCCCGACATGTAAATAACCTGTGGGACTGGGGGCATAACGGACGCGGACTTTTTGAAATGATTGTGTGTTCATAGAACACATAATCTAAAGCAAAAATGGATTAGATTCCAAAGATTTGTCTGACTTCGTCTTCTTTTGTGAGTTCGTTTTCAGGCACAGCCAGTGTGAGTTCCTTTTTTAACAGGCCTCTTGCTGTGTCGAGCATTTTTCTTTCGCCAAAGCTCAGCTCTTTATCGACTTTCAGTAAAAACAGATCGCGTAAAACTTCAGCAATCTCGTAAACTGAACCCGTTTTGATTTTATCCATGTATTCGCGGTATCTGCGATTCCATGTTTGAGTGTCGATTCTGACGTCTTTTTCTTTTAGGATTTCGATGACCTTTGCGGCCTCTTCAGTGGAAATAATCGGTCTAAGACCTACACTGGATACGTTGTTTTTAGGGATTAAAACCTTCATTTCGGTTTCAAGAATCATCACACTGTAAAATTCAAGCTTACTACCCATAATTTCTTTGCTTTCGATCGCCACTACTTTACCCACGCCGTAGCCTGGATAAACTGCGTTATCGCCTACTCTGAAATTATGATTGTCAGCTTTTTTAACCGACTGCTTAGATGACTGTATCGTCAATGAAGCCACCAGCACCTCCACCCGAGCCAATGCTTATAGCAAAGTTGACACGAGTAATCAAACACTATGGTCATCAACACCGAAAGAAATAGAAAAGATGAAAAGATTTTTAAATATTTTTTCTATTTCACCATCAACACAAGAGCGAAACTTTGTTTTCCTACACTGCCCATCGGCACATCAACGGCCTTTACTGAAACTTTAAGTGATTCCTCAGTTTGAGCTGTTTTCTCTAGTATTTCCACATTGTTAACAGAATCACCTAAAGCCATGGTTTGCCCTTCTTGATCTGTGATTTGCAAATCCAAATTATTCACTAAAGCTTTTGCTGCTGCGGGACTGCCTGGTGCATCTGTGTATGCCAATAACGCAACAAGCTTTTGACCGGCTTTTAGTGAAATTTCTTTTTCAAAAACCTGCCCTGTCGCCAAACCTTCGGTGTAATCAATGACGCTGTCTTTTGTTAACGTCAATATTTGTGCAACATCTACCCGGCCATAACCCTGATCATTGTTTGGTCTTTGGGTTTTAAGCTCCTGTGTCGCAGTTCCCTGACCGTATTGACCAGGATACAGATCCTTGGCTGTCGCCAGTAGAATCCCTTTCACCATTGCTGCGCTGGGTTTGATACCTAAGGTTTCAACAAACTGTCTGGTAACAGTGGCCGCAGCTGACGCCAATGGTGTCGCCATTGATGTTCCACCACACCATAAATAGTCCTGATTGTATTCACCCCACAACAGATCACTGCCCTTAACATGAGATCGAGCGCTTAAAATATTTGTACCTGGTGCAACGATGTCAGGTTTAATTCTGCCATCAGCAGTGGGACCCCTTGAGCTAAACATCGCAATTCCATTTTCATTGTCTGAAACCTTTGATGAACTGATGGGCTCTGATGGCCAGCTCTGCGGAGCTGATCTGAGTTCACGGATAAATTTCTGGATACCACCACTGGATTCCAAATTTTCACTGGCTCCAACTGTTAATGCATTTTTTGCAGTTCCTGGTGATGCCATTGAATTAGGATCAATCACACCATCAGCATTACGATCTACCCCTGAATTGCCCGCAGCAAAAACAACCAAGAAATCTTGGTTCTTGTGCATGTATTCATCCACCTGAGCTGCCATGGAATCATAGGCTCCAGGATTTCGTCCGCTACCCCAAGAATTACTGTGAACTCGAGCGCCATCTGCGTAAGCCGTTTCAAATAATTTTGAAAGCTGAGGAGGCACTGTCAGATTGTCTATAATAGGACTCCACATGCTTTGCGGAACAAATCCGGCTTCATAAGCACCGCCACGTATTTTACCCTGTGATAGAGCGCCTCGGCCAACAATGCTGCCGCCGACGTGAGTTCCATGCCCCATGGGATCATTCCAATTAGTAGCACCAAGGCCAAAATTATGACCGTTAACTACGGCTCCGGCAAAGTCAGCACTGATTGTAGCAATCGCACCTGAATCCAAGCCCGTATCAGCCATGGCTGCAATTTGACCTTTGCCTGTGATTCCCAAAGCCCAAGCAGCATCGAAATTCATGATTTTCGTACCGGTCTCAAAGCCTGTCATCTCGGTCAATGGTGGTTTAGTTTCTGTAGGAGGAATGGTTTCAGAATCCAAAGTGATTATCATAGACTCCATTTTTTGCGGGTGCTCGATAAACTCGATGCCTCTGATATTGGAAATCTGATTGATCAAAGAATCTTGCGACTGAATCAACAAGGACCTGTCAAAAGATTGCAAAACCTCAGCCCCTAAGTTTTGGATTTGAGTTTCAATCATAGCTTTTTCTGCAGGATCAAAAAGGCTAACGTAAAATTTTGAAACCTTTGATTTTGAAAACACACTCAACGGGCCCACATTTGGCGAGATTTTCAGGGAACCATTAAATGGCAAGATTCCAGAAATGTTCGCAGATTTTTTGGCCTTTAAGATTTTTGCAAAACTGGCTCTGACGATCAAAGCATCTTCTGGAATGTATTTGTAGATTTGAATGCCTGCTTTGGTCAGCTTTGCCTTTGTGCTTTCAGTGATTTTATCCTGAAACTGCAAAACAAAATTGTACTCAAATTCGTTTTTTGAAAAGGCCGTGGCAAAACTGTCGATTTCTTTTGCCTGCTTGGTTCCATTTATAAAATGCAAATGTTTTTCTGCTTGAGCTGGAATCACCCAAGCCATTGTCATCAGAGCACCAAACAAGATTGCTAAAAGCCCAGATGTGTTTGCGATTTTGAACCCAGATATCCTTTTCATTTTTGCCCCCTCAAGCAAATCCCTAACCTTGGGATTTCAGTGATTGCATCGCTTTTGGGTTTTTAATTCAAGAAAAATTTAGTTTTGCGCGGCACCTTTTTGTATCCACATTCTTAAAATTTCTTTCTGCAATAAGCTCAGCTTTGGGTAGCCCGATTTGTCGGTGGGCATCTTATTGTCCCGAACTGACTTATATAATGAGCTTTCGTCAGGGCTTCCTGGTTTAAGCAAATCTGGGATTAAAAAATTACTGACGATGGCATCATATGTGCTGAGGTCTAAATCCCCCTTTAGATTGTTTGGATTATGACACTCCACACACTTTCCTGGTTCAAAAACTTTTTCTGAAATGACCTTAAAATTTAGAACTTCAGGAGCCTTTTCTTCAGGTGGCAATTTGGGTTGCTCTTCAAGCTCTTGAGCTTGCTCTGGTTTCAAATTTTGATGAACGGCCTCCTGGCAGGAAACCAAGAAGCCAATTAACAACATTGAAAATAAAAACTTATTTAAACAGATCATGTCCTGCTTTTCGCAGCTCTGCCATTTTTACCACGATAGCTTTTGCACCTACATTATCGTTTGCTTGAAGGGATTTTTCCAGATCCACACTCAACAACAACAATTGGGCCATCAGAGATTGATAAGTTCTCAGATTTTCAGGTTGTTTCTCAGCAGGCATCTCTGAGATTTTATGGGGAACTTCTGGTAGGGATTTAATACAGATTGATCTTAAATCCGCTGCGCGCACAGCATTGTTTTGGTTTTTAGATGAATCATCAATTGTGGAACCTATGGCTTTAAAATGATCACCCATTTGATTCATTAGATCTTCCAAGCTTCCGTGCAAAGTCTCTTGGGCAAAAACATTTAAAGACATTAATCCAGTCAACAAAATCACGATAAAACTTTTCATATATTCTCCTTAATCAAATGAATCCCAGACAATGGTAGCAAAATATTTTTCATCAAAACAAATTGTATTTAGATATTTTTATTTATTTAAGAAATAATATTTTTTAAATTTAGAGGCTTAAGCAATCGAAGCCAATTCTGCAGGCCCATGGGTTTTGAGCAGTTCAGCTTTTATCTTCTGATTTTCATGTGATGCAAGCTTTGCATCGGTGCTAGTTATATGAAATGCCGCATCCCTTGCTTGTATCAATATATTTGCATCGCGGACCAGGTTTGCCATTTTAAATCCCGGAAGCCCAGCCTGTCTGGTTCCCAGAAACTCCCCCGGCCCCCGAAACTCTAAATCAAACTCAGCAATCTTAAAGCCATCATTTGTTGTTTCAAGCACTGCGGTTCTTTGTTTTGCATCTTCACCCACAGCGTACCCTAAAACAAAAATGCAATAGCTTTTATGAGTTCCCCGGCCCACACGGCCCCGCAACTGGTGCAATTGCGACAAACCAAATCTTTCAGCATGTTCCACCATAATTATATTAGCATTGGGAACATCCACGCCAACTTCAATCACAGTGGTGCTGACCAAAACGTCGTACTCGTGGTTTCTGAATTGATTCATGATTTGGTCTTTTTCCTCTGACTTGAGCTTTCCATGCAGCAATCCAAAACGGATTTTAGGAAATTCTGTTTTCAGTTTTTCGTATTCTTCTATGGCGTTTTTCAGATCAATCTTTTCGCTTTCCTCGATCAACGGAAAAATCATATAACCCTGTCGGCCCTTAGAAATTAAATCAGCTAAAAACTCCAAAGCCTGCCTGCGCTTGGATTCAAAAATCACCCGGCTCTGGATGGGTGATCGCCCAGGTGGCAATTCATTGATCACACTGATTTCCAGATCACCATACACAGTCATGGCCAAGGTTCTGGGGATGGGAGTCGCAGTCATCACCAAAAAATGCGGGTTGTTGCTCTTTTTCTTTAGAGCTCCCCGTTGCTGAACACCAAATCGATGCTGTTCGTCTATGATAACAAGACTCAAATTCTTAAATACCACGTTGTCTTCAATCAAAGCATGAGTACCGATCAAAAGATCAATCCGCCCCTCAGAAAGCTCCTGCAAAATTTGTTTTTTTGCAGCCGTTTTGGTTCGTCCGCTTAGCAAAGCAATGCGACATCCTGATTGATCAAAAATTTTCTGAGCATTTTTAAAATGCTGCTCAGCCAAAATTTCAGTGGGAACCATCAAGCAAACTTGAGTTTTATTTTCAACAGCTATAGCCGCTGCCAAAAATGAAACGACAGTCTTGCCGCTGCCCACGTCCCCTTGAACTAACCTGTGCATAGGATAGGTTTGCTGCAAATCCCTTTGAATTTCAGCAATCGAGTTTTTTTGTGCATTGGTCAGCTGAAAGGGCAGGTTTTTATAAATAACTGAGCTGACTTTATTGGTTGGAACCAGCTTCTGCCCCTGCTCGCGCTGAAAACTGACTTTTTTAGCAGCTAAATACATTTCAAGCCAAAAAAATTCCTCAAAAATAATTCTTTGGTGAGCTCGCGATTTAAAATTAAGCAAATTTTCTGCATCATTGGGATCAGGAAAATGCATTTCCTTAAGTGCTGTTTTGATGTCAGGCAAATTGTATTTTTGCAAAATCCAATTAGGAAGCTTTTCGCTGAGTTCTTCTGAATTTTGCACCTTTTGCCAAGCCGATTGCACAAGCTTTCTGATTTTCATTGAAGTCAAAGTTTCGATTTCAGAATAAATTGGCAAAATTTCGTTTTCGACTTCTTGGTCTTCCTCGATTGGTCTGATCTCGGGATGTTGAAATTCCTTGAGGCCGCGATAAATAATCACTTTGCCTGAAATTCTGACTGATGTGCCATGCACGAGCTTTTCAAAATATCCATGATAGGGAGCTCTAAAGTATTTGCAGGTGATTTGCCCACTGCTGTCAGCAACAGTTACGATAAACATTTTACGATGGCTTTTACCCATAGAGATTTGGTTTACCTTTTTTATTGTGGCAATGATGCTGACCGAGTCACCCACTGTTAGTGAGGCAATATTTCTGACAGCCCTGCGGTCCTCGAAACTGCGGGGATAATATTGCAATAAATCTTGGATGGTTTTTAATTCGCGTTTTGCCAGTATTGAAGCAAGCTTTGGACCCACGCCTTTTAAGTACTGCAATTCAGTGCTGAGTTTATAAGGAATGTCCTTTACAAAGCCATCCTTAGACTTTTCGCTCAACTTTGGGCCTGTATAATCTGAGCGTCTTATATTGAGAGACATGACCCATTAGTAGCTGAATTCGCTGTTATTGTCTATTTAACTGATGGCTTGGCCTATCAATTTGGGAAAGTGTTAAATTAGACTATTAAAAGTCTGAATTTACTTGGCAAAATATAGAAATGCTTAACGAAAAGTTTTTTAACGTCAGAATCAACAGTTTAATCCCAGGCAAACCCACAACATTTGATGTGTTCTTAAGAATCAATACTCAAACTGTGGTGTATTTGCGAGCCGGTGATAAAATTGATAAAGATAAAATGCTGGCCCTGAATACCAAAGACACAGGGATGTATTTTCTGGTTCGCGAAACCGACAGGAAATCCTACAAAAGTTACATCCATGATCAAATGAATTCGACTGATTTAAATGTTAGGGAAAAATCGCTAATTTTGCGCGAAAGTTCTATGTCTTTGGTTGAGGAACTTTTTGAAACACCCGAAGTCAACAAAGCCCTGGATTCTGCAAGGCCCGTTATTAAAGATTTTATTAAATTTATGGAAGCAGAACCCGAGGCCATGGCTCATTTAATATCATTGTCTGGTCATGATTTTTATACTTACAACCATTCACTGGATGTCAGTATATATTCGCTAGGCCTTGCTGAAGCCCTCTCGTTTTCTAAAGAAGAACTTGAGGAACTGGGAGTCGGAGCTTTATTTCACGACATTGGTAAACGTCAGGTCAGTCTGGATATATTGTGCAAAAAAGGACCTTTGAATGATGCTGAGTGGGCTCAAATGCAAAAGCATCCCCAGTATGGTCTGTTGATTTTAAATGATAACGATAATATCTCAGACGGAGTCAAGGCTGCCTGCTTTGAGCATCATGAATCATTTGCAGGCAACGGTTATCCTCAGCAATTAAAAGGCGAAGAGATCCATCCCTTTGGACGTATCATTGCGATCACTGATACTTACGACGCTATGACTACCCAAAGATCTTACAATGTACCATTAAAGCCCGTTGATGCTGTGACCATGATGAAAGAAAAATTAGCAGGGCGTTATGATCCCGAAATGATAAACGCAATGTACAGTGTGCTTTTCAGACTTCAGACAGCTTCATAATTTACCGATAAATTAATACGCGAATTCATGTTTTAAAGGAGACTGCTGAACGTGGCTTTATTGAGTTTTCTTTTTACCATTATGTCGACACCTCAACTGGGATTTGCAAAGCCCACTGAAGGATCCAATCCTAAAAATAAACTTTTAGCTGCTCGCAATGATTTTGATGACAAGTCTTTAAACGATCACATGCTGTTTATCGAATTCAAAGACCCCTTAGAATACTGTGAACGGTTTTTGAAAAAAGACAAAAAAGAAGGCTGCAAAGATTTAATTTCGTCTAAAAAACCCGATTGGTATTTTGCCTCTTACTGCGACCGGATTTTTGATGATGATTTATTTATCGATTGCATGAAAAAAGCCCAGGTCACAATGGTAGAGCCCAGACACCTCAGGCGCTGCGAAAACCCCAGGACAGATTCGGGTATCCGAGACTGTTTATGGAGACTAGATGCTGAATCCAGAGGCGAACTGAAATCTGGAAAATCATTGAACCGCTTGCCCGCATCTGGTGACAAAGATAATCACGATCCCTTCTATAAGCCCATGAAACTTAAGGGTTCAAAATAAGAGTGTAACCACCGGCAAAATTACGGGCCTTTTTGTAACCCAATTCCTGAGCCACAAAGGTTGCTAAGGCTGATCTGACTCCAACGTTTGAAATAAACACGATTTCCTGATCCGTCTTTAATCCCAGCTGATTGAAAATATCTTTAATACCTTCATCGATGCTGCCATCAGATTTTAAAAATTTCTTCCATTCAATATTAATGGCACCCATATCAGGAGCATTTTTTGATACATGGTCGTCAGCCTTACCCAAATATTCAGCCTCTGAACGGACATCAACTAAAACCGATTCGCGCTTGGCGAAGGCTTTTAGTTTCCTTTTAAAATCTTTTAAATCAATGTGATAAACTTCGTTGTATTTTGGTTTCCAGATCGGCCTTGGCTTGAGGGATTGTTCTGCATAATTTTGCACAGGTCTATCGTAGTTTTCAATGCTGTCGATTTTGATTGAGTTTATTCCTAAATATTTTAAGGTCCATGCCAACCGACCCTCTTGGCCATTGCCAGAATGCACATTGCCCACAACGATGACTTCTGTATCAGGGTCAATACCCAACTGAGCAAGCCTCCTGGCTGCGCGGTACAAATCCACATCCAATAACCCAGTAAATGGATGTTTTTTCTGAGAAAAATCTGTCCACTGAACATTGATTGAATTCGGAACTTTTGAAGACTCAAAATCCAGAGCGCTTCGGGCATCCAAAATCACAGCCCCTGCTGAACTCAGATCAGCCTGAGTCAGCTTAGGAGTTTTTAATCTCTGCGGCTGGTTTTCAAAAACCTTGGTGGGTCCGCTTTGGCAACCCATCCAAAAAAACGCCAGCAAAATAAAAACTGTTTTTAGTTTTATCATTTCACAAACTTCATAGTGGGAAACAAAATAATGTCACGGATGCTGGCCTGATTGGTCAGTATCATCACGATGCGCTCAATCCCCACACCGACCCCACCTGTGGGCGGCATGCCTGTATCAATCGCATGCATAAAATCCTCATCCATAGGCTGAGCTTCTTCATCAATGACCCGTTTTGCTTCTTGTTCTTTCAGTCTATCAAATTGCTCTTCAGGATCATTAAGTTCTGAATAAGCATTGCCGATTTCCATACAGGCTGCAAAGGGCTCAAATCTTTCCACCAGGCCATTTTGAGTCCTGTGTTTTTTAGTCAGAGGAGAAATCTCAACAGGATGATCCATAACAAATGTCGGATTCCACAAATGCTGTTCAGCTGTGGCTTCAAACAGTTCCATCAACAGCTCACCCTTGGATTGCAGGGGCTTCCCTGTTTTTTTGTCCCGGTCGATTTCTACTTTGTGTTTTTTCAATTCATCGGCCAATTGATCCACGGTTATTTTAACTGGATCAACCTTGGCGTATTCTTTGATCCCATCATAAACAGTCAGACGCCTCCAAGGCGGAGTGAAATCCACAGTTTTACCTTGGTATTCAACCTTGTAAGAACCAGTGATGGTTTTTGCCAAATGAGAAATCAATTCCTCAAATTGTTTAAGTTGATAATTGTAATCCGTGTAGGCCTCATACCATTCAAGCATTGTGAATTCAGGATTGTGGGATCTGTCGATGCCTTCGTTTCGAAAATTTTTTGAAATTTCATAGACCTTTTCAAATCCGCCGACGATTAATCGTTTTAAATAAAGCTCAGGCGAAATTTTTAAAAACAATTTCATGTCTAAGGCTCTATGGTGAGTTGAAAACGGAAAGGCCGCTGCTCCACCATAAATTGGTTGCAAGACAGGAGTTTCCACCTCCATAAAACCACGTCCATCCAGAAAATTTCTGATTTCTTTGATAATCCTTACCCGAGTTTCGAAAACTTTTCGTGAATCAGGATCAGAAATCAGATCCAAATGACGGTGACGGTATTTGATTTCTACGTCTTGTATGCCATGAAATTTTTCAGGCAAAGGTTCCAAGGTTTTCGCCAGCATTTCAAAACTTTTGCAGTAAAGCGAAAGCTCACCCTTTTGAGTTTTAAAAACATAACCTTTTACCCCGACCAAATCGCCCAGATCCAAAAGCTCAAACATGGTTTTTTGTTCAGCAGTTAGTTCTTCAGGTTTAATATAAATTTGCAATCTGCCGCTTTGATCCTGCAGGTTAAAAAAGCTAGCCTTACCCATAGCCCTGACAGTCATCACCCTTCCGGCAATGGCAAACTGATCGGATTCTAGTTTTTGTCCAGCCGTGGTTTGTTCGTTATATTTTTTAAATATTTCGCCACAAAATCCTGTCCTATCAAAACTGTAGGGAAATGGGTTTATGCCTTTTTCTTTCAGCTGATGAAGTTTTTTGCGTTTTTCTGCGCGCAGTGGATTTTCACTCACGTTACAAAGACTTTCCAGCAAATGTATCCTGAACCTGCTTCAACAATGCAATGGCTTCAGCCTTAGGTCTTTGAAAGGCGTTTCGTCCCATGATGCTTCCAAACGCTCCCCCATGTGCCAGTTCGTTGACTTCAGCAATGATTTCCTGAGTGCCCTTGGCTTCTCCACCCGAAAATATCACTATGCGCTTTCCGTTGAATGAGCTTTGCACAACATGCCGAGTCCTGTCTGCCAATGTGTTCACTCGGATACCGTTGGCCTCGTAGACTTTTCTGGCGGCGTCTTGTTCGATGTGAGCCGTGGGCGGTTTTACTTTGATAATGTTTGCGCCCAACTGAGCTGCCAAATGAGCTGCGTAGGCAACCACGTCGATAGCTGTTTCGCCTTCTTTGGATAATTGTTCACCACGAGGATAGGACCAAATAACAACAGCCAGTCCCGCTTTTTTTGCGGCTCTTGTTACCTCAGAAATTTCTTC
>JBIKLL010000120.1:0-4085 GCA_044359815.1 Pseudobdellovibrionaceae bacterium
TGTAAGGCAAAACTGGGTGATTGGACATCGGGAACTGATTGTTGCTCGGCAATCAACCTGACCAAAGTTGTTTTGCCAGCCCCCAGATCCCCCTGCAACAGGACAATGGCCTTTGGTGGCAATATCTCAACCAACGCTTTAACTACAGATTTCATCTGATCCAAACTTATGTTTTTAAAGTTTTTGTCGACTGGTTTTGCAGAATTGGCTGGATTTCTGTTTGTGGGACTCATCAAGGGCTTTACCTTATCTCAGTATCTTATTGAATTGCTTGACCGTTTTCGCCAAGCCTTCAAACAACGAATAACAAATCACAGAATGGCCTATGTTGACCTCTTGCAAATACGGAAGCTTTTTAATCTTTCGGGTAAAATCATAATCCAGACCGTGTCCTGCATGAACGTTCATACCATATTGGTGACACAGTTTTGCGGATTGAACCAGACGCTTCCATTCGGATTTAGAATTTTGATGAACCCATGTTCCCGTGTGAAACTCACAGGCATCAGCACCAATCAAATGGCTGGCCTTAACCTGTTCCAGGGAGGGATCAATAAACATGGAAACCTGGATGCCTTTTTGATGAAGGGCCTTGATCATGGATTTCAGTTTTGCTTGGTTTTGACTGACGTTCAATCCGCCTTCGGTGGTTAGCTCAGCCCGTTTTTCGGGTACAAAGCAAACCCAAAGGGGTTTGTATTTTAAAGCATTTTTTAACATGGCTTCAGTGGCTGCCATTTCCAGATTCAGGGGGATTTTTGCCTTTGAGAGATTTTTTAAATCAAAATCCTGGATGTGTCTGCGGTCTTCGCGCAAATGGATTGTGATTTGATCAGCCCCTGATTTAAGTGCCAGTTTTGCCAATTTGACTAAATCTGGATAAGCCGTCGTCCCACCCCTGACCTGCCTCAGAGTCGCCGCGTGATCTATATTAATGCCCAATCTGATTTTAAACATATGAAATCCTATACAGTTATTTGCCCAAATCTGCATTAACTATTTTTATGAGTTAGCGAAGATCTTTAGATACCCGCAGATACCAGGTCCCGCTTTTGAAAGTAAAAATATTTTGATTTAACCTTGCTACTACAACAATGACGGTCGGAATTACCTCCGACAAATACACAATCCGGATTTTTCTAAAATAGTTTTTCAAAAGTTTGCTTTACTAGGGATGGTGAAATAACAAAGGCGCATTGTATTGCGCCCCCGTAAGATTTTTGGAGACCCCTTTCAACAGAAAGGAGAATCTAAAAATGAATAAACGAAAGTATTTGTTCATTCGGAAAGTTTTATGGGTAACTAAAGACCTGTTAGTGATCCTTTTTCTTTTGATTGATTATCCATGACTGATTTTATGGGGGCGCTTTTTTACTAGTTTTACCATTCAAATTAAATAAAACGACACTCACTCCGGCGCCGGAGTGGAAAAAACTAGGCCCCTTTGCTATTTTAGTTGATCTAAAGAAACCCGTATTTGTTCCGATAATATAATCTGTGTCTAAAAAACCAATTTTTTTAATTTCAATAATCGGTCTAGGATTAATGTTCGCTTTTCAAAACTGCGGCGGTGGTTCGTCTGGCTCCAGCAGCTCCCAGTCCCCAGTTACCATTCAAAATATAATTAACACTCCGCCAGTCACAACTTGTGAGGTTAATGCCACTCCAAACTCTGGATATTTTTGCCGAGAATTTTATTATTCCACTGATTGCGCTACAATTGGGATGACCCAGATAACTGGACATTGCATCCCAAATGAGGGCGATGGCGCCTGCTATTATTCAACCCCAGATAAAGAATATGTATATTATGCCCATCCAGATTCATTTTCAGCAGGACATATCCTGGGTAAACAAAAGTGCATTACAAATGAAATCAACATGGCCGGCACAGTCACCAAATGGTACGAATACGGCTCATCAGGCTGGGTTCAAATACTGCAGTAATAATCCTACCACGCTCCGATCACCAGAGCTGGTATCAAGACGTAAAGGGTCAGATCCGGAACCAGGTAATACAAAAAAAAACCACACAGACAAATCTCCAGCCAGTTTTTTTTAAGGGCCGCCTTGGACAAAGAAACCATTCAAAAAATATTTAGCCCTTTTGTTCAGGCAGACAGCTCCCTGTCCAAAAAATTTGGCGGAACAGGGCTTGGATTATCCATCTGCAAAATGCTGGCCGAAGCCATGGGTGGTAACGTGGGGGTTAGCTCATCTGAAGGGGCTGGATCGACCTTTTGGTTCACAATCAAATACTGATAATACCGAGGCGCAGTCAGATTAATTTCGTTGGCTTTATTGGCTTGATAAATTACCTCTTAGTAAGAACTTTAAGTTTTTGCCGGGGGGACAGATGCTTTTATCATTTATCGCTAGTGGTTTGATATATAGTGGTCTGAGCTACAAAGCCTCAGCCCAAGTTGATTTTGATTCAACGACCTCTGCCAATTACCAAAATTTTTCTGTAAAGGTGGCTGACCAAAGCCTACTGGAAAATCCAGCCTGTCAGGATTTTATTAATTATTCTAAAAACGAAATGAACACATTCGGTGTCGTAGTTTTAAAGGGTGGAAAGCCAGTTTTGGAATTTTACAACCAGGGCTCTGATGCTACCAAGAAATACAAACTATGGAGTATCTCGAAAACCTTTTCAGGTTTAATGTTAGGCACATTGGTGCAACAAAACAAACTGTCACTAGACAGCCGGGTGGCAGATTTTTTGCCAGCCTCTGAGGGCGACAAAGACAAAGATCCCAATTTTCGTAAAGATTTAACTGTTCGACACCTGTGGACCATGAGCAGTGGGATTGATTGGTGCGAATACACACCTTGTGCAGCCTTGGATGCTTTGAAGCTAATGTATGGTTTGCCTCGCGCTGATTCATTGAATTGGGTTTGGAACCGAGGATTGAATTATCCACCAGGTGAAGTATACACCTACAGCTCTGGCAACGCGGTTATGTTACAAAGCGTGTTTAAAAAATTGTTGGGAAACAATGCTTACCAAGATTTGCCATTAAATATTTTTACACCTCTACAAATTACAGATTGGGCTATCGAACAAGATGATGCCAATTTGTATATGGGTGGATCAGGGCTTTCACTAAACACCAGGGATTTTTCAAAACTGGGGCAATTGATTGTTCAAAAAGGTGTATGGAAGGGTAAAACATTATTTCCTAAATCTTTTTACACCGAAATGGTGACACCATCCCATGCCATTCAAAGCCCCCTAACCCCTGATGCCATTAAATCCTGGGAAGGCCCGGTCGGTGGATCGATTTGGTTAAATCAAATTGTTGATGGAGTTCCTCAGTTTTTTAAGACTGCTCCCCAGGATATGATTTATGGAGGCGGAAAGTTTGGACAGTTTCTATTGATTTTTCCAGATACAGATCCAGCTAAAACTTTGGTGGTTGCCAGAAATGGTGGGGACGAAAATCATTCGCCTTATTGGGAGCCCTTTACAAACCGTGCATTGAAATGTTTTGCTCCTGACAAAATTCAAATTCCAACAGATCGACCAGATCCAAAGCCGCCAGAAACTGATCCCGAACAAAGAAAAAAAGCTGTGGCTGAAATTCTGCACGACAGATTACCCGTAAATATGCTGGCCCAAGAACATTGCAATTGCCGTTTTGTCGGCGGATTTAAAACCGTGGATGAATGTAAGAAATTTTTCCCGTCCAGCGAAACTGGCTGGCTGTTCCCGCGTATTGTGGTGGATGAAGCCAATTCTAGCGTCAGCGCTTACACGACCTTTGGAGTCGCCATCGGCTCAAAAGCAGTCGCGGCATTTGATAAATCAAAACCCCATTTAGGCTGCAAGGTCACAGTAAGAGCTCAACCTCTCACACCACAAGATTTCGATAGCGAGATCTTTAAAAATTATTAACTGGCCCGCTTCTCCTGCGGTTAATTTGTATTTTCAATTATTTCTTTGTTTTATACCTTTTGAATACATTTGCGAGCGCGACGTTTAATTTACCGCCGCATATCTCGTGATGCGTAAATTTAAAGATAATTTTTTTCACTATTTTTAGACACTCGCTAACGGCCGCGGGCTCATCTCTCGTATTGAG